>JBBQRP010000007.1:0-151215 GCA_038214715.1 Thermoanaerobaculia bacterium | reverse complement strand
CAGCTTGAAGAGGTCCACGACGTTGACGACCCGGATCTTCAGGTCGGGCAGATGCTCACGCATGATGGAGACCGCCGCGAGAGTCTCCAGCGTGGGCACGTCGCCGCAGCACGCCATGACGACGTCGGGCGCAGCCCCCTGATCGTTGCTGGCCCACTGCCAGATCCCGATCCCCTCGGTGCAGTGCTTCAAGGCCGCGTCCATCGTCAACCACTGCGGCGCCGGGTGCTTGCCCGCGATCACGACGTTGACGTAATGGCGGCTGCGCAGGCAGTGATCCATCACAGAAAGCAGGCAGTTCGCATCCGGTGGTAGGTAGACGCGCACGATCTCGGCCTTCTTGTTCACGACGACGTCGATGAACCCCGGATCCTGGTGCGTGAAGCCATTGTGGTCCTGGCGCCACACGTGCGAGGACAGCAGGTAGTTGAGCGACGCGATCTTTCTCCGCCAGGGCAGGCTGAGCGTGACTTTCAGCCACTTGGCGTGCTGGTTGAACATGGAATCGACGATGTGGATGAACGCCTCGTAACAGTTGAAGACTCCATGCCGGCCGGTGAGCAGGTAGCCTTCGAGCCAGCCCTCACATTGGTGCTCGCTGAGCATCTCCATGACTCGGCCGGCCGGGGCGAGGAACTCGTCGTTCGGAACGGTTGCCGCCTCCCACTGGCGGTTCGTCACCTCGAAGAGAGCTTCCAGGCCGTTGGAGAGCGTCTCGTCCGGGCCAAAGACCCGGAAATTCCGCTGGGCGCCGTTCAGCTTCTCCACGTCGCGCAGAAAAGGCCCGAGCACGTGCGTGTCGCCGACGCCCCGCACGCCGGGCGAGAGCACCTTGACGGCGTAATCGCGGAAGTCCGGCATGCGCAAGTCGCGCAGGAGGATGCCGCCGTTGGAGTGGGGGTTCGCGCCCATACGGCGCTCGCCCTCGGGTGCGAGTTTCGCCAGTTCCGGTTTCAGCCGGCCGTGCTGGTCGAAGAGCTCCTCGGGGCGGTAGCTCTTGAGCCAGCCTTCCAACAACTCGAGATGTTCGGGATGTGCTGCATCCACGGCGAGGGGCACCTGGTGCGCCCGGAATGTTCCCTCGATCTGTACGCCGTCGACGACTTTCGGACCCGTCCAGCCCTTGGGCGACTTCAAGACGATCAAGGGCCAGCGCGGACGCGTCGTATCGCCGTTCTTCCGTGCGTCGCTCTGGATGCGACGAATATCCTCGACCACCTTGTCCATCGTCCGGGCCATGAGCGCGTGCATCTCCATAGGGTCGTCACCCTCGACGAAGTGCGGGGTCCATCCGCAGCCACGAAAGAACTGCTCCAGCTCCTCGGGCTCGATGCGCGCCAGAACCGTCGGATTGCTGATCTTGTAGCCGTTGAGGTGCAGGATCGGCAGCACCGCGCCGTCGGTGATGGGGTTGAGGAACTTGTTGGAGTGCCAGGCGGTCGCGAGCGGGCCGGTTTCCGCCTCGCCGTCGCCGATCACGCAGGCGACGACGAGCTCGGGATTGTCGAACACCGCCCCGAACGAATGACTGAGCGAATAGCCGAGCTCCCCGCCCTCGTGGATCGAACCCGGGCATTCCGGCGAGACATGGCTGGGAATTCCCCCCGGAAACGAAAACTGACGGAAGAGCCTCTGAAGCCCGGCCTCGTCCTGGCTGATGTCGGGATAAACCTCGCTGTACGTACCCTCGAGGTAGGTGTTGCCGACGACCGCGGGGCCGCCGTGGCCAGGGCCGGAGACGTAGATCATGTCGAGGTCGTACTTCCTGATGACCCGGTTCAAGTGCACGTAGATGAAGTTCTGCCCGGGAGTCGTTCCCCAGTGCCCCAGGAGCATTCTTTTCACGTCCGCGAGCGCGAGCGGCCGTTTCAGCAGCGGGTTGTCATAGAGGTAAATCTGTCCGACAGAAAGGTAGTTCGCCGCGCGCCAATAGGCGTCCATCTTGCGCAGCAGCTCCGGCGTCAGCGTCTCTGGCGCTGTTGTCATCGTCCACTTCCTTCCGTTGGCGCGGCAAGACCGAGAACCTGACACACCGACCTTGCGATCATCAGCTCTTCGTCCGTGCGAATCACGCGAACCGTCGTCCGGCCGGCGTCGGTCGAAATCACGGCAGCGTCCGCCGCGTTGCGCGTCTCATCGAGTGCGATGCCGAGGAAGCCGAGCCCCGCGCATATCCGTGCGCGAACCGAGTACGCGTTCTCGCCGATACCTCCGGCGAACACCAGGGTGTCGAGTCCGCCGAGCACAGCGGCATACGCGCCGATCCACTTCTTCGCCTGATAGCAGAAGAGGGCCACTGCTTCCGCTGCCCGCACATCGGCGGCTTCCCGCGCGAGAAGGTCCCGCATGTCGGAGCTCGTTTCGGAGAGTCCGAGGAGCCCGGACTCGTGGTTCGCCATCCTGTCGAATTGAGATGCGGTCATCTTCTCGCTTCGTGCCAGAAACGCGACGAGACCGGGGTCCACGTCGCCCGAGCGGGTGCTCATCATCAAACCGGCGGCTGGCGTGAACGCCATCGTCGTGTCGATGCTGCGCCTTTTTCGCACGGCGGCCATGCTCGCGCCGTTGCCGAGGTGGGCGAGGACGATGCGCGCATTGGCCGCCGCGGGACCGGCAAGGCGTTCGACCTCCTGCATCAGATAGGCGTAGGAAATGCCGTGGAAGCCATAGCGCTGAACGCCCTGCGCCTCGTAGCGGCGAGGAATCGGCAGGAGCTTCGCGACCCGAGGCATCGTTTGGTGAAATGCCGTGTCGAAGCACACCACCTGGGGCAGCTTTGGGTGACGCTCGCGGAACGCTTCGATGAGCTCGATCTCGCAAGGCAGATGATCGGGGTCGACCAGCTCGCCGCGGTGTAGCTCCTTCAGCAACGCCTCCGTAACCGTCTCCGGTTCCGTATGCCGCATGCCCTGGACTACTCGATGACCCACGGCCTGAACCGAATCGAAGCCGTCCTGCTTCCCGAGCCAGTCGACCAGGAAATGAGCTGCGGCCCCATGATCGGGCCCTTCGATGCCATGAGCGCCGTGAAGGTGTCCGGCGGGGTCGTCGAAGCTCAGCGTCGTTCCGCTCAGGCCGATGCGCTCGATCTTACCGAACAGCCCGCGCTTCAGCGGTTCGGCGATCTCATACACCGCGAACCTGATGCTCGAGGAGCCGCCGTTGATGGTCAGAATGCGCGCCGGGCTCACGGGTCGATGGGCCGGTGCGTCATTCATGATCCTTGCTTTCGGACCTGAGTGGTCACGTTGAGCCTGGTCCCTCACGAATCACGTCAGAACGAGTCCAATGGGAAACGCTAGGCCGCGATCCACTCGAGCGCCTCGGTATACCGCCCGTTGGGAAAGACCTTGACCGGACACGTCATGGCGAATCCAAGAAGGCCTACTGCTCCCGTAATCCAGTCGACGTCGGTCACGACGGCGATCTTCTCCCATGCCTTGAGGCGCGTGATCCCCAGCTTGGCGTCGTCCCACACCGCCCCCGCGGAAAACCCCGAGAACGTCGATCCTATCTGGTAAAGGATGCGTACTTTTCCGTGCTCTTTCAACTTCGCTTCGATGGCGGGAATGACGACGGACTCGTAGTCATGTGCCGTTACCTGTCCCGATGCCGTAAATCCGACGACTTCGCCCGGAAGATCCCGTAGAAGCTCAATCATGGAGGCCTCCTTTGAAACGCCGCCAGTGTTCCCTGTAGCGCCGAATCAACGCGTTGATCGAGCTGTCATGGTTCATCACGGGCTCGTCCGCACTCTCAGGTCCTTCGGCCTCGAGCGCTCTTCTCGAGTGCGGCGGCGGCCTTAATGGTGGCGGCCGTGTCGTCCGTCAGCAGCTCGCCGATGCGCTCCACCGTGATGTCGGCGGGCGAGTAGGCCGCGACGTTCAGCGGATCCAGCGCGTAGTGCCCCTGCCGTGGAAAGACGGTCGTCAACCGGTTTCCGAGAGCTGTTTTCATCGCTGCCAGGATGCGCAGCTTGTCGTCCACCATGACGTAATGCCTCGCCGGATAGCGCTGCACGACATCATCCAGCATCTGCTCCTTGTGGATGTAGATCAGGACTCGACCTTCGACCGCATCCCACAGCCCGGAGCGCTGGACCTTGCGCGGCTGGAAGACGACGTCGCCATCCGACAGAATGACCGTCAGGCCCCAGGCACGAAGATGGCTGATGACATCGAGCGCGCCGGGATAGAGCCGCTTCGCAAACGGATAGTCCACGAGAAAGGAAGACATGAGAAGCAGCCGCGGGTCGTTCAGGTCTCCCAGACGGTATCTTTGCAGGGCGCCCAGGTAGTCGGCATAGCCCAGCTCGGCGCGCAACGCCTCGAGCGTGTGCCAGTACCGGTCCCTGCTCTCTGATCCGAACTCGCGCTCGAGATGGCCTCTGAGGTCGGCCTCGATGTAATCGTTGTCGAGCAGGGTGTTGTCCACGTCCAGCAGAAAGACGACGTCGTCCGGCGCTGTCATGCCGTTTCCCTCTCGGGACCCGGGTTGTGCCAGCGGCCGTCTGGTGCGATGAGCGCGTTTGCCTCCTTCGGCCCCCAGGTGCCGCGCTTGTAGGGTCGGACCCGGTGGTGAGACTTCAGGACCGGGTCGACTGCGGCCCAGGCGGCCTCGACCGCATCCTCACGGGTGAAGAGCGCCCCGTCGCCGGCCATGGCGTCTCCCAGGAGTCGCTCGTAGGGCGTCTCCTCTCCTGGCTGCTCTTCAACGAGGTAGAGCTCTCGCTGGTCGCCGATGAACTCCTTCCCGGCGCGCTTGACGCGTGCCGCGAGGGCGACCGCCGAGCCCGGGGAGAGCCGAAAGCGCAGATAGTTTTCCCTCCCGGACGCCGGTGCCGAGTCGGCGAACAGCCGCTGTGGCGGACCCTTCAGCTCCACCAGCACCTCGGCGGCCGTTTCAGGCAGACACTTGCCGGAGCGCAGATACCACGGCACCCCGTCCCAGCGCCAGGAGTCTATGAAAAGCCGCAACGCGCAGAACGTCTCTACGTCTGAGTGCTTTGCCACGTCCGGCTCCTTCCGATAGCCGGCATACTGGCCGCGCACGAGGTCCTCGGACCGTAGCGGACGCATGGCCTGGAAGACCTTGGCTTTCTCGCCGTGCACGGCGCCGAAGCCGCGAAAGGCCGGCGGCTCCATCGCGAGCAGCGCGACGATCTGGAAGAGGTGGTTCTGGACCACGTCGCGCAGGCAGCCGGCCGTTTCGTAGAACGCGCCCCGGTTCTTCACGCCGAAGTCCTCGGAGAGCGTGATCTGCACGTTGGCCACGTAGTTGCGGTTCCAGATCGGCTCGAGGAACGAATTGGCGAAGCGGAAATAGAGGATGTTCATGATCGCTTCCTTCCCGAGGAAGTGATCGATGCGGAAGATCGAGTTTTCCGGGAAGACCGAATGCGCGACGCGGTTCAGCTCCCGCGCAGAGGCCAGGTCTCGTCCGAACGGCTTTTCGACGATGACGCGCGCATGCTGGGCCAGACCCGCGGCGCCCAGGCCTTTGATCACGGTCGCGAAGAGCGAGGGCGGAATGGCGAGGTAGTGCGCCGGACGCCGGGCACTCCCCAGCGCTTCTCCGATCGCCGTGAAGGTGCTCGCGTTCTTGTAGTCTCCGCTCACGTAAACGAGCCGGGACAGGAGATCGTGGAGGGCACGCTGGTCGTCGATCCCTCCCGATCGCCTGATGCTGTCCTTCACGCGGGCGCGCAGACGCGCCAGACTCCACTTTGGGAACGCGACTCCGATGACCGGGAGCTTCAGAGCGCCCCGCTTCGCCAACCCATAGAGCGCCGGGAAGATCATCTTGTGGGCGAGATCGCCCGTCACACCGAAGAGCACCAACGCGTCCGAATGGGAGGCGGGCATCAAATACCTCAGCGATTGCGCGGAAAAGGCGGATAGACGTAATCCGGGCCCCAGAAGGGGCCATAGCCGTAGTACGCGTACAAGCCCTCGTAGTACCTCTGTCCCACGGCGTGAAGCTTCGGATCGAATCCGGGCGCACCGGCGATGTGCTCGTGCGTCTGATCGACATGAACCACGTCTCCGCTGATCTTGCTGACCGCTTCCACCGGGATGAGGACCTTCAATTCGCCCATTCCAAGGAAACCGCCGGAGGCGACCTGGAGAAAGCGGATTTTTTTCTGGTGCTCGTCGATGAGCAGGCCTTCGACCTTCCCGATGTCCTTGCCCGCGGCATCGACGACCTTGCACCCGCGGATGTCCTCGGCCCGGTCGCGGGTCGCCATGTGCGAATCCCGTAAGGAGATGAGCGTTTGCGTCGCAGCAGTCACCTTCGTGCCTCCTTTTCTTTCCGATCGCGGCCTTTCGTCATGGCTCGGCCGCTGAACACTCCGCACCTCGGGGCGTCCTCCGCACGGTCGCGGGGCACCGCTGCGTACCCCGTAGGACATCGAGCGTCCGTTTCGTAGATGTGGCCTTGTAACCTCCGTTTCGCCCAGGCATGTCTTGCCGGCACACTATGGGGGCGAGCAATACTCGCGCCACGCTGATCTGGCCGTGCCGCCGCGTACAGCCGTCAGGGCGCACGTTGGCGCCGACGGCCTTACCTCCGACGGGTTTACGTGTCCCCTCCCGGAACCTCGAAGGCCAGCATTCCGGAACTTAGCGAGAAGTCGACAGAGCAGGCGTGACTGGCACCTGGTTTGCAGCGAAAGAGAGAAGAGTAGCCGGGTAAGGCCGTGAGAAGAAAACAGACGTCGCTGAAAACCCTGCTCACGAGAGCACGCGCGCGGGACAGGGCTTACTCGTTCTGCTCAGCAAACTGCAAAGGCACGTTCGACAATGAACAATAAGGAGAACACCGTGAAACGAATCGCTACAGGTCTCGCAATCGCCGCCGCTCTCGCACTCGCCCCGGCCGCCGCCGCCCAGACGCCTACGCCGGCTCCCAAGAGCCCTCCTCACAGCATGAAGGCCGGCCGTCATCACCCCAGCAAGATGATGGAGGAGTGCCAGGCCCTGATGGTCAAGAGAGAGGAAATGCAGGTGAAGCTGCAGGCGATGGACGCGACGCTCGACAAGCTCGTCGCAGACATGAACGCCGCCGGGGCCGAGAACAAGGTGGGCGCGATGGAGAAACCGATCGCGGCGGTCGTCACCGAGCTGGTCGCGCAGCGCAAGGCGATGCGCTCGATGATGATGGAGATGGAGCCCGCGATGATGGGGCACATGGCGCATCACATGCGTTCGCACGACGGCCATTGGATGTCCGAGTGCCCGATGATGAAGGACGCCATGCCGAAGGCCACGGAGCCGGACAAGCCTCACTCGATGTGAAGAGCCGGAGGAGCGGCCCGATTCTCACGTCGTTCTCTTTCTCCTGGTTGGGCTCGAGCTTCTCGTGTTGAGCTGCGAGACTCCCGTCCCATGAAGCGCATCCGGAACGTTGCGGCCCTCTTCGTGATCCTCGTCTCGGGGCCGGCGGCCGCACAGCCGCTCTCCGAGCGTTACGCCGACCTCGGGACGATGATCGTGACGACGTCCGGGCACACGATGTTTCCGCACGAGAAGCGCGCTGCGGGCTACACGTACGAAGGCAAACCGTACCCCGCCGAGGCCCACTACTGCGACAGCACGGTCGCCCTCTTCGTGCCGAAGGGCTTCCGCGCGGGCGAGACCACGGACCTCGTCTTCTACTTTCACGGCTGGCGCAACAACGTGGACGACACGTTCGCCCGATTCCGCGTTGCCGAGCAGTTCGCGGCGAGCGGGGTGAATGCCGTCCTCGTCCTCGCCGAAGGCCCGAAGAATGCGCCCGATTCCTTCGGGGGGAAGCTGGAGGAGCCGGGAGTCTTCTCGAGCCTCGTATCGGACGTCCTCTCGATATTGAGGACGCGCGGCCTGATCGCCAAGGAGCGTCCCGGATCGATCGTCCTCGCGGGGCATAGCGGCGCGTACCGGGTCATGGCGTTCATCCTGATGCGAGGCGGGCTGACCGCGAACATCAAGGAGGTCTACCTCTTCGACGCCCTCTACGGGCAGACGGAAAAATTCGCGCACTGGATCGAGCGCTTTCCTGGAAAGCTCGTCGACATACACACCGCGGAGGGAGGCACGCGAGCGCAGTCGCTGGATCTGATGGATGATCTGCGCGCATGGGACATCCCCTTCGTGGCGGTCCGGGAGGATGCCTTGACGCCGGATCTGCTGAAGAAGAACCGGCTCGTCTTCATCGACTCGCCGCTCGAGCACAACGACGTGGTCGCCGGCAAGGAACAGTTCCGTGCATTCCTGTCGGCCAGCGGCCTCGGACGGCGCGACTGATCGTCAGTTGTCGTGGGATTCTTCGTTGATGTCCGGACGCGCTCTTCGCCGAGGGTTCCTCCATTTCCTCCTCGTTCTCCTCGTGCTCGGTGCCGGGCCTCTATTCGGCGAGGCAGTGCTCTATGAGCGCACCTACGTTTCGCCTGCCGACGGAGTCCTCAGGGTCTACGAAATCCGCATTCCCGCCGGATACGACGGCGTCTCGAGGATTCCAGCCGCGTTCTTCCTGCACGGCAGAGGAGGAGACCGTCGGTCGTTCCAGTCGGACGGCTACTTCGCCGAGGCGGACGCGCACGGCTTCGCGCTCGTGTTCTGGCAGGGGCGTTTCGATCCGGCGATCGGGGCGTACTCGACGCAGTACATCGACGGCGTGAACGGCATTCCCGACGAGACCGACGTCCTCGCCTGCCTCGCGGACGCGCTCGCGTCGTTCCCGGTGGACGCAGATCGCGTGCATCTCGTCGGCTTCTCGCAAGGCGGGAAGGGTGCGCTTCTCGTCGGGTTGAAGAACGCGGACCGCTTCGCATCGATCGTGGACGGCGCCGGACCCTCGGACGCGTTCGAGGGGCAGCTCTGGTCGCCGGGATTTCCGGACTTTCGCGCCGCGGCCGGAGGCGACTTCGCGGGCGCCCCGGGTCCCGTGCTCGCACGCTGGTTCGCGCAGTCCGCCCGCTTCCATCTCGGCAACGCTCGCAACATCCCTCTTTACCTCGCACACGGCACGGCCGATAGCGTCGTGCCCGACTCGGTCTCGCTCTTCCCTTACCGGAACACGCATCACATCGCGGACACGGTGGGCTTCGCCGACGCGCGGGGCTCCGTCCCGACGCTCGCGGATCTGAGGCTGCGGGACCCCGGCGGCTACGTCGCGACGACGTTCTATCCCGCTGGCGTCGACCACGTCGAAGACGTCGTCCTCGCGCCGGGACCGATATTCGATTTCATGTCGTCGAGGATTCGAGCCACGCGGCCCGACCGCGTCGCCGCGGCGACGTACGAGGGGACGGGGCGGAGCGCGTACTGGGCGCGATTCTCCAGGACGACACCGCTCGACGGAACGCCCGCGGGCTTCGACGCGAGCGTGGACCGCGCGGCAAACGCGATTTCGACGACGTTCTTCGGGAATCCGAGCGTCGACGTCCACGTAACAGACGCCGGGCTCGACTCCTCCCGGCCCCTGACGCTCCGTGCCATGGGCGGCTCCGCGCTCTTGCGCCTGTCGGGTTCGTTCCCGGAGACGGTGCTGGTGCTTTTGGACGGCGTCCTTCAGAGAGAGGGCGCGTTCTACCGCCGAATCGGACCGGACATTTTTCTTTCGCCCCCCGCTGGTTTCCATGGCGAGGAAGTGCGGATCGAGGCTGCTCCCTCGGGGCCCCTGTCCGAAGGCGATCTTCTCGTGCCGGCGCTCGTGGAGGCGCAGGGCCTCTCCGGTGCGTTCTTCCGCACGGAGCTGACGCTGACGAATCTCTCCCCGAGGGATCTCACGGTGGAGGCTCTGCTTCTCGACGGCTCGACCTCGACGACGCCGATCCTCCTGCCGGCGTTCCAGAGCGTATCGAGAACGTCGCAAGCGCTCTTCGCGGCTTTCGGAAAACCGGGCGGCGGCGTCGCTCCGCTTCGCCTCCGGATCGTGGCGGGAACACCGGGCACTCTCGTTGCCTCCTCGCGAGTCTTCAACACGGTATCGGGCGGCGGGACGTACGGCCTGTCGTTCCCCGTCCTCTCCGCGGGTGAGTCCGTGCTGCACGCGGGAGAGATCGTGGATCTCTTCGGAACGGTCGACGCGCACCCGTCCCGCCTGAACGTGTCGCTCTTCGCGCCATTCGAGAGAGTGACGGCTCTCGTCGAGGCATTCGATCCCGAGGGGACGCTCGCGTCCAGCCGGCCTCTGTCCCTTCCGGCCGGATCGCGGACGCAGGTGAACGACGTGCTCTCGAGCGTTCCGGCTCCGGGACGCGTCTCGGTGACGGTTCTCGAGGGCCGGGCGCAGGTGTACGGGACGGCGATCTCGAACGCGCAGACGAACGATCCGTTCCGCAGCCCGCCGTTCCCGCGAAACAACGCCTCGACCGCCTGGACGATTCCTGCCGTGGCGGCCGCGTCCGGGCGCGACGGAGTCGTCTTCTCGAGCGACGTCTTCCTTGGAGCGCCGCCCGTCGCGCCCGGTGGGGGCGTCGTGACGGCCGACCTCACGTACAGGTCCCGGGACGGAAGTCCCCCCGTGACCGCGAGGCTCCTTTTTCCCGCGGGGACGACGCGCGTTCTCGCGGACGTACTTCGGGGAGCGTTCCCGTCCTCGGTGCCGGGTGCGGGAGCCCTCGAAGTGCGGGGCAGCACGGGCCTTCAGGTCCTCGCCGTGACGCGGAGCGACTCTCTCACGGGGCCGGCGTCGCAAGACGTCTCGTCGACCCGGGGCGGAGACGAGATCACCAACGCGGCGCCGGCGGCCTTCGTCGGCGTGTCGGAGTTCGAGGAGGCGCGCTCGAATCTCGTCCTCGTGAACGAAGGACTGGCCACGACGGTCGAGCTCCTCATGGTTTACGAAGGGGGCGTCGCCGGAGGGCGCGTCGCGGTGGATCTCGCGGCGGGAGGAATCCGGCAGCTCGATTCGTTCGCACACCTCTTCGCACCGGTCCCGTTCGAGGTGATGTCGGGAACGCTTCTCGTGATTCCGGCGCCGGGCGGCAGGATCGTCGCGTCCGTCGTGCGCATCGACAACCGGACGAACGATCCCTCCGGGATCACTCCCGTCCGAATTCCTGCGACGGCGACGCTTCCGTAGGTTGATGAACATTTCACGCATCGTTTACCGGCCGTTCGTGCATGGAGCCCCGCGCGTGAGAACGCGTTGGGGAGCCGCGCCGTCTCCCTTCGTCGCGGCGGCTCTCGCGTCGTCCATCTTTCTCTGCGGGATGCTGCGCGCCGCGGATCCAGTCGGAACGGCCTCCCCACCACCCGTCTTCGCGTGGGGCGAGGCGGGCGCCCTTGCGGCGGCCGACGCGACGAACGTTCTCATCGCACCCCTCCATTGGGACGGTGCGGACTGGTTGAAGTTCGGCGGCGCGGCCGCGGCCGTCGTCGCGACCGGCCTTCTCCTCGACAATCGGCTCCACCACGGGTCCCGGCGGAGTCTCTCGCCCGCACGCGACGACGTCGCGACGGTCGTCCAGAGGTTCGGCGCCGAATACTCGTTCGGAGTCCTCGGCGGGTTCGCGATCGTCGGACTCGCGGCGAGAGACCGCGCCGCGATGGACGTCGCGATGGACGGCCTTCTCGCGAGCGCGATCGCGTCCGGGCTCGCCGCTCCGCTCGGGAAGATCGCGGTGGGGCGTTCGCGGCCCGACGCGGGCGAGGGCCCGGGAAATTTCCGCCCGTTCTCTGGCGACTCCTCGTTCCCGTCCGGCCATACGACGCAGGCCTTCACCGTCGCTTCGGTGATCGCCGCGCACGACGGGCGGCTCTGGGTGAAAGTCGTCTCCTTCGGACTCGCGGGGGCGGTCGGGTTCGCCCGCGTTCACGAAAACGCGCACTGGGCCTCGGACGTCGTCGGGGGCGCGATTCTCGGCACCGCCGTCGGAGCCGCCGTCGTGCGCGTGAACGCCCGGGTTCGCGCAGGAAGCTCGATCGAACCGGAACGCCGCGCGATTGCCTTGACGCCCGTCTTGCTCCGCGGGGGCGGTGGCCTCAGCGTGACGACCTCGTTCTAGTCAGGCGGGCCGCGCGCGCTCGCGGTAGCGCGTCAGAACCCACACGAGGAGGATGCCTCGTCCACGCCGACGAAAAAGTTCCAGGCGGGCGGGATCTTGACGACACCGAGCACACGATCTGGAAACGACGAGCCTGTGTCAGATATCTGTACCATATTTCCTGTTTTGCGACAGTATTTGACTGGACAGGTTGTTATTTAGCAGCTAAATGATTGAAAATGAATCTTTTCGAAACTGAGGACCGGATATTGCTTGCGATGTGTCATCGGTCGGATAGGCCGACAAACATCATGTCTAGGTGCTTCAGGAGAACCCAGTGAGTTCAGTTTTCGTCCGCCCGATCCTCCTTTATCTCGCAGTCACCGCTCTCGCCATTCCCGCACTCGCGGTTGCCGAGACGCTCGATTCGGAGCCCTCGAGCTGGTCTTCTCCTCCTTACTGGGCCGTACCGGTGAGGGGGGCGGCGGAATCGGAATCGGGCCCGGCCGGCGTGAGGAGCGGCGGCAGACAGGCGCTCGCGGCAGGGCCGACAGCTCTTCCCTTCGTCGCGGTTGCCCCTTGTCGTCTCGTCGACACGCGCGGGAACGGAGCCCCTCTGACGGGCGGATTCCTTCCGGCCGCGACGGTCCGGAGCTACACGCTGACGGGCGTCTGCAACATCCCCACGGACGCGAAGGCGATCTCCCTGAATGCGACGGTCGTGCGTCCGACGGGCCCGGGATTCCTCACGCTCTGGCCGCAGGGTGGTGTGTTTCCTCCGGTCTCGACGCTCAATTATCTCGGCAACGACGTGATCGTGAACGCGGCCGTCGTCCCGCTGAGCGCGGGCGGCGGAGTCTCGGTCGCGCTCGGCGTGTCCGGCGGCGACGTCGTCCTCGACACGAACGGCTACTACTCGCCGCTCGGAGTCGTCACGAGCCTGAACGGTCAGGGCGGCAACCTCGTTCTCGTCGCGGGAAGCAACGTGACGCTCACGCCCGGCGCCGGGACGCTGTCGATCAGCGCCGCGAGCGGAACCGGCGCGCCGGGTCCTCAGGGGCCGCAGGGCACGGTCGGTCCGCAGGGCCCCCAGGGTCCGCAGGGCCTCACGGGAGCTGCGGGAGCGACGGGCTCCGTCGGTCCTACGGGCGCACAGGGCGCGACTGGTCCGGCGGGCTCGTACGACGCGCAGTGCCTCGTCGCGGCGAACAGCTGGGTCCAGCTGAGGGACTGTCTTCTCGTTCCGAGTGTCGTCTACGACAGCGTCCCCTTCCCGACTCCTCCGAACGTTGCGAGCGAAGGCTTCCAGTGCTGTCAGAACTCGGAGTTCGGTGACCAGATCGCTCTGGCCGGTACGGCACGCCGCGGCGTCTCGGCGACGGTGCTGATGTCCGACTGGGCTCTCCACTCCACGTATCCTTCGATGAGCGCGTCGGGGTTCACGCACCCCATCACGCTGAACATCTACTCCGACGCCGCGCACGCCGCGGCGCACACGCCGGACATCGGCACGATCTCGCAGGACTTCCTGATTCCGTGGCGCCCCGAGGCCGATCCCACGTGCCCCAATGGAACGGCCTGGCGCGCGAGCAACGGGAGCTGCTACAACGGATTCGCGTTCTCGATCTCGTTCAGTCTCGGCGGGCTCACGCTTCCGGACACGTTCATCTACGGGGTCGCCTACAACACGAACACGTGGGGCTATCACCCGATCGGCGCCGGTGGACCCTACGAGTCGCTGAACGTCGGCCTCAACGACACGCCTCCAGTCGCGGTCGGCACGAACGTCGGCGCCGACAACGTCTGGCGTTCGACCGGGAATCCCTCGGGTGCCTTCGCTCCGGAGACGGGGTGGAGCCCCTATACGCCCACGGTGAAGTTCACGGCCGTTAACTAGCGCTCCGGGCGCCGCGGGCGGAAACTCGCAGCCGGGCGGGGGCGTAACCTTCTCATCATGAAGAAGCGCGTCCCTGCCGCCATCCTCCTGCCCGCTCTTTTCTCATTCGCCTGCACGGCCTTCGCGGACGACGCCGCGGGTCGCGGGTCGCTGCTCAAGACGGATCGGGAATTCGCCGCGGCGGCTCAGACGCGAGGCGTCGAGGCGTGGGTCGAGACCTGGGCCGAATTCGGCGTTCATCCCGACGGGGCATCGGGCATCGCCGTCGGGAAGGCTGGAATCCGGAAGCAGATGGCTCCGCAGTACGCGGCTGCCGGATTCGCACTCGAGTGGTCGCCCGTCCACGCGGACGTTTCGAAGGGTGGAAACGTCGGGACCACCTGGGGCCGGTACAAAGCCACGAGTCTCAAGGACGGAAAGAAGGCCGTGAGAACGGGCGACTACGTGACCGTCTGGGAGAAGCAGGACGACGGTTCCTGGAAGGTCGTCTACGACACGGGCGACCGCGACCAGTCGACTTCGGAGAAACCCTGATGGAAAGCTCGAAGCGCTCCCTTCCGGTCCGCGTCCTCTCCGGTTTTTTCCGCGGCCTCGACGTCTCGCGCCGTGTTTTCGTCGACCTCCTCTTTCTCGCGCTCGTCCTCGCCGTCGTCGGCTCGGCGTTCGGCGGCCGGCCGAAGGTGCCGAAGGGGGGCGCGCTCGTCGTCAAGCCTCACGGCGTCGTCGTCGAGCAGCTCGCGGGTCGCTCCCTGGGGGGAGCGTTTCGCGGCATCCTCGGCGAAGCGGGACACGAGACTCTTCTCAAGGATCTGATCGACGCGATCCGGGCCGCGAAGGACGACCGGCGGATCTCGTCGATCTTCCTGGACCTTTCCGACATGAGCGGCGCGGGGCTCACGAAGCTCGACGAACTGAGAGTTGCCCTCCTGGACTTCCGCAAGAGCGGCAAAAAGGTCGTCGCATATTCGGAGGCCTATCTACAGGGCTCCTATGCGCTCGCGGCGTCGGCGGACGAAGTCTGGCTTCACCCCGAGGGCGCCGTGCTGCTCGAAGGATTCGGAAGGTGGCGGACCTATTACCGGGAAGGCATCGATCGCCTTGGCATCGACTGGCACATCTTCCGTGTGGGCGAATACAAGTCGGCGGTCGAGCCCTTCCTGAGGAACGATGCGTCTCCGGAGGCGAAGGAGGCGGACCTCGCCTGGCTCTCGAATCTCTGGACGTCGTGGGTGAAGGAGGTCGCCGCGACGCGGAAGCTCCGACCCGAGGACGTGAACGCGTACGTCGCGTCGCTCGGAGAGCGGGTGGACGCGGCCCGCGGGGACCTCGCGAAGATCGCGCTCGAGGCGAAGCTCGTCGACAAACTCGGATACCGCGACGAGATCCGCAAGCGGATGATCGAGATCACGGGCGAGAACGAGAAGGAGCACACGTTCCGGCAGGTCGACGCCGCGGACTACCTGAAGGCCAAGGGGGGCGACCGCACGGGCGCCTCGGGGCGCGGACCGGCGGTCGCGGTCGTCGTCGCGGTCGGCGAGATCCTGGACGGCAGTCAACCGGCCGGCACGATCGGCGGCGACTCCACCGCCGCCCTCGTCCGGCGGGCGTGGCAGGACGACAAGGTCAAGGCGATCGTCCTCCGCGTCGACAGCGGCGGCGGAAGCGCGTTCGCGTCCGAAGTCATCCGACGCGAGCTCGTCCTCGCGCGCCAGCACGGGAAGAAGGTCGTCGTCTCCATGGGGTCCGTCGCGGCTTCCGGCGGTTACTGGATCGCGACCGCGTCCGACGAGGTCTGGGCCAGCCCGGACACGATCACCGGCTCCATCGGCATCTTCGGGATGTTTCCGACTTTCGAAAAGCCCCTCGCGAAATATCTCGGCATGCACGTCGACGGCGTCGGCACGACGTGGCTGTCCGGAGCGTTACGCCCCGACCGCACGATGAAGCCGGAGGTAGCGCGGATGTTCCAGGCCGTGATCGAAAAGGGCTATCGGGACTTTCTCGCGCGCGTTGCCGAGGCACGGAAGCTGACGCCCGAGGACGTGGACAAGATCGCCCGCGGAAGGGTCTGGAGCGGCGGCGATGCCTTCGAGCGGAAGCTCGTCGACCGGCTGGGAGGCCTGCCAGAAGCCCTCGCATCCGCGGCGAAGCTCGCCGGCCTGCCGAAGGACTCCCGCGTCTGGTACGTCGAGAAGGAGCGGACCTTCAAGGAAAGACTGGGCGCGAGCCTCCTCGAGGGGCGCGAACGTCTCGCCCTCGCCCTCGGCCTCGAGGAGGCCGAGCCTCAGTCGGCTCCGGCCGCCCTCCTGGCGGTCGCGGGGGAGCTGCGCGAGACCGCGAAACTCCTGTCGTTCAACGACCCGAACGGCGCCTACGCCTACTGCTTCTGCGAGGTGAAGTAGGGACGGCGGACCCGAGACGTTCCGGGCGCAACGAGGGGTTCATAGTTCACGGCTTCCCTCCGATCGCGTTCCGCATCGCTCCTTCCACGGGAGGGGACCCGGCCTGGGGAGGAGCGGCATCCCAGCCGCCCCCGAGCGCGCGATAGAACGAGACGAACGACGAGAGCCGGTCGCGCCGCGTGCGTGAGAGCGCCGTCTCGGCTGGCAGCAGCTGCTGGAGCGCGTCGAGAACCTCGAAGTACGCCGAGAGTCCCGACTCGTAGCGCCGCGTCGCTAGACGCACGGAGTCGCGCGCGGCGTTGACGGCGCGCTCCCGCTCGGATTCCTCCGTGGCGAGCTTGCCGATCGCCACGAGGTTCGTGGAAACCTCTCCGAGCGCGCGCGTGACGGCCCGCTCGTAGGCGACCCGGGCCTGGTCGAACTGTGCGACGGCGACGCGCTCCTGTGCGCGCAGTCCGCCCCCCGCGAAGAGCGGGCCGAGAAGTCCCGCCCCGATGGACCACGTGCGCCCGGCCGCGAAAAGATCCGAGAGTCCGCTGCTCGCGCCGCCGAAGAGGCCGGTGAGGCTCAGCCGCGGGTAGAACGCCGCGCGGGCGACGCCGATATTCGCGTTGGCCGCCACGAGTTCCTGTTCGGCGGCCCCCACGTCCGGCCTCCTCAGGAGAAGCGCCGCGGGGAGTCCCGCGGGAACCGCGGGCGGAAGGGCCTGCTCGGCGAGGGCGCCGCCGCGCGCAACGGGACCGGGCGGCCGCCCGAGGAGGAGCGTGATCTCGTTTTCCCGCGCGACGATGCGCCGCTCGAGGGCCGGGATGTCCGCGGAGGCGTTCGCGAGGAGGACCGCGGCGCGCGCCGTCTCGAGAGCGGAGGCCGCTCCGCCCTCGAGCCGGCGGTTGAAGAGATCGAAGGTGTCCTGGAACGTGGAGCACGTGCGGCGGGAGATTTCGAGTTCGGCGTCCAGCTCGCGAAGGTCGAAATACGCGGACGCAACCTCCGCGACGAGGGAAAGCTCGATGCTCCGCCGTCCCTCCTCGGTCGCGAGGTACTGCGCCCGCGCCGCCTCGTTCAGGCGCCGGATGCGGCCCCAGACGTCGAGCTCCCAGAAAACCTGAGCGTTCACGGTGATCTGATTTCCCGTGACGTCGCCCGGCGTCGAGTACGCCGACGTGTGCGCCCGGCTGACTCCGGCGGTGTAGCCGACGTCCGGCGTGTAGAGAGAACCCGCAATGCCGTAGCGGGCACGGGCCTCCTCGACCCGGGCGGCCGCCAGCCGGACGTCGTAGCCGCTCCTGAGAGCTTCCTCGACGAGTGTCTTCAGGACAGGATCCTGAAAGACATCCCACCACTTCGTGTCCGCCAGGGATTCGGGAGACGCGGGGATGGGGGCTCCGTAGAAGCCGTCGGGCGCGGGCAGATTGGGCCGCTTGTAGTCGGGGCCGACGGCGCAGCCCAGGAGCGCGAGCGCGGCGGCGACCGGAAAGGCGAGCGCGAGGCGTTTCACGAATGCGCTCCCGAGGGCGGGGCCGAAGGAGAGGGCGCCGGGACCTCGTGCCCGGACGAGGGCACCGACTTTCCCCGCATGCTCCCGAGCCTGCGTTCGACGATGACGAAGAGAACGGGAATGAGAAAGATCGCGAGACACGTCGCCGCGAGCATTCCCGCGACGACGACCGTACCGAGGATGCGCCGCGCGGCCGAGCCCGCGCCCTCGGCGATCCAGAGCGGCACGCAGCCGAGGATGAACGCGAACGACGTCATCAGGATCGGGCGGAGCCTCAGCCGCGCGCCCAGAAGCGCTGCCTCGACGAGATCCTTGCCCTTCTCGAGCTCGGTCTTCGCGAACTCGACGATCAGGATGGCGTTCTTGGCGGCGAGGCCGATGAGGACGATGAGCCCGATCTGGCCGTAAACGTCGAAGTCGTAATGACGCATGAGAAGGCCGAGGAAGCCTCCGAAGACGGCGACGGGGACGGAAAGCAGGACGCTCAGGGGCAGCGACCAGCTTTCGTAGAGGGCCGCGAGGATGAGGAAGACGAAGACGAGGGAGAGTCCGAAGATCCGGCCCGTCGTGCCGGAGGCCTTCTTCTCCTGGTACGAGAGATCGGACCAGTCGTAGCCGATCTCGCGGGGGAGAGCCTGCTGCGCGACCTGTTCGAGCGCCGCCATCGCCTGCCCCGAGCTGTAACCGGCCGCGGCGCTTCCCGTGACCTGCGCGGCGCGATAGAGGTTGAATCGCTGCGTGTACTCGGGCCCGGCTGTCTGCCGGATCGTCGTGAGCGCCGAGAGCGGCACCATGTTTCCCTGGCCGTTGCGCACGTAGAAGCCGCCGATGTCCTCGGGCTTCACGCGGTCCTTCGCGTCCGCCTGCATGAAGACGCGCCACTGGCGACCGAAGCGGTTGAACTGGTTGATGTAGGTTCCGCCGAGGAACGTCTGGAGGCTCTGGTAGACGTCGGCGACGGGGACGCCCTGCTTCAGCGCCTTGTCCCGGTCCACGTCCACGAAGACCTGGGGGACGGCGGCGCGGAAGGTGCTGTTCACGTTCGCGATCTCCGGGCGCTTGCGCGCCGCCTCGAGGAACTTCTGGAGGTTGTCGTTCAGAAATTCGACCGAGCCGCCCGTCCGGTCCTGGAGCCAGAGCGAGAATCCGCCCGACGCCCCGAGGCCGGGAATCGCGGGCGGCATGAAGCCGAAGACGGCGCCTCCGGTGATCTCCGAGCGGAAGCGCTTGTTGAGGCGGTCGATGAGCGTCTTGGCGTCGAGGCCGTCCTTGTCGCGCTCTTTCCAGTCCCGTAGGGACACGAAATAGAAGCCGTTGTACGTGGCCGACACGTAGGAGAGGAGGCTGAAGCCCGCAACGGTGTTGTAGAACTTGATGCCCTTCGTTTCGGAGAGGATCTTCTCGACCTTCCGGCAGACGTCGTCCGTGCGCTGGAGTGACGCCGCATCCGGGAGCTGAACGTTCAGGTAGAAGTAGCCCTGGTCCTCTTCCGGAACGAAGCTCCCGGGGAGCCTCTTCCCGAGCCCGCCCGCGAGGAGGGCGAAGCCCCCCAGGATCAGGAGGGCGACGACCGAGCGCCGGATGAGGAGGCTCGAGACTGAAATGTAGCCCTTCGTCGCGCGCGAGAATCCGCGGTTGAACGCGGCAAAAAAGCGGGCGACGAGCCCCTTGCTCTCCACGTGGGGCCGGAGAAGGAGCGCCGAGAGTGCGGGCGCGAGGCTCAGGGCGTTGAACGCGGAGATGAGGACCGAGATCGCGATCGTGACCGCGAACTGCTTGTTGAGCCGGCCCTGGATGCCGCCGAGGAACGCGACGGGAAGGAAGACCGCCGACAGGATGAGCGCGATCGCGACGACGGGGCCCGAAACCTCGCGCATCGCCTGGAGGGTCGCGTCGCGGGGCGTCATGCCCTCCTCGATGTGGTGCTCGACGGCCTCGACGACGACGATCGCGTCGTCCACGACGAGGCCGATCGCGAGGACGAGCCCGAACAGGGACAGCGTGTTGATCGAGAACCCGAGGAGCGGGAAGACGGCGAACGTGCCGATCAGGGAGACGGGAACGGCGACGAGGGGAATCAGGGTCGCGCGCCAGTTCTGCAGGAAGAGAAAGACGACGAGGAGAACGAGGAGCATCGCCTCGCCGAGCGTGATCACGATCTCGCGGATTCCCTCCGTCACGGACGCCGTCGTGTCCACCGAGACCGCGTAGTCCATGTCTTCCGGAAAGCGGCTCTTGATCTCCTCCATCGCCCGGCGGATGGCCTGGGACACGGCGAGAGCGTTCGAGCCGGGCGCCTGGTAAATTCCGATGATCGAGGCGGCCTTGCCGTTCATGCGTCCGATCTGCTTGTAGGAGAGCGCGCCGAGCTCGATGCGCGAAACGTCGCCGAGGCGCACGGCAGATCCGTCCGGGTTCAGGCGCACGACGATCTTCGCGAACTGCTCCGGCGTCAGGAGCCGTCCCTGGGACCGCACCGCGTACGTGAACTCCTGACCCTTCGGGGCGGGCTCGGCGCCGACCTGCCCGGCGGGATTCACGGTGCTCTGCTGCTGCACGGCCCGCATCAGGTCCGTCACGGTGAGGCCGAGCTTCGCGAGCTGATCCGGGTGGAGCCAGATCCGCATCGCGTACTCGGACGCGCCGAAGTTGAGAACCTGACCGACGCCGTTGACGCGGTAGAGCGCGTCGTTCACGTTGATGAGCGCGTAGTTGCCGAGGAAGAGCCCGTCGTACGTTCCCTTCGGCGAGTAGAGCGAGATGAGGAGGAGCGGCGTGCCCTGCGTCTTCCGGTAGGTGAGGCCGAACTGGTTGACCTCGACGGGAATGCTCGGCAGCGCCTGCGCGACGCGATTCTGCGCGTTGACCTGGTCCGCGTTCCGGTCGGTGCCGACCTCGAACGTCACGCGCACGGTGATCGTTCCGTCGTTCGCGTTCACGGACTGCAGGTACAGCATGTCCTCGACGCCGTTCATCTGCTGCTCGATCGGCGTCGCGACGGACTGCTCGATCGTGAGCGCGTCGGCGCCGGGATAGGACGTCTGGATCTGGATGAGCGGCGGAACGATGTCGGGAAACTGCGCCACGGGAAGGCCCAGCATCGCGATGAGGCCGCCGAGAACGGTCAGGATCGCGATGACGATCGCGACGATCGGCCGGTTGATGAAGAAGCGCGCCACGGCGTCACCTCCCCGCGGTTGCGCCGAGCGGGGCCGCGGTGGCGGAATACGGTGCGTCCGCGACGCTCGCCGCGTTCGTGGCAGAGACGATTGTCCCGGTCTTCACGCGCGAAAAGCCTTCCACGATGACGCGCTCGCCGGCCTTGACACCGTCGTCGATGATCCAAAGGCTGCCGACGCGCTCGGCCGCCTTGACGGTCCGCACCTCGGCCTTGTCGTCCGGTCCGACGACGGCGACCTGATAGGCGCCTTGCATCTCGTTGACGGCGCGCTGCGGTACGAGGATCGCACCCTTCCGCACCCTGACCGTGGCCCTGACCTTCGCGTACTGGCCGGGGCGGAGCGTGTTCCCCGGATTCGGGAAGATCCCGATCGCCGCGATCGTTCCCGTACGCACGTCCACGTTCCGCCCCGTCAGCAGCATCCGGCCTTTGTGTGGGAAGACGGTGCCGTCCGAGAGGATGAGTCGCAGCTCCGTGTTGCGCATCGCGGGGTCGCGCTCGAGCTCGAGATACTCCTGCTCCCCGAGCTGGTAGAGGACGCGCAGCGGGTCCACCTTCGAGACCGTCGTGAGGACCGTCTGGCCGTTCACGAGGTCTCCGACCTGCTGCTGCGCGATGCCGGCGATGCCCGGAATCGGAGATGTGACGCGCGTCCAGGAGAGGTTGAGCCGCGCCTGGGCGGCGGCGGCCGCAAGCGCGCCGACGGTGGCGCGCGCTCCCCGCTGGGCCGACCGCGCGTTGTCGAGCTCCTGCTGGCTGACGGCGCGCTCTTTCGCAAGGGGCTCGTCCCGCGCGACGTCCAGATCCGCTTTCGCGAGAGCGGCCTTCGCCTGTTCGAGGTTCGCCTCGGCCTGCTGAAGCTGCGCGTCGAACTGGCGCGGGTCGATCTCGAAGAGGAGCTCTCCCTGCGCGACCGTGCCGCCTTCCTTGTAGACGCGCCGAAGGAGGTAGCCCTCGACGTGCGGGCGGATGTCCGCGTTCACGTCGCCCTCCGTCGTTCCGATCCACTCGCGCATGATCGGTTCGTCGCGCTGGATCGCGGGCGTCACGACGACCTTCGGGGGAGCAGCCGGTGCGGGGGCCTTCGATCGCGAGCACGCGGCGGACGTGAGGGCCGCGGCCAGGGAGAGAACGAGGAAGCGTTTTCTGGTCATCCGATTGCGTCTCCGCCGGCGGCGCCGACTTCGCGGGGAATGGTGAGGACGGGGCAGGGCGCCCCGCGAACGATCGGGTGAGTCGTGGATCCGAGCACGTGTGGATGGACGCCGACGACGAGGAGATCGGCGGACTCCGCCTCGGCCAACTTGATGAGAGCACGAGACGGGGAGCCCGGCACCACGCGCGTGACGAGGTGTCCGGGGGAAGGGTCGAGCGAGGCGACCGAAAGGGCCAGGGCCCGTTTCGCCTCTTCGAGGAGAGCGGGCCCGTAGGACGCGGGCACGAGACCGGACCCCCCCTCGTCCGGGAGGTCGCGGACCGCGTGGACGACGACGAGATCTGCGGACGCCCGGCGAGCGAGGTTCGCGGCGAAACGCAGAGGGGCCGGGTCCGCGAGATCGGAGCCGCAGACGATCCTCTTGATTGGACCTTCGGCACGGTCGGGTCCGCGCAGCGTCGCGACAGGGCGGCCCGCCTCGTGAAGCACGGTCTCCGCGACGGAACCCAGCATGAGCCGTTCCAGCCCGCGGCCCCCGTGCGTACCCATCACGATCGCGGAGGCCCCGATCGCACGCGCGCGCCTCACGATCGACTCCGCGGGATCGCCCGCGGCGAACTCGGTCGCGACGCGGAGGCTCTCTCCGCCGCACGTCTTCGCGAGCGCCTCGAGGCGCGCGGAGGACGACGCCGCGTCCCCGCGCTCCCTCGCATGAAGGAGCAGGACCGGCGCGTCCGTGAGGCGTGCGAGCACCGCCGCGAAGCGTACGGTCCACTCCGCGAGCGCGGAGAAATCCACCGCGCAGAGAAGCGGCGCGGTCATCGGGCTTCCTTGCGCCGGGAGGCGAGCCCCTGCGAGACCAGGTCCGTCAGGAAGCGGGCGTCCGCCGCCGGAGGCGGAGGTTTCTCTTCATGGATGCGCCGGAGGATGAGATCGCGCGCCGCGCCCGCGATCGAGATGGCGGCACGTTCGGCGTCGAGGCGCCGCAAGTCTCCACGCCGCCGCCCGCGGCGGATCAGGGCGACGAGCTGGTCGATGTGGCGGCGATAGCGCCGCGACTGGCGCAGGCGACGATCCTCGGAGTACTCGCCCGACGCGAAGTAGACACGGAAGAAGTCGCGGTGCTCGTCGAAGTAGGCGAACTGCACGGTGAGGGCGCTCCCGAGCGCCTCCGCGAACGAGGCGCCCCGGGCGGCGTCCAGGGCCTCCTGAATGTGCTCGAGGAGGTCGTCCACCGCCGCTCCCACGGTCTTCTCGAGGATCTCGTCGCGGGAACGGAAGTAGAGGTAGACGGTTCCCTTCGCGACGCCGGCCTCGCGGGCGATGTCGTCGACCGTCGTCTTCTCGAGGCCCTTGCGACCCGCGACGCGCATCGCGGCCGCGCGGATGGTGCCGCACCGGAATTCCTCGACGAGCCGGGCCTTGGTCGACATAAGTTGAACAACGCGGTCAGAAAAATGACCCAACGGTCATTTGAGCCCAGGAGCGAGGCGGCTGTCAAGCTCCCCGGGCGGTCCGGGGCCCGGATCGGCCCGCTTATCGTGTCAACACGAGGGCCCCCGTGCCGGCGGGTCTTTCTTCGATCCGCTCTTCGTGGCGCGCGACCGGGAGCGGCGGCTCCTCGGCCTTGAGGTAGGCCCTGTGGTCGTGGGTCATGCTTCCCTCGGGCAGCCACGGCCAGAGCGATCCGAGATCCCGGGTCACCTGGCGCGTGTAGAAGTCCGGGAGCTCCTCCGTTTCCTGCGCGAAGTAGCTCCTGACCTGGGCGTCCGTGTCGAGTCTGCCGCGCAGCTCCGTGTAGTACTTGATCCGGCCCGAGCCTTCCGAGGAGAGCGCCCGGACGACGTTCATCCAGCGCGGGATCGCCGCCTTCGTCGCGACAAAGCGCCGGGCGATCGCGTTCCACGAGAAGGAGTACTTCGTCAGGTCGATGACGTGATCGTAGAAGTCCGTCCAGGCGTAGTTCTGGGGTCGCACGTTCATGGCGTGGTTGTTGTCGAGGAAGTGAAACGGGAACGGAAGCACGCGGTCCGCCCGCTGATACTCGAGGTTGAGCGGCGCGGCGCGTCCGAATGAGGAGAGCAGCGAGTAGCCGGGGAACGCGCCCGGAGTCAGGTCGATGAACCGCTTCGTCAGCTCGAATGGCTCCGCCCCCGACTCGCCGTCCATGCCGAGGACGAAGTTCGTTTGAACGTAGGGGAGGTACCGGAGGATCAGGTTGACGTGATCGGACACCTCCCGGACCTTTTCCATCCCGGTCCTGCGCCCCGTCATCGACTTGTTCCCGAGGTCGTACCAGGACTCGATCCCGGGAAGCACCGCCTTGAATCCGTTCCGCTTGAGCCGCTTGAGGTGGGGCTCGGACAGAATGGAAAGACTGCTTTCGGCGATGAAGGTCATCTTCCCGGGCGGGACGGCGTCTTCGATGACGTCGAGAAACTGGTCGAACCTGACGCCGAAGTTCGGGTCGTGCCATCCGACGAGAGGCTTTTTGACCGTCCGGACGATGAAGCGGAGATCGTCCTTGAGCACTTCGAGGTCGAGCGGCTGGTACGGCACGACGGAGTCGATGCAGAAGCTGCAGGTGTAGGGGCACCCCAGGCTCCCCAGGATCGGGATCATCTTGATGAGGGGCGCCTTCCGGAGCGTGGGCTCGATGAACTTCCACCGCTCCCTCACTCCTGGCAGATCGACCGGCTGGCGCGCGGCACGGAGGTGGAGGCCCACCGGGCGATGCGGGCTGCAGTCCTTCAGGAGATCTTCGATCACCGTCTCGTCCGTGAATCCGAGCACGTAGTCGAAGTAGAGGCGCGCGTCTTCCGGATAGCAGCGGGCGTGCGGCCCGCCGAGGGCCGTCACGGCGCCATGCGACCGGAAGAGGTTGCTGAGCGAGTAGGCGAGGAACGCCGACTCCGTGAACGCGCAGATGAAGACGATGTCCACGGACTCGGGCAGCTCATCGGCGAGGTTCTCGAGGCCCGTGTAGCAGACGTATGTGACGTCGTGACCCCGCGCCTCGCACCAGACGCCGGCAACCTGCGGCATGATGCTCGCGAGGTTCGCGTTCATCACGCGGGCGTAGAGAGCGTCCGTGGGACCTTTCGCGACGAGGTCGATGATCCCTACCCGGAGTCTCTTCACAGGCTGACGAGGCTATCAGGAGGGGAGGGCGTTGCGCGAGGGCATTTCATTTCGGCACGCCCGCCGTCGTCCCTTCGGAACCGCTGCTCGTCCGCTTGATTCGATCGCCGGGATCGGTGAGCATCGCCCGGGTGTCGCCTTTCGGGGCGGGAAAGCGAGGCTCCATGCTCAAGGAGTTCAAGGAATTCATCAGCAAGGGCAATGTTCTCGACCTCGCGGTGGGGGTCGTCATCGGAGCTGCCTTCGGGAAGATCGTGGCCTCGTTCACGGGCGACATCCTGATGCCGCCGATCGGTCTGCTGATGGGAAAGGTCGACTTCTCGAGTCTCTTCATCAACCTTTCCTCGAAGCCCGCGGAGTCTCTCGCGGCCGCGAAGGCTGCGGGGATCCCGGTCGTCGCCTACGGACTCTTCCTCAACTCGGTCATCGATTTTCTGATCGTGGGGTTCGTGATCTTCCTCGTCGTGAAGCAGGCGAACCGCATGAAAAAGGCGCCGGCACCCGCTCCGGCCGGTCCCACGAAGGATCAGGAGCTTCTCACCGAGATACGGGATCTTCTTCGGAAGTGAAATCCACCAAGGGGGTAGAAACCATGACACGAAAAATTCTCAGAGCCGCCTCTCCTGTCCTGCTGCTTCTCCTGATCGCGCCGCTCGGCGCCCGCGCCCAGGAAACCGCTCCGGCGCAGGCCATGTGCCCGTGCCCGCCTCCTCCGCCTCCTCCGCCCGCGCTGCAGGGTTCCCTCAGCGCGGGCCTCGCGATCACGACCGGCAACACCGACACGAGCAGCTTCAACCTCGGGTTCAACCTCGTCTACGACCCGAAGACCCACAGTCTCTTCAAGGCGGACGCGTTCTACCTCCGCTCCTCGAGCGACGGGCTCGCCACGACCGACAAGGCGGGCGCGACGCTCCGCTACGAGTACAAACTGACGGAACGCTTCTACGCGTTCGCGCAGCTCGGATACCAGCGGGACCGCTTCAAGAACGTGACCTATCTCTTCACGCCGATGGCGGGCGGTGGCTACTACCTCGTGAAGGAGAAGGCGCTCGAGGTAACCGCGGACGCCTCGATCGGCGGCGCGTTCGAGAAGGACAGCGGCTTCGACGCGACGTCGAGCGGGGCTTTCTCGCTGGGACAGGGCCTCGTCTGGAAGATCTCGCCGCTCGCGACATTCACCGAAAAGGCGTCGGGTCTGTGGAAGACGAACGACACGTCGGACGCCTTCTACCATTTCGAGCTCGGGCTCTCGGCTTCACTCGTCAAGAACTTCGAGCTGAAGGTCGCCTACCTCGTGGACTACAAGAACCTGCCAAACCCGCCCACGCTGAAGAAGACCGACACGGCGCTCATCGCCGCGATCGTCTACAAGTTCTAGGCCGGCTCGAAGGTTCGCGTCACTCGAACCAGCCGTTCACGTCCAGGATGAAGTGGACGGTTCCCGCCGAGGAGTTCACGACCGTGAAGCCCGTTCCGTCGCCCGCGAGGACGAGGACGTCGTTGTTCGCGCGCGTCTGGCCCGCGCGGAAGCTCACACTCGAGGCCAGGGGCGCGCTCCCGACGTCGGCCGGATAGAGGAGGAGGGTTCCGGACGCCGCCGCGCCCGTGATCGCGAGGTTCACGGAAAGCGCCTTCGCGGTTCCGGGGAGGCCGCACCGCCCCCCGATCGCGATCGTGCGCGCGGCGAGACCGGACAGGGCCGGCGCCGCCGCGTCCGGGCCGGCCGCGTTGCGCGTGTCGAAGAGCCGGCAGGGCGCAAGGGCGTGGAAGAAGGTTCCGGTGGGGGGAGGCCCGGTCACGCTCACGGAAGCCGTACCGGGCGCGGAGGCGCAGCCCGTAGAGTTCGTCTCGACGGCGGAGAGGGAAAGCGTGCCTGCCGCCCCCGCCGCGAACGCGATCTGGTTCGATCCGTTCCCCGAGGTGATCGAGCCGTTCGTGATCGACCACGAGGTGCTGCTCCCCGCGTGGCTCGCGACGCTGGCCGTCAGGCCGGTCTGCCCGGGCGTCGCGCTCGAGGGCGCGGAAATCATGGGCGTCGCGGGCACCGGCGCGCACGCCGACGAGAGGATCTCGAGATGGTTGACGGCGCCCTTGAGGTCGCGGTTCAGCGTGAGCCAGAGCTCGTTCGTGGTCGTGCGGAGCGACGGGAAATAGTCGACGTCGGACACGAGGGGCACGCCCCCGAGCTTGACCGACGCGGGATACGAGCCCGACGTGTAATTTCCGAGGACGACGAGCGGCCTGCGGAGAGAGCCCGCGCCGACCGCGATGTTCGCGTCGAGCTGGTTCACCGCCGCGGTGAAGCTGAGCGCCCCGGTGATCTGGTTGTACCCAGCCGGGGAGTAGGTCACGGTGTCGGCGCGCGCGACGCCCGCCGGCCCACTCGCGAGAACGCTGCCGAGCGCGGCCGTGAGGGAGAGGGTCTGAACGGTCTCGATCTGCGCGACCTGCGCCTCGACGGGGAGAGCCGAATGCGGTCCGAGGACGACGTACGTCGAGTAGCTCCGCTTCGGCCAGCCCACGCCATTCGCGACGAGCCCGTTGTTCGTCGCGTAGCTTAACTGGCCGAGGAAGCCGTACATCGCGCCCCAGGTCAACCGCGCGTTGTTGTTCGGCACGCCCGACCCGATCGAGAACGCGTTCGCCTGATAAGGCCAGCTGTCCTGCCACGGCATCACGTCCTCGCCCGCGTTGCCGTGGGCGGACGTGAATCCCCAGTTGCCGCGAAGGTCGTGGTAGAAGGCGTTGCGGCCCGCGCCCGCGTCCTGCTGGGTCAGCGTCTGCGTCTGGACCGTGCCCATCGTCGCGTCCGTCGACGCGATCCAGAGCTTGACGTACGGGACGGTGTTCGGCTGCGTCCAGTCCCAGGAGCTCGAGAGCGTGACGGGCGCCGACGTGCTCGTGAACTTGTACCGGTCGCCCCACGCGACGCCGCTGATGTCCGTGAATCCCGTGCCGTCGATGTTCAGCTCTCCGTAGGGCGCGCGCGAATCGTCGTTCAGGGCGTTCTCCGGCACACCCGAGAGGTCCCATGTCACGGCCCAGACCGGGTTGTCCCGGCCCGTCGAGAAGATCCAGTCGATCGTCACGGGAACCATGTACGTCGTGTTCGGCGGGCTCGCCTCCTGGGTGGAATGGCGGGGGTACATCTGCGTGAGACGAAAGATCGCATGGTGACGGCCTTCGAAGACTCTTTGAAAGGAGCTGCCGAAAGCGAAGCCCAGAGGGGAATCGTCGACGCCATTCGGGAGGCCGTTCGTCCCCTCCTGGCGATGGGATACGACGTACCCGAACCCGCCGTTGCCGCCGTTGCCGTACGTCGTGACGCCCGCGACCCGCGTGCTGTCGTCGGGCATCTGGTATCGGTACTCGATCGCGGCCCCGCCGCGGTTGTGGGCGAGCGTGGCGACGCGCGGCTTCCCCGCGCCGTCGCTCCACGTGAAGCGATCGCTGACCATCGCGGAGACCGTCACGTCGTGCTCGATGAGCATCATTGAGCTCGGGGTCGAAGAGCTCGCGACGAGCGTGACGTCGTCGATGTAGAGGGCCTGGAAAGAGCTCGACGTGTCCGCCTGGAGGTCGATCCGGTCGAAGGACCCCGAGAAGGAGAGAGACCCCGAGCCGAACGACACCGTCACCTCACGCCACGCGTCCGCCACGGGCGCCCCGCCCGCGATGTACGGGCCGAGCGGCGCGCTCGCTACGACTATGTTGTCGAGCTCCAGGAGCAGCTGCAGCGGCTGGCCACCGGACGTCCCGCCGTGCACCCAGAAATGCAGCGTCGGGTACTGGACAGTCGTGAAAACCGACGCGGGGTGGGCGAAAGAGATGGCGTTGAAGTCATTCCCCGCGAAGGCGATCGACTTCGTGCCGCCGTGGTGCTGCACCGTGCTGGCGAAGTCGGGACGAGACGCGCCGTAGGAGTAGTCCAGGAAGCCATTCTGGAGCGCGTCGTCGTAGACGACGAGGTCCTGCGCGAACGCGGGAGCGGCGGAGAGAACCGCGGTGAGAACGGCGGCGGAAGCGGCTGCCGCGCCGGAGAGAATCAGTCGCCTGAAGTCGAGCACGCTCCCGCATTCTGCCTGAGCAGAGGAAAACGCCGCTTTCATCTCGGCAGGAGCGTCCTCGGGTCGTTGGTGACGTTGTCGATGACGGAGGCGTAGGCGAGGTATCCGCCGCCCGAGGTGTTAGAGGACAGGACGAGTCGCGCTCCTGCGAGATCTCCAGCGACGCCGAGGTCGCGTACGACGCGCGTGACCTGGATCATCTCCAATGGGAGCAGGGAGTAGCGTCGCGTCGCGAGCGTGGCCCCACCCGCGTCGACGAGCGCGACGTCCAGGTCGAGGACGACGACCTCGCCGTTGCACAGGATCAGGTTCGTCCGGAAGGCGGAGTCCTCGCGGACCCCGAGGATCGAAAGCGGGGGGAACGAGATGGACCCGGTGTAGTGCTCCGCTTCCGCCGGGACGCTCTGGCCGAACGAGCCGCCGAATCCCGGAGTCGACGTCTGGCCGAGGACGAGGAGATTCGGCTGGTGGAAGTCGGAGTAGACGCGGATCGCTCCGTATCCGCTCGTCTGCCCGAACACCGAAGCCAGGACGTCGGCATACGTGACCGTGCGCCCCGCCGCAAGCGTGAAGGGAATTTGCGGCGTCGACGTGCCGTTCTGGTCGTGCCCCAGGAACTGAAGAAAGCCAGATGAGGGGGTCGCGCCGAGGTTCGAGATCGTGAGGTCCGTCGTGTAAAACGCCCCGTTCGCGCCCGCGGCCCGCGCGCTCGAGGGCAGGAAGAAGTTCCAGCCGAAGGGAGCGTTGTCGAGGGCCCGGGTCGGTAGGAGCGTCCGCGGGTCGTTCGTGACGTTGTCGATCGCGGAGGCGTATGCCGCGAATGCGCCGGACGAGGTCGGAGTCGACAGGTCGACGCGCGCCCCCGCGGTTGCACCCGAGACACCGATGTCCCTTACGACTCGCGAGACCTGCGTCATCCCGAGCGGAGGCAGCGTGTACCGCTTCGTCCCGAGAGCCGAGCCCTCCGCGCCGTAGAGGGCGACGTCCACGTCCAGCGCGGAGCCGGTCACGTTCAAGAGGACGAGGTTCGTCCGGAACGCGGCGTCCTCGCGGACCCCTCCGATCGAGCGAGCGGCCCCCGCCTGAATGAGGGCCGAGCCCGAGAGGGGACCCGCGGCCGAGCTCGACGCCGGCAGGCTCTGCCCGAAGGTGCCGCCGAAGCCGGGCGTCGACGTCTGCGCCGTCGCGATCACGGCCGTCGACGTCGCGACGATCCGGATTGCGCCGTAGCCGTTCGTGACGCCGAAGACCGTTCCGAGGACGTCCGTGAACGTCCGCGTCTGTCCCGCGCCAAGGGAGAACGTCTGCTGCGGTCCGCCGGTTCCGTCCTGGTCGTGGCCGAGGAACGTGAGCGTGACGGTGACCGCCGCCGCCGTGGGGTTCGAGACGGCCAGGTCCGTCGTATAGAAGGCCCCGTTCGCGCCGGGCGCGTGCGCGGAAGAGGGGATGTAGAGCGGGAGACCGACGGCCGCGGCCCGGGGAGCCGCGCCCGCGGACAGGACAAGGAGGACGGAGAGGAGAGCCTTTTTCACGAGTTCCTTCCTTTACCGGAGCCGCCCCGGGAGAGCTGACTGAGGTGCGTGCTCATGTTAAACGCGGGATTCGGGGACGAAGGGGATCATCGCGGTCCCCGCGCTAGAATCAGTCTCAAAAGGGGCCGACATGTCGCTTTTTCTGAAGTTCAACCTGATCCTGATCCTCGTTTTCGCGTTGGCCCTCGTGCCGGTCGCCGTCGTCTCGAACAATCTGCTCCAGAAGAACGCGCGCACGCAGATCGTGCAGATCGCGCGGATCATGATGGAGAGCGCGCTCGCGACGCGGGGGTACACGAACAAGCAGATCAAGCCCCTCCTCGCGCCTCGCCTCGCGGACGAGTTCCTCCCGCAGTCGGTTCCGTCCTATTCAGCGACCGAGATCTTCAACAACCTGCGCGAGAACAATCCCGAGTACACCTACAAGGAAGCGGCCCTGAACCCGACGAACCCGCGCGACCGGACCGTCGAGTGGGAGGCGGACGTCGTGAACGCGTTCCGCTCCGACGACAAGCTCAAGGAGATCATCGGCGAACGCGACGCGCCGCTCGGGCGCGCGCTGTACCTCGCGCGGCCCCTCAAGATAACGGACCCGGGCTGCCTCTCCTGCCACACGACGCCCGAGGCGGCCCCGGCGTCGGTCGTAAAGGCCTACGGGACGAGCGGTGGCTTCGGATGGAAGCTGAACGAGGTCATCGGCGCACAGATCGTCTCGGTGCCGATGGCCGTCCCGATCGGCCTCGCGAACACGGCCTTCAAGACGCTCCTCGGCTCCCTGATCGCCGTCTTCGTCAGCATCCTCGTCGTGCTGAACGTCCTCCTCATGCTCGTCGTCATCCGCCCGATCAGGCGCCTGTCCCAGATGGCGGACCAGGTGTCGACCGGGAACCTCGACGTGCCGGACGTTTTGGTGAGCGGCTCGGACGAGGTCGCGGTGCTCTCCGGCTCGTTCAACCGGATGCGCATCAGCCTCACGAAGGCCCTGAAGATGCTCGAGTCCGAGTAAGGCGGGCCGATCCTCGATGGCGGATTCGATTCCTCCGGGTACACGCTTCGGCGACTACGAGATCCTCGAAGAGCTCGGCGCGGGCGGAATGGGGAAGGTGTATCGCGCGAAGGACCTCACGCTCGAGCGCCTCGTCGCGCTGAAGATGCTCGCGCACCAGTTCTCGTCGGACCCGAGCTTCGTGCAGCGTTTCCTGAAGGAGGCGCGGGCGGCCGCGCGGCTGAACCACCCGAACATCGTGCAGATCTACGACTTCGGCTGCGTCGATTCCGTCTACTACCTCGCGATGGAGCTCGTGGACGGCCACTCGCTCGGGACGTACCTCAAGCGCGGGCACTTCAGCGAGACGGAGGCGATCCAGATCATCCGGCACGCGTGCCGAGCGCTCGCGGTCGCGCACGCGGACGGGATCGTCCACCGCGACATCAAGCCGGACAACATGATGCTCACGAGCCGCGGCGAGGTGAAGCTCGTGGACCTCGGGATCGCCAAGCGCGTCGACGAGGACCAATCGCTCACGCAGACCGGCCAGGCGATCGGCACGCCGCACTACATCTCGCCCGAGCAGATCCGAGGGCAGAAGGACGTCGACGCGCGCGCGGATATCTATTCGCTGGGCGCATCTCTCTACCACCTCGTGACGGGCCACACGCCTTATACCGGGGCTTCGGGCCCGATCGTCATGTCGATGCATCTCGTCGAGCCGCTACCGGATCCGCGCCGGTTCGAGCCGGACCTCACGGAGGGACTCTGCCGGGTGATCCGGAAGATGATGGCGAAGGATCGCGACGCGCGGTATCCCGACGTCTATGCGCTCGACATGGATCTCTATCGCCTCCAGTGCGGAGAGATGCCGGAGACGGAAGACCAACAGGCAACCGCGCTCGAGCCACAGCCGTTCTCGGAGTCCCCCGGGTACGTGCCCGCGGCCGGCGGGGCCTTCGATTCCGGAATCCTGAACCGCATCGAGGAGAGCCTCGCGTCCGCCGTCGGGCCGATGGCGAAGGTTCTCGTGCGCAGGACCGCCCGGACGGCCCCGACGATCGAGGCGCTCTGCGGCACGCTGGCCGAACAGATCGCGGACACGGGCGCCCGCGACAAGTTCCTGTCGAAGTGCCTCCTCGCCGCGCGGACGCCGACCGGTGCGAGCCGGTCGGGCCGCACGACCCCCGCGCCCTCGAGCGAGGCGCCCACGGAGCTTCGCGGCATGGGCGGCCGCATGGGCGGAAGCGTCGGCGGATTCGTCTCGGGATCCGGCGCCGCCGGTTCTTCGAAGTCCTTCTCGCAGGGCGGAGCGTCCCTGGCCTCGGGGTCCGCCGGACGGCCCCTCGTGATCTCGGAAGAAGACCTCCGGGCCGCCGAGACGGAGCTCGCGAAGCAGATCGGCCCTCTCGCGCGCATCGTCGTGAAGCGCGCGGCAAAGACTGCCGGCACGCTCGCCGATCTCATCGCGAAGCTCGAGCTCGACATTCCGACTGACGAGAGCCGCCGCGCGTTCCGCGATGCGATGCGCAAACGTCTGCGTTGAAGGCGGCGTAGTTCGCCCTGTTGCTCGGCCGGAGCTCCGAGCGGCAGAGTGGCCGAAACTGCCACTTGACGTCTCCCCTTGGCGAGGCGACATTTGGGCGACCCTCGAAAGGAGAATTCATGAAGCGAATCGTTATCGCCCTATTGCTTGGCTCACTTACGTCATTCATCGCGATCGCTGCCTCAGGAACCTGTATCACAGTCGACAATTCGAGATGCGACAGTACATTCGGGAGTCCCAACTGCTCCATGTCGACCCCTGGAAGCAAGTGTATTTACGATTCCGGCGGCTGTCGTTCGACCTGCGGCGGCAGTACGGCATGGGGCGATTGTGACCCGGACGTACGCCATTGCCCGGATCAGCAGTTTCCGTGAGCCCTTGGTTTCGCGGTGCGGCGGCGCTCAGCCGCCGCATGCTCTTGCCGATCCTCGTGTCTCACACCGTGAGTGCAGGAGTCGCTTCTGTAAGCACAGCGCTTCTCGAAAATGGCCGTGACGTTACATTTGCGCATCCCGAAGCCCAGGTACACTTTGCACCCGCTGACGGTACCAAGCGAGAGCATTTGAAATGCGCCGTGGGAGGAGCACCTTGTCTTCTACCGCCGGGGACATACCGGGTCTCCGTGGAGGACCCCCACCTTCTCGTTGATGCGCGCGTTTCCATCACGATTGAAGAAAATGAGGCCTTACCCGTCGCTTTGCCGCTGCGTGTGGTCCCGAGCATGACGGTTGAATTCGAACCGGGTACTTTGCCGGTCGGCAGTTTCCTTTCTGCAGTCGACGAGCGTAGCGGCATGGTCTTCACGAGGGATGTCGCGGACCAGCCGGCCCGGATTCGTGTACCCGCACGAGCCGTCATCCTGTGCAGTTTCCTGGGCGAGGATCGGGCATTAGGCTGTCTGCGGGTCACGGGCAAACCGCAGGAAGTATTGCGACTGCCGGGACTGTCCAGCCCGCTTCGCGGGCACGGGCAGGCCTTCCTCGGATTTGCATTTGGCTCGGAGGGCGGCCCGGAGGACGTCGCGGTATTTCTCGAGCGGGGGGGAGTGAAGCACCCACCGGACGCGTTCACGGGCTTAGGGTCTCGCCTGTGGGCGCTATGGCTCTCGCAGGCGTCAGGCCGATCGGTTCTTCGAATTGAGTCACGCGCGTGGCAGCTCTCGGGCGCTGTCGACATCGACGTGCCGGAGCGGGGCACGCTCGTGCGAATGCGAATCCCGCTCACGAAAAAGCCTTCGCTGGATGTGCGGTTCAAAGGCGCCGAAGTCCTGCCTCCGGGGGCTGTGGACGTCGACTTGATGGATTGCGGCAACGCCCTGGCGCAGTTCGAGGGCGGGACTCCTCCGCCTGTCCCTCGGTGTCGAAGTGTCCTCACGGAATCCGGTAAGGCGGCAGAAGGCTTTCGTTTTGCCGCGGTCGAATCCCGCCTGTATGCCCTTCGGTGGAAGCAATCAGCGCTCGAGGGTGCCGTTTGGATTGACATGCGGGCGGGCGCGTCGCGGGAGGTCGAAGTGCCGATCGAGGTCGTGGAGGTGACCGGCACGATCAAGAAGAAGGGTGTGGGCTTGCTGGCGGGATTGAAGTGGGAGGCGGTGAACCAGGGCGGCACAGTGTTCTCGAGGTCTGACGAGAACGGCCGCTTCTCCCTTCGCTTGCCTCATCCTGGCCCATGGGGAGTCGGAATTCGAGGCGACGACGGTTCTGAGTGGTCTGAAGACGTTGAAGTTGGAAGGAATCGAACATTCGACTTCGACCTGCCTTCAAACAAAGTGACCATCAAAGTTACGTCACCGAGCGGAACCCCTGTATCCGAGGCGCGTGTGATGTACGAGGTCGTCGGCCCATCCGGAGCGCGAATCGACTTTGGAACACGAACGACGAACGCGGACGGTGAAGTGTCCCTTCCCGTGGTACCTCTCGGGCGCTTGACCACGAAAGCATTTGCCAAGGGATTTCGGCCAGCAGACGGCGCTCCTCTGGAAGTCCAGGAAGGAACGGGACGTGCAATCGTGAGAATCCAGGTGATTGAGGGAGCGGGAATCCGGGTACACGTCGTCAGCCCGGACGGTTCTCCTTCAGCGGGGGCAATTGTATGGTCAGGGGACCTTGGGACGACCGCCGACGGGAATGGAGTGGCGGTTTTCGAGCAGGAACTCCCCTCGAGGGCCCCTCTCGTCGCATTCGACGTGAAAGGAAACATGGGATTCTTCAGGTTCGAGGCCGACGAGCAGAGCATCCGGATTCCAATGAGCGGACCTCCGATTCGGGTGAGGTTTCGAGGCGCGGACGGCCGTCCCGTCTATGGGCAAAATGTCATCGTTGGAGCTGATGGGGTCCTTGATGATCGGCGGCTTTTGAACCAGGCTCTCTTGTCGGGTGGAGACGCACACTCCAAGCGCGATGGAACGATGAACGTTACGGGAATTCCCGGAGAAGGCCTGATCATGATTGCCCCTTGGGGTCATCTTGAACTGGGCCGCTATGTCGCGGCGCCGGTCATGGAGGAGCTGACGTTCACTCTTCCGGCTCCGCGTTGACGGTTGATCGGTCATTCCGGTGTTTTGCTTTCAATTCGCGGGCCGTCGTACCGCACTCCCGTCGAATGAATCTCGCTAGTGTCTGGGAGGAGCTGAAGCCGAGCCGGTGGGCGACGTCTTTGACGGGGAAGTTCGCCTGAAGCAGCGTTCTGGCGCCCGCAATCACGAGAAGAGCGCGGAATGCGCGCAGGGATACACCCTTCTCGGCGCAGACCCTTCGGAGGGTGCGAGGTGCGAGATCAAGGTGTCGCGCAAGGCCGGACACGCTGTGCTGAATCAGCATGGCGACCTCGCTGTCGGTCAGGGCGAAGACGCCTTCAGGTTCGCCAAGCGGTGCAATCGCGCTCGTGCGGCTGGCCAGCGGAGTCGGCTTGATCAAAGCATCAGCTCCCCCGCACCTCGCGTGGCAGCTGGATGGTCGCGGTCGTGCCCCGGCCGGGGGCACTCGCGATCCAGAGGTATCCGCGGCTGTTCTTGACGATCCCGTACGCGATCGAGAGGCCGAGGCCGGTGCCCATGCCGTCGGGCTTCGTCGTGAAGAAGGGCTCGAAGGCGCGCGCGAGAGTCGCCGTGTCCATTCCCGCGCCCGTGTCGGCGATCGTGAGCTCCGCGTATGAGCCGGGAGCCAACGGAACGCCCGAGATCCTCTCGCCGGCCTCCACCGTGCGCGCGACCGTGCGGAGCGTGAGACGGCCGCCCTTCGGCATGGAGTCCGACGCGTTCGTGACGAGGTTCAGGATCACCTGCTGGAGCTGCGCGTCGTCGGCGGCGACACGCAGAGGACTTGTGGCGAGATGCAGCGTGACCTTGACCCAATCCTTGACGAGGATGCGGATCATCGGCTCGAGGTCGCGGAGGAGCGCGTGGAGGTCGAGGGTCCGCGGACTGACCGTGCCGCGCCGCCCGAGGGAGAGCAGCCGCGTGCTGAGGTCCGCGGCCCTTTCGCCGGCTTTGAGGATCTCCCGGGCGTTCGCGATGGTGTCCGGATCCCGGGCGTCTTCGAGGATCAGCGTCGAAAAGCCGATCATCGCCGTGAGGACGTTCCGAAGGTCGTGCGCGACCTCGGCCGCGTGGCGCCCGACCGCCTCCATGCGGCGCCCCACGTCCGCGGAGGCATCGAGCTCGGCCACCCTCCGGCTCGCCAGAGCCAGGAAACGCTCGACCGCGTGGCGACGGCGCACCTCTCTCAGGAAGAGGAGGAACGGAGCGAGGCACGCCGCCGCGCACGCGATCGAGACGAAAATGATGAGGTCGGGTCGAAGGGTCAGGGGGCCGTCCTTTCCAAGTTCAGCCGCCGACGGGCTTACTTCCTCTCTCGGGGTCCGTCCCGTCGTCGCAGGCGGATTCGTTCGAGGTGTTGAGGCCAAGCAGATACAGAGCGATATCGACGAGGGTCGACGCGTTCATGGTTTCCTCCTGTTGCCACCCTTTCCGGGGCGGCTCGGGAGGCGGAACTCACGAGCGCTCGGTTATCACCGCCTTATCTAGATAGACGGTTTCAAGGGGGGGCTTTTTAACCACCCCCTCGAAAAAAAACGAGAATTGCGGATCAGGCCCGGCGGCGGCCGTGGCGTGCGGGGAGACTTGCGCCTCCCGAAAGGGCGCCCAGGCACGCCCGCACGCAGTCGAGGAGGCCCTGCTCGACGTCCCCTCGGTCCAGGCGCGACGACAGATCCTCCCAGACGGGCGTGCCCGCCAGGGTCTCGACCGTCACGAGGGACCGAAGTTCCCCGAGACGCCCGATCAGCTCGTCCGTGCGAGAGAGGCGGCCGAGGCACTCCGCGGCGTAGAGCCGGGTGACGACCCTGTCCTCCTCGAGGTTCATCCGATCCGCCTCGGCGACCAGCGTGTCGAAAGCGATCAGCGCGCGGGCCGTCTCGCCTCGCCAGAGGTCCAGCTCGGCGAGGCCGAGCCGGACGCCGTAGACGAGGTTTCCCAGCTGGTGGCGTCGCGCGTCGGCAAGGGCCTGGGCAAAGACCGCTCGCGAGCGCTCGAAGGCGCCGACGAGGCCGAGCGCGCGACCGAGGTTGATTTCGACGGCCGTCCGCGCGTGCGCGTCCTCGGGTTCGGAGAGCCCCTCGATGGCGCTCTCGAGGAAGGGAATGGCCCGAGTCGGGTTCCCACGCGCCGAATAGACCCCCGCGAGCGCACTTTCGGCGCGGGCGGTCCATGTGTCCTGCTCGTAGGACGCGAACACGAGCACGGCGAGCCTGAGCTTGCGCTCCGCGACCGCGAAGTCGGCCTGGAATGTCGCGACGGTCCCCTCGAAGTATGCGCACACCGCCCGGTCGAACGGGTCGTTTCCGGAGGTGGCGAAGGCCGCGCGGGCGGCGCAAGCCGCTTCGCGGGCTTCCGCGAGCCGGCCGATGTTGAGGAGCGCCTGCGAGGCGAGAAGCGAGGCCTCCCCCTCGAGGCGCCGGGACGGGATGAGGTCGGACGCGGGCAGGCTTTTTGCGCGGTGAGAGAGCGCGTGCGCAAGGGCGAGGGCGCGATGAGGCTCGGTCGCTGCCAGTCGTGCGGCGGTCTGGGCTGCGTACAGGAGGCCGAGGCGCTCGGCGTCCGTGTTCCCCACCGCGGCGACCCGCACGGCGAGCGCGCCGTCGGACTCGCGGGCGGCTTCCGCGATTTCGCGAGCGATCCGATCCCCGGCCTCGGCGGCCGCCGAGAGTTCGCGAAGCCGGTCCCGCCGCGCGGCCGTTCCGCCGGAGGAGGGGCGCTCGCCGGTCGGCGAGGAGAGCGACGCGTCCAGCACGGACGCGGTCTCGATTCCCGCCGCGAGGCGCGCGAGGGCAGCCTTCCGCCGCGTACACACACGGCAATCCGACACGTGAAGGGCGGCCGCGGCAGCTCCCTTCTCGCTCCGGCCAAGCTCGAGCGCGAGAAGGTCCGCTTCGGCTGGGTGGCGGCCCGCACCGTTCAATCGAGGCATCCGCGCATCCTTTTCATGCACTGATTGAGACGTTTCCAGACCGCGGGCACGGAGCATCCCGCGTCGGCCGCCGCCTCCGCGAGCGTCTGGCGAAACATGCAGTAGGCCTGGATCAGCTCACGGCAGACGGGAGTCAGGAGCCGCAACGCCGAACGGACGTGCACGCCGTCGATCATGCGCCGGGCGCCAGCCGTGTCGGCGAGACTCGCGTCGAGAGCCCCTTCATTCCGGCGACGGCTGTCCCTGAGAGCGAGCCTGTCGACGCAGCGGTTGAAGAATGCCCCGACGAGATAGCCCTCCATGTTGCGCACGCGCGGCCGCTTCGTGAAGACGGACTCGAAGGTGTCCTGCAGGATGTCCTCGCACTCATCGCGGGAGAGGCCGAAGCGGCCGACCCCCGCGGCGAGGAGGCGGGGGCGGAGGCGCTCGTCCAGGTACTCCCAGTCCCACGTCTCGAGTCCGGCCGGTGGAGCGCCCGGCCGTTCCCCGGGCGCCGGCTTCAAAGGAGGTTTTCCGGCCGCGTTGAAGCCTCCCTCTCAGCCGATGTAGACCGTCCGCCGTTCATCGTCTCCTCTTCGTCTCCTCTTCCGGCAGCGAAGGGTATCCCAACGTCCGCGCGCGGGCCTCCGGGCGCCGGGCGTTCTACGAAGGCGACACGATCCGCTCCACGAACCAGAAAAGCCCCACGGCCGCGATCAGGAGAGAGCCAGGAACGACGATCCGTCGGCGGTACCACGGGCGGTCACGGAATGGCAGGGCGAGTGCGACGAAGGCGGCGAGGATCACCGTGAGCTGACCCGCTTCGACGCCTGCGTTGAACGACAGAAGGGCGGCCGGAATCTCCGGGCGCGGGAGGCCGGCCTCGCGGAGGGCGCCGGCGAACCCCATCCCGTGGAGCAGGCCGAATCCGAAGACCACGGCCGGCCGCCACGCCGTGAGCCGCTCCGTCACGACGTTCTCGACGGCGACCCACACGATCGAGAGGGCGATGAGCGGCTCGACGATGCGCGACGGGAGCGAGACGAAGCCGAGCGCGGCGAGGGCGAGGGCGAGCGTGTGAGCGAGCGTGAACGACGTCACCTGCACGAGGAGAGGCTTCAGCCGGGGCGACAGCAGGAAGAGGCCGAGCACGAAGAGGATGTGATCCGTCCCGTCGGGGAGGATGTGGCGGAATCCCATGACGAGATACCCGCGGACGACCGCCGACCGGCTTTCTGGAACGACACGCGTTCCCAGCGGGAAGGGGGGGCTCGTTTCGCCGCCTTTCAGCCACCTGCGGACCGGCTCCTCCGGCCCCGGTGCCGCGAGACGAAGCACGAACGTCCCCGCGGGGAGGCCGCTCGAAAACGTGAACGTCTTCGAGCCGGTCGGAACGGTGCCCGAGAGCCGAAGCGTGGGCGCGTCGTCCGCGTCGCCTTCCGCGACGAGCGCGATCGTTCGGGGCCGCACGCGTACCCCGTCGAAAGAGAGCGCCGATCGTTCGAGGAAGGCGCGCGCGAATCGGCCGAAACGCCGTTCGAGGCCGGGCGTCAGACCGGGGACGGCAGGGTTGGCCGAAGACGCCGGCTCCGGGGCGGGCGGCAGGTGCTGAAGGTCGAGGATGACGTCCACCCGGAACGTCGCATCGGTTCCGAACGTGACGCCGACGAGAACCGTCGGCTCCTGGTGCGCGGCAGCGCGCGGGGCCGCGGCGACGCACCACAGGAGGGACAGGCACCATCCAATCCTTGGACGCGCGTTCATGCAGAGGGTTCTACGGAATCCGCTACCTTCGCGGACGTCCGGAAAGGCCTAGCGCTCGACCTCGACTTCGGGATCCAGCCGGAACGTGTGCTTCCCGACCTCGAGCTCCACGGTGTACTTGTAGGTCTTGTGCGGCGCGTCGGCCGCGACGGGCGCCGAGAGGAGCTGGGCGCGCGCGGGGACACCAAAAGCCGCCTCCTTGAACGGCGACCCGGTCCGCCGCGAGAAGACGACGTGAAGCTTCTTCGCGTCGCGGACGATCGTCACCCATCTCACGCGGGTTCCCGCCTTGATGCGTACGGGGTCCGGCTCGACGTAGAGAGTGCCGTCCGCGTGGAATGAAATGCACACGACTCGTTCCTTTTTCGCCTTCGGTCTTGCCATCGAAGCGTCTCTGCTTTCTCGGCGTCAGTGCGCCGCGGGTTTCGGGGCGATCAGCCTTCGGAACGCGTCATTGTCCTTCAGATTCGCGAACTGAGGTTCGCGCGCGATCTGGGACACGCCGAAACCCTTCCGGATCGCCCTGTCGAGGAGAGAGAGCGTCTCGGCCTCGCGGCCGAGGACGTTCATCACGATGGCGGCCCGGAAGAGGACGTTCGGGTCGTTCGGATCCAGCGTCAGTGCGTGCGTCGCGGTGGCGAGCGCGGCGTCCTTTTGCCCCGTGCGCACCTCCGCCTTCGCGACGTACGAGAGCGTGCTCGCGTCCAGGGTGCGCACTTTGCCCTCCGCTTCGGCGAGCTCGATCGCCTTCTGGTAGCTCGCGCGGGCCTTTCCGGCGAGGCCGGGAGCATACAGGCAGGCGTCCCCGAGATTCACGCGGTATCGCATGACGTACGGAGCGAGCACGACGGCCTTCTCGAGGGCGGCCGCGGCCTCCGCGGGACGGCCGAGAAGGTACGCGCAGGTCGCGAAATTGGACAGAGAGTTCGCGTCGGGCGGCGGCAGCGCGACCGCGCGGCGCAGCACGGACTGCGCCTCTTCGAGGTTTCCACTCCGGAGGAGGACGGCCCCGATGTTGCTGAGCACGCGCGGGACGTCCGGGCTCTTCTGGTCGGCCTGCCGGAAGGCTTCGAGAGCGCGCGGGAAATCACCGCGCGTGAAGAACAGGGCTCCCAGCTTGTTGTACCCGGCCCAGTAGCCCGGGTTGAGCGCAACGGCGCGCCGGTACGTCGCCTCCGCGTCGGCAGCGTCGCCCGTGTCGAGGAGCGCGTCGCCGAGAGCGAGGAGGCTGTCCGCGGACGGAGCCTGCCGGTCGATCGCGCGCCGGATCTCGACGACGGCTTCCTTCGGCTTGCCCGTCATCGCGAGGAGCTGGCCGGAAGCGAGATGCGCCTCGGGTGACGCGTCGTCCAGCGCGATCGCGCGCTGGACGGCTGCTCGCGCGGCTTCCGCGGCGGCGGGATCCTTCGTGGAGCGGTACCGCTCGATCCAGGCTCGCGCGAGCGCCGCCTGCACGAGAGGCGAGCGCTCGCCGCCGCCGATTCCGCCCAGAATGTCGATCGCCGCGGAGAGAGCGCGCGGGTCGTCGTATCTCCGGAGGAGGCCGAGCGCCTTGTAGTAAGGCTCGCTTTCGGCGGGGCGCTGCGGCGGGCCCGCACCCTTTCCCGCGCCCTCGAGGTGAACGCGCAGCGACGCGACGACGCTTTCGACGAGGCGGTCCTCGAGTCCGAACTGATCGGTCGCGCTCCCCGCGATCTCGTCGGCGGCGAGAATCCCCGGACTGCCCGCGGCGAGCACGCTGTAGGTGAGACGGATCTGGCTCTCCTGCTGCCGGAGCGCGCCCGTGAGGACGAGGTTCGCACCGTGGTCCTGCGCGAAATGCGCCGGGTCGTCGCCCGCCGCGCCTCCTCCCGCCGCCATCACCATCAGGCCCGAAACGCGGAGCTTCGTGAGCCGCGCGCGGAAGCTCTCGGTCAATCCGTCGACGACGAGCTGGCCGTCGGGCCTCCCCGAGAGGTCCTTGAAAGGCATGATCGCGAGGTACTTCTGCTTCGGCAGCGCGCCGTCGCCGGACCGCGTGCGCAGGAGGAACGCGACGAGAAGCGCCGCGGCGACGGCGAAAGCGGCGGCGGCCCAGCGAAGCGGTCGCCGCCCGGTGCCCCCTCGGGCGTGCGTCTGGAGCGTCGAGTGGCTCGCGAAAGCCCCGTCGAGCGCGGCCTTCACGTCGCGTATGTCGCGCCAGCGGCGATCGACGCTCTTTTCGAGGAGGCCGTGCAGGAGGTCGCGGACCGGAGGTGGAGTGGCCGCGGGCAGCGCGTTCCAGTCGGGCTCCCGGTCGAGGATCGCGACGAGGATGTCCGAGAGCGTCCCGCCGTCGAAGGCTTTTCGGCCGGCGAGCATCTCGTAGAGGAGGCACCCGAAAGACCAGAGGTCGCTGCGCGCGTCGAGGGAGTGCCCGCGCGCCTGTTCGGGGCTCATGTAGCTCGCGGTCCCGAGGATGAGCCCCTGCCGGGTCCCGTCGGCCGCGGCGGTGGGCGAGTGGGAGATGTCGGGCGAGGGACGAGCGGCGTTGAACGCCTTCGCAAGGCCGAAGTCGAGAAGCTTCACGCGTCCCTCGGGCGTGACCTTGACGTTCGCGGGCTTGAGATCGCGGTGGAGGATTCCTTTCCCGTGAGCGGCTTCGAGCGCCTCGGCGATCTGCCGTGCGATACCGAGGGCTTCGTGTACGGGAACAGCGCCTCTCGCGATGCGCTGCTTGAGCGTCTCGCCGGGGACGAGCTCGAGCCCGAGGAAATGTGTTCCCCCGATTTCCTCGAAGCTGTAAATCGCGCCGATTCCGGGGTGGTTGAGCGAGGCGAGAACGTGCGCCTCGCGCGTGAAACGCGAGAGTCGTTCGGCGTCGCGGGCGAAGGCTTCGGGGAGCACCTTCAGGGCCACCTCACGCTGCAGTCGCGTGTCGCGCGCCCACCAGACCTCGCCCATGCCCCCGGCGCCGAGCGGGCCGAGGATCTCGTACGCCCCGAGGCGAGAGCCTTCTTCGATGGGCATGGTTCTTGCGGCGATTATCTCCCGCCGATCCCGCGCCGACGGAATTCGCCAAACGGGGAAGCGAGGTTCACTTTGACCGCGGAGATTCCTCCGATCGAACCATCGGCCTACAACGTGGACTGTGCGTCGTGCGGAACGTCGTTCGACGCGCTCGCCGCGCCCTGGTGCGGCTGCCTCGCGACCGAGAGATCGTTCGTCTGCCGGAATTGCGGAAAGTGCTTCTGTGGGTCGTCTCGGGCGTATCGCCAGCGTTTCTGGAGCGAAGCGCCCGCGCCACTCTGGGAGGCGAAGGTCAAGGAGCACAAGAAGCCGCAGGAAGGTCCGTCGAATCCCGCTCCCGAGGCCGCGGGCCGGCCGCTTCTCCTCATCGTGGACGACGAAGGCGGCATCCGGCGCATGGCCGCGAAGGCGGCATCGCGACTCGGATTCCACGTGATCGAAGCGGCGGACGGGGTGGAGGGAAAGAACCTGGCCCTCAGTCACCGGCCCGACGTGATCCTCACGGACGCACTGATGCCGCGGCTCGAAGGGCGTGAGATGTGCCGCAGGCTCAAGGAGGCCCCCGAGACCCGGGATATCAAGATCGTCGTCATGACCTCTCTTTACAAGGGTCAGCGCTACCGCTCGGAGGCCATGTCCGAGTTCGGTGCGGACGGCTTTCTCGCGAAGCCGCTCGACCCCGAGGTTCTCGCGACGACGCTGCGTGGGCTCTTCCCCACGCCCGAGAACAAATGAACTCCGTCGGGTCGAGGATGCTGCGGCTGGGCCTTCCGCTCGCTGCTCTTCTGGTCGCCGGCGGCGTGCTCGTGGAGATCGTATTCGAGAGGAGTGAGCGGAGACTCCTCGAGTCGCGACAGGGCGCCGGGCTCGACCTCGCGACGGCCGCGTTCACGTCCGACGTGTCTACGGTCCGTCTGGAGCTTGCGGCCGCCTCCACGTTCGATGAGGTCGTGTCGGCTCTCGATCCGGCGGACGAGGGCGCGCGTGCGCGCCTCGCCCGGGCATTCCTGAATTTCGCCCGAAGCCAGCGGGACCTCGAGCAGGTCCGGCTGCTCGGATCGAACGGGCGCGAACGGGTGCGCGTGAACTATCGGGAAGGTCGTGCGACGATCGTCCCCGACGCGGAGCTGCAGGACAAGAGCGACCGCCCCTACTTTTCGGAGACCATCGCTCTCGAGCCGGGCGCGGTTTATTCGTCGCCCATCGACCTCAACGTCGAGCACGGGATCGCCTCCGAACCCCTGACGCCGACGCTTCGCATCGCGACGACCGTCGCCGACCCGGCGAAGGGAATACGCGGAGTCATCGTCGTCAACTATCTGATGCGCCATGCCCTGGACGGCCTGAAGCGCGCGGTCGTCGCGATCCCCGGTAGCGTGGTCATGGTGGACGAGGCGGGCTTTTTTCTGCTGGGCCGCAGACCGGAGGAGGAATGGGGAGGTCAGCTTCCGGGCCGGGAAGGAATCCTGTTCGGCACCGTGTTTCCGGACGCCTGGAAGGTCGTCAAGACCGAAGACAGCGGCACGGTCCGCACGGCCCGCGGGCTCTTCGCGTTTCGCACCGTACGCGCAAGCACCGTTCTCGGCTTTCTCGCGAGAGGAGACAGCCGCTGGAAGGTCGTGTCCGTGATCCCCACGGAGGATGTCCGGGCGGCGGAGCGCCGTTTTCTCGGGATCGTGGCCGTGGCCGATGGCCTTGGCCTGCTCCTGATCGGCGTCGTCGCCTTCATCGTCGCCGCGCGACAGGTCCGGGAGGAGGAGGCGAGGCAGCGGGCGGCCGAGGAGCTGCGGGCCTCGAACCGGCTCATCGAGGACGTCATCAACGCGATTCCCGTCCGGGTGTTCTGGAAGGACCGCGCTCTCGTCTACCTCGGCTGCAACGCCGCGTTCGCGCGTGACGCGGGATTCGCCGATCCGAAAGACGTCGTCGGTAAGGATGATTTCCAGATGGTGTGGCGCGATCAGGCGGAGTCGTATCGCGCCGACGACCGCCAGGTCATCGGGAGCGGCCGCATCAAGGGTCTCGTCGAGGAACCGCAGACGACCCCCGACGGAGCCACCATCACGCTTCTCACGAGCAAGATTCCTCTGCGCGATTCCGCGGGAGAGGTCAGCGGAGTGCTCGGAACATACATGGACGTCACCGAGCACAAACGGGCCGAGGAGGCCCTTCGCACGAGCGAAGCGCGCATCCGGGCGCTTCTGGACAACATGCTCGAAGGCCTTCTCATGGTCGACGCCCAGGGCGCCATCGGCTTCGTGAATCCGGCCGGCGAGAGGATGTTCGGATATTCGAGCGACGAGCTCATCGGAAAGCCGCTCCGGATGCTCGTCCCCGAGAAGCCCGGAGGCGATGTCGGCCTGTTCCTGCGGGAAGCTCTCCAGAAGGCCATGGGGCGGACCACCCAGTGGGAAGGGCGCCGCAAGAACGGCGACATCTTTCCGTTCGAGCTCGCTCTGTTCCAGTTCGAGACGCCGGAGGGAAGGCGCATCGCGGGTAGCTTCGTCGACGTCACCGAGCGGCGTGAAGTTGACCGGCTGAAGCGCGAGTTTGTCTCCTCCGTCAGCCACGAGCTCCGCACGCCGCTCACGTCCATCCGTGGCTCGCTCGGTCTTCTCGCGGGCGGGGTGCTGGGTCCGCTGTCGCCGGATGCCGTCGAGATCGTCGCGGTCGCCGAGCGAAACGTCGTGAGGCTCATCGGGCTCATCAACGACATTCTCGACCTCGAGAGGCTCGGGGGCGGCCGGCTGGAGATGGCGTTCGAATCGTGCGCGGCGACGGCGATCGTCGAGCGATCTCTCGAGGCGGTGCGCGGCTTCGCCACGCAGTCGCACGTCGCGCTCGTCGTCGAGCCCGTGTCCGCATCCGTGAGCATCCGCGCGGATGCGGATCGCCTCGTGCAGGTTCTCGTGAACCTCGTCTCGAATGCCGTGAAGTTCTCGCCTGCTGGGGGCGCCGTGACGGTGAGGGTCGCCCTCGCACCCGGAACGGCGGAGTTCCAGGTCGAGGACCGGGGCCGGGGCGTGCCCCCGGCCTTGCGCGAAGCCATCTTCGAGCGCTACCGGCAGGTCGAGGCGTCGGATTCGCGAAGTAAGGGCGGGGCGGGGCTGGGCCTCGCGATCTGCAAGGCGATCGTCGAGCAGCATGGGGGCGTGATCGGAGTTCGGGACGCCCCGGGGACGGGAAGCGTGTTCTGGTTCCGCGTTCCTCTCGTGTCGACGCACCGCGCGTCGTTCAGCGGGACCGTGAAGGGTGCGCGGGGGCTCGCGCTTCTGGTCGACGACGACGAGGAGCTGCTCTCGGTTCTCGAGCTCCGGCTCGCGCAGGACCGGATCGCGACCCAGCGCGCGACGAGCGCCGGCGAGGCGATTGCCGCGGCGCTCGCCCTGAAGCCCGACATCCTCGTTCTGGACCTCGGGTTGCCGGACGGCGACGGCTCGCAGGTCGTGGACGCCCTGCGCAACAACAGGGTCCTCGCGGGGATTCCGCTGCTCGTCTACACCGGGCGCGACCTCCGTCAGGAGGACCGTGACCGGCTCGTCCTCGGGCCCACTCGATACCTCACGAAGTCGCGCGGAGCGGACGACGAATTCCGCTCGGTCGTCCTCGAGCTTCTCGCGGAAGGGGCGAGGAAACCCGCATGAAGATACTCATCATCGACGACGAGGACGACATCCGCGCCATCGCGCGGCTCGCGCTCGGACGTGTCGGGGGCATGGACGTGAGGGACGCCTCGGGAGGGAGGGACGGTTTCCAGAAAGCGCTCGAAGAGGCGCCGGACGCGATCCTCCTCGACGTCATGATGCCCGAGACGGACGGTCCGGCGACTCTCGGTCTCCTGAAGGCGGATCCGCGTACCGCGGGAATCCCCGTGATCTTCCTGACCGCCAAGGCGATGGCGTCGGAGCTCGAGCGCCTCCGGGCGCTCGGGGCCGCGGGTGTCCTGACGAAACCCTTCGACCCCATGACGCTCGCGGCGGGCGTCCGCGCGATTCTCGGGGCGCTCTAGGGTCTCCGGCGAATGGACACGTCCTGGCATCGGACCTTCCGCGAGCTGCGTTCGCAGTTCGCCGAAGGCGCCGAAGAACGACTCCTCGCGATCGAGCGAGCGCTGGACAAGCTCGGGCGGAACCCGAAGGACGGGGAGAGCCTCCGCGAGGTACGCCTCCGTTTCCACGGGCTCTCGGGCACCGGCGCGACGTTCGGGTTTCCTCGCGTGAGCGCTCTCGGAGTCCAGGGGGAGCACGCCTCCGAGGAGGTCCTGGACGCGCACCGCGCTCCGACCGCCGAAGAGCTGGGAGCGTGGCGCGGCCTCGTGGGCCAGGTACGCCTGGAGTTCCGTGCGAACTCGGCGGCGGCGCCGCCGGAGGTCACGGCGAAGCCGGTGCCGGCCCCGCGCGCGGTGGACGTCCTCGTCGCATGCGACGACGCGGAGTTCCGCGCGGCTCTCGCGATGCATCTCGCGCACGAAGGCATGAACGTCGTCTCCGCCCGGAACCTCGCGCACGCCAGAGAGCGCCTCGAAGAACGCGTGCCGGAGGCTCTCGTCGTCGACATGCGGTTCGACGGTGGAAACGGCGGGCCCCTCGTCGAGTCGCTGCGCGCCATGGCGGAAGGCGAGGCCCCCGCCGCGCTGGTCGTGGGGGAGCCCACGGGCTTCGTGGACCGGGTCGAGGCGATCCGATGCGGAGCGGACGCGTATTTCGAGCAGCCTGTCGACTGGGAACTCTTCACGAGGCGGCTCCGGCAGCTTCTCGAGCGAACGAAAGCGGAGGCGCCCCGTGTCCTCTCGGTCGAGGACGACCCTGATCAGGAGGAGTTCATCAAGGCGGTCCTCGAAGCGGCGGGATACGACGTTCGGGCCTGTCCGGACCCGACGCGTTTCGAGGCGGAGGCGGCGGCCTTCGATCCGGATCTCGTCCTCATGGACATCTCTCTTCCCGGGGTGTCGGGCTACGACCTCGCGCGCCTTCTCCGGCAGAACGAGAGGTACGCCGCCACGCCCGTCGTCTTCCTGACGGCCGAAAGCCGGGCCCATGCACGGATCGAAACGATCCGCGCCGGTGGCGACGACCACCTCGTCAAGCCCGTGAGTCCCTCGATACTCCTGTCCACGGTCGCGGCGCGCATCGAAAGAGCCCGCTTCCTGAAGAGCCTGCTCGGCCGGGACGGGCTGACCGGACTCCTGAACCACACGGCCTTTCTCGAGGCCGCGCGGGCCGCGATGCTCCGCCAGGCGCGAAGGCCCGGCAAGGGTGCCTCGTTCGTGGCTCTCGACCTCGACTCCTTCAAGTCCGTCAACGACCGGCATGGGCACCTTGCCGGAGACCGTGTGCTCGTCTCGCTCAGCGCTCTCCTCCGCAGGAGAGTGCGCGGCTCCGACCTCGTGGGCCGCCTCGGGGGAGAGGAATTCGCGGTTATCCTCGAGGACCTGAGCGAAGAGGAGGCCGAACGGCTTATGAACACGATACTCGAGGAATTCACCGCGCTGGCGCAGCGCGGCGCCGGCGCGGAAACCTTTCGCGCGACGTTCAGCGTGGGCGTCGCGGCCTGGCGCAGCGGGACGACGCTCGACGCCTGGAGACAGTCCGCCGACGACGCTCTGTACGCAGCTAAATCCGCGGGCCGCCATCGCGTGGTTCGTGCGAACCGGCCGGGGAAGACGCCGTGACGAACCGGCGTCCATCCGGCTTTTTTCTCGCGGCGCTCGCGATCGTCGTCTGCGCGTCGACGGTTTCGAAGCATGTGGCGGCGGGCCCCGGCGCGGATCCGGACGCGGCGGCGGCCGCACTCTGGGAGGCGTGGCCGCACACCGTCTCCGTGCCGCCGCTCGCGCTCAAGCACGAGGGCCTGCGCACCGAGCTTTCGGCGATCCTCGCACGGCATACGGGGCTCTTCACGATCGCCGAGGAGGGCGTCTCTTCGGAAGGGCGGAAAATCCCGCTCGTCGTCCTCGGAAACGGGCCCACCACCGTGCTTCTCTGGTCGCAGATGCACGGCGACGAGCCCACGGCGACGAGCGCGCTCCTCGACGTCCTCGAGCATCTCGGACGGACGCGGAAGACGCCCGAGACGGAACGCCTCCTCTCGCGTCTCACGCTCGCGATCATTCCGATGCTCAATCCCGACGGAGCGGAGAGGACCCGCCGGACGAACGCGCAGGGCATCGACATCAACCGCGACGCCCTGAGGCTCCAGACGCCCGAAGGCCGCTTCCTCAAGTCCGTCCGCGACCGGCTCGAGCCCGCGATCGGCTACAACCTCCACAACCACAGCCCCAGCCTCACGGCCGGGAAGCACGGGCCCCAGGTCGCGATCTCGCTCCTCTCGGTACCCTATGACGAAGCGTTCTCGGAGAACGCGGGGCGCCTCGCGACGAAGAGGCTCGCGGTGCTCGTCCGCCGCCTGCTCCAGCCGTGGGCGAAGGATCGCGTCGCGCGCTACGACATGGACTACACGGCGCGAGCGTTCGGCGACTCGATGACGCGGTGGGGCACGGCGACGCTCCTGATCGAAGCGGGGGGCTTCTTCGGCCCCGACGAGGCGAATACCCTCGTGCGCCTGAATTTCGTGGCCCTCCTCGGAACGCTCCACGCGCTCGCGGACGGCTCCCTCGCGGACGTGGACGCGAAGGACTACGACGCGATTCCTCTCAACGTGAGGGACCGGCTCTTCGACATCCTGATCCGGAACGCGCGCGTCATCTCGGGCGCGGGCCTCCCTCCCTATCGCGCGGACGTCGGGATGAACCTGCCGCCCCCGCGGGTGAGCTTCGCGGGATCGTCAGGCCGCGGAGGCCGTGGCGGCGTCTTCGAGGTCGGCGACCTGACGGACTTCCTCGGGAAGACGGAGATGGACCTTACGGGAAAGCTCCTCGTCGTGGCTCCGCCAGGCGGCCCGGAAGGCTGGAAGAAAACCCTTCTAGCGCTCGTCTCGCGGGGGCGCGCGACGCCGGAAGGCATCCTCATGCTTTCGGAGGCCGCGCTCGGCGAGGAGGCGCGCGCCTGGATGGGGCAAGTGGCTCCCCTGGCGCCCGGCTACGGCGGGGACTTCCTCGTGCTTCAGGCGGACGGCGAGGGCCGCTACCGCGTCGAAACTCGGATCCCGCCGCTCGGGCCCTGAGCGCTCAGTCGAACGCGTCGAGGACGTCCTTCACGTAGGCCGGGCGCCTCATGCCGACGAGGGCGACGTCGACGCCCGGAGTCGTGAGAAGCGCGCGCAGCGTGCGCTGGGAGAGCGTCGCGTCCGCGTTCCGGTCGCACTCGAACTCCGCCTCGAGGTACGAACGGAGGGGTTTCATCCTCTCGGCGTCCCAGCCTGGGGAGTGCCCCAGCTCGCGCAGGAGGTCGGGTGCGAGCGCCGCGAACCGCACGAGGCCGCGGGCCGAGAAGGCGTTCAGGGGGCGGTTCACGAGGACGCCGAGGCCCGCGGCCTTCGCGACCTCGAGAACGCTCCGGCCGTCCGGCGTATGGACAGCCTCTTTCGCGCCGGTCTCGAGAGGATTGAATGGAAGCTCGACGATCGCGAAGCCGGGCCCCGCCGCGGCGAGGACGCGCTCGAGCGAGACCGCGTCTTCTTTCTCGTGCGACACGACGAACGTGTTCGAGGACACGCCGTACGCGCCGATGCGACCCGCGGCGCGCTCGGACTCGAGGTGCCGGAAGGCGCGCGCGAGCCTGTCGTAAAACGCCGCGCGTGCGTTCGCGGGCGCGGCGCCGCGGTGCATCGCATCCATCAGGAAGTATTCGGGATTGTGGAGGAGGAGGACGTCGACCCTCGGCATCGCGAGGCGCTCGAGGGACGCCGACAGCTGGTCGTTCAGGAAGTCCGGTGAGATGCAGTGCCAGCAGTCCGGCGCGTACTCCGTCACCTCGCTCCAGGGGGAGCCGGCGCGCGCCTTCTTCACGGCCTCGCGCTGGTTCGATCCCTGCACGTATCCCGCTTTCGTCACGATGACGAGGTCCTCGCGCCGGGCGGCCCCGCGCGCGACGACGTCCCGCACCACCTCGCCGACGAGGATCTCGCTGTGGCCGTCCGCGTAGTTCGTGGAGGTGTCGATGAGCGAGATGCCGCCGACGAGAGCCTCCCGGAGGGACTCGCGGTGCACGTCGCTGCGGTCGTCGACGCGATAGGCGCCGAATCCGATTCGCGAGACCCGGGGGTGGACCCGGCCGAGCGGAACGTACGCGGACGTCGGAAGGCGGCGGACGGCCATTCGCGCGATGTTAGGCTTGTCCGTGTCGCGACACCCGGGGCTTTCCCCTTCGGAACGGATCCGTTACGCGCGGCACCTCGCGCTGCCGGTGGTCGGGGATGAGGGTCAGGAACGACTGAAGGCGGCGCGGGTCCTCGTCGTGGGTGCGGGCGGTCTCGGCTCCCCGGTGGCGCTCTACCTCGCCGCGGCCGGTGTCGGAACGCTCGGCCTCGTCGATTTCGACGCGGTGGACGTCACGAACCTCCAACGCCAGATTCTCTACGGAACCCGCGACGTCGGCCGCCCGAAGCTCGAAGCCGCGGCCGAGAGGCTCTCGGACCTCAACCCCGAAGTCCGCGTCGTCCCTCACGCCCTGCGCCTCTCGTCGGAAAACGCGCTCGACGTCCTCGCCGGCTACGACGTGGTCGCGGACGGCACCGACAACTTTCCCGCACGCTACCTCGTGAACGACGCGTGCGTCCTCCTCGGAAAGCCGAACGTGTACGCGTCCGTTTCGCGGTTCGACGGGCAGGCCTCGGTCTTCTGGGCGGCGAAGGGACCGTGCTATCGGTGCCTCTTCGAGGAGCCGCCTCCCGCGGAGCTCGTGCCGTCCTGTGCCGAGGGCGGCGTGCTCGGCGTCCTGCCGGGTCTCCTCGGGACGATCCAGGCGACCGAAGTCCTCAAGCTGATCCTCGGCGCGGGCGAATCGCTCATCGGAAGGCTCCTTCTCGTGGACGCTCTCCTCATGGAGATGCGGACGATCGCCACCGTGAAGAATCCCGCGTGCGCGATCTGCGGTCCGCGGCCGACCCTCACGCGTCTCACGGACACCGAGGCGTTCTGCGCGGGACGGTCGGCGCTCGCGGAGACGCGGTCCGACGCCCTCGCGGCGCGGCTTTCGTCGACGGACGCCCTGTTCCTTCTCGACGTGCGCGAGCCGTACGAGATTCCGGCTCGGGCGCTTGCGGGCGCCGTGAACATTCCGCTCGCGACCCTGGCCGCGAGGCTTGCGGAGGTTCCGCGCGCGACGGACGTCGTCGTCTACTGCGAATCCGGGGTGAGGAGCGCCCGCGCCCTCGCGATTCTCGAAGCATCCGGGCACGTGCGCGCTTCGCATCTTCCCGGCGGAATCGCGCGGTGGCTGCGGGAGGGCCGTCCCGTGGTCAAGTCCGGGTGACGGAAGCAGCGGATCGCGCTCCGGCCCTCGCGGGTGCGCGGTCGCAGTAGCGCGCCCAGATCGTGGCCGCCGCGAGCAGGAGCACTCCGGCCGTCGTCGCGACGAAGACGGCCACGGGCCGCGCTTTGCGCACGGGCGGGATCGAGAGGGACGAGATGAGGCGCTCGGCGCTCGTCGTCTCCTTCGTCTGGACCTCGAAGACGGCCTCGACCTCTCCGAAGCGAAGAGCGGCCACGTCGGGAAGTGGCGTCTCGGTGATCCGCGTCGCGCCGAGGAACGTGCCGTTCGCGCTTCCGAGGTCGCGCAGGATCCAGCCCGTCCCGGTTTTCTCGAGGATCGCATGCCGCCGCGAGACGGAGCGGCTCGCAAGAGGCACGTCGCAGTCGGCATCGCGGCCGAGGACAGCCTGGTCCTCGAAGACGTGACGCCGCGCTTCGCCCTCCTCGCGGACGGTCAGCACACCCGGCATGGTCCCTCTTTTCGGCCCGATCTTATGACGGCTGGCCGGCGCCGGGTGGATCGTCTTCCTCGACAGGCGGTCCGAGCACGAATGCGACGTCTCCCACGTTCGTGCCCGTCGGACCGGGCGTGAACGCGTCGCCGAGTGCGTGGAAGAACGGGCCTGTGTCGTTTTCGAGAAGCGCGCGGGCCGAATCGAGGCCGAGCGCTTCGGCGCGCGCGAGCGTGGCGCTGTCGACGAACGCGCCCGCGGCGTCGGACTCGTTGTCGATCCCGTCCGTTCCGGCGCACAGCATCGAGACGCCGGGCGCCTCCGCAATCTCGCGCGCCGCCGAAAGCGCGACCTCCCGGTTGCGGCCGCCGTGCCCGCGGCCTTTCACGGTGACGGTCGTCTCGCCCCCGAGAATCGTGACGTGCCGGCGGGGCGCGAACGTGAGACGCCGGCGGCGGAGGTCTCCCGCGGTCGCCCCCGCGAACGCGAGGCGCCGGCCCGCGGTGCGCGCCTCGCCCGAGAGGAGCTCGGGCACGACGCGCGGCTCGATGCCGAGGTGCAGCGCCTCGACGCGCGCGCCTTCGAGGGCGGTGCGCACGTCCGCGAGGAGCACGCCCCAGCGAGGTCCCTCCGCCCGGAGCGGCGCGGGATCATGGCCGTAGGAGAGGTGCGCGCGCACGGAGGCCGGCACGAGAGGCGCGATCCGGTAACGCTCGAGGATGCCGCGGGCGTCGGAGGGGCGCGTCGGCGAGCCGAGGGTCGGCCCGGACGCGACGAGATGCCATCCGTCGTCCCCGAGATCCGAGAGGACGAGCGTGACGACGTCGGCCGCGCCCGCCGCGGCGGCGAGGCGCCCTCCCTTCACGCGCGAGAGTGCCGCGCGCACCGCGTTCACGTCCGCGATCGGCGCCCCGGCGGCCAGGAGCAGGCGCGACGTCTTCGACTTGTCCTCGACGGAGATCCCCGGAGCGGGAGCGCAGACGAGACTGGACCCTCCTCCCGACAGAAGGACGAGGAAGAGATCGCCCTTTCCGAGGGAGCCCGCGAGCGAGAGGGCCGCATCGCCTGCGGCGAGGCTGCTCTCGTCAGGATCGGGATGGCGGGCCGCGATCGTGCGCGCGGACGTAGGAAGGTCGCGAAAATGCGCGTCCTCGGGGCCCACGACGAGGAGATCGTCGATGCGGGACCCCAGGTTCGCGTGCGCGGCGGCGGCCATCGGGACGGCCGCCTTGCCGATCGCGAGCACGGCCACTCGGCTCGGCGCGAAGACGAACTCGCGCTGGGCGCGCGCCGACACGGAGCGGACGAAAACGCCGGCCCCGCGGCGTCCGAGAGCGTCGGCGACGAGAGCCGCCGGGTCGACTGCCGCCACCGCGGCTCGGTAGAGCCGCGTGAGGGTTTCGCGCGCGTTCACGAGCCTCGCAGTCTAGCGCCGGCGGTTCTCCGGAGTAAGATATCGAAAGAGCCGCATCCTCGCGGCGCAGGGAGATTCAACATGGCACGCTCACGGGTTGACGACATCCTCGGTTCGATGCGCGAGGGCCTCGCGGACGCCGGCGAGAGAGGGCAGGATCTCGCGAAGGAAGCGGCTGGGCGCGTGGAAGACGTACTGGACGACGCGGGCGTTCAGGGCCGGCGCATCCGCAAGGAGCTCGCCCGGCGGTGGAAGACGGTCGACAGGGCCGGACGCGACAACGCGTTCGTAATGGCCGTCGCCGCTCTCGGAATCGGCGTCGTCGTCGGCTATCTTCTCTCGCGCGACGACGACTGAGCTCCGGGGGTCATCCCGTCCGCGCGCGCGCCTTTCGCGGCCACGCGCGGTCACGCGAAGTGGTCGGCGTTGACCTGCTGGTAGTGCTTCCACTTCTCGGGAATGGTTTCCTCCGTGAAGATCGCCTTCACCGGGCACGCGGGCTCGCAGTTTCCACACTGGATGCACGTGTTCGGGTCGATGTAGAGCATCGTCGCTTCGCCGAAACCGTCCTCGTCCTTCTTCGGGTGGATGCAGTCGACGGGACACACCTCGACGCAGGCGGTGTCCTTCGTTCCGATGCACGGCTCGGCGATGATGTACATGCCCATCGACGGTTCCCTCCCCGGTAACGGGAAAAAGTCTAGCAGGCCCGGACCCGGGAGTTAGACTTCGCCGCGTGAGAACGGCGATCGCGGGGCATCCGCGGGGGCTCGCGGCCCTCTTCCTGACGGAGATGTGGGAGAGGTTCAGCTACTACGGGATGCGGGCGATGCTCGTCCTGTATCTCGTACAGGGACTCGCGTGGACTCCTTCACGTGCCTCCGTTCTGTACGGGTTCTACACGGGTCTGGTCTGGCTCACGCCGATTTTCGGGGGCTACATCGCGGACCGTTACTGGGGCGCCCAGAAGTCTCTCCTCGTGGGCGGCCTCGTCATCGCGTCCGGCCACTTCGTGCTCGCGATCGAAGCGATGCCGGCGTTCTACATCGGCCTCCTCCTCGTGGCGCTCGGAACGGGGCTCTTCAAGCCGAACGTGAGCGCTTGCGTCGGCGAGCTGTACGCCGAGGGCGATCCGCGGCGCGACAGCGGATTCACGATCTTCTACATGGGAATCAACCTCGGTGCGTTCGTCGGGCCGATCGTCACCGGGTGGCTGCGCGTTCATTACGGATGGCCGTACGGCTTCGCGGCGGCGGGCGTGGGAATGCTTCTCGCGGTCCTCACGCTCGCGGCGACGCGGAAGAAGTTTCTCGGCACGGCGGGCCTCCTTCCGAGCGCGAAACGGCGAGCGGCCGAAGGCGCGCCGCCGGCCGGCCCGCTCACGAAGGACGAGTGGGAACGTGTGACCGCGCTCTTCGTCATCTCGTTCTTCGTCATCTTCTTCTGGGCGGCATACGAGCAGGCGGGGAACTCGATGAACGTCTTCGCCGCCCAGAGCACACGGCTCACGCTCGGCTCCTGGAAGCTCATCCCGGAGTGGTTTCAGTCCATCGACCCCGTAATCCTGCTTGCCTCGGCGCCGCTGCTCGCTCTCCTGTGGCCCTGGCTCTCACGCCGGGGGCTCGAGCCCTCGACGACGCGCAAGATGGCGATCGGCCTCGTGGTCATGGGCCTTGGGTTCATTTTCATGATCGCGGCCGCCCAGGACGTGAAGGCGGGCCGCCTCGCGAGCCCCTGGTATCTGGTGCTCGCCTACGCTTTTCACACGTGGGGCGAGCTGTGCCTCTCTCCGATTGGGCTCTCCCTCGTCACGAAGGTGGCGCCCGTCAAGATCGTGTCCCTGATGATGGGCGTCTGGTTCCTGTCGAACTTCGCGGGCAACGTCGTCGGCGGCTTCCTGGGCGCGCTCACCGGAACGATTCACGACCCCGTGACCTTCTGGGCAATCTTCCTCGCGTTCCCGGTTGTCGCCGGCGTCATTCTCTTCATGGTGGCTCCGAAGCTCCAACGCCTCATGCACGGCCGCGGCTGAGATCCCGTGTTCCCCTTCTTTGCAATCCTGGTCGCGGGCGCGGCTCTCGTGCTCGCCGCGTTGCTGCGGGAGCGTGTCGCGCGGCTGGAAGAGGAAGTCAAAAGACTCTTGTCGCCGGTCGCGCAGGCGCAGATCGAGACGGTGGATTCTTCTTTGAAGGTGAACGCGGCTGCGGAGCGCGTCGACGCGGCGGCCCCCTCGGCGTCGTCTCCGGCGGACGTGCCACCAATCGCATTTCCCGCGCCACCAATCGCATTTGCGACACCCGTCATTCACCCTTCTCAGAAAAGTGCCGATGTGGGTGCTCCGCCGCCGGGTATCGACTGGGAAGGCTTCGTCGGCGTCAAGCTCTTCTCGTGGACCGCCGGCGTCTTCCTCACGCTCGGTGCGATCTTCTTCCTACGCTATTCGATCGAGCGCGGCTGGCTCTCGCCGCCGGTGCAGATGGCGATCGGCCTTCTGGCGGGCGTCGCGATCCTGATCACGTGCGAGCTCCGGGCCGCGCAGCGTTATGCCGTGACGGCGACGGCTCTCGCGGCGTCCGGACTCGCGATTCTCTTCGCAACGTTCTACGCGGCGCACGCGCGCTGGGACCTGCTCGGCCTCTTCCCGTCGTTCGCCGCGCTCGCGCTCGTGGCGGCGCTCGCCGTGGCGCTCGCCGTGCGGCACGACTCGGCTTTCATCGCGGGCCTGGGCCTGCTCGGCGGCTTCGCGACGCCGGCGCTTCTCGGGGCCGGAGAAGATCGGCCGGGAGCCCTCCTCTCCTACATCCTTCTTCTCGACGGCGGTCTCGCCTGGGCGGGCGCGCGAAGGCGCTGGGTCCTCCTGCCGGTCGCGAGCCTCGCCCTGACGTCGCTCTTCACCCTCTCGCTCGCGGCGTCGAAGGACGACGGTACTCTCTGGCCGATCCTCTTCGGATTCCTCCTCGTGCTCGACATCGGCCTCCTCGTGTTCGCAGCGGTCCGCGAGGCCCCGGCACTCCACGTCATGGCGGGCCTCGCGACGCTCGTCGTGCTGGGAGCGTGGTTCGTGCGATCGGCGACGCCTGACCTGCTTTCCCCGGCCCTCGCGGCGGCGGCCGTTTTCGGAGCGCTCTACTACGCCGCTCCCGCACTTGCGGCGCGCGTGCGGCCGCGGGGCGCGATTCCCGCCGACGCGGCCCACCTCGGGCTCATGGGGCCGCTTCTCCTCCTCTTCGTCGCGAGCCAGCGCGGCCTCTCGGCTCCCCCTCAGGCCGTCGCGGCCGTCGCGCTCTTCTCACTCGTCGCGGTCGCGGCGTGGGTCGCGGCCGCGGGCGGGCCGTCAAGTCTGCAGGTTGCGTCCCTCGCGCTCTCAGGACTTGGGATTCTCGTGCTTTCGTTCGTCGCCACGAACGCGCCCGGGCCGGTGTGCGCTCTCGCGGCGGCCGCGGCCCTCGCGCTCTTCGGCGTCGCGGTCTGGGTTTTCAAGGAAGACCGCGTCTTCGCGCTTGGTGCGGTGGTCGCGCTCTTCGCGGCCGAGGCGGTCGCGATCTCCGTGTCCTTCGCGGGCGGCGCTCCGCCGCTTCGCGCTCTTCTGGCGGCCCACGTCGTGTTTCTCGTCGCGCTCCTCGCCGTCGCCGCGGGAGCCGGGGTGCCGGGCCTCGCAGTCCTCGCGGTCCTGCCGGCCGCGGCGGGCGCCTACATGTGGGAGTTCGCGCACCGGCACGGCCCCGCGCTCTGGAAGGAGGAGCTGCTCCTCGGAGGCGTGTTCTGGCTGATCTTCATCGCCTATCCGTTCGTTCTCGGGAGGCGCGCGGAGCGTGAGAAGGGGCCTTATCTCGCGGCCGTCCTCGCGAGCGCGGTATTTTTTCCGCTCCTGCGCGTCGCCCTCGTGGCCGCGGGCTTCCGGCCGTACATCGGCCTCCTGCCGCTCGCGCTCGCGCTCGGCCTCACGGCCCTCCTCGCGCGGCTCCTGACTCTCGGGGTTCCCGAGGGCGAGGATCGGGGAAGGATCGCACTCGTCGCGGGCGCCGTTCTCGCGTTCGTGACCATTGCGATCCCGCTGCAGTTCGAAAGGGAATGGCTCACGCTCGGCTGGGCGCTTCTCGGCGCTTCCCTCGCGTGGCTCTTCGGGCGCGTTCCGCATCGGGGGCTCGTGTGGTGGTCGGGGGGTCTCTTCGCCGCCGCCTTCCTCCGGCTCGCCGTGAATCCGGCGGTGTTGACGTACCACGCGAAGTCGGCGGTGCCGTTCTTCAACTGGTATCTCGCGGTCTACGGAGTCGCTGCGGTCGCGTTCCTCGCCGGGGCCCGGCTCCTCCGCTCGACTGGCGACGAGAGGGCGCGACCGCTCGCGGGCATCCTTCCCGCCGGCGCCGTCGCGCTCCTCTTCGTCCTTCTGAACCTCGAGATCGCGGATTATTTCGCGGACGGCGCGGTGCCCGCGTTCAACATCCTCTCGTCGTCACTCGCCGAAGGCCTCGCCTACACGCTGTCGTGGTCCGCGTTCGCGATCGCGCTCCTCGTCGTCTCGATCGCCCTCGGTAACCGGCGCGGCCGCATCGCGGCGGTCGTGCTCCTCGCGGTTACGATCCTGAAGTGTTTCCTGCACGACCTCGCGCAGCTTGGTGGGCTCTACCGCGTGGCGTCGTTCGTCGGCCTCGCGCTCTGCCTCGCGGCTGTCGCGGTGCTTCTCCAGCGTTTCGTCCTGCCCGGGAAGGGCGCGCGAACTTCCCTGTAGCGGGAGGGCGCGCCTCGATCGATCCCGCCGGTCAGTATTCCGTGTCCGGGATCATCCTGAGGAAGCTTCCGTCGGAGGTCTTCGCGTCGTTCACGACGCCGTAGGCGAGCCACGTGTCGTCTCCGCCGATGCGCGTCACGACCGCATAGGCCGTCGTCGTCGCCGCGGGGACGCCGGCGATGTCGAAGACGCCGGACCACTGTGTCCAGTCGCCGGGCTGGAGCGTGACGGTGATCGGGTTGCCCACGGCTTGGGCGGTCGCCGCGTCGTAGAGACGCACGGAAAGGGAGAGCGCGACTTCCGAGCCGCCTCCGAGGTGGACGACGGCGAGATTCGACCTCACCGAGGCGTCACGGGTCAGGCCAGGCACGAGCGCAGAAGCACGCGCCCCGCCGCCCTTGGCGGCGGCCGGGTACGCGACGCCGAACGCTCCTCCCGCGGCCGTGTCCGTGTTGGGCGTCGTCGTGCGCGCGATCGCGACCGTCCGCGGCGAATCGACCGTGCCGAGATTCCGGAAGCTCACGGACAAAGAGCCGGCCTGGGCGCCCTGGGAGCCGTCCGGGATGTTGACGCCCTTCGACCTCAGATACGCGAGGATGTCGGGAATCGTCACCTGCTGGTGCGCCACGAGCGAAACCGTGACGGCGGGGACGCCGGTCGAGGAGCCGAAGCCCGGGGCGGGGCGATAGACGAGATCCACGGGCGTCGCGAAGTTGCCGTCGTTCGCGAGCGTGAGCTCGGTGGTGTAGTGGGATCCCGCGGCCCCGAACACGTCGAGGACGACGGGGACGACGAGACTTCGCGACGCCGCGAGCCCTCCCGGACGGTAGAGCGGAAGGATCGAGCCGTCCGACGTGACGGCGTCGTTCACGACGCCGTATGCCGTCCAGGCCCCGATCCCCGCGGTACGGGTGATCCTCGCGTAGCCGTACGCCCCGTCGGGTAGTCCCGCACTCGCGAGAATGGCGTTGAACTGCCTCCATTCGCCTGGACGGAGGACCGTGTCGATGGGCGAACCCGCGGGCGCGCCGCTCTGGTCGTAGACCTGGATCGCAAGGGTGATTCCCTGTGCGCCGCGACCGGGGATGTGGCCGACGGCGAGATTCGAGCGCGAGGCTCCGGAGACGCTCCGAAGCCCGTAGACGGCGCCCTCGGACTCGGCGGCGTCGAGGTCGGACGGCGCGTCGAGGAACGTGCCGAAGCTGCCGGCGGGTCCCGCGGTGTAGGTGCGCGAGAAGGCGTACACGGAGTCCGTGTCGGCGGCCGGTAGGGCGCGCGAGTCGACCGCGACCCATACCGAGCCCGCGGTCCCGGAGGGCGCGATCGTGATCGGAAGCCCACGGTCCCGGAAAAACTGGAGCGCATCCGGCGCGCGAAGCTCCGAGAGCGGCGCGAGCGTGACGGAGACGGAGCCGTCCGCCGTCGACAGAGGGAAGTCGGGCGCGTGGACGAAGCCGACGTTCACCGTGAGGGGCGCGTTCGACCTGTTCCCGAGCGTGAGGTCGGACCGGAAGTGCGACCCGGCGGCTCCCGCGAGGTCGAGCACGACAGGAATGTATTTTGCGGAGGAATACGTGGGCGCGACCCAGAGGCCGTTCCCTGCCGTGCCCGCGTAGAGAGACGACCCGTCCACGGTCTTTCTCACGACGCGCACGTCCGCACCCGCCGGGAGGCCCGCGATCTCGGGCTGCCATCCGCCCGCGACCCGCCTCAGGACGCCCGCACCGCCCGCTCCAGCAACGGCCATTCCGCGGCCGGCGTCGAGGGACGAGACGAACGCGGTGCTCGCGCCGAACTCGTTGGGATGCCACGATCCGGACGTCGTGGACGAAGAGACGCCGCCCGAGACCGGCGCGGCGAAGAGTACGTTCGTGTCTCCACCGAGCGCCTGCGTGAATGGCGGGGCTCCCGCCACGGCCTGCCACGCGCTCTGCTGGCGGACGAAGAGGCTCGCTCCCACGGAGGCGTAGAGCTTTCCCCCGACCTGGCGAGTCGTCTGCACGCTCCCGCTCGGAGGAAGCCCCCCGTTGTCGGCGGACCAGCTGAATCCCACGAGACGCCACATCCCGGCGTTCGTCGTTCCGCCGGCGACGCTCCCGTCGGGCGCGACGGCGCCGAGCGTCGTGAGCGTGTAGCCGATCGGCAGCCCCGCCTCGACGACGGTGATCGAACCCGTCGGGCCCGGGCCGAGGTCCCAGGAGTAGGCGTGACAGTTCGTCGCTCCGACGAGCGTCGCGTCCGAGGTGGCGACGGCCGTTGGTCCGGGGGCGAGCGCGGTCACGTCCCCGCAGCCTTCCGGGACCATGTTGTCGCCAGCGGAGGCGAGGGGGGCGATTCCCGCGCCCCGCGCCGACGCGAAGGTCAGACCTCCGGACGTCGTCACGTCGGAGATCGTGGCGGCCCAGGGTCCGACACCCTCCGCGCTCCACGCGCTGCCGGTGATGGAGAGCCGATAGATGGGCGCGCCGTTCGTGCCGACGTAAAGGGAGCCCGCGAGCGTCGCGAAACTGCGCGCCGACGCGAAGAGAAGCCCCGCGTTCACGGGCGACCACGAGGTCGAGCTCGACAGAACCCCGGCGTCCGCGGTTGCCGCGAACGTCACGCCCGAGACGTCGGCGATCGCCCGGACGTCGTGGACGCCGAAGCCAGCGACCTCGGTCCACGCGCCGCCGAAGAAGGCGTAGAGAGTCTGTTCCGTGCCCGCATAGAGGGTTCCGTTCGCGACGCCGAGGCCCTGGACGGTCGCGGTGAACGGGATGCCGTTCGAGATGTTCGAGGTCGTCGTACCCGTGTAGCGCACGGCGCCGCCGTGCAGACCCACGACGAGGTCGCCGGAGTAGACGCAGGCCGTGGTCGCGGCGCCGCCCGGAGATGAGAGCGCCGTCCACGCTCCGGAGACGCGCTTGGCGACGCCGACGCCGGCCGCCCAGACGGTCGTTCCATCCGTCGCGAGAACGGACGGTGACGTCACGCCGCCCGGCAGCGTTTCGGGAGTCCACGTTCCGTCCGCGCCGCGCTTCCAGACCTTCTCGCCGTCCGCGGCGAACACCGCGTCGGCGACGACGATCGAGGTCACGCTGCGCCCGGAGAGGCCGTCGAGCGACCACGCGCCCGCGTCGAGTTTCCAGACGCCGCGCGGCGTCGCCGCCCAGAGTGACGTGCCTCCGCCGGCAAGTGCCGTCGCGGTGGCGCCCGGCAACGTCTCGACGGGGAAGAAAATGAGACCCGCGTCGAGGCGGGCGCCCGCGAAGAGAACGGTGAGGAGCGCCAACAGGAGGGCAAGGGGGAACCAGCTGCGGATCGGGAATCGTCGTCTCATGGGCGTGCCTTTCGCGCCCGTGGCGCTTCGTCCCAAGTGTACATGGCACGTTCCGTGCGAACTTCGTGCCGGTCGAGGATCTTCACCGGATCAATCGAGGATCCCTCGGGATCTACAAAGGAGTCGAAGATGAAACGCATTTCTCACGCCGGCCTCAGGCTCTCGGCCGCGGCCTTATTCTCGGGCGCTGTTCTCACGGGCTGCGTCACCGGTCCCCCTCGGGGAGCGGTCTTCGTGCGGACGGCGCCCCCACGCGCGATCATCGAGGTCCGGGGCACCGCCCCGGGGCCCGATCTCGTCTGGATCTCCGGATATCACGCATGGCGCGGCGGCGACTACGTCTGGGTCCCCGGACGCTGGGAACGGGCACCCCGGGCACGGGCGGTCTGGGTCGCGGGACAGTGGAAACATCGTCGCGACGGGTGGTACTGGGTCGACGGGCGCTGGAAGTAATCTTCCGGCATTCGGTTCAATCGTCGAGCGTTTTTTACCGATCGCGGTTACGCCGAAGGTGGAAATTCAAGGCGGCTTGCGCTTCTTGAGCAGGCGCCCCGCCATGGCGCGGGCGCGCGCCCCGAGCATGCGTGCGCGCGGGAGAACGGGAGGGACGTTCAGGGCCCGGTGCGTGAGCCGCTCGCGCTCCGCGAGCCGGGCGAGCGCGCGGTCCGCTTTCTCGAAGGCCGCGACGAGGAGGCCGATCGCCTTCCGGTCGCGCACCGCCGCGAGGGCGGCGCGGAGCTCCTCGGTGGTCGCGCTGCCCGTGAGGTGAGCGTCGCCGCCCGGAGCCGCGAAGGGCGAAGGACCGGCTGCGGCTGCGTAGGGTGCCTCGAAGACGGCACGGAAGAGCGCGCCGAGGAGAATGTTTTCGTACGCGCCTCGCGCGAAGACCGGGTCCTCCACGAGCAGGGCTTCGAAACGGGGACCGAGAAGAGGGCCGTACAGCTCGCGCGCCGTCCGGATCGCCGACGCGCCGCCGAAGTCCGCGAGGCAGAGCGCCGCCTGGGAAGGCACCTCGACGATCTTCTTGCCGCGCGCCTTGAGCGCGAGCGCCGCTCGGTCCCCGGACAGCCGTCTCGTCGCATGGGGCCACCGGTCGACTCCCTCGAACGAGGGCGCGAGGACGGGCGCGGCGAGCGTGCGGTACACCGCGGTTCGCGCCATGAGGGCGAGAACTCCGGGAGACGCTCCGCGGCGCAGGAGCGAGACACCGGCGACCGTCGGATCCTCGAAGTGGCCGAGAAGCGAGGCGACCGCCGGCCCGTCGAGGACGAACACGTCCGCGTCGAGAATGAAGAGGACGTCCGCTGACCGCTCGAGAGCCCTCTCGTGGAACTCGACGGCGTCGAGGGCCTCGAAGGATCTCGGAAGAAACGTGGCCCCAGGGAAGTGCCCCTTTTCGAATCCCCCCGAGGACGCGTCGCGGAAGAGAAGCACTTCGACGCCCGCACTCGCGCCGCGCAGCGCAGGCACGAGGTCGCGCGAGACGAAGCGATACCAGAGGCGCGCCTGATCCGCGAACCGATGGGCGGAAGCGAGGACGATTTTCACGGATGCACGGTGCGGGGGTGGTACCGGCCGTCCGGTCCGAATCCGTTCTCCCAGTCTCCGCCCTGCCACGTCCCGCCCATCCAGACGCCGCCCCAGAACAGGCCGCCCCGGAACGTTCCGGAGCGGAAGAGCCCGCCCACCATCGCGCCCGCCTCGAACGTCCCTCCGTCCCAGATGCAGTCGAGAAGGACCGCCCCGCGGTTCACCGTGCTCCGCGGAAACGTCTCGCGGCGGTGGACCTCGCCCTCGCCGAGGACGAGCACGGGAGCGTCCTTCATGGCATTCGCACTCAGTCGATGATACGGCGGAGGTTCCTCACGGCGCGAAACGAGGGGAGGGCGGCGTCGACGAGCGGCGCGGCCTCATTTCGAGAAGCGCAGCGCGAGGAGGAGGGGGAGGCCGAGGTCTTCGTCGAACCGGTCGAGCTTCTTGGCCCGCTCGTAGAAAGGCCGGACTTCCGAGCCGACGGCGAGGGAGCCCGAGGCGTCGAACGTGAGGCCCTCCTCGCGCGCCGCCTCTTCGTGCGCGCCGGCCTCGTGGACGACGTGTTCCACGACGTGGGCGGCCCCCGAGGCGTCGCGAAACGCGCGCGCGTGTCCTCGCCGGATCGCCTCGGGATGGAAGTCCGTGAGGACGACGTAGCCCCCGGTGCGCAGCACGCGGGCGAGCTCCCGGTAGAGGGGAGCGATCTCGAGAAGGTGTCCCGCGGCGAGCCGGCACCAGACGACGTCGAACGTTTCGTCTCCGAACGGCAGGGCGCGCAGGTCTCCTCCGGCCGTCGTGCGCGGCCGTGAGGGCTCGCGGCGGCCGGCGGCGAGCATCTCGAAGACGAGGTCGACGCCGAACGCGGTCCGCGGCCCGTCTCCTTTCGGGAAGACGAGGCGGCGCGCCGTTCCGCAGGCCGCGTCCAGTAGATCTTTTCCGGCGATGTCGTGCGAAAAGAAATTGACGGCGAGCGAGTCCATCGTCGTGAGCGGGTTCTCGACGTCGTACGTCGCCGCCCACAGCCGGTAGGCCGAACGCGTCCCGAGCGGCTCTTCGGCGCTCACGGGGGCGGCCTCCGATATCCGTAGCCCTGAGTGTCCGAAGACACGAGTCCCCCCTTCAGCATCCGGGCCAAGTCTTCCACACCTTCCTTGAGTTTGCGCCCGACTCGGCCCCGAAGCAGGCCGGAGAGGTGTAACTTGATCGAGTTTCAAACGTCTTGTATCAAATGGTCCGTTCTTCCGTCTGGCGAGCGCTCGTTGCCTGGCCCCGGAGTTGCTCGCCGGCATCGAGACGGCCCATGTAGGTCAATACGGCGTGGAGGGTTACCCGTGAACAGGTTCCCGTCGGCTCTCGTGAGTCGGATCGTCCCGCTCGTCGCGTTCCTCGTCCTGTCCGCTCCCGCGCGCGCGGGCGAGATCCGCGGTCGCATCCTCTCCGACCGGGCCGACAAGTCCGCCGCGGGCGTCATGATCTCCGCGGTTCCCTGGGAAGCGCCGGGCGAAGAGGCCCGCCGCGAGATGAAAGGTGCCGAGCCGCCGAAGCCGATCGCGTCGGCGACGACCGGAGCGGACGGTTCCTTCGTCCTCGCCGTGCCGCCCGCGGAGCCGGGCAAGGAAAAGCTCTTCCGCGTGCGGGCCGAGGGCGCCGGGGTCGTGCCCGTGCTCTTCGAGGGCGTCTACGACGCGGGGGAGACCGAGGATCTCGGCGAGCACACGCTGCCGCACGGCGAGAGGCTGTCCGGTGTCGCGGTGGACTCTTCCGGCAAGCCCGTCGCGGGCGCGACGGTCTCTCTCGAGCCGGGCGTCGCGGGTGGCGACGACCTCGCGTACAGCGTCGTGGCGCGCAAGGCGGTCACGGGCGAAGACGGCAAGTTCCAGTTCGAGGAGGCGAGCGCGACCGGAAACCGCGTCACCGTCGAGAAGACCGGCCTCGCGCCCGTCCGGGAGACGGGCCTCCGCGCGGGGGCGCTGCCGCGGCCGATCACCGTGCGGGCGGGCGATCCCGTCTCGGGCACCGTCCTCGCGGCGAACAAGAAACCGGTCGCGGGCGCCCTCGTGCGGCTCGAGAGCTCGCGCGCGACGACGCGATGGGTCGAGACGGACGCCGAAGGGCGTTTCACGATCCCGAACGCGCCCGACGGGCGCGGGATTCTCGTCGTGGACGCGGGCGACGCCGGCTGGGGCAGCCGGCCGGACGTGAAGCTGCCGCTTTCCGCGGGCCGGACGATCGCGATCGCGCTCGCGCAACCCGCGTCGCTCGACGGCAAGGTCGTGGACGAAAAGACCGGCAGCGCCGTTCCGCGCGCGAAGGTCTTCGTGAAGGCGAACGGCTTCGCGCGCCTCGTGCGCACCGGACCCGACGGCGCCTACCACGTGAAGGGCATTCCGCCGCAGACGTACCGCCTCAGCGTCGACGAGGCGCGCTATGTGCCGTGGGTGAGGCCGGATCTCGGGCTCGCGCCCGGAGAAGCGAAGCGCCTCGACGTTGCCGTCACGCTCGGGGCCACGCTGGCCGGAAGGGTCGTCGACGAGAACGGAGCGCCCGTTCCCGCGGCGCGCGGCACGCTCATCCGCGGCGGCGAGAACGCGCTCGCCGGCATCCGGCGGATGCTCCGCATGGGCGGCGAGGTCACCGCGTTCCGGTCGCGCGCGGACGGCACGTTCAAGGCGACGCGCCTCGCGCCCGGTGACAACCAGCGCCTCTTCGTGAGCCACGCCGACTTCGAGCGCGCGACCGTCGCCGGCCTCGTGCTGCCCGCGGGCGGCACGAAGAGCGACGTCGCGGTCGTGATGCGTCGTGGCGCGACGATCTCCGGCGTCGTGAAGGACGCGAACGACCAGCCGATCCCCGGCGTCGAGGTGCAGGTCGATCCGTCCGTGAACTTCCGCGCGGGCGCCGGCGGCGCCGTCGCGAACTTCACGCGGCTCGGCGGCCCGAGCCTGCGACCGAAGGCGAAAACCGGCGCCGACGGCACTTTCCACATCGCGGGCATTTCCGTGGGCGAGTACGCGCTCCAGGTGAAGAAGGCCGGTTTCGCGAACGAGCGCATCGACCCCGTGAAGGTGACCGAGAAGGGCGCCGAGCCCGTCCTCGTGACGCTCGGCCCCGGGGCCGCGATCGCCGGCATGGTGAGGCGGAAGAACGGCGACGGAGCCGAGGGCTACATGGTGCGCGTCGGCACCGGCGGCCGCGGCCGGGCCGGCGGCGGAGGCCCGTTCGCGGGCACCGGCACGGACCTTCCGACGGGCGCCGACGGGCTCTTCGTCATCGAGGGCCTCAAGCCCGGCCAGGTCTACGACCTCTCCGTCTTCGGCGGCGTCGGCCTCGGCCCGCAGAAGCGCGGCGTCGTGGCGCCGACGACGAACGTGGACCTCGTCGTGGCCGGCACGGGCCGCATCGCGGGCACCGCGCTGGACTCGAAGAGCGGCCAGCCGATCAAGAGCTACTCCGTCTCGTACGAGCCCGACCGCGGCGGGGGCGGCGGCGCCATCATCCGGCTCGTCGCGCGCGGCGCGGGCGTCCAGACGGGCATCGGCCAGAAGCGCGAGATCACGGCCGAAGACGGCGCGTTCGCGCTCGAGGACGTCCCCGCGGGCACGTGGACCGTCGTCGTCGAGGCGAAGGGCTACCAGCCGGCGCGCGTCGCGAACCTCGTCGTCGAAGAGAACGGCTCGAAGGACCAGGTCGAGGTGAAGGCGACGCCGGGCGTCGTCCTCAAAGGGCGCGTCACGGACGCCCGCAGCGGACGGCCCGTCGCGAACGCGGCGATCACGCACGAGAGCGCCGGAAGCGGCGGCGGGGGCGGCGGGTTCGGAGGCCGGGGCGGGCTGCTGGCCGCGCTGGACGGCGCCGACGACATCACGTCGGACGCGGAAGGCAACTTCGAGATCGACGGCATCGGCGTCGGGCGCTGGAAGGTCACCGCGAAGAACCCCGACTACACGGACGGCAGCGAGGTCGCGGACGTCAAGGACGGGGGCGGCTCGGTCGAGATCAAGCTCTCCTCCGGCGGCTCCGCGAGCGGCGTCGTCGTGTCGGGGAACCAGCCGCTCCCGAACGCCGAGGTCTCGATCTCGGCCGCCGGCGAGACGGGCTTCGGCCGCATCCTGGGTGGCGGGCAGATGACGACCGCCGACGCCTCGGGGCGGTTCCACTTCGACCACCTCGGCGCGGGGCGCTACTCGGTGTCGGCCGGGATGAACGGCAAGTCGAGCAACCTCTCCGACTTCGTCCTCCAGGCGGGGGAGTCGAAGAACGACCTCATGCTGTCGCTTTCCGCGGGCACGACGATCCAGGGCACCGTCTCCGGCCTGCCCGACGCCATGCGCAGCGGGGCGACGGTCATGGCGACCGGCGTCCAGTCGTTCTTCGCGAACACGAAGGTCGGCGCGGACGGCACGTTCTCGGTCACGGGCGTGCCCGCGGGGCCGGTCACGCTGCGGGCGCAGGCGGGCGACGGCCTCGGCACCTCGCTCAGCGCCAGCAAGCAGGTCACGGCGAGCGACGACAACCCCGTCCTCCAGACGGAGATCGTCTTCGAGCAGGGCTTCACGCTCAGCGGACACGTCGTGCGCTCGAACCAGCCCGTCGCGAACGCGATGGTCGTCGCGAATCTCCAGGGCGGCGGCGGCCGGCAGTCAACGGCGCGCACGGACGACGGCGGCGGCTACCAGCTCCAGGGCCTGCAAGAGGGCTCGTACACGGTCACGGCGATGGGCGATCCGCTCGCCGGCGGCAGCTCGCAGGTGCGGCAGACGATATCCCTGACGGGCGACCAGAGCCTCGACCTCACGTTCCCGACCGCGAAGGTCGCGGGCACCGTGACGGACGTCGACACGAAGCAGCCGCTCCCGGACGCCTCGGTCTCCCTCTCGTCGGCAGGGGGAACGACGGGCGCGACCCCGATGCAGCGCATGGCGACGACCGACAGCAACGGCCACTTCCAGTTCACCGACATCGTCCCGCAGTCCTACACGCTGAACTCCCAGAAGACCGATTACCAGTTCGACAAGCGCACGCTCACGGCGGCGGACGACGGCACGAGCGAGGACGTCTCGATCGAGCTCGCGCGCGGGCAGGGTATCGCCATCGTCGTGAGGGACGGCCTCTACAACGTCCCCATGAGAAGCGTCACGGCCCGCGTCCTCGACGGGACACGGTCCGCGGTCTTCATGGGCTCGATCGCGCTCGACACGAGCGGCTCGGGCGAGATCCCGTCGCTCAAGCCGGGGTCTTATTCGGCGTTCGTGAACGCGAGCGGCTACGCGACGGCCACGCTCCCGAGCGTGACGGCGCCCTCGCAGCAGCCCGTGCCGATCACGCTCACGCCGGGCGGAGCGGCCGACATCGCCGTCGGGCCGAAGTCGTTCGTGAAGGGCATCATGCGCGCCACGCTGAAGACGGCATCAGGCGTCCCGTATCCGTACACGCTCTTCGCGACGGACGGCCGCATCTCCGTATCGGCGGACGCGTCCGGCCAGGCGGGCACGCGCCGGCTGGCGAATCTCGCGCCGGGCAGCTACATCCTGACGCTGGACAACGGCGGGGGCACGACGTTCAACATCTCCGAGGGGGGCATCACACCGGTGCCGCTGCCGTAGGGAAAAGGCGGGCGAAGGAAGCGCCGCCCTTCTAAGATCTCCGCATGAAGTCTCCTGTCCTCCTCTTGCTCCTGATGTTCGCCTCCGTCGCCCAGACCCCCAAGGCCCGTGGGAGAACGCAAGCCCAGGCGCTCTGGCGAGCCGCAGACGGCGACGCCGCCGCATTCGAGGCGTTCGCGAAGGCGAACACGGTCTCCGACGCGGCGTTGCGGCAGGAGCTGTTCGCGCGGCTGTCGGGCGCGCTCGTGACGATCGACGGGCACATGCGCGAGGCCGGGCGGGAGCTGCGCATGTACGTGGATCTCGACAGCGGGCCGATTCAGCCGTTCGACGAGGTCCTCGCGGCCTACGAGCCGGGCGCGCACGTCACGGACGACCTCTTCGACGACAAAATCGCGTTCACGACGCTCCTGAACTTTCCCGTCTACACGCTCGACGAAAAACTGCACCTCGGCGCGGGCTGGACGCGCCGGCAGTGGGCGGAGGCGCGCCTCGCCGACCGCTTCGCGACGCGCGTCCCCGCGAGCGTGAACCTCGCGATCGCGAAGGCGCAGGCCGATTCGGCGCAATACATCGCGTCCTACAACATCTGGATGCACCACCTCGTCGACGAGAAGGGCGCCCGCCTCTTCCCGGCGAAGATGCGTCTCCTTTCCCACTGGAACCTCCGCGACGAGATCAAGTCCGACTACGCGGAGGGCGCGGTCGGCGTCGCCAAGCAGCGCGCGATCCGGAAGGTCATGGAGCGCATCGTCGACCAGACGATCCCGCGGGCCGTCCTCGACAACCCCGGCGTGGACTGGAACCCGTTCACGAACGAGGTGCGGCCCGCGGCCGTCAAGGACTCGGAAGGCGCCGCGAAGGACGTGCCCTCGACGTCCTCCTTCCCCGAGCCCGACACCCGCTACGCCACGCTCCTCGCCTGCTTCCGCGCGGTCCGCCAGGCCGATCCGTACTCGCCCGTGACGCCCACGTTCATTGCGCGTAAGTTCGACGACGACCGCCAGATTCCCGAGGCGCGCGTCAAGAAGATGCTCGAGGAAGTCCTCTCATCCCCGCTCGTCCCGAAGGTCGCGCGGCTCATCGAGAAACGCCTCGGCCGCAAGCTCACGCCCATCGACATCTGGTATCCCGGCTTCCGTCCGCAGTCGCCGCGCTCGGCCGCCGAGCTCGACGCCCTCGTCCGCGCGAAATACCCGACGCCCGAGGCCTACGCGAAAGACATCCCGAATCTCCTCGTGAAGCTCGGCTTCCCGAAGGACCGCGCCGACATCATCGCCTCCCGCATCGACGTCCATCCCGCGCGCGGCTCCGGCCACGCCGCGGGCGCGAGCCTCAAGGGTTACAAGTCGTACCTGAGGACGCGCGTCGAGAAGGACGGGATGAACTACAAGGGCTACAACATCGCCGTCCACGAGATGGGCCACAACGTCGAGCAGACGATCTCGCTCTACGACATCGACGAGCCGCTGCTTCAGGGCGTCCCGAACACGGCGTTCACGGAGGCGCTCGCGTTCGTCTTCCAGGGCCGTGACCTCGAGCTGCTGGGCCTCGCGAAGCCGTCCGTCGAAGCGCGCGCGCTGGCGGCGCTCGACGCGTTCTGGGGCACGTACGAAATCGCGGGCGTCGCGCTCGTCGACATGGACGTCTGGCACTACATGTACGACCACCCCGAGGCCACGCCCGCCGAGCTGAAGGCCGCGACGCTGAAGATCGCGACGGACGTGTGGAACCGTTACTACGCGCGCTACTTCGGCGAAAAGTACGTGACCCTTCTCGCCGTCTACTCGCACATGATCGACGCGTTCCTGTATCTCCCGGACTATCCGATGGGCCACATGATCGCGTTCCAGATCGAGCGGCAGATGGAGAAGGCCGGGACGGTCGGTCCGGAGTTCGAGCGCATGGCGAAGCTCGGCAACATCGCGCCCGACCTCTGGATGAAGGAGGCCACGGGTGCGCCGGTTGGGGCCGAGGCGCTTCTCGCCGAGACGAAGAGGGCGCTCACGGCGATTCGCAAGTGAGAGAAACCCGGGCGCCGCGCGGCCGTATAGTTACGGCATGAGAACTCCCTCCACCGCGATCCTCGTGGCGCTTCTGGCGGCGTCGGGCCCGGCCTTCGGCTCGACACCAAAATCCTCCGCGAAAGAGGTCCTCCCGTTCATCGCCGACGACTATCCGAAGGCGCTCGCCCTGGCGCGCGCGGAAGGCAAGCCGATCTTCCTGGAGACCTGGGCACCCTGGTGACACACGTGCCGCTCCATGAGGGCCTTCGTCTTCACGGACAGGGCGCTCGGGCGGCAGGCCGGACGGTTCGTCTGGCTCTCCATCAACACCGAGAAGCGCGAGAACGCGCCCGTCCTCGCGAAGTACCCGATCCAGGCGTCCCCGACGTTCTTCGTCGTCGATCCCGTCGCGGAGAAGGTCGTCCTGAAGTACGTGGGTGGCGCCACGGTGCCGCAGCTCCAGAAGATCCTCGACGACGGCGCCCGCGCCGCCGGCCACGGCCGTAAGGGCGGCAAGCCGGACGAGCTCCTCGCGAAAGCGGATGCCCTCTATTCGGCCGGCCAGACGAAGGAAGCGGCCGAGGCGTACGCCGCCGCGCTGAAGGGCATGGCGCCGTCCTCGCCGTCGTACCCGCGCACGGTCGACTCGCTGCTCTTCGCGCTCTCCGTGAGCCGCCAGTACGAAGCGTGCGCGGCCGTCGCGAAGGCCGCGTTTCCCAATCTCGCGAAATCCCCGTCCGCCGCGAACGTCACGGGCTCGGGGCTCGACTGCGCACTCTCGATGGACAAGGCCGCCGCCGCGCGGCCCGCGCTCGTCCAGGAATTCGCGCGCGACGTGAACGGCGTCCTCGAGGGCCCGCGCACGAGCCTTGCCGTGGACGACGTCTCGGCGCTCTACCTGACGCTCGCCGAGGAGAGGGATTCGGCCGGCGACGCCGCGGGGAAGAAGAAAGTCCTGGAGGAAGAGGCCTCGTACCTCGAGGCGGAGGCCGTGAAGGGCAAGACGCCCGAGGAGCGCGCCGCGTTCGACCCGCACCGGATCACGGCGTATCTCGAGCTGGGCCAGCCCGAGCGCGGGATCCCGATGCTCGAGCAGTCCGAGAAGGACTTCCCGGACGACTACAACCCGCCCGCGCGGCTCGCGCTCGCGTACCGCGCCATGAAGAAGTACGACGAGGCCCTCGCGGCGTCGGATCGCGCGCTCGCGCACGCCTACGGCCCGCGCAAGCTCGTCATCCTGGACGTGCGGGCGGACATCTACGACAAGAAGGGCGATCCCGCTCTCGCGCGCAAGGTCCGCGAGGAGGCGCTCGCCTGGGCGGAATCGCTGCCGAAGGAGCAGGTGTCGGAGCGCCGGATGGCGGCTCTGAAGAAGCAGCTGGAAGCCACGAAGTAGAGCCCCGAAGTAGAATCGTCCTCAACTTCGGGAGGATTCATGCGGCGGGAAAGGCTCGTGCGGCGCTTCTTCGACGCGTTGGCTCTTTGCGCGGGCTGTCTCGCGCTCTCCGCCCCGGCGCAGGATTCCGTCCTCGCGTCCGACGCTCTCTCGACGGATTCGGGACGCTTCCGCCTGAAGGTCGAGGCGAAGCTGAACCTCCGCGACTCGCACACCCTCGCGTTTCCGGTCGCGAACACGGGCGCGCCGTTCCCCGTCGTCATGCAGACGCCGTCGGGGGAGACGTCGGCGGAGGTCTCGAACGTCGCCTTCACGGCCGAGGGCGACCTCACGTCCGACATCCTCGCGAAGGTCGTCGTGCACTTCCTCGACCTCTATAACCGCAACCCGACGTCCAGCGCGCAGCGCGTCTTCGTGCGCGAGGCGTTCGTCCGCTTCGGGAAGAAGTCCGACGTCCTGAAGGAGATGCCGGGCACGACCGTTTACCTCGAGCTCGGCAAGGCGCCGCGCTTCTCGAAGGAGATCACGCGCAAGCTCGAGAGCTACGGCCTCTGGGGCACGGCCGTGAGCCGCTTCGAGGAGACGGGCGCCGAGGCCGGCGGGTCGTTCGGGCCGCACGTCTACTGGCGCGCGAGCGCCACGGGCGGGACGCCGCTCTTCTTCCGCGACGTGAACGCGCTCGCGGGCGACAACGGCACGCCCGAGCGCACGGTCGGCTCGACGGTGCCCGTCGTCTACGGCTCGGGCTTCCCAATTCTCTACGACACGATGGCGACGGACGCCGGGTTCGGCGAGCTCCAGCTCGGCGGCGGACTCGGCCTGCGCTTCAACTGGGGCGAGGAGAAACGCAGCGGCGTGGACCTTCTCGGCTGGTACTTCCGGCGCGACATGAAGGACCGCATCTCCCTCGACGGCACGTTCTACTCCGGCGACCTCCGGCTCCTGCAGGGCTTTCTCGTGCCGCTGCCCGTCAGCGGGGACGAGAAATACGAGTACGGGATCAACCTCGACGCGCGCTTCGGGCCCGTCCACCTCTTCGCGCAGGGTGTGAAGCAGTCCATCGCGGGGCTGAAGCGCGAAGGCTACGAGGCCGAGCTCTCGTGGCGCATCGCGCTGCCGGGCCTCTTCGCCTCGGGCGACCAGTCGGTCATCAACTGGATCGAGCCGGCCGTGCGCGCCTCGTACATCGACAACCTGTTCGACGTCCCGGCCGGGTTCGTCGCGCCGTCCGTCGGGTGGGACTGGCGCAAGTACGACTTCGGGTTCCGCCTCGGGATCGTGCGCGGCCTCGACCTCACGGCCGAGTACTCGCGCAACGAGGCTACCTCGAAGAAGGGCGTCCTCCACCCCGACGAGGGCCTCCTCACGCTGCGCGTCGCGTTCTAGCGTTTGTCGGAGGCCGGAGCGGAGCGCGCGTCCGTCAGTGCTTCGCGGGCGCGGGCGCGGGCTCGAGAGCCTTCACCGGCGCGGGGACGAGCTTCCGGTAGCCCGCGTGGAGGAAGAGCGCGATCCCGGCGAACGGGAGGAACATCACGAGCGTCGCGCCGATGACGGGCGCGCCCGCCAGCATGAGAAGAACGGGGATCTTCAGGTGGAAGTCCTTCGCCGTGCCGGGCAGGACGCCGTGCTTCCCGCTCACCGTCACGAGATCCCAGCTCTCCTGGTTGAAGTAGAACCCGCCCGTGACCTTGCTGCCGCCTTCGTACCGTTTCATGGTGTTCTCCTGTTCTTTCGTTTTTTTGTCGTGGTGCTTAGCGGGTTTCGACGGCCTTGGCGGCCTTCTCGAGTCCCATGACCTTCCTCAGGGCGGCGGCCGCGAAGAGCGCGATGCCGACGAAGGGAAGGAAGACGACGAGCGTGGCGCCGAGCACCGGGCCGGCCGCCAGCATCGCGAGCGCGGGGATCTTCACGTACACGTCGTTCGTCGGAAGCGCGCCCTTCTTGCCGTTCACGGTCACGAGGTCCCAGGTCTTGCGGTTGAGGTAGAAGCCGCCGGGGACCGTCTTTCCGTTCGGGGTTTCGTTCGTGTTCTTCGCGGTGTTTCTCATGGCGTTCTCCTTGCTGCTCACGGTGACAATGTGAGCCCTGAGCCGAGGCTCGCCAATCGGGAGGATGCCGGTTCTTTCGGGGTAAATCGCCCGAGTTCCCTCGGGTGTTTTCCCGAGGCCGGGAAGAAACGTACCCGAGCCTCCGCGGCGGCGCGAAACGTCGCAGAATGGACGCCGACCGGAGGCCTCATGAAGATCGCCGTCGCCCGCTTCCTTCTCGCCGCGTGGTGCGCCGCCGCCGCGCGGCCCGCCGCCGGCGCGGACATGCTGGTGACGCCATCGTGGCTCGTCGAGCACCGTGGCGAGAAGAACCTCGTCCTCCTTCACGTCGGCCCCCACGCGGATTTCGAGAAGGAGCACATCCCCGGCGCGATTCCCGTGAACCCGCAGGACCTCTCGATCCCGAGGGCGGAAGGAGCGCTCGTCCTCCAGCTCCTTCCTCCCGACGCGCTTCGCGCGAAGCTCGAGGGGTATGGAATCGGCGACGACTCGCGGATCGTCGTCTATTTCGCGAAGGACTGGGTCTCGCCGACGACGCGCGTCTACTTCAGCCTCGATGCGGCGGGCCTCGGCGGGAGGGCTTCGATCCTCGATGGAGGAATGCCCGCGTGGAAGGCGCTCGGGGGCGCGGTCGTTCCGTCCTCCCTCGACCCCGCGGCCTTTCTCCCGCGCAGGCCCGGCCGGATCACGGCAAAGGCGCGACCCGAGCTCGTCGTCGACCTCGACTTCGTGAAGGCGAACCTCGCGACGCCGGGCGTCTCGATCGTCGACTCGCGCAATACGAAGTTCTTCGAGGGAGCGGACGCCGGCGCGATGCCGCGCGCGGGACACATCCCGGGCGCGCGGAGCGTGCCGTTCGACAGCCTCGTGACCAACGACAACCGGATGAAGAGCACGGCGGAGACGGCGAAGATCCTCGAGGCCGCGGGGATCGGGCCGGGCGACACCGTCGTGAGCTACTGCCACTTCGGCCAGCAGGCGACCGTCATGTATTTCGCCGCCCGGCGGCTCGGGCGCAAGGCGCTCCTCTACGACGGCTCGTGGGACGAGTGGAGCCGCAGGAGCGAGTTGCCGATCGAGACGGGCGCCTCGAAGCCCTAGCGTGCGCCGCCCGGCCCGGAACGGTCAGGCGACGAGTCGGCGGCCGGTGTCCGCGTCGAAGAGCTGGAGCGCGGCGACGTCCGCGTGAAGCGCGAGAGACGCTCCCGGCTCGGGCGGATGCGCCGGAGCCACGCGGGCCGTTACGGCCGCGCCGGGGGCGGAGCCGACGACTCCGTGGACGATGACCTCGTGTCCAAGCGGCTCGACCATGCCGACCCGGATGTGGAGAGGTGCGCGCCCGGGCCCGGGCTCCTCGTGCAGGTGTTCGGGCCGGACGCCGACGACAAGAGCGAGGCCGCCTCTCCCCGCGGGAGTCCCGAGCAGGGCGGGCGGGAGCGGAAGGACGAACCCGTCGCCCGCGAGCTCCGTTCCTCCGCCGTGGACTCGCGCTTTCAGGAGGTTGATGGGCGGCGTGCCGAGAAAACCCGCGACGAAGAGGTTCACCGGACTGCGGTAGACCTCGAGCGGAGGGCCGACCTGCTGCAGGACTCCGTCCTTCAGGATCGCGATCCGGTGGCCGAGCGTCATCGCTTCGACCTGGTCGTGCGTCACGTAGATCGACGTGGTGTTGTAACGCTCCTGGAGCCTCGCGAGTTCAGCCCGCATCTGGACTCGGAGCGCCGCGTCGAGGTTCGAGAGTGGCTCGTCGAAGAGAAAAAGCGCGGGCCGCCGTACGAGCGCGCGGCCGAGCGCGACCCTCTGCCTCTGCCCGCCCGACAGCTGGCGAGGGGTGCGCTCGAGATACGCCGAGAGCCCGAGGAACTCCGCCGCGTCGCGCAGCCGCGCGTCCGCCTCGGCAGGCGGCACCTTGCGCATCTCGAGGCCGAAGGAGAGGTTCTGGCGCACGGTCATGTGCGGATAGAGCGCGTAGCTCTGGAAGACCATCGCGATGTCGCGGTCGCGCGGCGGAACACCGTTCACGACACGGCCGCCGATCGAGATCGTTCCTTCGCTGGGCTCGTCGAGGCCGGCGATGAGCCGGAGCGCGGTCGACTTCCCGCAGCCCGACGGCCCCACGAGGACGAGGAACTCGCCATCCGCGACGTCGAGATCAAGACCCGAGAGGACACGGGTATCCCCATACGTCTTGCCGACCTTCTCGAGACGGACTCCGGCCATATCCCGATGTTAGGCCGGATGCCCCCGCGTTAATGCCGGTCCCCGCGCTTTACGCGATCGTCCTTGACATCGCGAGGGCGCACTTCGCACAATGTAAACGTTTACATCGCATCGATGCGCGTTTCCCACCGGTACCCAGAACCCGGTACGAGCGACCCCGCAGGGGCCGCCGGGCCGCCGCAGTGAGCGCCACCATTCGCGAAGTCGCGAGCGCCGCTCGCGTTTCGGTAGCGACGGTGTCCCGCGTGCTCAACAACAAGGGACCGGTGCGCGACGCCACCAGCCGAAGGGTCCGGGCTGCCGTTGACCGGCTGCGATACGTCCCGCACATCGGCGCACGCAGCCTCATCACACGGCGCACGAGCGTGATCGGCGTCCTCCTTCCGGACCTCTTCGGCGAGTTCTTTTCCGAGGCCATCCGCGGAATCGATCGCGCGGCGCGTGCGGCCGGGTACCAGCTCCTCCTGTCGGGATTGCACGGAGACCGGGCCCAGACGTTGACGGCGCTGCGCTCGATGCGCGGCCGGGTGGACGGACTCGTCGTCATGTCTCCGAGCGTCGACGGGTCGACGCTGAGCGCGAATCTTCCCGAAGGCTGGCCCGTGATCCTGCTGAACTGTGCGGTGGACGGGGCGGCATTCGATTCGATCAACATCGACAACGAGGGTGGTGCCGCTGCGATGGTCGGGCACCTCGCCTCTCTCGGCCACCGCCGCATCGTGCACGTGACCGGGCCCGACGACAACTGGGACGCGCGGGAGCGCCGCGGCGGCTACCGGCGGGCCGTACGCGCCGCAGGCGGAGAGATCACGCGCGATCTCGAAGTGCCCGGCGACTTCACGGAGGAATCCGGCTACCGGGCGGCCCGCGTCGTGCTCGGGATGCGTCCGCGTCCCACGGCGATCTTCGCCGCGAACGACGCGATGGCGATCGGCCTTCTGAGCGCGTTCCAGGAGCTCGGCGTGCGGGTGCCCGGCGACATCGCGCTCGGCGCCTTCGACGACATTCCGCTCGCGCGCTTCATGACGCCTTCCCTGTCCTCGGTCGCCGTCTCGATCGCGGACCTCGGCGAGCGCGCGATGAAGCGGCTTTTCGCGGCCCTCGAGGACGGGAGCCGCCACGTCCCCTGCCATGAAACCCTGCCGACACGCCTCGTCGCGCGGCGCTCGTCCGGCAGCTGTTCCCAAAAGTCACCACCATTGTCCCGTCTCTCTCGCACAAGGAGGAAGGATCCATGAGGAAGTTCTGGCAACGACTGCTCGTTCTCGGCGCGCTCGCAGCGTGTCTTCCCGCTCTCGGACAGAACACGACGGCTCGACTTCAAGGCGTCACCCGGGATGCGACGGGGCCGCTGCCGGGCGTGATGGTCACGGCCGTCAACACCGAGAGCGGCCTGCAGCGCTCCGTGGTCACGGACACGGACGGGATCTTTGTCCTCATCGTCCCCCCGGGGCCGTACACGGTAAAGGCCGGTGGGACGACGGCCTTCGAGGAGCAGAAGACGACGCTTCGCCTTCAGGTCGGCCAGGTGATCGAGTTCAACTTCGACCTGAAGCCCGGGAAAGTGTCCGCGGCGGTTTCCGTTTCCGTCGAGGCAGCGCCCGAAATCGAGCTCCGCTCGTCGGAGATCGCAACGAACGTGTCGCAGGATCAGATCCAGAATCTCCCGCAGACCACGCGGAACTTCCTGAATTTCGCGGCCCTGGCCCCCGGCGTAAGGCTGTCGCACGACGAGCTGCGGCAGGAGGTCAGCTACGGCGCCCAGGGCTCGACGAACACGAACGTCTTCATCGACGGGGCGTCGTACAAGAACGACGTCCTCCTCGGCGGCGTCGCCGGTGGGGACTCGAGCCGCGGGAATCCCTTCCCCCAGAACGCGGTCCAGGAATTCCGCGTCATCACGCAGAACTACAAGGCCGAATACCAGAAGGCGTCGAGCGTCATCATCTCCGCAGTCACGAAGTCGGGCACGAACGACTTCCATGGCGATGTCTTCGCCTATTACCAGAATAAGAGCCTGGTGAGCCAGGACGTCTTCTCCGAGGCGCGCGGTGCATCAAAGCCGGAATACACGCGCTGGCAGCCTGGCCTGTCGCTCGGCGGCCCGATCGTGAAGGACAAGATCTTCTTCTTCGGCTCCTACGAGGGGAACTACCAGGACCGTGAGAACGAGGTATTCCTCGGTGGAAACACGAACTGGCCAACGGCCGTCCGCAACCAGTTCCTGCCGTACGTCGGGAACTTCACGAGCCCCTTCCGCGCCACGCTCGCGTTCGGGAAGGTCTCGTTCCTTCTCGGCCAGGGCTCGACCCTGGACGTCTCCGGGGACCTGCGCCACGAAACCGACATTCGCGACTTCGGCGACCAGAGGAGCTTCCAGCAGGCCGACAACATTCGTCAGGACATCGGGACTGTGCGGGCGAAGCACACGGCGCTCTTCGGAGGCATGCTGAACGAGGCGATGCTGAGCTACCAGCGATACAACTGGAACCCCGTCCCCGAGGCGACCGGCATCATCGGCCAGAACTTCGAAGGCCTGATGCAGATCGGAAACAACACGACGACGCAGAACTTCACGCAGGACCGCTTCGCCGTTCGGGACGACCTGACCCTGACGAGCTTCAAGGGCATGGGCGATCACGTCATCAAGGGCGGGATCACCTTCGACTACATGAAGTATCAGGTCAGCAAGGAGCTCAACGGCAATCCGGAGTTCTTTTACCGGGACTTCACGTTCCTCACCACGCCGGGCGACATGCCGTACCGGGCGCAAATCGGCTCCGGCAATCCCGACCTGTCGACGAACAACAGGGAGTTCGGCATCTACATCCAGGACGACTGGCGGTTCAATTCACGCCTGACGGCGAACGTCGGCCTCCGCTGGGACTTCGAGACCGACATGCTGAACAACAGCTACGTGACGCCCGCGAACGTGAGGGCCGGACTCGCGGCCGTTTATCCGTCGAACTACTTCACGGACGGCACGAACCGTCCGACGTACTACGGTGCCGTCCAGCCGCGCATCGGACTCTCCTACGACGTAATCGGCGACGGGAAGACAATCGCATACGGCGGGTACGGGAAATACACGGACCGGACGCTCTATAACGACATCCTCGACGAGAGGTATCGGCTCCAGTACAGAGTCTCGACGATCTGGTTCTCGAAGGACGGGAGTCCGCAGGACGGGCGCCCGGCGATCAAATGGGATCCAAAATACCTGAGTCTTGCCGGCCTGCAGGCTCTCATCGCGTCGGGTACGACGGATCCGCCGGAGACGTACCTCCTCGACAACAACACGAAGCCCCCGTCGGCGGACCAGTGGAGCCTTGGCGTGCGGCACAACTTCGGCATGTTCACCGCCGCCGTGGGCTACACCGGCGTTTACAGCAAGAACCAGCTGACGTGGACATGCGGGATCAAGGACGCTAACGGAAACTGCGATTTCGGGGCGCGTCCCGCTCCCGGCCTAGGCTTCTCGCTGATCTCCCGAGGCAAGGAAGGGTGGTTCAACTCCTTGCAGTTCAGCCTCGACAAGCCGTTCACGGCGACGTCCCGGTGGGGTGCGTACCTCTCGTACGTCTTCGCCGACGCCAAGCAGACGGGGAACGACCTCTTCAGCTTCGGCAACCACGACCCGATCTACGGCACGGAGCAGCGCAGCCCTCTCGCGCAGAAGCACACGATCCTCCTGACGGGTACGGTCGCGCTTCCCCTGGAGTTCCGGTTCAGCACTGTCGTCAGCCTCGGCTCGGGCTATCCCTTCTTCGTGAACGACTGCTCGAAAGGCTACGACGTATGCGTCGAGAATATCGGCGGCGGGGATCCTCCCAAATGGACGGAGAGCATCGACTTCCGCCTCGAGAAAAACTTTACGTTCGGAGGGTCCTACAGCGTCGGCCTGATCGCCGAGGTGATCAACGTCTTCAACTACACGAACGAGCAGGGCTACGACGGCTTCATCAACAAACTCCCGGAGGTGAACTCGAATTTCGGCCATACGCAGAGCGCCTACAATCCGCGCCGCCTGCAGTTTGGTGCGCACTTCTCCTTCTGATCGCGTGAAACCGGCCGCCGGGGGCGGCCGGTTTCACGACTCCTCGGGGCGAGCGTGGATTCTCATGCGGGCTCGCCCCGCGCTCTCATTGGGTTTTGCCGCGTTCCTTGCGGTCGCGTGCGCGGGCCCACTCGCGCCGCCGGCGAAGGTCGCGACCGTCGCCGTCACGGAAGAAAAAGCGGCCTTCGGCGCTGATGACGTCGCCTTCCTCGACGACCTCGAGGAGCGCACCTTCCGCTGGTTCTGGGACAAGACGAATCCCGTGAACGGCCTCGTACCCGACCGGGAGCCGACGGCCTCCTTCTCGAGCGTGGCCGCCGTGGGCTTCGGCCTGACGGCGTATCCGATCGGCGTCGAACGCGGCTGGGTCACGCGGGAGGCCGCGCGCGAGAGGACGCTGACGACGCTGCGCTTCCTCCGAGGCGCGCCCGCCGGAGAGGCCGCCGCCGGCGTCACAGGCACTCGCGGATTCTTCTACCACTTCCTCGACATGGAGACGGGCCGGCGCTTCGAAAAGGTCGAGCTCTCGACGATGGACACGGCGCTTTGCCTCGCGGGCGCCCTCTTCTGCGAGTCTTACTTCGATGGTGAAGATCCTGCGGAAGCGGAAGTGCGCGCTCTCGCGGAGGAGCTCTTTCGCCGTGCGGACTGGGCGTGGGCCTCGACGCCGCGGCCGCCGCGGATCTCGATGGGTTGGACGCCGGAGGAGGCATTTCACGACTACGACTGGACGGGCTACAACGAGGCGATGATCGTCTACGTTCTCGCGCTCGGGTCGCCGACGCATCCGGTCGGAGAAGGGGCATGGCCGGCTTACACGTCGACGTACCGCTGGGAGACGTTCTTCGGCCAGACATTCGTCAATTTCGCACCGCTCTTTGGGCACCAGTATTCACAGGTCTTTCTCGACTTCCAGGGCATTCAGGACGCGTACATGCGCAAGAAGGGAATCGATTATTTCGAGAACTCCCGGCGCGCGACCCTGGCCCAGCGGCAGTACGCCATCGCGAATCCCGGGGGCTTTTCGGGCTACGGTCCGGACGTGTGGGGCCTCACGGCGTGCGACGGTCCCGCGGACGTCACGCTGGACGTGAACGGCCGCCGCGTGCGTTTTTTCAGCTACGCGGCACGGGGTGCCGGCGCCGGCGACGTGCGCGACGACGGTACGCTGGCTCCGGCCGCGGCGGCGGGCTCGCTGCCGTTCACGCCGGAGCTGTCCGTACGGGCGCTCCGGACGATGGTGTCGCTCTGGGGCGGCGAGCTCTACGGCCCGTACGGCTTCCGCGACGCGTTCAACCCCACGTTCATGTTCTCCTCGGCGCTCAAGCACGGCCGCGTCGTCGCGGGAAAGGGCTGGTTCGATACGGACGCCCTCGGAATCGACCAGGGCCCGATCCTCGCGATGATCGAGAATCGGCGGAGCGGACTCGTGTGGCGGACGATGCGGAAGAATCCAGCGATCGTGCGCGGACTGACGCGCGCCGGCTTCACGGGCGGATGGCTCGCTGGCGCGGCACCCTGAGGCGCGCCGTATCTCCCGGCGTCCTCGCGGTTCTGCTCGCGGCGGCTGCCTGTGGGCGTGGAGGGTCTGCGCGCGAAGTCGTCCGCTTCTGGGGTCTCGGGCGCGAGGGCGAAGTCGTGAAGGAGCTTCTTCCTGCGTTCCGCGAGCGATACCCCGGCATCCACGTGGAGGTCCAGCAGATCCCCTGGACGGCCGCGCACGAAAAGCTTCTGACGGCCTTCGTCGGCGGGTCGCTTCCCGACGTCGCACAGATCGGGAACACCTGGCTCCCCGAGTTCCACACGCTCGGAGCGCTCGAGGATCTCGGGCCGCGCGTCGCGCAATCATCCGTCATCGCGGCCGGACGGTATTTCCCCGGCATCTGGGACACGAATCTCGTCGACGGCGTCCTGTGCGGCGTGCCGTGGTACGTCGATACGCGTGTTCTCTTCTACCGCACGGACCTTCTCGCGGCCGCGGGCGTTGCCGCGCCGCCCCGTACGTGGGCCGAGTGGCACGACGACTTGCGTCGTCTCAAGGCGCGGGCGGGCCCGGGGCGCTGGGCGATCCTCCTCCCGACGGACGAGTGGGCGCAGCCCGTGATTCTCGGCCTTCAGAAGCGGGCGACCCTCCTCACCGCGGACGGCGGAGACGCGGCCTTCCGGTCCACCGCGTTCCGCGAGGCGGCGACCTTCTACGTCGACCTCTTCCGCGAAGGGCTCGCCCCCGCCGTCGCGAACACGCAGATTGCGAATCTCTATCAGCAGTTCGCCGCCGGTGATTTCGCGATGTACATCACCGGTCCGTGGAACCTCGGCGAGTTCCGGCGCCGCCTTCCCGCGTCCCTCCAGGGTGCGTGGGCGACCGCACCGCTGCCGGCCGCCGAAGACGACGGGAACGGAGTGCCCGGCGTATCGCTCGCGGGCGGATCCAGCCTCGCCCTCTTCCGCGCATCGAAGCGGGGAGATGCCGCGTGGAAGCTGATCGAGTTTCTCTCCGAGCCAGCGCAGCAGGTGCGCTTTTACGCGCTCGCGGGAGATCTTCCGGCCCGCCGCGATGCCTGGAACGATCCGCTTCTCTCCGGAGATCCCGCCGCCCGCGCGTTCGAGGAGCAGCTCGGCCACCTCGCCGCGACGCCGCGCATCCCCGAATGGGAGCAGATCGCCCAGAAAATCGCTGAGCATCTCGAGCCCGCGATCCGGGGGGTCGTGACCGTGGACGCGGCGCTCGGGACGCTCGACAAGGACGTGTCCCTGCTCCTCACGAAACGTCGCTGGGTCCTAGCGCGGGAGGCGGCCCATGCGCGTTGAGGCCCGCCGCGGGACGCCGGCGGAAACGCGCGCGGCGCTCTTCTTCCTCGCACCGGGCCTCTTCGTGATCGTCGTCTTCTTTCTCCTGCCGATCGCGGCCTCGTTCTTCCTCTCGGTGACGGACTTCGACCTCTACGCGCTCGCGGACCCGTCGAACGCTCGCGTCACGGGCCTCGCGAACTACCGCGCGCTGCTCTCCGATCCGGTCTTCCTGACCGCCCTCAAGAACACTCTCGTCTTCGTCCTTCTCGGCAGCCCGCTCACGGTGGGCGTCGCGCTCTCGGCGGCCCTCCTCGTGAACGCACGCCTCGCGCGGGCGAAGGGTTTCTTCAGAACCACGTTCTTCGCTCCCGTCGTCACGACGCTCGTCGCCGTCGCGGTCGTCTTCCGATACGTTTACCATCCCCGGTTCGGCCTCCTGAACCGGGGGCTCACGCTCATCGGCCTCCCGGCGGTGGACTGGCTCGGCGACCCGCGGTTCGCACTCCTCGCCATCGTCCTCCTCGCGATCTGGAAGAATTTCGGGTTCTCGACGATCCTCTTCGTCGCGGGCCTTCAGGGCATCCCCGAGTCGTTCTACGAGGCGGCGCGCCTCGACGGGGCCGGCTGGTGGCAGCAGTTCCGGCGGATCACGCTCCCGCTCCTTGCGCCCACGATGCTCCTCGTCGGTCTCACGCGCACCATCGACTATTTCCAGCTTTTCGCCGAGCCGTACGTCATGACGGGGGGGGGGCCGCTCAACGCGACGCTCACGATGGCGCTTCTCATGTACAAGGAGGGCTTCCGGTTCTGGAACATGGGGCGCGGCGCCGCGATCGCATTCGTGCTCTTCGGCGTGATCCTCGTGGCCACGTTGATCCAGTTCCGGCTGCAGAAGGGCGGCGAGGCGTGAGGCCGCGACGGTTCGTCGCCGCGACGCTCGTCAACGGGGCGCTCGCCGCGGCCGCCGCGCTCACGCTCGCGCCGCTCGTCTGGATGGTGTCCGCGTCCGTCATGCCGACGGGGGAGGCGAGCTCGTTTCCACCCGGCTTCATTCCGAGCCGGATCACGTTCGAGCACTATCGCGACCTGTTCCAGCGCCTCTCGCTCGGCCGGGCGTTCTCGAGCAGCCTCCTCCTCGCGTGCTCGGTCACCTTCTGTTCCGTGATCCTGAACTCGATGGCGGGCTACGCGTTCGCGAAGCTCCGCTTCCCCGGCCGCGACCGGCTGTTCCGGCTTCTCCTGCTCGGCATGGTGATTCCCGTCCAGATCGCGATGCTCCCGCTCTTTCTCCTGATGCGCTCCTTGGGCCTCGTGAACACGTACCTCGGCGTCATCCTTCCCTCGACGGCCGGGATTTTCGGGATCTTCCTGGTCCGGCAGTTCGCACAGTCCATTCCCGACGAGCTCCTCGACGCGGCGCGCATGGACGGCGCGGGCGAATGGGTGATCTACCGCCGCCTCGTCCTGCCGCTCCTCAAGCCTGTGCTCGTGACGCTCGGGGTCTTCATGTTCCTCGGGACGTGGAACGACTTCCTGTGGCCGCTCGTCGTCCTGACCGACGACACGAGGTACACGCTGCCGGTGGCCCTCGCGAACCTCGTTGGTGAGCACGCCCAGGACACGGAGCTCATGATGGCGGGCTCCGTGCTGACCGTCCTGCCCGTTCTGCTGCTGTTTCTCGGGCTGCAGCGCGCGTACATCGAGGGGATCACCGCGGGCGGGCTGAAGGAATGACTCGCGCCGCCCTCGGCCTCGCGGCGTTTCTCCTCGCCGGTCCGGCCGCGGGTGCGGCGTGGGAAAAGGTCGCCTCCGCAGGCGTGGATGTCTCCCTCTCGCCCCTCGAAGCCGGTGAGCCCGGTGTGCGCATGACGTACGACTTCCACGGCGGCTCGGGGTGGGCCGGCGTGAGGCGTGCGGCCATGCTCGAATTCCCCGACGACTGGACGTTCTCCTTCCGGGTCCGCGGCGCGGGGACGTCGAACACGCTCGAGGTCAAGTTTCTCGACGCAACCGGCGAGAACGTGTGGTGGGCGCGCCGGGAGGGCTTCGCGGCCGGCGCGGAGTGGCGGACGGTCGCCGTGAAGAAGCGGCACGTGAGCTTCGCCTGGGGCCCGGCGGGAAAGGGCCCGCTGACGCGCGCCGCGACGGTCGAGATCGTGCTTTCAGCGGGGACCGGAGGGAGGGGATTCTTGGAGGTTGAAGAGCCCTCGCTCGCCGAGAGGGCGAGTCTCGCGGCCTTGCCGGAGCCTGGCGTCACGCGGACTTCCGCAGGAATCCTGGTTGACCTCGGCGGTCTGCGCGAGTTCTCCGGTCTTGCCGTGGACTGGCCGGCCGCAGTGCCGCCGCGCTTCACCGTCGAGATCTCGTCCGATGCACGGGCGTGGACGGAGGTTCACCGCGTCGAGCACGGCGGCGCACGGCGGGCGTGGTTTCATCTGCCCGAGACGGAGGCGCGACTCGTCAGACTCTCGCTGCCGCCGGGCGAGTGGGGAACGCCGCGAGTCGCCGTGAAGCCAGTGGAGTGGGCGCCGTCGCGGAACGAATTCGCCTTCGAGGTCGCGAAGGATGCTCCGCGCGGGCGTTTCCCGCGTGCCTTCACCGGCGAGCAGTCCTACTGGACCGTCGCCGGAGTCGACGCGGACACCGAGGAAGTGCTCGTCGGCGAGGACGGTGCTCTCGAACCGGGAAAGGGATCCTTCTCCCTCGAGCCGTTCCTTTTCGCGAACGGCCGGCTCGTGACCTGGAGCGATGCCGTCATCGGCCATCGACTCGAGAGGGGCGATCTCCCGATCCCGACCGTGTCGTGGAACGCCTTCGGGCTGACTCTCGAGGTCACGGCGCTCGTGGACGGCCCGCCGGGAGCGTCCGTCCTCTCGGCGCGGTACCGCGTCCGCAATGGCGGCGCGAAAGCAGCGCCGGTTCGGCTCTTCGTCGCGGTGCGTCCCTTCCTCGTGAACCCGCCGACGCAATTCCTGAACGCGCCTCACGGCGTCTCCCGCATCGATGCGATCTCGTTCGGGGCGGGAACGGTGACGGTGAATCGAGCCCGCGCGATCTCGCCCATTCCCGCTCCTTCGAGCTGGGGTGCTACGCCGTTCGACGCGGGCGACGTGACGGAGTTTCTCGCGCGGGGTAGCGTTCCGCCGGAGGGCTCGGTCGAGGACTCGACTGGATTTGCGTCGGGGGCTTTCTCCTGGCGCCTCGAGCTCCCACCCGCTGGCTTCTCGGACGTCGTCCTCACGCTCCCGCTACACGAGAGTCACGCGGCGGCTTCCGCCTTCACCTCCGCTTCCGGGTTCGAAGATCGCCTCGCCCGCACCGTGGAGGAGTGGGCCCGGAAGGTCGATACGGTGACGTTCCGCGTTCCGCGGGCTGCGCGGGTGCTCGTCGAGACGTTGAGGTCCAATCTCGCCTACGTTCTCGTCAATCGCGATGGCCCGTGGATCCAGCCCGGCTCGCGCGCCTACGAGCGCTCGTGGATCCGCGACGGCGCGCTGACCTCTTCGGCCCTGCTCCGGCTCGGCCACGCGACCGAGGTCCGCGAGTTCCTGCTCGCCTTCGCCGAGAAACAGTTCGCGGACGGGAGGATCCCGTGCTGCGTCGACGCGCGCGGGGCCGATCCTGTGCCGGAGAACGACAGCCACGGCGAGTTCCTCTTCCTGGCGGCCGAGTACTTCCGGTTCACACGGGACACCGCGACGATCGAAGGCCTCTGGCCGCGGATCGCGAGGACCGTCGCCGCGATCGACGTGCTTCGCCGGGAGCGCCGGACGGCCGAATACGAGTCGCCCGAAAAGCGTGCGTTCTTCGGGCTCCTTCCCGAGTCGATCAGCCACGAGGGGTATTCCGACAAGCCCGTTCACTCCTACTGGGACGACGCGTTCGCGCTGAAAGGGCTCGCGGACGCCGCGGAGCTCGCCGGCGCTCTCGCGCACCGGGAGGATGCCCGGTCCTTCGCGGCGATCCGCGACGAGTTCGAGGCGGATCTCCTCGCCTCGATCGCGCGCACGATCGAGAAGAATCACCTCGACACGATTCCGGCCTCCGTCGAGAAGCACGATTTCGACCCGACCTCGACCACCGCGTTTCTCTCGCCCGGCGGGCTCCAGGAAAAACTGCCCCGGCCGCAGCTCGCGAACACCTTCGATCGATACGTGAAAGAGGCCCGCGAGCGGCGGGACGGAACGGTGAGACCCGATGCCTATACGCCCTACGAGCTTCGATCGGTCGGGGCGCTCGTGAGGCTCGGGCGGAAAGCGGAGGCGCTCGAAATACTCGCGTTTTTCATGAAGGACCGCCGGCCCGCGGCGTGGAACCAGTGGGCCGAGGTGGTGGGACGCGACGCGCGCGCCCCGCGCTTCCTCGGGGACATGCCGCACACGTGGGTCGGGACCGACTTCATTCGCTCGTTCCTCGACTTCTTCGCTATCGAGCGTGAGGCCGCGGACGGGGGATCGCTCCTCCTTGGGGCCGGCCTGCCGGAGGAGTGGGTGCGCGCGCCCGGGGGCTCGGGCGTGTCGGGCCTCAGGACGCCCTTCGGGCCGCTCGAGCTGTCGGTCTCTGCGGCGGGGGACGAAGTCCGCGCGCGGATCTCGGGCGTTACGGTTCCTCCGGGTGGTCTCGCGCTCGCGTGGCCGCTCGGTGGAGCCCCGGGCTCGGCCCGCGTGAACGGAAAGCCGGCGGAGATCCGGGGCGGCGAGATCCTCGTGCGGGAGGTCCCCGCGGACGTGGTTGCCCGGCCATGAAGAGGCGCTCTCTCTCGCCCCCCGGTGCTTACGGACACTTCTCGGAGGACGGCCGCGAGTACGTGATCACGGATCCGCGGACCCCGCGCCCCTGGGTGAACGTCGTCGCGAATCCCGGCGCCGGATTCGTCGTGAGCCAGACGGGCAGCGGCTTCTCGTTCCTCGGGAATTCCCAGCTCGCCGTCGTGACTCGCTGGCGGCAGGAGCTCGTCGAGGATCTCTCCGGAAAGTTCCTGTACGTGAAGGACGCGGAGAGCGGCGACTTCTGGTCGCTCTCTCCCGCACCCGTGTGGGCTCCGTTCGACTCTTTTGCCTGCCGCCACGGCCTCGGGTACACCGCGTTCGAGACGTCACATTCCGGAATCGAGGCGACGTGGACGCTGTTCTGCCACGCGCAAGAGAAGGCCGAGATCTGGCGCGTGACGCTCCGGAACGCGTCCGAGAGGCGCCGCGTCCTCCGGCTCTTCGGAACCCTCGAGTGGTGCTGCGGCGTCACGCCCTCTCCGCGGCGCGAGTTCGGCAAGCTCTTCCTCGAGACGGCGTTCGACGCCAAACGCCGCGCGATCGTGGCGCGCAGCCATATGTGGGACGTCCCCTCCGAGCGGTTCGGGCACTGGAATACGAGCTTCCCTTACGTGAGCGCGTTCTCGGCGTCCGAGCCCGTCGCATCGGCACAGGGAGACAAGTCCGCGTTCGTGGGCCGCTACGAAAGCCTCCGCTCCCCGGCGGCGCTCCGCGGAAAGGGAGGCGCGCCTGCCTTCGGACGCCACGAGGATCCGATCGCTGCGCTCGAAGTCGAGGTCACGCTCCTTCCGGGCGAGACGCGGAAGATCGGCTTCACGCTCGCGACGTCGGACTCCGAAGACGCGGCCCTCGCGCTCGGAGCCCGGTTCCTGGCGGACGACGCGAGCCGCCGCGCGCTCGAAGACGTCACGGCCGGCTGGCGGGATCGGCTCGCCGCGCACCGGATGGAGACACCCGAGCCGGCGTTCGACGCGGTCGTCAACGACTGGGCCCGCTATCAGGCGATCGCGGCCCGGCTCTGGGGACGATGCGGCTACTACCAGCAGAGCGGCGCCTTCGGCTTCCGCGACCAGCTCCAGGATTCGCAGGTGTATCTGACGATCGCGCCCGAACGCTGCCGCGACCAGATCCGGCTGCACGCGGCGCACCAGTTCCGGGACGGGTCGGTCTATCACTGGTGGCATCCGCTCACCGAACAGGGCCTCGTCACGAAGATGACGGACGATCTCCTGTGGCTCGCGTTCGTCTCGGCGAACTACATGAAGGAGACGGGCAATTTTTCGATCCTTCGCGACGAGACTCCGTTCCTGGACGAGGCGGGGTCGTTTCCGCTCGGGGAGCACGTCGATCGCGCATTCCGGCGCGTGTTCTCGCGGATGAGTCCGCGTGGGATCCCGCTCATCGGCGCCGGAGACTGGAACGACGGACTCTCGGCGATGGGTCTCCTCGAGAGAGGCGAGTCGGTCTGGCTCGGCCATTTCCTGGCCGGTCTCCTTGCGGACTGGAGCGAGATCCATCGCCGCACCGGAGACGGCGTGCGCGCGGAGGAGTTCGCGGCGCGCCGCGCCGCGCTCGTGGCCGCGCTCAACGCGCACGGATGGGACGGCGGCTGGTACCTCCGCGGAACGCTCGACGACGGATCCGTTCTCGGAAGCGCGGAGAACCGCGTCGGGCGCATTTTCCTGAACGCCCAGACCTGGGCGATCCTAAACGAGGTCGCGCCGCCCGACCGGGCGGCGGCCTGCCTCGCGGCCGTGAAGGAGCACCTCGTGACGGAGGCGGGAGCGCTCCTCCTCGCTCCGGCCTTCGACCGGCCGGTCCCCGAGATCGGGTACATCACGCGCTATGCGCCAGGGCTCCGCGAGAACGGAGGCGTGTACACCCACGCCGCGACATGGGCGATCGCCGCGGCGGCGAAGTCGAAGGACGCGGCGCTCGTCGAGAGGCTCCTCGTCGCGATCCAGCCTTCGAACAAGGACCCCGAGTTCTATGCCGCGGAGCCGTACGTCCTCCCAGGCAACGTCGACGGGCCCGCCTCGCCGCACCACGGCCGTGCCGGCTGGACGTGGTACACGGGCTCGGCCGCCTGGCTCCACCGCGTCGTTTCGGAGTGGGTGTTCGGTGTCCGCCCAGGATGGGGCGGCCTGACGATCGATCCCTGCCTTCCTCCCTCGTGGAATCGCGCGAAGATGACGCGACCGTGGCGCGGCGCGACGCTCGACATCACGATCGCGCGAGGCATCCCTTCGGGAGGCGGTCCCGTCTCGATCGCGGTCGACGGGAAGGTACTGGAGTCGAACGTTCTGAAGGCGCCGGATTTCGGCGGCACCCCGGGCGCGGTGTCGGGCGCCACGCTCCACGTCGCGGTGACGGTCCGGTAACGCGCGCGCCGGGTCAGCCGTCGAGGGCGACGCCGCGGCTCCGGATCACGTCCGAGTAGAAGCGGGCGCTTGCCTTCGGCGTCCGCCTCTGGGTGGCGAAGTCGACGTGCACGATGCCGAACCGTTTGGAGAAGCCGTGCGACCACTCGAAGTTGTCGAGGAGCGACCACGCGAAGTAGCCGCGTACGTCGACGCCCTCCGCGATCGCGTCCCTCACCGCGCGGAGATGGTCCCTCAGGTAGGCCGCGCGGAGCGGGTCGACGACGCCGTCCGGCCCCGCCGCCTCGGGGTCCTCGAACGCGGCGCCGTTCTCGGTCACGTAGAGAGGGATGTCCCCGTAGCGCGCTTTCACCGAGGTCAGCGTGTCGAGGAGGCCGGGCGCGTAGACCTCCCAGTCCATCTCGGTGTGGAGGGCGCCGTCCTGCCTCACGCGCGACGCGCGTGTCAGGATAACGTCCGGATCGTTCGTCACGACCCCGCGCGTGTAGTAGTTGATGCCGAGAAAGTCGATTGGCGCCCGGATGCGGTCGAAGTCCGAGGCTGGAACCTCCGGCCAGGCTTGTCCGAAGAGCCCTGGCAGCGCGTCCGGGGTGTGGCCGAGGAAAACCGGGTCGAGGAACTGGCGGTTCATGTACGCGTCCGCGCGAGCGGCGGCCGCGGCGTCTTCGGCGGATTCCGACGCCGGGTACTTCGGCTCGAGGTTTACGACGAGGCCCACGCGGTGCGCGCCCTCGGCGCGGCACGCGGAAACGGCCTCCCCGTGGGCGCGCAGGAGATTGTGCGCGGCGATCGGCGCCTCGAAGAGGCTGCGATGGCCCGGTGCGAGGACGCCATGCAGGTAGCCGCCGTCCGTCACGACCCACGGCTCGTTCAGAGTCGCCCACGTGGCGACACCGGGAAGCGCGCGCGTAAGGACACGCGCGTACTCTGCGAACCATTCCGCGATGTCGCGGTTCAACCAGCCGCCGCGGTCCTCGAGCGCCGCCGGAAGGTCCCAGTGGAACAGCGTGGCGAAAGGCCGGATCCCCGCCTCCGTCAGTGCATCGACGAGACGCCGGTAGAAGTCGAGCCCCTTTTCGTTGACGCGCCCGCGGCCCTCGGGAAGGACGCGGCTCCAGGAGACGCTGAATCGGTAGGCCTCGAGGGAGAGCCCCCGCATCAGTGCGACGTCCTCGGACGATCTCCGGTAGTGGTCGCATGCGACGTCGCCGTCGTCGCCCCCCGTCACGAGCCCCGGCGTGTGCGCGAAGCGATGCCAGTTGCTCGGGCCGGCGCCGTCCGCGAGCGGCGAACCCTCGATCTGGTACGCCGAGGTCGCCGCGCCGAAGAGGAATCCCTTGGGGAATTCACCGCCCGTCGGGGCGAGGCCTCGTTGCGGGGGCGACACGTCTCGAGTCTACGGCGGTTGCTGTCCCCGTGGTGTCCCTCCAGAATTCCCCGCTCCGCGGGTGACGTTCAATCTCGGGCGGCCACCTCTCCGTGCTGGCTGACGTTGTCCCCGTCCCCCGGTTTCAGCTCCCGGAAGACGAGCGCCGACAGCACGGTCATCGCCCCGAGGACGAGAAGCGCGCGGTGGACGCCGTGCAGGAGCTCGCCCGGGCGGGAGCGGAATCGATCGGGGATGAAGAAGGCGGTCGCGAGAGACGCGGTCGCGACTGCGAAGCTCAGGGACATCTGCTGCATCGTGCTCGCGATCGTGCTCGCCATGCTCGCGTCGGCGCCGCCCACGTCGGCGTACGCGAGCGTTCCCATGCTCGCGTACTGCATCGAGGCGACCGCCCCGAAGAGGACCGCGAGCACGACGATGAGGGCGACGTGCGTCGACGCGCCGACCGTCGCGAACAGTGCGATCGCGCCCCCCATGAGCATCGTATTCGCGAGGAGGACGCGCCGGTAGCCGAAGCGCCCGAGGATCCGCGGGAGAAACGCGCGGATCCCCATCGCCGCGATCGACTGGGGCATGAGCAGGAAGGCCGACTGCACGGCGGTGAAGCCGAGGCCGACCTGGTAGAGGAGGGGAAGGAGGAACGGAATCCCGCCCGCGCCGAGCCGCGTGATGAAGCTGCCGGCCACGGCCGACCGGAACGTCCGGAGCCGGAAGAGCCTGAGGTTCAGGAGGGGATGCGCCGCCGTGATCGCGTGACGGAAGTAGCCCGCGAGGAGCGCGGCGGCGAGGCCGAGGAGCGCAAGGATCGCACCGGGGCCGAGCGTGTGCTCGCCAAACACCTCGAGGAGGTAGGAGAGAAGGCCGATGCCGCATCCGAAGAGGATTCCGCCCGTGACGTCCAGTTTCGCGACGCGGTCGGCGCGGTAGTCCGGAAGGCGGCGCGCGACGAGCGCGAGGCCGAGAAGGCCGATCGGAAGATTGACGAAGAAGATGACCCGCCAGTTCGTGTAGCCCACGATGAGGCCCCCCGCCACCGGGCCGAGCATCGGCCCGATCATCGCGGGGATCGTCACGAACGTCATCGCCTTGACGAGCTCGGACCGCTCGAACGTGCGCACGATCGTGAGTCGTCCGACGGGAACCATGAGCGCGCCGCCCATCCCCTGCAGGATCCGGCATGCGACGAGGAAGTGGATGCTGGTCGAAAGGCCGCAGAGGAGCGACCCGAAGGTGAAGAGCGCGATCGCGGACGCGAAGACCCGGCGCGTGCCGAACCGGTCCGCCATCCACCCGCTTACGGGAATGAACACGGCGAGGCTGAGCGTGTAGCTCGACAGGACCGACTTCATGCTGAGGGGAACGACGCCGAGCGCTTCGGCGATCGTCGGGACGGCGGTGTTCAGGATCGTCGTGTCGAGGGACTCCATCAGGAAAGCGACCGCCACCATCCACGGCAGCAGTCGCTTGACAGAGGGGTCGAGGGCGGGCGGCACGATCCGATTGTGACGCGAGTTCCGCGAGTCCAGACCGCGCCTTTCAGCGAATCATCTAGAGGAGACTCTGCATCCTGGTGAGGATCTCGATGATCCGCTGCCAGCTTTCCTGTTCGCCCGGGTAGGCCCGTTCGCGCCTTAGCTCGTTACCCTGGCGGCGGGCGTCGTCGAGGAGGCGCGTCGTGATCTCACTCAGTTCGCGCGCGTCGAGGACGTCCGCATCCAGGCGCTGCCGCAGCTGACGGGCGTCGCCCGAGAACCGGTCAATCGGTTCCGGGGACCGCGCGTCGCGATCGTTCCGAGGCAGGGCGTCCCGCGTGGCGAGAACGCGCTCTTCCAGCTCGCGGCCGAGACGCCGAAGCTCGGGGATGTTCGAGGGTCTGGGGCCAGCCTGAGCAAAAGGGACGGCTTCCGACGTGCGTTCGGATCGCGGGGAAGGCCGCCCTTCGAGACGATCGGGAACGCCGTTTCCGTTGCGGTCGGCATCGAGGTGATCCCACGCGCCGTGGCCCTCCCCGCCGCGGCGGACGTAGGGCGGGGGGAGCTGGACGTCGGCGCCGCGCAGGACCTGCTGCATGCGCGAAAGGACGTCGACCGCGCTGTTCCACAGGTCATAGGTGTGCGGGAACAGGCGCGCGTTGACGACGCTCTGGTTGACGCGCCGGGCCCTCTTCGCGAGGTCGTCGACCTCGCGGCGCATGTCCCACGGCGAGTCGAGATAGCCGTCCATCCGCTGGTGAAAGTCGGAGGTGCGGCGCGCGAAGTCCGAGACCGACGCGAGAAGCCGGACCTGTGATCTGTCGCCGCGGGACCCGCGGTACGCCTCGCGATTCAGGTCCTGGGCGACCTCGTCGAGCGTGTGCGCGAGTGTGGCCATCGTCTGGTACTGCCGTCCCCGGAGAGGATGGTGCGAATCGATGCGGTGGTATTCGTCCTCGCCGAAATGAAACTGGACCGATACCTGCGCGCGAGCGCCAGCGGCCGGGAAGAGCGCCGCACAAGCCGCGAGCGTGAGCGCCCGCACGTTTGGATGGAATTTCATGAAAAAGCCTCCGCGCAATGAGGAGCAACACGCGTGCCAGTACGCGGCCGGCCCCGGCTGACGGGCCGAGGCGCCGGCCGGGCTTCGTCCTGCGCGACAATCCCCGGATTCGCGCGTCATTCGTTCCCGTCACCCTTCTCGCGGTCGTCCTCGCCGCCGCGCCCGGCGGGGCGGTCGAGCCGACGAAGCTCGTGTTCGAACCCCAGCCGGGCCTTCCGGCGTCCGCGAATCGGCTCGCCGGGGATCCGCGGCCGTGGGTCTTCGGCACCATGGACCTCGTGGGTCTCGACGCGCCCGGGCCGGACATCCACGTGCTCCTCGCGCCGGAAGGGTCGCCGCTCGCGAGCGCCGTCCCGGCCTGGGTCGCGGGCTACACGGACGGCGTCTCGAACGGCGTCGTGATCCTCGCGGAGCGGACCCCCACGTATCCGGACGGGGGGCTCGAGGAAGTGCTCGCGCACGAGGTCGCGCACGTCCTCATCCACCGTGCGAGCGGCGGGCGCCGGGTGCCGCGGTGGTTCGACGAGGGCCTCGCGATGCTCGCGGCGCGCTCGTGGAGGTTGCGTGACCAGTCGGAGCTCGCGCTCGGGCTGCTGCGTGGCCCGCGCGTGCCGCTGTGGAAGCTCGACGACCTCTTCCGGGGCAACCGGCGCGAGGTGGAGCGCGGGTACGCGCTCTCGGGCACGCTCGTCCAGGACATCCTGGAGCGCTACGGCCCGGCGGCGCCGCGCATCATCCTCGCACGCGTCGCGCGGGGAGACACGTTCGAGGACGCGGTGCGCGCCGCGACGGGTGTGCCGCTCGTCGACATCGGCGAGGCTTTCTGGGAGCGGCAGGCGAGCCTGAAACGCTGGATCCCGATCCTCACGTCGACCGCGGTCCTGTGGTTCGGGATCTCCGTCCTCGCGATCGCCGCGGGGCTCCGGAAGCGGCGGAGGAAGGCGGAGATGGCGGAGCTGGCGGAGATGGAGAACGGGGCGGACGAGATTCCGGAGGTTCCTCCGGGAAACGGGCCACCCTCTCCACCGGACGAGACGGTGAACTGAAGCGGAACTTTCCTCGTACACGGGCGTCTTGAGTGTTGACGGAAGCCATGATGTCCCTCGTCGCGCTCGTCCTTGCCGCCGGCGCTTCGGTTCCGGCTCCCACGCCGGCGAGCTGGCAGGCCGTCGCCGCGACGAGCCGGCACGCGATCGAGCTGAAGGACGACGCGGGACGTATTCCGTGACGGGAGCGAAGTACTGAACCTCGGGCCGCGGCGGGCGGACAATGGGCGGATGGATCTCCTCTCGTTCGTCGGATCGATCGACATCTATCTGTTCGACCAGATCCTGCGCGGTAGGATCCCACGGGGCAGTACCGTATTCGACGCGGGCTGCGGGCAGGGACGCAATCTCGTCTACCTCCTGCGCGCGGGCTACGACGTTTCGGCGGTCGATCCGGACGCCGGCGCGATTCGGGCGGTGCGCGAGCTCGCGGGAACGCTCGCTCCTCATCTTCCCGAATCGAACTTCCGGCAGGAACCCGTCGAGGCGCACGGCTTCCCGGACGGGTCGCGGGACTTCGTCGTCAGCAGCGCCGTCCTTCACTTCGCGAAGAGCCACGAACACTTCCGCGCGATGCTGGACGGCACCTGGCGGGTCGTCAGGCCCGGAGGCGTGCTCTTCTGCCGGCTCGCATCGTCGATCGGGATGGAAGGATTCGTCCCCCTCGGAAACGGACGCCATCGCCTTCCCGACGGCAGCGAGCGCTACCTCGTCGACGAGCGGACGCTGATGGAGCTCACCGGGGAGCTCGGCGGCGCGCTGTTAGACCCGCTGAAGACGACCGTCGTCCAGGGTAGCCGCTGCATGACGACGTGGGTCCTGCGGCGCGCGCGATAGCGCGCGTCAGGAACCGCACCCCGGTCCCGCCGCCGCGGCTTTTGCGGGGGGCGTGAACTGGAAGTCGGCTTCCCACGAATACTTCAGCCCGTCGCTCAGTTTGCCGCCGGTGATGCGCCCCGAGAACTTCCCGTTCGGAACGATGCTGCCCGTCAGTTTCTCGATCTTCAGCATGTCCTTGTCCTTGGGCAGTTCGAACACCCACTGACGGCTCGCCATGAAGTCGCTGGCCAGGTTGACGCCCGTCTCCACGCTCTTCACTTCGGCGGCGTTTTTGGTGCCGGGACAAAACCCGAAGTGCATCATCGTGCGCGGCTTCCCGTCCGCGGTCTTGTTCTCCGCGTACGAGTTCATCTGGAACGTCTCGAGCTCTTTGGCCGTGAAGGGAGCGTCGGAGAACCACAGGGTCAAACTGTAGTAGCCGTCACGAACCTCGTAGATCGCCGCGGTGCAGTGCTTCATCGTGACCGGCTTCCCACTGAAAACCGCCTTGACGTTGCACGTGTCCTCCGCGAAAGCGGGCGTGGAAAGGGCGAGAAGCAGGGCCACGAAAAGGAGACGGCGAAGTGTGCTGCTCATGGGAGAAAGCCTATCGCGCCTCCCGTTCCCCTTCGCCTATTCTCTTTTCGTGTCCCCGCCGAAACTGAAGGAGACGATCGCTGCGCTCGAGAAGCTCTACGGAAAGCCCCGGCCGTTCCCGTCGCGCGATCCGTGGGAGCTGATCCTCCGCGAGAACGCGGCTTATCTCGTGGACGACGCCGCGCGCGAGGCCGTCTTCCAGTCGCTGAAGAAGAGGGTGGGGATCTCGCCCGAGGCGATTCTCGGCGCGCCGCCGGCGCGCCTCGTCGACGCGATCCGGGAGGGCGGAATGCGCCCGTCCATGCGCGCGGCCAAGCTCGTCGAGGGCGCGGAGATCGCAAGCGAGGTGGGCCTCGTCCGGCTGCGCAAGCTCGCGAAGGAGGGTGGCGCCGAGGCGCGCAAGGCTCTCAAGCGCTTCCCCGGGGTTGGAGAGCCGGGCGCCGACAGGCTGCTCCTCGCGGCCGGGAGCGCGGCCGCTCTCGCGCCGGACTCGAACGGCTTGCGCGTCCTCGTGCGGCTCGGCTTCTGCGCGGCCGCCGAAGAGCGGGTTGCGAAGGCCGAGTCCGACGCTGTCGAGAACCGGCATCCTGTTCGGGTTACCGGACGCGCAAGAGTTTCAGGGGACTGGCGAGAACAACAAGGCGTCCGAGCACGTCGGAAAGATCGTGGTCGATCCGAAGAACTCCGAGGTCGTCTGGGTGGCGGCGCAGGGTCCGCTCTGGGGAGCCGGAGGAGACCGGGGCGTCTACAAGACGACTGACGGCGGGAGGACGTGGAAGGCCTACTTCGGCGGGATCGCGCCGTCGGCGGGCCACGTGGTGTCGCCGACGCGCTTGAGGACCATCTCGAAGATCCTCACGGGTTCCTTGCCGGACTCGATGCGGTCCCCGACTTCCTTCAGCGTCCCGTTCGCGATGACGGCTGAGTAATGGATCGACGTGGGTCCCATCGGGATGTTCCACGTGTAGCCGTCCGGCGTGGGCTTGAAGACGAAGTCGCCCGAGTAGCCCATCGCGTAGGAGTGGAGCGCGTACGCCTTCGTCGCCGGGTCGTAGGAGATCGTTCCGAACGCGTTGAAGGAGACGCGGCCGTCGGGCTCGTACCCCCTCCCCTCGAGGACCTTCACGGATCCGTCGAGGAAGGGACCGATGCGCTCGGTCTGCGTGATCGTGTGTTTCTCTCCGTTCGGGCGAAGGCTCCAGGCCGGGCCCCGCCACACGCCGTCCATCGCGGCAAAGGCCTTCATCGCATCTTTCTGGGCCGCGAGGAGCGCGGCGGGGTCGGAGCGTCCCTGGGCGGCCGCGGGCGGCGCGCCGCCAGCTAGCGCCACGACAAGAGCGGCGCCGGAAATCGTTTTGGAGAGTCGGGTCATCGGAGTCCTCCTTCGGGAGGCCCGAGCTTACGCGAAGCGCCACTCAAACAACGGCCTCGAGAATCGCCATGGACAGCAAGGACGAACTATCCTCGGGCCGTGGATCGGAAGAGGTGCGGGACGAGGCGGATCCGTTTTCTCGCGGCCGCCACCGCGCTCCTCGCGATTTCCGTCTCCGCCGGCCTTCTGGTCTTCGGCGCGTCCCCGGGCGCGGACGGCGCGGGACGGAAGGCGCTCGAGCCCTGGACGCCTGGCACCCTCGACATCCACCAGATCAGCACGGGCCGGGGAAACGCCGCGTTCTTCCGGTTTCCCGACGGGACGACGCTCCTGGTCGATGCGGGCGACGTCGGAGGCCTGATCCCCGAGGCCACCGCGCTTCCGGACGCATCCCGAGGCGCGGGCGCGTGGGTCGCACGCTACATCAGGAGGATGGCCGGGGCAGACGCGGTCCTCGACTACGCGCTCCTCACGCACTTCCATCCCGACCACCTCGGCGCGCCTCTGCCCGCGGCCCGGCTCGCGCCGGAGGGCTACCGGGTCACGGGTCTCGCGGAGGTCGCGGAGTCCGTGCCGATCCGCAAGCTGATCGACCGGGGATTCCCGGACTACGGCGACCCGGCGCCGCCGCGAGGGCCCGTCATCGAAAATTACCGCGCGTTCGCGGACCAGGCGGCGCGGCGCGGCACGGTTCGCGAGCGCATCCGCGTGGGCCGGGCGGACCAGATCGTCCTCCTCCATCACGCTGCCGAGTTTCCCGACTTCTGCGTGCGTGCGGTCGCCGCGAACGGCGACGTGTGGACGGGGACGGGTGACGAGACGCGGCACCTCTTCCCGGCGCCCGCCAGCGTTCCCGAGGCGGACCGGCCGCAGGAGAACCCTTGCTCGATCGCTCTTCGGATCTCTTACGGGCGCTTCCGCTATTACACGGGCGGCGATCTCTACGGCATTCCCGATCCCGGCGAGCCCACGTGGCAGGACGTGGAGACCCCGATCGCGCGCGCGATCGGGAAGACGGACGTGATGGTGCTCGACCACCACGGCTCGATCGAGGTCGCGAATCCGTTCTTCCTGTCGACGCTCTCTCCGAGGGTGATCGTCGTTCCCGCGTGGTCGCCGACCCACCCCTCGCCGGACGTCCTCAAGCGTCTCCTCTCGAAACGGATCTGGCCGGCTCCGCGCGACGTCTTCGTCACGCGACTGCGGGACGTCACGAAAGCGGCGATCGGCCCGCGCGCCGCGCAGGTAGCGTCCGACGCGGGTCACGTCGTCGTCCGGGTCGCGCCGGGCGGCGCGTCCTATTTCGTTTTCATCCTCGAGGACGCGGACGAGAGCGGGGCCGTGAAAGCGGTCCATGGGCCCTACGCCTCCATGGCCCCTTGACTCCCCGAAGCGGGGCAAAACCGGGATGGTCTATACTCTCTTCGTTCGCCCTTTCTCTCGTACGGATCGTACTGACGGAGCGGACCGAGACCGAAAGGTCCCCGTCGACCCTCACGCGCCTCTTCCTTCACCATCACCAGGCCGCGCACGTCCCTGAGGGCGCGCGTTCAACAAAGGAACCCCATGAAGCTGTACGTTGGAAACCTGTCCTACTCCGTGAATGATTCGACCCTCCGTGCCCTGTTCGAGCCCTTCGGCAACATCGAATCCGCCCGTGTGATCTCCGACCGCGACACCGGATCCTCGAAGGGCTTCGGCTTCGTCGAGATGTCCGACGAAGACGGCCAGAAGGCCATGGGAGCCCTGAACGGCCGCGACCACGACGGCCGCGCCCTCAAGGTGAACGAGGCCAAGCCCCAGGAGAACCGCGGTGGCGGCGGCGGCTACGGCGGCGGCGGCGGCCGCGGCCGCTACTAGTCCCGAAGCGCCTTTTTCGATCGTGGACTCTTTCCGGCGCCGAGAAATCGGCGCCGGTTTTTCGTTTTCACGGGACGCAGGTTTCGTCCGCGGCCGGGGACAGCTTCGCGGAGGTGAGGCGCGAGGCCTCCTTGTCGAAGACGAGGTCCGCGTCGAGGCGGCCCTTCTCGCAGTCGAAACGCACCCGTGCGCGCGTCTCGCCGTCCCCTGAGAGGATTTCGCCCCGCCGGCAAGATCCCCACGCCGGAGGCGTGGGGATGGAGTCGGCCGCGAAGGCGAGGCTCTCCGAGAGGGGCAGCGCAGAAGTCGTTTCGATCGACTGGACGCGCGGCGGCGTCGTCGGCGCGAGCGTGATCGCGACGTGGATCGAGCCGTTGTCGCACGCGAGCTTCCACGAGCCGCGGAGGGCGTTCTCGGCCTCGATCCGGCCGTCGAACGCGCAGGCGCCGTGCCGGACGCGCAGCTCCTCGAAGGATGCCCGCCGCTTTTCCTTCGGCGAGTCGAGGAAGAGGTTGTCGGCGGCGAGGCCGTCGGCGACGGTGTCGTTCCAGGTCTCGAGGATCAGCTGGTTCACGCCGGCCTGTGCGGCGAGGAGAGCGGGAGATGCCTGCGGCGCCCGCGGCTTGAGCGCGCCGGTGCGGTCCAGGGCCTCGAGGGCCCCGGTCGCGGCGCCGCCCCAGCGCGCGTAAGTGACGTTGCCGAGCGCGACGACCGCGACCCCGTGCTCCGGCAGCCACATCATGACGGAGCCATAGCCCGGGAGCCCGCCTCCGTGGCTCACGACGAATCGGAAGCGGCACGTCTGGGAAGTCCCCAGGCCGAAATCGTATCCCCCCGCGCGCATACGGAGAGGCGCATCCACGGCGCTCCGGGTCGCGAAGCCCCCTGTGAAGCGCGAAACCTGCTGCATCTCGCGCGCGGAGCTGCGCCGGAGCGGACCCTCTTCCGCGCCGTCGCGCGGAGGCCACGCGGAGAGGAAGAAAGACGTGTAACGCGCGAGGTCACGGACGGAGGAATAGAGGCCGCCCATGGAGCCGTAGGCGCCGTCTGCGAGAGCGGTCTCTTCCACGGGAGAGCCCTCGTCGAGCCGATAGCCCTTCGCGAGCCGCCCCGCCGGTACGGAATCGGCCTCCCACGCCGTGGACGTCAGGCCGAGCGGCCGGAGAACCGCCTTTTCGACGTAGTCGCGGTACCGCAGCCCCGTGACGCGGGCCACGACGCGCCCGAGAATCGCGAATCCCGTGTTCGAGTACTCGAAGGCGACACCCGGCGCGTTGGCGAAGGGGAGGCCGGCCTTGAGCCACTTTGTGAACGCCTGGCCGCTGGCCGCGAGCTGCCGGTCTCCCCACGGGTTGTCCTCGGGGAAGCCGGCGGAATGGGAGAGGAGGTGTCGAATGGTGATCGCCGGGGCGTCGTCCGTCGCTTTCGCGGCGGCAAGCTCGGGCACGTACTTCGACACCGGATCGTCGAGCGACAGCTTGCCCTCGTCGCGCAGCTTCAGGATCGCGATCGCGGTGAAGCTCTTCGTCATGGACGCGATCCGGAAGACGGTGTCGGCGTCCACGGGCGCGTTCGTCGCGGCGTCGCGCACGCCGAATCCCTTCGAGAAGACGAGCGCGCCGTCCACGACGATCCCGATGGCCGCGCCTGGCATGTGCTGGGACGAGACGGCCTCCGCGAAGATCCGCTCGACCTCCGGGAACGCCACGGCGAGCTTCGCACCGCGCTCCGGGTCCTCGAAGCGGGCGGGCGGGACGCCGGCTCCGGCCGCGAAGGACGCCGCGAGCGCGGAGAAGAACGTGGCGAGAAGCCCGCCACGGAAGACGAAGCGAACCTGCACGAAAGCCTCCTCGTGAGAGTCGGGGGATTCTAGGCCGGATAAGATGCCGCAGATGACAGCGCCGAAGGCGGTCCAGGCGGAGATCCGGTGGCCGGTCCTCTTCGCGCTCCTCGCGCTCGGCCTCCTCAACTTCGCCCTCCCGCCGACGCTCATCGTGGGGCCGCGCTGGATCGTGCTCGCCGTGCTGCTCCTCCTCACGGTCCCGACCGTCTTCGCCCACCGGACTGGGCGCGTCGCGCTCACACGCGCTCTCGGCTTCGTGATGAGCGGCGTCGTGACGTTCGCGCTCGTGGGCTCCCTCGCCCTCCTTATCGCGGGCCTGCCTAAGAAAAGCGAGACTCCGGCGGAGCTCGCGAAATCCGCTGCGTGTCTCTGGGTCGCGAACGTGCTCGTCTTCGCGATCTGGTACTGGAGGCTCGACGCGGGAGGACCGCACGCGCGCGACGGGCGGGGCACGCACACCGAGGGCGACTTCTTCTTTCCGCAGATGATGGAAGGCTGCCCCGGCGCGAGGAGCTGGGCGCCGCGGTTCGTCGACTATCTTTTCATCGCATTCAACAACAGCACGGCCTTCTCGCCCACGGACACCCCGGTCCTCTCGCGCTGGGCGAAGGTCCTCACGATGCTGCAGTCGATCATCTCGCTGCTCGTCGTCGCGGTACTCGCGTCCCGGGCCGTCGGCCTGCTCTGACGCGTCCGGGCGTCAGGCCTGGATGATCCCGTGGCGGAGCGCGAACCGGATGAGCTCGGTGCGGCCGTGGACGCCGAGCTTTCCCATGACGTGCTCGCGGTGCGTCATCGCGGTCTTGACGGCGATGCCGAGAAGCTCTCCGATCTCCTTGTTGCTCCGCCCTTCGGCGACGAGCTTCAGGACCTGCTTCTCCCGATCCGTCAGCGTCTCGTAGGTGTCGACGGTCTCGGTGCCGGACGCCGCGGCGTCCCGCTCCTCGAGCGCGACGCGGGCGACCTCGGGCGCGAGGACGAGGCCTCCCTTCGCGACGCTCCGGATGGCCGAGGCGAGCTCCGCGCCGGCCGCCTTCTTGAGGACGTAGCCCGAGACGCCGAGCTTGAGGAAGCGTGAGACGTACTCGCGGTCCTCGTACTGCGTCAGGACGATGATCCGCGTCCGCGGGCTGATCTTCCGGATCTCGAGAGCGGCTTCGAGGCCCCCGAGGTTCGGCATCGCGATGTCGAGGAGCAGAACGTCGGGCTCCAGCTCGCGGCAGCGGTCGATCGCCTGGCGCCCGTCCTCGGCTTCGCCGACGACCTCGAGGTCGGTGGCCTTCGCGAGCAGCGCCCGCACGCCCTCGCGCATGAGGGCGTGATCGTCGGCGATCACGATTCGCGTTCTAGACAGGCTGGGCCTCCGGCGGGATCGGGATCTCGAACGCCAGGTGCGTTCCTTCACCGGGCGCCGAGTCGAGACTCATCTTCCCACCGAGGATCTCGACGCGCTCTCTCATGCCGAGAAGACCGAGCCCGCGCCCCGACTCGGAGGGCTCGACGACGCTCGCGGGATCGAATCCCCTGCCGTCGTCCTCGATCTCGACGAGGAGCGTCTTCTCGCCCGCCGCGATCTGGACGAGGACGTCCTCGGCGGCGGCGTGCCGGGCCACGTTCAGGAGCGCCTCCTGCACGATGCGGAAGACGGCCGTCGCGACGCCCTGGGGCACGCGGCTCTCGACGTCCTCGAACTCGCACTTCACGGCGATGCCGAGCGGCTCGAGGTGGCGCGCGGCGTACCAGCGCACGGCGGCGAGAAGGCCGAGGTCGTCGAGGACCGAGGGACGGAGGTCGAAGATGACGCGGTGGAGGTCGTCGAGCGCCCGGCCCGCGAGGCTCTTTACGTCCTCGAGGCGCGCGCGCGTTCCGCCCGCCGGAAGCTCCGAGAGAGTGCTCTCGAGCCCGAAGGACATCGCGGAGATGGTCTGGCACGTCTCGTCGTGGAGCTCGCGCGCGATCCGCATGCGCTCGCCCTCCTGAGCGCTCAGGAAGCGCTTCAGGAGCTCGGCCCTTCGGTCGTCCCGCTCGAGGCGCGCGCGCATCGTCTCGAGGGACCGCCCGAGCCTGCCGACCTCGTCATCGGGCAGCTCGGGGATCGGGCGCTTGAGGTCGCCGCCCGTGATGCGCTCGGCGGCGCGCGTCAGGACGAGGAGGGGCCTGAGCACGCTCCGCGCGGCGCCCCACGTGAACAGCGCCGCGAGCGCGAGGAAGACCGGCGTCAGGGCGAGCATTCTCCGGCGGAACGTGACCGCGGGCGCGAACGCGTGGGCGGTGCTCTCGCGCACGACGACCCCCCATGGGAACAGCCTCAGGGGGGCGAACGCGATCGCCTGCTCCGCCACGCGGCCTGCGAAGGCGCGCCGGTCATTCAGGAGCGGCAGGAGGAACGCGGGCGCGACGGGCGGCGTCCGTCCGGCTCCGGATCCAGTCGCCGCGACGACCTCGCCCGCGCCGTCCACGAGCTCCATCGTGATGCCCTCGCCCGTCTGGACCGCGGGCAGGAGGGCCTCGAATGCGGGAAGCGAAGGATCGAAACTCGCGCCCGCGAGGCCCGTCGTGCGCCCCTCGAGGTCGACGAGCGGGACGAAGAGGAAGAGGCGCTTCTCACCGCCGGAAAGCGCCGTGAGCGCGGAGGCGGCCCGCCGCCCCGTCGCCACGGCGTCCCGCGCGGCCGGCATCTCGAAGAGGCGGTCGCCGCGGTGCCCTCCCGCGGGCTCCTCCCACAGGATCTCTCCCCGGGCGCTCAGGAGGAAGACGCTCGAGAAGAGGCGCGAGCGCCGGTAGGCGCCGAGAAGCGCGGCGCGGCGGTCGGGACTGTCGGGGTCGACACCGCCTCCGTAGAGTCCCTCGAGGTCGTCCCGGAGCATCCCCTCGGCATGTGCAACCGCGCTCCGGGCGAGGATCTGCTGGTCCCTCACGACGCGCTCGGAGAGATCGTCGAGCGCGCCCGAGACCAGGAAACCGAGGACGATGAGGGGTACGAGGATTCCGAATCCGACGAGAAGAAGAGCGCGCGCCTGCAGGGCGTTCTGAACCCCGAGGCGCTGGTGCTCTCCGGGGTTCACGGCTTCGGCGGGGTCGCCGGCGCCGGCTCGGGAGGAGCTGGGTCGGCTTCGGCTTTAGCGGGCTCGCCTCCCGCCGGCGCGCCGTAAAGGCGTGCGTACTCCAGGGGATGCTCGTGATGGAGCCGCTCCTTCGTGATCTTCCCCGTGAAGATGCTCGGGTCGTACGGGAAGATTCCGGGCGCGAAGTGGGCGTTGTAAATGTGCCACGTGATGACGACGAGGAATGCCATCAACCCCTCGCTGCTGTGGGCGACCTTCGACATCGGAATAAGCTCGCCGGGGAGGAAGCGCGTCACGAGCATCGGGAAGTAGAGGACGAGCCCCGTGGAAATCATGACGAGACCGCCGAGCACGAGACCCCAGTATTCGAATTTCTGCCGGTAGTCGAACCGGTCGAAGGCGGGCTGGGATTCGACGGCGCCGAGGTCGTAACGGAGCTGCTGGACGGCGTCCCGGAAGTCCTGGCGGTTCGGCAGCATCGTGAGCTTCATCCGCCTCTGGAGGGACAGGATCACGCTGACGCTGATGTGCCACAGCGTGAAGAGCGAGAACAGGATTCCCGACACACGGTGGACGAGGCGCAGCCGGTCGAGCCCTCCGATGAGGTTCACGACGCCGCGCGCCCAGCCGGTCTCGAAGAACTTCTGCGGGAATCCCGTGAGCGCGAGGAGGATGAACGTCGTCATCACGATGAAGTGCTCGATGCGCTGCCTCTTCGTGAACCGGATCGCGTATTCGGTCATCTGTTCACCAGGACGCGCCAGAGGTGGAGGAGGATCTGCAGGCAGAGCCCTCCGATGATGAAGGGGATGAAGATCTTGTAGAAGATGCCGACGGCCCAGACGAGCGGCGCCTTCTTCGGGCTGGGCTCGTAATGCGAGAGCCACGCGGCCGGGAAGTTCGGCGAGGCGCCGGGGTGGCACTTCGCGCAGGTCTTCTGGAGGTTCGCCTTCAGGACCTGGGAGTTGCCGTCCCGCGCCTTCGTGATGTCGTGGGTGCCGTGACAGTCGATGCAGAGTGCCGTGACCGCCTTCGGCTTCTCGCCCGAGGTCGCGAGCTTCGCGCTCATCCCGTGAAAATCTGACAGGTAGGACGCGACGACGTTCGTCGACAGTCCGTACTTGGCCATGAGCGCCTTGTTCGTGTGGCACTTCGCGCAGAGGTCGATCGTCGTGAGGCGCCAGTCCTTCGTGCGCGGGTCCGCGATGTCGTGCGCGTGGTGGCAGTCCGTGCAGACCGGGACGTCCGGATTCCCCGCGAGGAGGGCGACCCCGTGCACGCTCTTCGCGTACGTCTCGGCCGTGTCGGAATGGCAGGCGCCGCACGTTTCCGAGACTTTCGTGCGGGGTACGTTCGGGCGTGAGATGTCGTGCGCTCCGTGACAGTCCACGCAGAAGGGCGCGCTCCCGCCCTTCGCGAGGATCTTGTAGTGCACGCCGTCGAGGGCTTTCGTGTAGTTCTCGAAGTGGCAGGTCTTGCAGAGGTCCTTGAAGCCCGCGGAGAATGCCGCCTTGTCCTTCGCTTTCCCCTCGGGGTGCGGAATCTCGGCCTGGGCGGGATGACACCCGATGCACCCCTGCCGGGCGCCGTGGACCGACTTCTCGAAAGTCTCCCGCGCGACGTAGAGGGACTGGATCTCCCCGCTCGGAAGCTTTACGGACACGTCCTTGTCCCCGTGACAGGCGAGGCAGGTCCCGACCTCCTCGTCGCGGGACGAGGCTTCGGCCGCGACGAGAGGTGTCCCGATGAGGAGGCTCAGGAAGAGACAGAAACAGAGTCCACGGATCGACTTCAAGCGCCAGCCTCCGGGCTCAAACTGCCGTGAAGGGCTCCGCGCCACAATAATGAAGGCGTACTAGAGCAAGCGCGGCCATAATCCGCCGCGTGACGCGGCGGAGGGATCCGCTTTTCAAGACGCTTGCCGCCGCGCCCGCGGTGCAGCGTCTTTCCGGGCGGATCGAGGCGGGGGTCCTCGGAACGTCGGAGGGACACGTGTCTCTCTCGGGAGCGCCACCGGGGCTCCTTCCGTACCTCCTCGAAGCCGTGGGCGCGCCGCTCGGGCTGAAATGGGCCGTCGTGTTCGCCCACGAACGCGATGCCTCCGCGTTTGCCCGCGACGCCGCGAGCGTTCTCGGGGAAGAGCGCGTCGCGTTCTTCCCTGCGCCCGCGCTCTCGCCTTACCAGCAGATCGCGCCGTCGCTCAAGGTGAGGCGAGAGGAGTTCGGCACGATCACGCGGCTCGCCGAGAACTCGGTCGAGATGCTCGTGGTCCCGGCGCGCGCACTCCTCCGCCGCCTCCCGCCCGCGGAGGATTTCCGGAAGCGCACGCGCGTCGTCGCGGTGGGAGACGTCCTCCCGCCGGCCCGGATCGCCGAGACTCTCCTCGACGAGGGGTACGCCCGCGCGGACCTCGTCACGGAGACCGGCGACCTCGCCGTGCGGGGCGGCCTCCTCGACGTCTATCCGCCCCACCTGCCGGAGCCCGTGCGGATCGAGTTCGACCTGAACGCGGTCGCGTCGATCCGCTCCTTCGACCCGGACACGCAGCGCTCGACGGGCGCGCTCTCGCTCGTGTCGCTGCCGCCGATGGCGCTCACGCCCGACACGCGCAAGACCCGCGAGGCGGCGCTCCGCGTTCTCGCGGACTGCCGGACGCCGGACGACGATCCGCCGGTGCCGCGCGATCTCTCCCTCGCGCGCCGGAACGACGGGCTCGAGGAGCTCCTGCCGCTGCTCGCGGGCCCGGAATCCCACATCCTCGACCACGCGGACGCCTTCGTCTTTGCCGCCGACGACCCAGACGCGATCGCGCAGGAGCTCGTCCGGGCGGCGGACGTCCTGCGCCTCGATTACGAGAAGGCGCGCCGCGCCGGCCGCGTCGTGCCCGATCCGGCTCGCCTCGCCGGCGACGCCGACCGCGTGACCGGCCAGTTCCGATCGCGCGCTCTCGTCGCCCTCGCGCCGGCCGTGCCGCTCGGCGACACGATCGCGATCGGTGCGGAATCCGTGCTCTCGTTCGAGGATCGCCTGCCCGACGTCGTCAAGGAGGTAGCGAGGGCGCGAAAAGACGGACTCGCGGTCCTCCTGGCCGCCGCGACGAAGGGCGAGCGCGAGCACGTCGAGCGTCTCCTCGGAGAGTACGAAATCGAGCATCAGGGGAGGACCGAGGACGTCGTCTCCCCGCTCGCGCCCGGGGCGTGCCGCGTCGTCTCGGGCGGGCCGCGCACGGGCTTCCTGTTCCGCCCCGCGGGCGTCCTCCTGCTCACCGCGACGGACCTCTTCGGCGAGCCGCGCTCGTCCGCCCCGCGGAGGAAGTCGGCGTCCGAGGCGTTCCTGTCGGACCTGAGGGACCTCCGGGTCGGGGATGTCGTCGTGCATCGCGATTACGGGCTCGGAAAGTTCGCGGGCCTCGCGCGGATCGACGACGCCGGCCTCGTGCGGGAGATGGTGGACCTGAGGTACGCGGGCGACGCGAAGCTGCTCGTGCCGGTCGAACGTCTCGACCTCATCCAGAAGTACGCCTCGGCGGGTGACGGCCCCGCACCGGCGCTCGACCGGCTCGGCGGACTCGGCTGGGAAAAACGGAAGTCCTCGGTGAAAAAAGCCGTCAAGGACATCGCGGACCAGCTCCTGAAGCTCTACGCGCGGCGCGCCGCGGCCCCCGGCCACGCGTTCTCGAAGGACTCTCCGTGGCAGAAGGAGTTCGAGGAGGCGTTCGAGTACGTCGAGACCCCCGACCAGGCGGGCGCGATCCGGGACGTGAAGCGGGACATGGAATCCGACAAGCCGATGGACCGCCTCCTCTGCGGCGACGTCGGCTACGGGAAGACGGAAGTCGGGATGCGCGCGATCTTCAAGTGCGTGCTCGACGGCAAGCAGGCCGCGTTCCTCGCTCCCACGACGATCCTCGCGGACCAGCACTTCCGCACTCTGAAGCGGAGGTTCGCGGCGTTCCCCGTCACGATCGACATCCTGTCCCGCTTCCGCGGGAAGGACGACCAGAAAGAGCTGCTCCGGCGCCTTGCGGAAGGAACGCTCGACGTCGTCGTGGGAACGCACCGGCTCCTGAGCAAGGACGTGGCGTTCAAGGATCTCGGCCTCCTCGTCGTGGACGAGGAGCAGCGGTTCGGTGTCGCGCAGAAAGAGCGCATCAAGGAGTGGCGCGCGTCCGTGGACGTCCTCTCCATGTCCGCGACGCCGATCCCCCGGTCGCTCCATCTCTCGCTCGCCGGCATCCGGGACCTCTCCGTCATCGAGACCCCGCCGAAGGACCGGCTCGCGATCGCGACGCACGTCGTCCCCGTGGACGACGCCGTGATCAAGGGCGCGATCCGGGCCGAGGTGGACCGGGGCGGACAGGTCTACGTCGTTCATAACCGGATCGACTCGCTCGGCTTCTGGCGCGAGAAGCTCGCGGCCCTCGTTCCGGATGTTCGCGTCGTCACGGCCCACGGCCAGATGTCGGAAGGGGAGCTCGAGAAAGCGATGCGGGCGTTCGTGACGAAAGCGGCCGATTTGCTGCTCGCGACGACGATCGTCGAGAACGGTCTCGACATCCCGTCCGCGAACACGATGCTGATCGACCGCGCGGACCTCTACGGCCTGTCGCAGCTCTACCAGCTCCGCGGGCGGGTCGGACGGAGCGACAAGGCCGCGACGTGCTGGCTCCTCGTGCCTCCGGGGATGCCGCTCTCGGACGACGCGCGTCGCCGTCTCCGCGCGATCCAGGAGTTCTCGGATCTCGGCGCGGGCTTCCGGATCGCCGCGAAAGATCTCGAGATCCGCGGTGCGGGGAACCTTCTCGGCGGCGAGCAGTCGGGCCACATCGAGTCTGTCGGGTTCGAGACGTACGTGAACCTCCTCGAGGAGGCGATGGCGGAGATGAAGGGCGAGCCGGTTCGGGAAACGCGCGACGTGACGCTCCAGCTCGGCCTGCCGCTCGCGCTGCCGTCCTCCTGGATCCCGGAGGAGAGCCTGCGCATGGCGCTCTACAAGAGGATCGCGGCCGCGCCAGACCCGGACTCGCTCGGGCGGGAGGCGGCGACGGCCGCAGACCGTTACGGCACGCCGCCCGAGGCGTTCGAGAGGCTCCTCGAGATCGCGCGCCTCCGCCTCCTCGCGCGCGCTCTCGGCGTCAAGGCCGTTCAGCGGCGCGGCGAGGAGCTGGCCGCGACGCTGGAGAAAGAGCACGGGCTCGACCCGGAGCGCGTCGTCGCGCTTCTGAAGAAGGGTGAGCTCTTCGCGTCGGGCCCGGACGCGTTCCGCCTCCCGAAGGCGTTCCTCGGGGTCGGCGCCGACGGAGCAGGCGTCTCGGAGCGGGCGGCACGGGCTCTCGTGAGCCTCGCGCGTCCGAAGGTCCTCGCGTCCCTTCCGGGAGCCCTCTTGTCGGTTCTCGTGGAGGCGACGTGAGAGCCCCGGAGAGAGGCGTGGCGCGCCGCGTGAGGTTCGGCCTGACCTTCGGCGCCGCACTCGGCACCGTGCTCGCGCTCCTTGCGTGCGCGCAGAAGAGCGGGCCGCCGGCGTTGTTGCGGCCGGAGACGGTCGCGATGGCGGGCGACCGGCCCGTGACCCTGGACGCCTTCATGGCCTGGGTGAAAACGGCGACGAGCGACGAGCCGAAGAACGTCTCGCCGCGTGTCCTTTCCAGCCTTCTCGACCAGTACCTCGAGGAAGTCCTGCTCGAGCGTGCCGTCGAATCCGCCGAGCCGCCCCTGCCGGCGGGTACGTCCCGAGAGAGGCGCCGCGGATTTCTCGCGCGCGCCGCGGGTCTCGAAACCCTGCGGGACGAAGATCTGAGAAAGGAGTACGACGCCCACCCGGAACGCTACAAGAGACCCGCGCTCGTGCGCGTCTCGCAGCTCCTGTTCCGGACGCGCGAGGCCGCGGACGGGGCTCTGCAGCGCCTCGCCACAGGCGCGAGCTGGGACGAGGTGTCCCGTGCGGTGAGCGTCGCGCCGAACGCGGCGTCCGGCGGATCGCTCGGGCTCCTCGGGCGCCTCGACCTGCCCCGGGAGTTCGAGAAGGCGGTGTGGAACCTTCCCGCGGGAAAGACGAGCGCCGTGCTCGCGACACCGCACGGGTTCCACGTCTTCCGGGTGGACGAGCGGCTCGACGCGCGCGACGTGACGCTCGAAGAAGCGCTTCCGGCGCTCCGGATGGCGGTCGCCGAGGAACGGAGCACCCGGGCGGTCAGGGAGACGGTCGCCGCGGCCCGCCTGCGATTTCCGATCGTGATCGTCGAGGATCACCTTCCCTTTCCGTACGTCGGAGCGAACCCGTCGGCGACGAATCCGTCCGAAGGCCGTACCGACCGCCCACGGCCCGGATTTCGCTAGACTGCGGGCGTGAAGTCATTTCGGCTCCCCCCCGTCCACTTCTCCGTCGCGTTCCGGTGCCCGGCTCTTGCCGCCGGCCTTTCCGCGTGCCTCTCCCTCGTCGTGGCGGGGTTCGCCGCGGCGCCGCTCTCGGCCGGCGAAGTCGTGAACCGCATCCTCGTCCACGTGAACTCGCGGATCATCACGCAGAGCCAGTTCGACGCGCGGATCGATCAGGCGATCCACGAATCGGGCGCGCCGCCGAACGCCGCCAAGGGCGAGGAGATGAAGAAGGGCGTCATGGAGGAGCTCGTCAACGAGGCTCTTCTCGAAGACCGCGCCAAGGAGCTCGACCTCGTGACGTCGGACGCGGAGATCGAGGACCAGATCAAGCGCCTCAAGGAGCAGAACAACGTCACGACGGACGAAGACTTCGCGAAAGGGCTCGCGCAGTCCGGACTCACGATCGAGCGCCTCCGCGACCAGCTGCGCCGGACCGTGACGCTCCAGCGCGTGGTGGGCCGCGAAGTGAACAGCAAAGTCGACCTCTCGGACGATGCCTTGAGGATCATCTACGAGCGCGAGAAGGAGACCTGGAGGGTGCCCGAGAAGGCGCATCTCGCGGAGATCCTGATCGCGAACGGCGACGACCCGGCGCGTGCCTCGCGGCGGGCGAAGGAAGCGTCGGATCTCATCAAGGGCGGCGCGAAATTCGAGGCGGTCGTGAAGGACTATTCGGACGGCGCGACGAAGGCCCGGGGCGGCGACCTCGGAACCGTGGCGAAGGGTGAGCTGACGGCCGAGATCGACAGGGCGGTCTTCTCCCTGCCGGTCGGCACCGTGTCCGATCCGATCGGCACGAAGTTCGGTTGGCACATCGTGAAGGTGATCGAGAAGGTTCCCGTCTCCTACAAGCCCTTCAGCGAGGTGAAGGCGCAGCTCCTGAAGCGCGAACAAGACACCCAGTTCCAGAAGAAGCTCGCGGAATACCTCGAGAAGCTCAAGCGCGAGGCCGTGATCCGCGTCTCGGCCGAAGGGCACGCCTACTACACGCCGGCGCCGGCCGTCGTCATCCCACCCGGACCGACGCCCGCCGCGAAGGCCCATGTGCCGAAGGCCGCGGCCGCGAAGAAGTAAGGCGGACGCCGGCCGCCGGGGTCCTGCCGCTCAGCCCGCGAGCAGCTCGGCGCGCCAGCGGGAGAGCCCGCCCTCCGTGACGAGGAGGTCAGCGGTCAGGCAGCCGTTCGCGCGGCGGGTCTTCGCCGCCGTCGTCAGGACTGCTCGCGAGGCGAGGACGCCGGGATCGAGTCCGAGCGCCGTCGCCTTCGCATCGCGCGATTTCTTCAGGACCTCCACGTCCCGCTCGAGCGCCGGGTCGGACTCCACGCGTTCGCCGCGCCGGACGCGGGGCCACTCGGACGGCGTGAGGGACGCGGCACGATCGAGCGCCTCGCGCAGGGCCTTCGCGAACGCGTCGGGAAGGGAGCGCGGGCCCGGAAAGAGCTTCGAGAGGTCCCGCTCGCCGGCCGCGGCCGGCTTCGTGGCGAGGAGAAGGCGCTCGTTCGTGAGGACGCGGAACGGCGGCCGGTCGAGCGTGCGGGCGCGTGCGTCGCGGGCCTCCCAGAGGGCCCGGGCGAACGCGCGCTCCTTGTCCGTCAGAGCATTCGTGCCCTTGATGCGCCAGTCGCTTTCGGGATCCGCTTCGCGCCCGGCAGGAAAGACCGCCGCCGCGAGCCGTGCGCATTCCTCTGCGTGCCAGAGGAGCCGCCCTTTCGCCTCGAGGTCCGCCGTGATCGAGTCCACGAGGGCCGCGAGATGGAGGACGTCCGCGGCCGCGTACGCGACGAGGGGCGGCGTGAAGGGACGCTCGCTCCAGTCGGCGCGCTGGTGCGCCTTGTCGAGCGTGACGCCGACGCGGGACGCGAGCAGGGCGGCGAGGCCGATCTCCTTTTCTCCGAGGAGCTGGGCCGCGAACATCGTGTCGAACAGCGACGTCGCGCGGAAGCCCCAGCCGCGGAAGAGGAGTCTGAGGTCGTAGTCCGCGCCGTGCATGAGGAGGCGTCTCGTCGCGAGGCGGGCGAGCAGCGCCCCGATGTCGAGCGACCTGAGAGGATCCACGAGGCACGCGCTGCCGTCCCACGAGAGCTGAAGGAGGCACACCTTCTCGTAGTAGTGATGGAAGGAGTCCGCTTCGGTGTCGAGCGCGACGTCGAGGCCAGGGCTCCCGTCGAGCGCGGCGAGCACGGCGTCGAACGCTGCGGCTTCCGAGACGAGGTGCACGACGGGGGGGGAGGCGGGCGAAGAGGTCAACGTCCCGAGGGTACACCGTCGCCGCGACGGGCCCGCAACGTGCTCCTCCCAAGGGATTTCCCTTGACGGCTGCCAGACGAGGGCCGGATACTCGCGGTGGAAATAAGTGGTCGACGGTGGCGCCTTGTGGATATCCCGGGAGGCCGGGGGGATCCGGTGACGCCGCCGCGGGCTCCTTTTTCAGGGGATGAGTATGGACCGCCTTCGAGGCAGCGCGGAAACGACGGTGGACGAGAAGGGCCGCTTCAAGGTTCCTTCCGTTTTCCGCGCGCCCATCGAGGACACGTTCGGCCCCGATTTCTTCCTCACGTCCATTTCCGGTGTCGATGTTCTGGTCTTTCCGATGCCCGTCTGGAACGCGCTCGAAGAGAAGCTCGCCGCGATGCCCGCGATTCACCGCGCGAAGGCGAAGTTCCAGGAGCGCTTCAACACGTACGGCCAGGTGGCTCGGATGGACGCCCAGGGCCGTCTCCTCGTGCCCTCGCTGCTGCGCGAGGTTTCGGGGATCGAAGGAGAGGCCCTCGTCCTCGGCCAGACGGACCACTTGAAGCTCGTCGACCGCACGAAACATCTCAAGAACCTCAGAACGGCCGCGATCACGGATGAGGACTACGACGAACTCGCACGCCATCTCGTCTGACGCGCCATGCCCCAGACCGGCGCGGTTCACGTCCCCGTCCTCCTCCGGGAGGTCGTCGCGGCGCTCCGGCCCGGGCGGGGCGGGGTTTACGTCGACGCGACGCTCGGGCTCGGGGGACACGCGCGGGCGCTCCTCGAAGCCTCGGAGGACGTGCGCGTGGTCGGGATCGACCGCGATCCCGCCGCGCTCCGCATCGCGAGAGAGCGGCTCTCCGCCTTCGGCGGCCGGCTCGTCACGGTGGAAGGGCGGCATGAGGATCTCGCCGCTCATCTCGACGGGCTCGGCCTTCCACCGGTGGACGGCATCCTCGCGGATCTCGGCGTCTCCTCGATGCAGCTGGACCTCGCGGAGCGGGGATTCTCGTTCATGAAAGACGGTCCTCTGGACATGCGCATGGGCGCGTCGGGACCCTCGGCCGCCGACATCGTCGCGACGGCCTCACGCGAAGAATTGACGCGGATCTTCCGCGAGTGGGGGGAGGAACGCATGGCGGGACCGATCGCTCGCAAGGTCGTGGAGGCTCGGGGCACGGCGCCCATCCGGACGACGGGAGAGATGAGGAACCTCGTCCTGAAAGTCCTGGGGCCGAAGCGTCCCATGCACAAGGATCCCGCGACCCGCGTGTTCCAGGCACTGCGGATCGCGACGAACCGCGAGCTCGTGGAGCTCGAGCGGTTTCTCGACGACGCGGTGGCACGCCTCGCTCTCGGCGCCCGGCTCTCGGTGCTCTCGTATCACTCGCTCGAGGACCGGATCGTCAAACACACGTTCCAGCGCCACACCGCCGGCTGTACATGCCCGCCGTCCTTTCCCGTCTGCGTGTGCTCGAGACGCCGCGTCATGGAGCTCGTTACCCGAAAATCCGTGCGTCCCACGCTCGCCGAGCTCGGCGAAAACCCCCGCGCGCGGTCGGCGCGGATGCGCGTCCTCGAGCGCGTCGCCGAAGACGGCGCCGGTCCGGGCACGCCCCCGCGGTAAGGAATTCTGCCCATGGCGTACGCGGTCCGCCGCCCGGTCGAAAATCTCTACCTCGTGCGGGAGCGCGACCGCCGGCGAACGCGCGAGCTCGTCGCACTCGTCGTCGCCGCGGTGCCGCCGGCCGTCGTCCTGTTCCTCGCGATCTGGGCGAACCTCGAGACCGTCCGCCTCGGATACCAGCTCGCCGGCGTCGGGAAGAACCGCGACGCGCTCCTCGAGAGGAAGCATCGCCTCGAGATGGACCGGGCCCAGGCCGCCGCGCTCGCGCGCGTCGAGCCCATCGCCCGCGGAACGCTCGGGCTCGTGGCTCCGACGCTCGACCAGGTCATCCTCGTGAAGGACGCGGCCCTCGCGGCACCCTCCGCGCCGGCGCCCGTCGCCCCTCCCGCCGATGCGCCCCCGAAGGCGGGGAGGTGAGCGTGATCGCCGCTCCACGGCCCGAGCGCCGGGCGCTCCTCATGCTCGCGGGAGTCGGGCTCTGGATCCTCGTCCTCCTCGCGCGCCTCGTCGACCTGCAGGTGCTCAGGAAGGACGAGTTCACGCGGAGAGCCGCGCGCCAGCAGGAGCGCACGGTCGAGCTCGCCGCACGGCGGGGTGTCATCAAGGCCGCCGACGGCACCTACCTCGCGATCAACGCGCGCGCCGAGTCCGTTTTCGCGATTCCTTCGGACGTCGCCGACGCGGCCGCGGAAGCGGCCCTCCTCGCGCCGCTCCTCAAGCATCCCGTGAAGGAGCTGGAGCGGAAGCTCGAGAGCCCGGACCGCGACTTCGTGTGGATCGGGCGGCGCGTGAGCGACGGGGTCGCCGCTCGCGTGAAGGCGCTCGTCGCCGAGAAGCGCCTTCCCGGGATCCAGCTCGTCGCGGAGTCCGCGAGGCGATACCCCGAGGGGACTCTCGCCGCGTCGGCTCTCGGCTATGTGGGCTCCGACAACCAGGGGCTCGCGGGACTCGAGTACCGCTTCGACGCGGACGTGCGCGGCAAGCCGGCGCGGGTCACGCTCCTGCGCGACGCCGCCCGGCGACCCTACTCGGCGCTGGCGCGCGAAGGCGGCGAAGCCCCCTCCGAGGGCAACGAGGGCGCATCGCTCACCCTGACGCTTCGGACCGCGATCCAGCACGCGGCGGAACGCGAGCTCGCGCGGGTCGTCACCGAATCCCACGCCAAGGGAGCGTCGGCGGTGGTCCTCGACCCGGCGACGGGGGCGATTCTCGCGCTCGCCTCCTTTCCCACGTTCGACCCGAACCATTTCGGCGATGTGGACGCGGACGCGCGGCGCTGCCGTCCCCTCGCGGACGCGTACGAGCCAGGGTCGACGTTCAAGATCGTAGCCGCCGCGACGGCCCTCGACTCGGGAACGATCTCGCTGGACGACCCGATCGACTGCGGCGGCGGCACGCTCACGATCGGCTCGAACACGATCCACGAACACGGCGGAAAAGGGTGGAGCGTGCTCACGATCGGCGATATCCTCGCGCACTCTTCGAACATCGGGATCGCCCACGTCGCGATGACGCTCGGCCGGGCGCCGTTCTACAAGTCGGTGAGGGACTTCGGCTTCGGCCAGAAGACCGGCGTGGAGCTGGAAGGCGAGACGGCGGGGATCCTCCAGGACAAGGCCGGGTGGAGCGCGCTCACGCTTCCCACGATGGCGTTCGGCCAGGAGATCGGCGTCACGGTCCTGCAGATGGCACGCGCGTACGCCGCGATCGCGAACGGCGGCATCCTGCCAGCGCTCCATCTCGTGGATTCGATTCAGATCCCGGGTGCGCCGGAACGGAGCATCGAACGTCCGGCCGCGCGGCGCCTCCTGAGCGCCGAGACGGCACGCGTGATGCGGACGCTCCTCCAGAGGGTCGTCGAGATGGGAACGGGAAAACCAGCCGCGATTCCGGGCTACACGGCGGCCGGAAAAACTGGCACGGCGCAGAAGGCGATCCCGGGCGGGGGCTACTCGCGGGAAAAATATGTCGCCTCCTTCATCGGCTTCACGCCCGCCGAGCGTCCGCGAGTCGTCATCGCGGTCGTCGTGGACGAGCCGAAGGGAAAGACTTACGGGGCCGAGGTCGCGGCGCCCGTGTTCTCCGCTATCGGCGCGGACACGCTCCGGATCCTGAGAGAACCCTCGACGCCGGCCGGCACGACGCGTCCGTCCGTCCTGACCGCGGATCTCGCGGGCGGTGCCGCGGCCGCGTCGCTCAACGCGCGCCTCCACGCGGGCGACCTCGTGCCCGCGTCGAACCGCGAAGGGCGCGTGCGCGACGCCGAGGATCTCGTGCCGGACCTCTCCGGCCGCGGCGCGCGCGACGCCGTCAGGCTTCTCGCGGCGCGCGGTCTTGCGGCCCGGATCTCCGGCACGGGTTTCGTCGTGTCGCAGGAGCCCGCCGCCGGTGCGCCCGCGGAGCGGGGTGGGGCGTGCGCGCTCGTTCTTGCGCCCATGCGCGCCGGAGACACGCCGTGAGGCTCTCCGCGCTCGCGGCGGAGATCCCGCACCACGTCGCCGGTATTTCGGGCGACCCGGACGTTCTCGCGGTCACGCACGACTCGCGTGCCGCGTCGCCCGGGACGCTCTTCGCCGCGCTGCCGGGGCTCAAGGCGGACGGCCGCCGGTTCGTGCCCGACGCGATCGCGCGGGGCGCCGTGGCGGCGCTCGGCCTCGCACCCGCGCCGGCTGCCCTCTCCGTTCCGTACCTCGAAGTCGAGAACCCGCGTCGCTCCGCGGCCCTGATGGCGGCGCTCCTGGCCGGGAGTCCGTCGGAGAGCCTCGTGATGGCGGGCGTGACGGGCACGAGCGGCAAGACAACGACGGCGTATCTCCTCGATGGTCTCCTTGCGGGTCGCCACCCCAAGCGCGGCTGCTTCGGCACGATCGTCTATCGCGGCGCGGGTGGCGACGCCGCGGCGATTCCGTCGCCCCACACGACGCCGGAGGCCACGGAGCTCCAGCCCATGCTCGCGGCGCTCGTGCAGGACGGCGGAACCGCAGCCGTCATGGAGTGCTCGTCGCACGCGCTCTCGCTCGAGCGCCTCGCGGGCTGTTCGTTCGACGTGGCGTTGTTCCTGAACCTCTCGCGCGAACATCTCGATTTCCACCTCGACCTCGACGACTACTTCGAGGCGAAGGCGCTGCTCTTCGGGATGCTGAAGCCGAAGGGCATGGCGGTGGTCAATCTCGGGGACGCTTACGGGATGAAGCTCGCGGGCAGGCTCGAAGCAGGACGGGTTGTTGGTTTTTGCTTGAGAGGAGAAGAAGAGAGAGAAGAAGACTGCTTGGAAGGGGAAGAGGAGAAAGATCTCTCTCTTTCCGCCTTGGTCGTCGGGCGCGCGACGCTGGGAATCGCGGGGACCGTTCTCGAGATCACAGCCTCCGCCCCATCCCCTTTCAAAGCAAATAGCATGCTGTCTCGGGCCCCGCTGAAGCTTCAGAATACCGGCGAGTCTGAGGCCCTCTTCACAATAATTTCCCCTCTTCTCGGCCGCCCGAACGCCGAGAACCTGCTCGCCGCCGCCGCCGCGGGCCTCGCGCTCGGCCTCACGCCTCTCGAGATCTCGGATGGCCTCGGAGCGGTGAGAAGCGTACCCGGTCGTCTCGAAACCATCCCGAACACGCTCGGCCTGACGGTTCTCGTGGACTACGCGCACAAGCCCGCCGCCCTCGAGGGCGTTCTCAGGACCGTGCGCGCGATTGCCGATTCGAGCGGGGGCCGCGTGATCGTGGTGTTCGGGTGCGGCGGCGACCGCGACAAGGGCAAGCGCCCCGAGATGGGCCGCATCGCGGCGCTTCTCGCCGACGAGGTCGTCGTCACCTCCGACAATCCTCGCTCCGAGGATCCCGAGGCGATCCTCCAGGACGTTCGCGCCGGTGTGGAAGCGGCGGGGAAGGTCGCGCGCTACGTCGTGGATCGCCACGACGCCATCGCCCGCGCGCTCTCGCTCGCTCGTGCTGGCGACGTCGTCCTCGTTGCCGGCAAGGGGCACGAAACAGTGCAGGTGGTGGGAAGCCGCGAGCTTCCCTTCGACGATCGCCTCGTCGTGAAGGAGCTCCTCGCGGAGCGCGCGGGAGCGTCGCGATGATCCTGTGGCTCCTCTATCCGCTTCACGGGGCATTCCCGATCCTGAACGTGTTCCGTTACATCACGTTCCGCGCGGCGAATGCCGCGCTCATGGCGCTCCTGCTCTCGATCTTCCTCGGCCCGGCCCTCATCCGTTGGCTGCGGTCGAGGCAGATCGGGCAGTCCATCCGCGAGGAGGGCCCGAAAGGCCATCAGGTGAAGGCCGGCACGCCCACGATGGGCGGGGTCCTCATCAACCTCGCGATCGTCGTCCCCACGCTCGTCTTCGCGGACCTTTCGAACCGCTACGTCTGGGTCGCCCTCGCCGCGACCGTCCTCGCGATGTTCATCGGAATCGGCGACGACTGGAGGAAGGTCTCTCGCAAGAACAACCGGGGACTCTCGGGCCGCCAGAAGCTCCTCCTGCAGGGTGCGATCGGCCTCGGGGTCGCCTGGGCCTCCCTCAAGCTCTTCGACGCGCGCCTCGACGCGACGCAGATCGCGCTCCCGTTCCTGAAGAACGTCCACCCCGACCTCGGGATCTTCTACGTTCTCCTCGCCGCGGTCGTCGTCGTGGGCTCGTCGAACGCGGTGAACCTGACGGACGGACTCGACGGCCTCGCGATCGGTGCCACGCTCGTCGCCTCGGCGACGCTCGCGATCCTCGCCTACATCGCGGGAAACGCGAAGACCGCGAGCTATCTCCTCGTGCCGTCCGTGCCGGGCACGGGCGAGCTCGCGGTGTTCTGCGCGGCCATCGTGGGCGCGTCGCTCGGGTTCCTGTGGTTCAACGCACACCCCGCCGAGGTCTTCATGGGCGACACGGGCTCCCTGGCCCTCGGCGCGGCGCTCGGGACCGTCGCCGTTCTCATCAAGCAGGAGATCCTCCTCGTGCTCGTGGGCGGCCTCTTCGTCGTCGAAGCCGTCTCCGTGATCCTGCAGGTGGGCTCCTTCAAGCTGCGGGGCAAGCGCATCTTCCGGATGGCGCCCCTGCATCACCACTTCGAGCTTGCCGGGTGGCCGGAGTCGAAGGTCATCATCCGTTTCTGGATCGTCGCGATCCTCTTCGCGCTTTTCGCGCTGTCGACGTTGAAACTCCGATGACGCTCTCCCTCGGCCCCGACCTTCCCGAGATCCGCTCCGCGGCGGTCTTCGGACTCGCGCGCTCGGGCCGCGCCGCGGTCACGGCGCTCGCCGAACGCGGGGTGGAGGTCGTCGGCACGGACGCGAAGCCGGATCTCGTCGGCCTCGTCGCGCGCCCCGGCGTGCGTTACGTCCTCGGCGGGCATCCCGAAGCGCTGCTGGAGGGCGTCGACCTCGTCGTCGTGTCGCCGGGCATCCCGCTCACGTTGCCGCTCTTCGACGCCGCGCGGGCCCGCGCCCTCCCGGTCGTCGCGGAAGTCGAGCTCGCGTCGCGCCTCCTTCCGGGAATCGTCGTCGGCGTCACGGGCACGAACGGGAAGTCGACGACGACGGCGCTCGCGGCGGCCCTCCTCAGGGGGGCGGGCCACGCAGCCGTCGCGTGCGGAAACTTCGGGACGCCCTGGATCCACTTCGCGACGAAGGAAGGGGCGAACGGGAACGGCCTCGGGCCGCGCACGTGGGTCGTCGAGCTGTCGTCGTTCCAGCTCGAGGGGATCCGCCGCTTCGCACCCGACGTGGCGGTGCACCTGAATCTGACGCCCGACCACCTCGATCGCTACCGTTCGATCGACGACTACGGGGCCGCGAAGGCCCGGATCTTCGAGAATCAGCGCGAGGCGCAGGTCGCGGTCCTGAACGCGGACGATCCGCTCGTCGCGCGGATCCGCCCGCGCGCGCGCCGCCTCGCGTTCTCGCGCCGGGGAGCCCCCCCCGTTCCGCCCGGGGGGCTCGGCGCGTGGCTCGCCGACGACCTCTTCGTTGCCGACGTGACGGGAAAAGGTCCCCGCGTCGTCGCGAAGCGTTCCGACCTCTCGCTCCCCGGTATGCACAACGTCGAGAACGCGCTCGCCGCGCTCGCGGCGACGCTGCCGCTCGGCGTGACGCCGGAGTGCGCCGTCGAGACGTTCCGCACGTTCCGCGGCCTTCCGCACCGGACGGCCCTCGTCCGCACGGTGAACGGCGTCGGGTACTGGAACGATTCGAAGGGCACGAACGTCGACGCGACGCTGAAGAGCCTCGAGGGATTTCCGGACGGCAAGGTCCACCTCATCCTCGGTGGGAAGGACAAGGGCGACGATTTCGCGCGCCTCGCGCCGCTCGCGAGCCGAAAGGCGCGGCGCATCCTCGCGATCGGGAAGGCCGCCCCCGCCGTCGCGAAGGCCCTCGGCGCGCTGCCCGGCGTCGCGCTCGAGGTCGCCGGAACGCTCGAGAAGGCCCTCGAAGCGGCGGCGCGCGACGCCGTGCCCGGGGACGCGGTCCTCCTGTCCCCGGCGTGCGCGTCCTTCGACCAGTTCCGCGACTTCGAACACCGCGGCGAGGTGTTCGAGTCCCTCGTGAAGTCGCTCGCCGAGCCGTCGCCCGCGGGGAGGCGCTGATGGCGCGCAAGCTCGCGTTCGACCGCCTGCTCTTCGCCTCGGTCGTGCTTCTCGTCCTGACGGGCCTCCTCATGATCTACAGCGCCTCGGCGATGCAGATCTACCTCCCGACGTCAGCCGCGCCGGCGGGCGCGTACTTCTTCGTGATCAAGCAGACGATCGCGGTCGTCGTCGGCGGCGTTCTCGCGTTTCTCGTGATGTCGATCGACTACCGCCGCCTGAACGACCCGCGCCTCGTCACGGCGGGCCTCGTCCTCCTGACGGGGTCGCTCGTCGCGGTCCTCCTCCGTGCGCCGGTAAACGGCGCCCGCCGCTGGCTCTCCCTCGGCATCGTCAAGTCGGTTCAGCCGTCCGAGTTCGCGAAGATCGGACTCGTCATCGCCCTCGCGGCTCTCCTCTCGCGCCGCGAAGGGGAGATCACCCACCCGACGCGCACCCTCCTGCCGATCCTCGGCCTCGTCGGGCTGCTCTCGGTCCTCGTCCTCCTCGAACCCGACTTCGGCACCGCGCTGACCTACTTCGTGATCGCGGCCGCGATGCTCTATTTCGCGGGTCTGCCCCTGAAGTACTTCCTCGGCTCCGCGCTGCTCCTCGTGCCGACGCTCTCGGCCTACGTCGGGATGGCGCAGTACCGCCGCGACCGGCTCCACGCGTTCCTCCACCCCGAAGCGGATCCCCTCGGAAAGGGATTCCACGCGATCCAGTCTCTGATCGCCGTCGGGACCGGAGGCGTCACGGGACTCGGTCTCGGCCACGGAAAGCAGAAGCTGTTCTTCCTTCCGTATCCCTACACGGACTTCATCTACGCGATCGTCGGCGAGGAGCTCGGGCTCCTCGGCTGCGCGGCGGTCCTCGCGCTCTTCGGGTTCCTCTTCGCGCGCGGCGTGCGCGCCGCGGCGAACGCACCCGACTCCTTCGGCCGGCTGCTCGGGATCGGCTTTTCCGTGATGATCGTCGTGCAGGCGCTCGTCAACATCTCCGTCGTCCTCGTGCTCCTGCCGACGAAAGGAATCCCGCTGCCATTCCTCTCCTACGGGGGATCGGCCCTCTGGGCCGACCTCCTCGCCGTCGGGATCCTCCTCAACCTCTCGCAGCACGCGTCATGAACGGGCACATGGGCAACAGACGGGGCTTTCTCATCGCGGGCGGCGGGACGGGCGGGCACGTCTTCCCCGCGCTCGCGCTCGCGGGCGAGATCCGGCGCCGCCGGCCCGGCGCGTCGATCGTCTTCGTCGGGACGGTGCGGGGGCTCGAGACGACCCTCGTGCCGAAGGCGGGATTTCCGCTCGAATTCGTGCGCGCGAAGGGTCTCGTCGGCAAGGGCTGGCGCGCGCGCCTCGAGGGGCTCCTCGCCCTGCCGCTCGCGTTCCTCGACTCCCTGCGCCTCCTCGCCCGGCACGCGCCGCGCGCCGTGATCGGGGTTGGCGGCTATGCCTCCGGCCCGCTCGTGGCCACCGCGTGGGCGCGAAGAATTCCGACGCTGATCCACGAACAGAACGCCGTTCCAGGCCTCACGAACCGCATCCTCGCGCGCCTTGCGCGCCGTGTCGCCGTGGGAACGGCGGGGGGCGCGGCCTCTCTGCCGGGCGCGGTCGTCACCGGAAACCCGGTCCGCTCCGCGTTCTTCCAGATCCCGTCCCTCCTGTCGAGGGCGCAGGATCGGCGGCTCGGAATCCTCGTGGTGGGGGGGAGCCAGGGAGCCCAGATCCTGAACCGGCTCGTGCCCGAGGCGCTCCAGCGCGCGCGGGCGCGCGGCCTGTCCTTCGACGTCGTTCACCAGGCGGGAAAAGGCCGTGCGGGCGACGTCGCGGCCGCGTACGCGCAGGCGGGTGTCGCGCGCGAGAACGTCCGCATCCACGAATTCCTGGAGGACATGGCCGCGGCGTACGAAGCCGCCGATCTCGTCGTCGCGCGCGCGGGTGCGATGACGGTCGCGGAAATCGCGGCGGCGGGCCGCCCCGCGCTCCTCGTGCCCTTCGCGGCCGCGACGCACGGGCACCAGGAAGCGAATGCGCGGGACCTCGAGTCGCGGGGCGCGGCCGTCGTCCTCACGGAGGGCGAGGCCACCGGCGAGTCCCTCGGAATCGCTCTGTCGGAGCTCCTGTCCGATCCGGCGCGGCTCCACGCGATGGGGGAAGCGGCGCGCCGATCGGCGTCGCCCGACGCGGCGTCCCGGCTCTGCGACCTTCTCTTCGAAGTCGAGGCGGCGTGATGAATTTCCTGAGGGTCAAGCGGCTCCACTTCGTCGGGATCGGCGGCATCGGCATGTGCGGTCTCGCGGAGCTCCTCAAGAGCGTCGGCCTCGAGGTGACGGGCTCGGACCTCACGCTCGGCGAGACGGCGGAGAGGCTCATCGGGCTCGGCATCAAAGTCCATCAGGGCCACCGCGCGGAGAACGTCGCGGGCGCGGACGTCGTCGTCTACTCGAGCGCCGTCCACGAGGACAACCCGGAAGTCGCCTCCGCGCGGGCGGCCGGAATCCCGGTGATCAAGCGCGCGGAGATGCTCGCCGAGGTCATGCGCGTGAAGCGGGGTATCGCGATCGCGGGCACCCACGGCAAGACCACGACGACGTCGATGACGGGCGCGATCCTCATGGCGGCGGGTCTCGACCCCACGATCATCGTCGGCGGACGCATGCGCGAAGTGGGGACGGCGCGGCTCGGGCACGGGGAATATCTCGTGGCCGAGGCCGACGAGTTCGACCGGTCGTTCCTCGCGCTCTCGCCGATGCTCGCGCTCGTCAACAACATCGACCTCGAGCACCTCGATACGTACCGGGATCTCGCCGACATCCAGGAGACGTTCGCGCGCTTCGCGCGGAGCGTGCCGTTCTTCGGCGCCGCGATCCTCGGCCTCGACGACCCGAACGTGCAGGAGATCCGGCCGCTCGTGTCACGCCGCGTCGTGACGTTCGGCCTCACGCCGCAGGCCGACGTGACGGTGCGGGACCTCGTGCTCGAGAGGGCCGGCTCGCGTTTCGTCGCGACCGCGGGCCGAGATTTCATGGGCCCCGTCGCGCTCCGGGTTCCCGGCCTCCACAACGTGAAGAACGCCCTCGGGGCGCTCGCGATCGCACGGGAGCTCTCGATCCCCTTCGGGATCGCGGCCCGCGCGCTCGAAGACTTCAAGGGCGTCATCCGGCGCTTCGAGAAGAAGGGCGAGCGCGGGGGCGTCGTCGTGATCGACGACTACGCACACCACCCGACCGAGGTCGCGGCTACGCTCGCCGCGGCCCGCCAGTCCTATCCCGAAAGGCGGGTCGTCGCGCTCTTCCAGCCCCACCTCTACTCCCGGACGAAGGATTTCGCGACGGCGTTCGGAGCGGCGTTCCTGAACGCGGACGTCCTTCTCGTGACGCCGGTCTACGGGTCGCGCGAGGCCCCGCGCGAGGGCGTCACGGGCGCGCTCGTCGCGGACGCGGCGACGGCGCGCGGCCACCGCGCCGCGCGCTTCATCGCGGACCGCAAGGACATCGCGCAGGCGCTCGAGGACGAGCTCAAGGACGGCGATCTCCTCCTGACCATGGGCGCAGGCGATGTGCTGCATTTTGGAGAGGCGTTTCTGAGGAAGGGTGAAGGAAACAGCGCGCATTGAGCTCCTTCTACCGCCCCCCTGCGTCCCGCACCGTCCGTCCCAGCCGGCGGCGGCCGGGGCGCCGCCTCGTCGTGCCCGCGCTCCTCGTCCTCGCCGCCGCGACGTTCGGGCTCACGGGTCTCGTCGTCCTGCGCGTGCATCCCCGCTTCTCGGTCAACCGCGTCATCCTGGACGGCGTGCCGGAGGCCCGGAGGGCCGAGACGGAGGAGCTGACGGACGCGTGGATCGGCCGGCCGCTCCTCTTTCTCGATCTCGAAAAGCCCGTTGCGGAGCTCTCGAAGAGGTCGTGGGTCGCGGCGGCGTCCGCGCGGCGCATCGTGCCGGACACGATCGCCGTGCGCGTCGTTTCGCGGCCTCCCGTCGCGCTGGTATCCCGTGCCGACAAGAGCGGGGAGCTGTGGACGATCGACCGTGGAGGCAGCTTCACCGGCCCGTACACGGGGCGGGCGCTCTCGAAAGGCGACGATTTCGTCGTGCTCTCGGGCGCAGCCGACGCGGCGGCGCTCGCGCGCGGAGCCTCGTTTCTCGAGGCGATCCGCGCCGAGGATCCCGCGCTTCTCGCCCGCGTCTCGGACGTGGAGCTCGTGCCCGAGGGCTTCGCGGTGACGGACCGCGTCGCGCGGGCGCGCCTGCTGTTCGGGCCCGACGCCGTGGATCCGGGGAGAGCCGCGCCGCTGTGGCGCGCGTTCCTCGCCCTTCGTTCCGAACTCGACCGCCACGCCCTGTCCGCCTCCGAGGCGGACCTGCGCTTCGCGGATCGCATCGTGCTCAAAGCGCCCGGTGATTCCGGGCGCGGGAAGACCTGAGAGGACGCCGAATGCCCAAGCCCGCCTCGTACCTCGTGAGTCTGGACATCGGATCGACGAAGGTGTGCGCCCTCATCGCGGAACAGGACGCCTCCGGCCGCGTGGACATCATCGGAAAGGGCACCGCGGCGCACAAAGGAGCGCGCAAGGGCGCCATCATCGACGTCCCCGCGACCGTCGACGCGATCAAGCGCGCCACGGAAGAAGCCGAGATCATGGCGGGCGCGCAGATCGAGAGGGCCGTCGTCGGGGTTGCCGGCCCCGCCGTGAAGTCGTTCAACAGCCGCCAGGTCGTCGCCGTCGCGGCGAAAAACCGGGAGATCACGCGCGAGGACATCCAGCGCTCGCTCGACGCGGCCCGGTCCGTCCCGATCCCGTCGGAGTTCGAGATCCTCCACGTCCTCCCGCGTGAGTTCGTCGTGGACGGGCAGGACGGCGTCGCGGACCCCCTCGGAATGGTCGGGAGCCGGCTCGAGGCCGACGTCCACGTCGTCACGGTCCCCGTCGCCACGACGCAGAACCTCCTGAATTGCGTCAACAGGGCGGGCGTCGAGGTCCTCGAGATGGTCCTCGAGCCGCTCGCCGCGGGAGAGGCCGTCCTGACGCAGGACGAGAGGGAGCTCGGGGTCGTCCTCGCGGACATCGGGGGCGGCACGACGGAAATCGCCGTCTGGCGGCACGGGGCCCTCGCCCACACGTCCGTCCTGCCCGTGGGCGGCGACCATTTCACGAACGACCTCGCGGTCGTCCTCAAGACGCCCGTGCCGGACGCCGAGAGGCTGAAGCGCAAGTACGGCGCCGCGATGGCGGCGCTCGTCAACGAGAGCGAGTCGATCGACGTGCCTCTCACGGGCGGCCGCGGCGTCCACCCCGTGAAGAGGCGCGAGATCGCCGAGATCCTCCAGCCGCGCGCGGAGGAGCTCCTGACCCTGCTCTGGGAGGAATCGGTCCGCGAAGTGCCGGCCTCGGAGCTGAGAGCCGGCCTCGTCCTCACCGGCGGCGGCGCCGAGCTGGACGGAATTCTCGACGTGGCCGAGCACGTGCTCGGCGTGGCCGTGCGCCGGGGCGTACCCCGCGGCCTCGGCGGCCTGACGGACGTCGTCTCGTCGCCGGAGTGGGCCTGCGCCGCGGGCCTGCTGCTCTACGGGCGCGGCAGCGCGATCGCGTCGCGGAAGCGCTCGAAGATGAGCGGAACCGGTCTTCTCGACAAACTCAAAGGCTCCCTCAAGAACTTGTTCCCCGCGTCCACCGCTCTGTGATATCGATGGAGGAAAGAAGATGATCCTATTCGACGACGAGCCCCGCACGTCGCTTCCCATCTCCCTGAACGACGACCTCGCGCCCGCGAAGATCAAGGTCGTCGGTGTCGGGGGCGGCGGCGGCAACGCCGTGAACCGGATGATCCAGGCCGGCATCAAGGGGATCGACTTCGTCGCCGCGAACACGGACCTCCAGGTCCTGCGCGTGAACCGGGCCGCCACGAAGCTGCAGCTCGGCCTCACGACGTCCCGCGGCATGGGCGCGGGCTCGAACCCGGAGGTCGGACGGAACGCCGCGCTCGAAGACGCCGAGAGAATCACCCAGGTACTCACGGGCTCGGACATGGTCTTCGTCACGGCGGGGATGGGCGGTGGGACGGGCTCCGGCGCGGCGCCGGTCGTCGCGCGGCTCGCGTCCGAGGCAGGGGCCCTCGTGGTCGCGATCGTGTCCAAGCCCTTCTCTTTCGAGGGGCGCCGGAAGCTGAGGTACGCCGAGGACGGAATCGCCGAGCTCCGCGAGTACGTCGACACGCTCATCACGATCCCGAACGAGCGCCTCTACTCGTTCGTCGACCGTAACGTGACGACCTGGGAGGCCTTCCGTATCGCGGACGACGTGCTGCGCCAGGCCGTGCAGGGGATCAGTGACCTCATCACGGTGCCCGGCGTCGTGAACCTCGACTTCGCCGACGTGAAGACCGTCATGGAAAACATGGGCATGGCGCTCATGGGCACGGGCACCGCGTCGGGCGAGCACCGCGCCGTCGAGGCCGCGCAGCGCGCCATCTCGAATCCGCTCCTCGAGGAGCAGTCGATCCAGGGCGCCCGCGCGATCCTGATCAACGTAACGGGAGGAGAGGACCTCACGCTCGCGGAGGTCAACGAGGCCTGCGCGATCATCCAGGCAGCGGCGGACGAGGAGGCGAACGTCATCTTCGGCCTCGTCCAGGACAAGGACATGAAGGACGAAGTGAAGATCAGCGTCATCGCCACGGGCTTCGACGCTCCCGCGGCGCTCGCGTCCCGGCGCGAGGTCTCGCTGCCGGTCACGCCGACCGGCGCGCGGCCTGCCGCCGAGCGGGGAGACCGGGCGGAAAGGGACCGCGAGAGAGGCCGGACTTCACCTGAGATCCCGGCGCCGGAGGACCACGGCTACGGTGTGAACCTCATCAACATGCGCGACCCGCGCGAGGACATCTTCGACATCCCGACGTTCCTGCGCCGTCAGATGGACTGACTTTACTGCGGAGGGCCGCCTGCGCGGGCGGCCCTTTTCGCGCGGCGGCGCTGCTTGAGCCACGCGCGCGCCTTCAGCCAGGTGCGCTCGAACCGGGGATTCCGCTGCCGGAAACGGCGGACCTTGCGCTGGACCCAGCGGCTCTCCACGTAGAGGATCGCCGCTCCCGCGACGCCGAACGGCCAGCCCTGGATGACGGGGAGGAGGCCGCCGACGAGGCCGAGCGTGAGCAGGAACCACCCGAGCGTGAGGAGCGCGATCCTCACGGTCCGGCTGCGCCGTCGCGCGAGGCCGCGAGGCTCCGGGGCGGCCATGCGCTCAGGACTTCCGGGGGAACACGCCTTTGAGCGCGCCCCGGGCGATCTCTTTCGACTCCTCCGAGAAGCTCTTCGAGATCATCCAGTCCAGGAAGCCGGGGTGTTTTTCCGCCACCTCGGCGAGCGTCTTGCCCCGGTGCTCGCTGAACGCGAAGACGATTTCACCGTCCCGCCAGAGAAAGCGCTTGTCGGGATCCGCGTACCGGCCCTCGGGCGGGCGGGAGACCTCGTGCAGGCCGGCGACGTCGCGCGGCAGGTCCTCGTAGCGCCGGAGCTGGCCGGCGAGGACCTCGGCGGACGCCACGACGTCGGCGAGCGCCGCGTGCGCTCCCGTGTGCTCGCGTCCCGCGAAGAAGCGCACGGCGGCCGAGAGGTCCCGCGGCTCCTTCCGGAAGTAGATCGTCTGCATGTCGATGATGCGCCGTCTCTCCAGAGGAAAGACGAGGCCCATGAGAGCGAACTCGCGGACGAGCACGGGAATGTCGAACGCGCGCACGCTGTAGCCCGCGAGATCGGCGTTGCCGAGGAACTCGAGAAGGGGACCCGCGACCGCGGCGAACGCCGGTGCATCGGTCACGTCGGCGTCGGAGATCCCGTGCACGCGTGTGGACTCGCGCGGGATCTTGACGCCCGGATTCACCCGCGATTCGAAGACGTCCGCGGAGCCGTCCGGAGAAAAACGCAGCGCGGCGATCTCGACGATCCGGTCCGTGAGGCGGTCCGCCCCCGTCGTCTCGAGGTCGAAGACGACGAGCGGCCGTTCTCCCGCGAGCGCGGCCAGGGCGGCGAGAGTCTCAGGAGGGATGGGCGGAGCAGTCACGCTCGCATCATGACCCAGGAGCGGCCGGGTTGGGGCGAGGCGCCTCCCAGACCCACGACGTGCCGGGAGGCATTCCCGGAGGATCCGTCCAGACGAGTCGCGCCGCGTGAAGGCGCGGCGGCGGATCGCCCTCGACGCGGCCCGGGTCGTAGTCGCGGTCGCCGAGGAGCGGCGTCCCGAGATGGAGGAGATGTACGCGTAGCTGGTGCATGCGTCCCGTCTCGGGCGAGAGCTCGACGAGCGCCGTGGCGCCCCGGTCCTCGAGCACGCGATACCGCGTCGCGGCCGGCCGCCCCGCCGGGTGGGCGATGGTTCTTCCGGGCGGAGGCAGCGCCGGGATCGCGAGGACCCGCCGGCCCGCGAGGAGGTGCCCGGCGCGCGATCCCCCGTACGCCGCCTTGACGGCGCGCTTCAGAAGGTCCGGCCGCGAGGTGCGATTCTCGAGCAGCGGAGCATCCACCCGCCCCTCTGGAGGAGTCGGAACGCCGCGCGTCACCGCGAGATAGGCCTTTTCGACCTGTGTCGGCCAGGCGGCGTGTGCCGCCCGGAGCGCCTCCTGCGATCGCGCGAGAAGAAGCACGCCCGACGTCTCCTTGTCGAGCCGGTGCACGAGAGAGAGTCCGGCACCGGCGCCCGCGCCGAGCTGCTCGCGCAGGGCGCCGAGGAGCCCGCCCGGGCCGTGGACCGCCACGCCGGACCGCTTGTCGACTGCGAGATAGGCGTCCGCCCCGGACGGGGAAGGAAGGACGTTCACGGCTCGCGCCGCGAGGAGAGGCTCGTCACGGCGCCTTGCGGAAGCGCAGGGCCGACAGGATGACGGCGAGGCTGCCCGCGATGTTCGCGGCCATCCCGATCACGATCGGCGGCTGGTGGAAGCGGATTCCGTAGGCGAGGTAGATGACCTGTCCGCCGAGGAACATCGCGTACGTGAGCACGGAGACGTCCTCGGAGCTCTTCCGCTTCCAGATCCGCGCGGCCTGCGGGACGTAGGCCGCGCCCGTGGCGATTCCCACGACGGACACGGCCCACGCGAGGAACGAGTCGAACGTTCCGGCGACGGGGATCGGCTTACCTTCTGTTCCCGAACAGCCGGAGCAGCATGAGAAAGAGGTTGATGAAGTCGAGATAGAGCGCGAGGGCGCCGGAGATCGCGCCGCGCTTGCCATCCTCCGATGCGCCGTCGACGGTCGCGGCCATCATCTTGAGCTTGCGCGTGTCGTACGCAGTGAGCGCGACGAAGACGATCACGCCCACGCAGCTCACGACGAATCCGACCATGTCGTTTCTGAGGAAGATGTTCACCACCGACGCGAGGATGACGCCGATGAGTCCCATGAACGCGAACGAGCCGAGGCCGTCGAGCGACCGTTTCGTGACGAGCCCGTAAACGCTCATCGCACCGAACGTGCCGGCCGTCACGACGAAGGTCGAGACGATCGACGCCGACGTGAAGGCGAGGAAGACCGCGGAAAGCGTCAGGCCGTTCAGCGCGGAGTACAGGAGGAAGACACCTGCCGCGGCGGACGACGAGAGCTTTCCGACCATGCCGGAGAGCCACACGACGAGGCCGAGCTCGGCGATGAGGAGGCCATAGAAGACGATGCGATTGCCGAAAACAGCCTGGAGGATCGCGGGCGTCGACAGCGTCACGAATGCCGCGAGGGCAGTCGTGAGGAGGCCGGCCATCATCCAGGCGTAGACGCGGGCGAGGAAAGCCGGAATCGCGACGGACGCCGAGGGGCTGATCGGGCGCGGGGAATCGAAGGATCTCGGGGGCAGCTCGGTGGGCATCGGTGATCTCCTCTCGAACAGCCATCCTAACGCGCCCGAGCTAAGATTCATTCCCATGAAAAAATCCGCGCCGGCTCTCCTGCTCGCCCTGCTGCTGCCTTCCCTGACCCTTCTCGGCGCCGCCGGCAAATTCGGCGCGCCGCTCGGCGACTCGCCGAAGGTCGCCCTCGCCGACCTCCTGAAGGAGCCCTCCGCGTGGTCCGGCAAGACCGTGAGGACCGAGGGCACCGTCGCGACGGTGTGCCAGGAAAAAGGCTGCTGGATGATCCTCAAGTCGGGCGAGCAGTCCGTCCGCATTACGTTCAAGGACTACGGCTTTTTCGTGCCGAAGGACTCCGCCGGGAGGGCCGTTCTCGAAGGCGTCTTCAACGTGAAGACCATTCATGAGGCCACCGCGAAGCACTACGCCGGAGAGACGCCGGGCGGCAAACCCGACGCGATCAAGGGCGACCAGACGGAGTTCTCTCTCGTCGCGTCCGGTGTCGAGCTGACGCGCTCGTAGGGGCCCCGGTCTCGGAACTTCCGCGTGCGGCCCGCCGGAGCCGTGCGACGTAAGATCTCGCAAATCGACGAAATGAACAGGGAGACGATCCTCGCCGTCGCAGCCGTAGTCCTCTCGATCGTCCTTGCCATCAGCTAGAACTTGAGCGTGAGCTCTCCCACGACGCGCCTCGGCGGTGCGACATAAAACTGGCTGTCTCCGATCTCGCTGTCGGACGTGTAGTGGCGGTCGTCGCCGAGGTTCCGGCCGACGAACGACACGCGCCCCCACGGGAACTCCCACGATGCGCCCGCATCCCATTCGAAGAACGAGTCGGTGTAGAACGTGTTCCGCCGCGTCAGGGGGCGGATGCCCTGGTGGCGCACCGCACCCCAGAAGCCGAGGCCCGCTTTCGGCGCGTACGAGACGCGGGCGTTCCAGAGATCACGCGGCACGAGCTCGAGTCTCTTGCCGTTCACGACGCGCAGCTCGCCATCGGGAGTCAGGAACGAGAAGTTCACGTAGGTCGCGTCGTGGTGCGCATAGCCGGCGGCCAGCGACCAGCCTTCGAACGAGGGGAGCGCCCAGACGAGCTCGGCGTCCATCCCCTGAAACCTCTCTTCACCGGCGTTCGTCAGGAAAGGTGCGCCATCCGGGCCGGCCGTGGAAACGACGAGGTTCTCGAAATTCATGTGGAAGAACGTCACGTCGAACGCCAGGGCGCCATGGGCCCACCGGGTCTTGAGGCCGAACTCGGCAGAGCGGGTGCGCTCCGGTTCGAGGATTCGCGCGCTCTCGGCCTCCTGGATGTTCGGGGCCGCGGGCTTGAAGTTGCTCTTCAGGGAGACGTAGGCGTTCAGGGCGTCGAGGACGGCCGCCTTGGGCCGGTCGACGATCCGCACGAGCGCCGACACCCCTCCGGACCATTTCCCGTCCGTCCGGCTGTCCCCCGCGACGTCCGGGGACGGAGCGCCGACTTCGGCGATCGTCGCGCCGAGGGTCTCGGAGGTGCGGTCGTAACGTGCCCCGAACGCGAGCGTGAGCGCCCGGAACGGAGTCCATTCGTCGTTCACGTAGAAGCCCCAGAAGGTACGGCGGTCTTCGGCCGAGCGATGGTCTCCGACGGGGACCTCGTCGAGGGTCGGGACGAGAGGGTGCGGGCCCGTGAGGAGCGAGAAGTCGAACCCCGTGCCTTCCAGCGTCGTCTTTCCCTCGGTGAAGGCAATGCCCGTCACGAGGCGGTGGCGGCCTCCGGCCGAGAGGTCGGCGACGAGGCGCGCGTCCTCGAAGATCGTCGTCTCGAGAGGCCTCACCGCGGTGCCCGTCGCCGTCGCGCCCGCCGCGTCGGCGGCGTCGATGAACGAGCGGACGGCGATCTGCTCGTCGCGCGAGAGCCCGAGCGTATTCTCGAACCGGACCGTCGAGGAGAGCGGCTGCGACTGAGTGGACGAGAGGCCGTACACGCGGTGATCCAGGCGCCCGCCGCCGATCGCGTAGTTCCGGTCGATCTCGAATCCCGGCACCGGCACGCCGCCGTCGACCGGGAGCGGCGAGCCGAAGTAGTTCGTGTCGCGGAGGATGAAGGCCGTGACGTCGACTGATCCCTGCTTCGTGCGCTGGCGGAAGCCGAGCGAGAGCCGGTCGGACGATGAATCGGTCCCGTCCTGCCAGCCCTTGTTTCGCCCCATCGAGCCGAAGAGATGGATCGACTGGTCGCCGCTCGCGGCCGTGTACGAGAGGTTGCCGTGCTTGTCGGAAAAGGAGCCGCCGCCGAGCGTGAGGGATCCGCCGGCTTCCCTCGGATGGCGCGTGAAGACCTGGATCATCCCCGCGAACGCCGAGACGCCGTACAGCGTTCCCTGCGGCCCCTTCACGATCTCGATCCGGTCGATATCCTCGACGGGGATCCAGGCGAGGGACGGGTTGAACGGCCCGCCGGCGGGGACGCCGTCGACGGTGACGAGGAGCGCGTCGAACTCCTTCAGGCCCCAGAGGCCGATGTTCGGAAGCCGGTTGCCGTTGTCGGAACCGCTCCCGGTGTCGAGGCCCGCGACGTCCGCGAGCGCGTCCGCCAGCGTCTTCGCGCCGCGGCGGCGGAGGTCGTCGCCGGAGACGACCGAGACCGGGGCCGCGACGTCGACGGGATCCTCCGCGATCTTCGTCGCCGAAACGACGAGGGATGCGGCCGCGGTCGGCCTCGGCGGCGTCTGGGCGGAGAGCGGGCTTCCGCTCGCGAGCAGGGTGGCGGCGAACGCGAGAATCGCGCGCGAATGCATCATGCTTCCGATGTTAACTAAACTCCGGTCGTGAGGCTCGGCATCGACTTCGGCACGACGCACACGGTCGTCGCGTTCGTGGACCGCGGAAACACGCCCGTCGTGTCCTTCGAGGGAGGCGATTTCGTCCCGTCGCTCGTCGGTATCGAGGACGCGACCGGCCGGGCCCTCTACGGATGGGAGGCGTTCGCCGCGCGTCACGAGCCGGGCTTCACGGTCGTGAGGTCCCTCAAGCGGCTTCTCGACGGCGCCGGCCCCGAGACCGAGATCGCGATCGGGAGACGCCGGGTCCCCCTTGCGGCTCTTCTCTCGGGATTCTTCTCCGCGCTCCACCGGGAGCTCGTCGAATCCTCGAACGCGGGTCTCGCCGCCGACGAGGCCCTCACCGCGGCCGTCTCCGTGCCCGCGAACGCCACGACGGCACAGCGCTTCCTCACCCTCGAAGCGTTCAAGGCCGGCGGCTTCGCGGTCGAAGCGCTGCTCAACGAGCCCTCGGCCGCCGGCTTCGAGTACGCGCATCGCTACCGGCGGGACGGCCGGCGCGAGCATCTCATCGTCTACGACCTCGGGGGCGGCACGTTCGACGCGTCACTCCTCAGGATGACGGGGAAGACCAACGAGGTCGTCGCGACGAACGGCGTGAGGCGGCTCGGCGGTGACGATTTCGACGAGGCGATCCTCGAGCTCGTCCTCGGGAAGGCGGGACTCGGCGATCCCGATCCCGCGACGCGGGCCGCCGTCCTCGAGGAGTGCGTGCGCTCGAAGGAGGCGCTCTCGCCATCGTCGCGCCGCTTCGTGGTGGACCTCTGGGGGCTCGAGAGAGAGCCGCTCGTCTTTCCCGTCGAAGAGGTCTGGGCCGCGTGCGCGCCGCTCGTGCGCCGGTCGCTCGAGGCCGTCGAGCCGCTCCTCGAGGGCGAGGGGGGCGGCGCTGCGATCCCCTGGAGCGACATCGCGGGGCTCTACGTCGTCGGAGGAGGTGCGCTCTTCCCGCTCGTGACGCGCGTCCTCAAGGAGAGGTTCGGCGAGAAGCGCGTCCGCCGGTCGCCCCACCCGTTCGCCGCGACCGCGATGGGCCTCGCCGTGTATCTCGACCGCGACGCGGGCTGGACGCTCTCGGACCGGCTCTCGCGGCACTTTGGCGTCTTCCGGGAGAGCGCCGCCGGCACGGACGTCGTCTTCGATCCGATCTTCCCGAAGGGCACCGCGCTCCCTCAGGGCGGCGCCGCGACGACGGTCGTCCGCCGCTACCGCGCTGCCCACAACGTAGGGCATTTCCGTTTCCTCGAGTGCACACGGCTCTCGGCCGGGCGGCCCGACGGCGACGTGACGCCGTGGGCGGAGGTCTACGTCCCGTTCGAGCCGCATCTCCGCGACGCCGACCTCCTCGGCACCGCGATCGTGCGCCGCGAGGACGGCCCCGAAGTCGTCGAGACCTACGCGCTCGGAGCCGAGGGCGCCGTGTCGGTTACGGTGACCGATACGTCGGACGGCTTCACGCGCACGTTCACGCTCCGCCGCTGACGGCGGCTCCCCCTGAGGCTCCCGCGCCGGCTTCGGATGGAGTCCCGTCGATCCGGAGGACGAGGAGCGTGCGGTCGTCCTCGGTGTCCGAGCGGCGCGTGAAAGCGCGCTGCGCGTCGAGGATCCGGTCCCTCAGGGCCGAGGCGCTCTCGGCCGGCCCCGCGCGGAGGACCTCCTCGAGGCGCTGGAACCCCCACGACTCGTCGGCTCCGTCCGGACCGCCGCGCGTCGCCTCGATGAGGCCGTCCGAGAATATGACCCAGAAGTCGCCCGCGGCGAGCGACTGCGTGACGGTGTGCCAGCCGCCCGAGAGCGGGAGGCCGAGCGGCCGGGCCGGGTTCGCGAGCGCGTGTACGGTGCCGTCGCGCGTCACGCGGTAGGGGTACGGATGTCCCGCGTTCGTATAGGACACGATTCCCCCGCCGAGGTTGAAGACGAGGTGCGCAAGCGTCACGAACGTCCTCCGCTCCGTCGTCCGCACGATCTCCTCGTGGAGAAGCTCCATGAGCCTCACGCCCTCGGAGCCCGTGCGCGCGAGCATTCCGAGCGACGCCTTCGCAGCGGCCATCACGAGGCCCGTCGGAAGACCGTGGCCCGAGACGTCCGCGACCGAGACCGTGAGCACGCGCTCGGCGTAGGACAGATCGTAGAAGTCGCCGCCGATCGCGGCAGCGGGCGCGAAGTCGACGGCGATCCCGACGCCGGGACACGCGAAGTCGGCGGGCGGGAGGAGTCGCCTCTGGAGGTCGCGCGCAACCGTCAACTCGTGCTCGAGAGCTTCCTTCTCGGCCTTCTCCGCGACGCTCGCGCCGAGATGCGCGGCCATCGCGTTGAAGCTCGCGACGAGCGCGGAGAGCTGGTCGTGCCCCTTCAGGGCTGCCCGATGAGCGAAGTTTCCCTTCTCGATCTCGGCGAATCCGATCGAGAGCCGCCGCGTCGCGCGGGCGATCCTGAGGACGAGGATTCCCGCGACGAGGGAGGCGCCCAGGAAGACCACGAGGGTCGCGAGCCCCAGCCCGCCCACCACGCCGATGACGACGCGGCTCAGCTCGAGCCGCTCCTGGCCCGCGACGCGGAGGTCGCCGAAGAGAGCGCGCACCTCGCGCTCGAGCGACGTCCGGACGAGGATGAGCACGGGCCTTCCGTCGAGGGGACGGGAGGTCTCCCAGTCCACGACGGGCTCGGACAGGAAGAGAGGGAACGCGATCCACCGCGCGGACCACGGGCCCGAGCCGGAGGGGGGCGCCGCCGTCTCGCCGGATGCCGCCTTCTCGCCCCCCGAATCGGCAGCATTCGTGAGGGTCATGGGCTTTCTCTTTCCGTTGTTGAGGGAGATCCGCACGCTTCCCTTCGGCTTCGCCTCGGCCTCCTCGTTCAGCTTGAACGCTCCGTGGAAGCGAATGACGTTGCCGGTCTCCCTCTCGAGCTCGCGGCGGAGTTCCGAGCGGAGGGGGCGTGTGAGCGCGAGCGTTCCACCCGCTCTCGGCTCGACCGCGGCCGCGAAGATCTCCGCGCCCGATTTCGCGACGACGGACGCGCGCGCCGTCATCCAGGGCGGCGGTTCGAGACCCGGGAGAGGGAGAGGCCCGGCCCGTTCGACATTTCCCCCTTTTCCCCGCCAGAGCATTCCGATCTCGGCTCCTCCCGGGGCGGAGGCCGCGGCCTCGGTGAACGCGCGCGCCCGCCCCGTCGCGTCGTGTGCGGCCTCGATCCGCGGCGCGAGGTCCTGAGCGAGCAAGGAGAGAGCGCCCCGCTGCTTCTCGAGCGCCGCCTCGACGCGCCGCGTTCCGAGCTGTCCGGCGAGGACGAGGAGACACCCGTAGACGAAGAACACCGCAAACGCGATGGCGCAGAGGAGGAGGAGGTACGAGACGAAGAGCCGGCTTCCGACCCTCCAGAGGAGGCCCCTGAGGAGGTGCCGCGTCGCGCTGACCGCGAAGACGGGGCACGCGAGAAAGAGCGCGATCACGCCGAGAGGGCGGAGGCCGATGGGGACCACGCAGAGGAGGATCCCCGCGAAGACGGCGATGCCCGAAACTCGGAAGGTACGCGTCGTCCTCATGGGGGAGCCGTGGAGCGCTCGGGCCGGGCCGCGAGCGGGTGCTCCGACTCGCCCGCGACGTATGTGGTCTGCGACGGGAACGCGAGGGACGTTCCGGCGCGCTCGACGACGTCGAGGATCGCGAGGAGAAGCTCCTCCTGCACCGCGAGAAACGTCACGAAGTCGGAAACGAGGACGTACGCGAAGACTTCGACGTCGAGGCTGGACGTGTTGAGCCTCACGAAGCGTACGCGCATCGTCCCTTTCTCGACACGGGGGTCGCCGTCGAGGCGGGCCCTCACGTTCTCGAGGACGGCGCGCATCTGCCCGGCGGTCGTCTCGTACACGAGGCCGAGGGTCGGGTTGAACCAGAACTTGTCGCGGCGACTCCGGTTCTCGATCTGGGCAGTGATGAGAGAGCCGTTCGGGATCGTCACGACCGACCGGTCGAACGCCCGGAGCCGGGTCGCGTAGAGCGTCACATCCTCGATCTCGCCCAACGCCGTGCCGATCCGCACGGTGTCTCCGACGCGGAGGATCCGGTCGCTCAGGACGACGAATCCTCCGAAGAGGTTCTCCAGGCTTTTCTGGGCCGCGAACGCCACCGCCACTCCGCCGATTCCGAGTCCTGCGAGCGTCGCCGTGAGGTTGACGCCGAGGCTCCCGAGCGCGGCGAGCGCGGCCGCGAAGATGACGGTGCCCTGAAGGACGCGCCGGCCGATCGTGAGAGACGAGGCCGCGGACCCACCCGACGCGAGGAGGCGCATCGTCGCGCGGGACGACAGGAACCCGAGGACCCGGATGAGGAGCCACGCGAGCCCGGCGATGACGACGAGGCGCGAAACGCGCTCGTAGTTGTACCGGCCGAGGAGGGGAAGACCGATTCTCGCGACCGCAAAGGCGTGGAGGGGCCAGGCCGCGAGGAGTGCGACCGGTCCGCGGAACGGAACGAGGGCCTCCACGAGGCGTTGCGCGGAGGGACGTCGCACGGACGCCCGCCGGGAGAGCCCGAGGACGGCGGTGGCGAAGAGCCACGCGAGGAGCCACGCCACGGGAAGGAAGAGACAGAACGCGAGGGCCTGCCAGAGCCGGAGCGAGCCGAGCACGTTGTGCCTCAGCGCCTCGGGCATCCGCGCGTCGAGTGCGGGCGCCGCGAGATCCCGGAAGGCGGCCGGAATCTCTCTCAACGTCTGCGAGGAGACGAGCCAGACGGGAGCGCCTTCCGGCTGCGGCGTCCTCGCGAGAAGCACGTCGAAGGACTCGTCGCCGCGCTCGACGGCGCCCGCGCGCTCGAACTCGGGGCCGAGCCCGTCGTTCACGTCGCCGAGCGGAGAGCGGCTCAGCTTCTCGAGGTCTCCCACGAAGCGCTCGTCGAGAACGGCCTTGAGCTGCTTCGCGAGGTCCTCGCGGGACGTTTTCGAGCCTTTCGGCCACTGAAGATACTCCGCCGCGGCCTGCCAGTTCTGCCGCGTCGCCGCGCGGATGAAGCCGAAGAGCGCGCCGGAGGGGGTTTCCCGCCGGTAAGGATCGCCCGCCGGCTCCGCTGCCGGTGTCGGGGCCGGAGCGAGGGCGGAGGCCGGGACCTGGGCGCGCGCGGTCCGAGGCGTGGCGGGCGCGGCACCGAGAGCGGTCCCGAGAGCGCAGACGACGAGGGTCCGGTGGAGAGAGAGCGGCATGGTGCGGCCAGCCTAACGCAGCCGGCTTCGCGGGCGCGTCGGCGGGGCCTTCGGGGCGCGGGCCATCCAGGGCGGGCGCGCCTTCGCGATGCGTTTCGAAACCGGGCAGGACGGGGCGTGCGCGCCCGCGAGCCAGCCGGTCGACGTGAGGAACTCGTTCACGATCTCTCCGCCCGTGAAACGAAAAGTCTCCCGGAAGAGTTTCACCCACGCGTTTTTCGGGAGCGGATGGTGCGCGTCGAGCCAGGCGGCGAAGGAGCCGTGGGTTTTCCGGAGCGCAAGGAGGACGCCCGCGTTGTGGACGACGGCATCGATCTTGAGCCGGTTGCGGACGATTCCGGCGTCCGCGAGAAGGCGCTTCTTCTCCCGCGCTCCGTAACGGGCGACGACCGCGGGGTCGAAGCCGTCGAAGGCCGCGCGGAAATTCGTGCGCTTCCTCAGGATCGTGGCCCACGACAGGCCCGCCTGGTTGATCTCGAGCGCGAGGCGCTCGAGGAGCTCCGCGTCCTCGCGAAGCGGAAAGCCGTATTCCCGGTCGTGGTAGGGCCCGTGCAGGGGATCGCCGGGCGCGATGTCGCAGTAGGACACGAGGCGGGCATTCTCGCCCGCCTCGCCGCATCCGCAAAGACGTCCGGCCGGTTCCGGGAGCTCCCGGGATTCCGGCGTCCTAGACGGCGGCGGGCTCGGTCAGCTTGTAGCTCTGGAGGACGCGCGCGTAGTTCGCGCGCTCGTAGGCCGCCGGGTCCGGGCAGGAGAGGAGGCTCATGCTGCCCTTCATCTGCGCGAGCGACTCGTACTCGTGCTCCTCCATCCACTGCGCGACTCCGCTCCGCACCTCGGTGAGCGCCTTCGGACCGCGCAGGAGAAGCGCCGAGACCATCTGGACGGCGTCGGCGCCCGCCATGATCGCCTTGATCGCGTCGCGCGCGTCGTGGACGCCGCCGGAAACGGCGAGGGACGCCTGCACGCGCCCGGAGAGCATCGCGAGCCAGCGCAGGCGGAGGCGGAGCTCGTCGCGGGTCGAGAGCTGCAGGGAGGGAGTGACCTCGAGGTTCTCGGGGTCGATATCGGGCTGGTAGAAGCGGTTGAAGAGGACGAGTCCGTCCACGTGCATCGCGTCGAGCTCCGAGGCGAAGGATCCGAGCGATGAGAAGAACGGCGACAGCTTCACGGCGACGGGAATCTTCACCGCGCTCTTCACGGCGCGGACGATCTCGAGGAGCCGCCGCTCGAGGGAGAACCCCGGTTCGCCCTCGTGGGCGCCGAGGTCGTAGAGATTCAGCTCGAGCGCGTCCGCGCCGGCTTCGGCGATGCGGGACGCGAACGAGAGCCACCCACCGGGCGTCGCGCCGTTGAGGGACGCGACGACGGGGATGCTCACGGTGTTCTTGAGGAGGCGCACCCTTTCGAGGTACCGCTCGGGACCGAGCTTGAACGTCTCGGGCTCCGGAAAGTACGTGAGCGCCTCCGGGTAGGAGCCCGAGACGATCTCCATCTGGCGGATCGTTCCGACTTCCTCGCGGGTGATCTGCTCCTCGAAGAGGGAGTTCATGACGATCGCCGAGGCGCCGGCGTCCTCCACGCGACGCACGAGGTCCATGTCGTCGACGATCGGCGAGGCGCCGGGCATGAACGGATGGGGAAGGGTCAGGCCGAGATAGCGGGTGGTGAGATCCATCGTCGTCTCCTCAGGCCTTGCCCGCTGCTGTCGGCACCGGTGGGGTTGGCGGAATGACCGGGGCGGGCGGAACGCCCGCACGGCCCAGGGTCAGCTTCGCGAGGTTTTCGTAGACCTGGAACCGGTTCTTCACCTCGCGCTCTGCCTTCACGAGTAGGTGGCGGAAGCGCTCCGGGTCCTGCTGCTCGACCATGCGGAAACGCGCTTCGTTGCGCATGAACGTCGCGATCGAGCCCTTTATCGTCGCCGTGTCCATCAGGAGAGGCGTCTCGCCCGTCGCGATGCGGCGGGGGTCGAACCGGTACATCGGCCAGTAGCCCGACTCGGCCGCGAGCTTCTGCTGGTCGAGGCCGAACGAGAGGTCGTAGCCGTGCGCGATGCACGGGCTGTAGGCGATGACGATCGAGGTCCCGGGGTAGCTCTCGGCTTCGAGGAGCGCCTTCACGGTCTGCGCGTCCTTCGCGCCGAACGCGACGTGTGCGACGTAAACGTTGCCGTACGTCATTGCGAGCATGCCGAGATCCTTCTTCGGCGTGGACTTCCCCTGGGAGGCGAACTTCGCGGCCGCGCCCATGGGCGTCGCCTTGGACGCCTGGCCGCCCGTGTTCGAGTAGACCTCCGTGTCGAGGACGAGGATGTTGACCTTGCGCCCCGACGCGAGGACGTGGTCGAGGCCGCCGTAGCCGATGTCGTAGGCCCAGCCGTCGCCTCCCACGATCCACACGCTTTTCTTGACGAGAGAGTCCGCGACGAGGAGGAGCCGACGGGATTCCGGGGTGTTCACGCCCTTGAGAGCGTCGCGGAGCACGAGGACCATCGCGCGCTGTGCCGCGATGTCCGCTTCCGTGTCCTGCGGGGCCGCGAGGAGCGCGTCTGCGAGAGTTCCGCCGATGCGCGCGGAGAGCGCCTTTACGAGAGTGCGCGCCTGGTCGTTCAAGGAGTCGAGCGCGAGGCGGAATCCGAGGCCGAACTCGGCGTTGTCCTCGAAGAGGGAATTCGCCCACGCGGGGCCGCGCCCGTCCGCGTTCGTCGTATACGGCGTCGTCGGGAGGTTGCCGCCGTAGATCGACGAGCAGCCGGTCGCGTTCGCGATGAGCGTCCGGTCGCCGAAGAGCTGCGTGAGGAGCTTGATGTACGGAGTCTCGCCGCACCCGGCGCAGGCGCCCGAGAACTCGAAGAGCGGCTTGAGGAACTGTGTGCCCTTCACGTCCATGCGGACGGTCGTGCGGTCGGCCTCCGGAAGGTCGAGGAAAAACGCGAAGTTTTCGCGCTCCGCGTCGCGGAGCGGCTTCTGAGGGGCCATCTCGAGAGACTTGTGTTTCGGGTTCGCCTTGTCCTTCGCGGGGCACACGGCCACGCAGAGCATGCAGCCCGTGCAGTCTTCGGGAGCGATCTGGATCGTGTAGGCCTTGCCGGCGTACTCGGGGCCCTTGAACGGCATGGACTTGTACGTGGCGGGGCTGTCCACGAGCTTCGCCGTGTCGAAGACCTTCGCGCGGATGGCGGCGTGGGGACACACCATCGCGCACTTGTTGCACTGGATGCAGATCTTCTCGTCCCAGACCGGGATCTCGAGGGCGATGTTCCGCTTCTCCCACTGGGCCGTGGCGAGGGGCCACGTGCCGTCCGGCGGGAACGCGCTCACCGGCAGGAGATCGCCCTTGCCCTCGAGCATGACGCCGGACACGCGCTTCACGAAGTCGGGGGCGGCGTCCGAGACGATCGGGGGACGGCGGCGCGTGGACGTGATCGCGGTCGGGACCGTCATCTTCGACAGGTTCTCGAGCGTGCCGTCCACGGCCGCGAAGTTGCGGCGCACGGTCTCCTCGCCCTTCTTGCCGTACGTCTTCTCGATCGCCTTCTTGATCTGCTTGATCGCCTCCTCGCGGGGCAGGACGCCCGAGATCGCGAAGAAGCACGTCTGCATGATCGTGTTGATCCGGCCGCCCATCCCGAGGGCCTTGGCGACCTTGTAGGCGTCGATGACCCAGACCTCGAGGTGCTTCTCGAGGATCTGCTCCTGCATCTCGAGAGGAAGGCTGTCCCAGGCCTCATCCTTGCTGTACGCGGTGTTGATGAGGAAGACAGCACCCGGCACGGCGGCGTCGAGCATGTCGTAGCGGTCCAGGAACTGCTCCTGGTGGCAGGCGATGAAGTTCGCCCGCGTCACGAGGTAGGTCGAATGGATCGGCTTCGGCCCGAAGCGGAGGTGGGAGATCGTGACGGCGCCCGACTTCTTCGAGTCGTAGACGAAGTAGCCCTGTGCGAAGTTGTCCGTCTCCTCGCCGATGATCTTGATCGAGTTCTTGTTCGCGCCCACCGTTCCGTCGGCACCGAGGCCGTAGAAGAGGGCGCGGACGGTGCTCTTCGGCTCGATGTCGAACGCGGCGTCCCAGGGGAGCGACGTGTGCGTGACGTCGTCCACGATGCCGAGGGTGAAGTGGTTCTTCGGCTTCGGCTTCGCGAGCTCGTCGAACACGGCTTTCACCATCCCCGGCGTGAACTCCTTGGAGGAGAGGCCGTAGCGTCCGCCCACGACGAGGGGCTCCTCCGCGAACGGGAGCGTGCCCTCGCGGCGCGCTTCCACGAGGGCCGTCACGACGTCGAGGTAGAGGGGGTCGCCGATCGCGCCCGGCTCTTTCGTGCGGTCGAGGACCGCGAGCGACTTGACGGTCTTCGGGAGCGCCGCGAGGAACGCCGGGATGTCGAACGGCCGGTAGAGCCGGACCTTGAGGACGCCCACCTTCTCGCCCTTTTCGACGAGCCAGTCCACGGTCTCGTGAGTCGTCTCGGCGCCCGAGCCCATCATCACGACCACGCGGGTCGCCTCCGGATGGCCCACGTAGTCGAAGAGCCGGTACGCGCGTCCCGTCAGCTTCGCGAAGCGGTCCATCTCGCCCTGCATGTGGCCCGCACACGCGAGGTGGTAGACGTTCCCGGCCTCGCGCGCCTGGAAGAAGACGTCGGGGTTCTGGGCGCTGCCGCGGAGCACCGGGTGATCTGGTGTGAGGCCCCGCGTGCGGTAGGCGGCAATCGCGTCCTCGTCGAGCATCGCCAGGAGGTCGTCGTTCGAGAGCTCTTCGATCTTCGCGACCTCGTGGGACGTGCGGAAGCCGTCGAAGAAGTGGAGAAACGGGATGCGGGACTTGAGGCTCGCGGCCTGCGAGATGATCGCGAAGTCGTGCGCCTCCTGGACGGAGTTCGAAGAGAGGAGAGCGAACCCGGTCTGGCGGCAGGCCATCACGTCGGAGTGGTCGCCGAAGATAGAGAGTGCGTGGGTCGCGAGCGTCCGCGCGGCCACGTGCATGACGAAAGGCGTGAGCTCGCCCGCGATCTTGTACATGTTCGGGATCATGAGGAGGAGGCCCTGCGACGCCGTGAACGTCGTGGAGAGGGCGCCCGCCTGGATCGCGCCGTGAACGGCGCCCGCGGCGCCGCCTTCGGACTGCATCTCGACGACTTCGGGCACGTTGCCCCAGACGTTCTTGTGGCCCTTCGAGGACCACTCGTCGGCCCATTCGCCCATGTTCGAGGAGGGCGTGATGGGATAGATCGCGATGACGTCGTTGGTGCGATGCGCGACGGAGGCGACCGCCTCGTTGCCATCGAGCGTGAGCATTCGGCGGGACATGAGGCCTCCCTTTTCGTGGGAGGCCATCATCAAATCAGGCGCGAATCCCCCAAATGATGCCGATGTATCACGTTTTGAGACCGAGTCGCGCCTGCGCACGGCCGCGTCGAAAGGGAATTGGTACCGCGTACGGGATTTGAACCCGTGATCTCCGCCTTGAGAGGGCGGCGTCCTAACCGCTAGACGAACGCGGCACGTCTCCCAGCCTGGGCGTTCCCGCCCGAAGGGACGCGCAATCTAGCATGCGCCTGTTCGGGTGCAAAATCCCGAGAACCTTCACGTCCGCCCGAGGAGGATCCCACGAGGTCGATTCGCCCGGTACGCGCTTCTCCTGCCGAAGCTGAACGCTGAATTCAGGTTCGCCTGAGGCAAATAGCTCATGCCTTCCGGAGGGCCTGGAGCCCACTCTTGTTACCGGAGGAGTTTGAGAAAATGGAACCGTTTGCGCTCCGATTCGCGTCCAAGGGTTCACAGGTCTCCGAGGTGCCTATGCGCGGAACGCGGCTGCTCCGGCACCCCATGTACACGAAGGGCTCGGCGTTCAACGCTCAGGAGCGCAAGGATTTCGGGCTGGATGGCCTGCTGCCGTCCGCCGCCAGCACGATGGAGCAGCAGGAGCGGCGTGTTTACGACAACATCTCGCGAAAGACCGACCCGCTCGAGAAGTTCATCGGCCTCGCGGCCCTCCAGGATCGGAACGAGCACCTCTTCTACCGGCTCCTGATCGACCACATCGAGGAATTCCTCCCGATCGTTTACACGCCGACGGTCGGGCGCGCGTGCCAGGAGTTCAGCCACATCTTCCGCCGCGGGCGCGGCCTCTTCATCACGCCGGCGCACCGGGGACGCATTCACGAGGTCCTCGGCAACGCGCCGTTCGAGGACGTGAGGCTGATCGTCGTGACGGACAACGAGCGCATCCTCGGGCTCGGCGACCAGGGCGCCGGCGGCATGGGGATCCCGATCGGTAAGCTCGCGCTCTACACGGCGGCCGCCGGCATCCATCCCTCACAGACGCTGCCCATCAGCCTCGACGTCGGCACCGACAACGAATCACTCCTGAAGGACGAGCTCTACCTCGGCTGGCGCTATCCCCGCCTGCGGGGGTCGGAGTACGACTCGCTCGTCGAGGAGTTCGTGCAGGCCGTGAAGAAGCGCTTCCCGAAAGCGCTCCTGCAGTGGGAGGACTTCAAGAAAGTCAACGCGTTCCGGCTGCTCGACCGCTACCGGAAGTCGATCACCTGCTTCAACGACGACATCCAGGGCACCGCGGCCGTCGCCACCGCCGGCATGATGGCCGGCTGCCGGGCGACCGGAATCCCGCTCGAGGACCAGCGCGTCGTCATCCTGGGCGCCGGCGCCGCCGGCATCGGGATCGCCCGCCTGATCCGCGACACGTTCAAGCGCGCCGGCCTCTCGGGGGAGGCGCTGACGCGTTCCATCGCGAGCCTCGACAGCCAGGGCCTCGTCGTGGACGACGTCGAGATCAAGGACGTCCACAAGCGCGACTTCGCGTGGCCCGCGGCGCTCGCGGAGAAGATGGGCCTGAAGAAAGGCTCCCCGCGCGACCTCCTCGCCGTCGTGAGGGCCCTGAAGCCCACGTTCCTGATCGGGACGTCCGGCGAGCCCGGCACGTTCACGGAAGCCGTCGTGAAGGAGATGGCGAAGCACGTCGAGCGGCCGGTCATCTTCCCGATGTCGAACCCGACGAGCAAGAGCGAAGCGAAGCCCGCGGACATCATCGCCTGGACGGACGGCCGCGCTCTCATCGCGACCGGAAGTCCATTCGATCCGGTGCCCCACGCGGGGCGGATGATCACGATCGGACAGGGCAACAACGTCTTCATCTTCCCGGGCGTTGGACTCGGGGCTCTCGTTGCCGAAGCGACGGAGGTCACGGACGGCATGTTCGCCGTCGCCGCGCAGATGCTCGCAGACGAAGTGAAACCTTCGGACCTCGCGTTCGGTAGCCTCTTCCCGTCCGCCAACGAGATTCGGCGTGTCAGCGCGCGGATCGCCGAGGCGGTCGTGGCCGAGGCGCGCAAAGCCGGTGTCGGAAAGAAGATCGAGGATGCGGACATCCCGGCTGCCGTGGCCGCGATGATCTGGGATCCCACCTATCTCCCGATGGTTCCGGCGAAGGCGGTTCCCGCTGGCGTCGAGTCACGCGCTCTCGCCACGGTTCACGCATAACTCCCGGCGCCCGCCGGTCGCGCGTGTATGCGCCCGTGCTCCGGCACGGGCGCATTTCTTTTACCGACTCCTCAATCCGCCTGGAATGCCCAGCGGAAGATCTCGGGCAGCGTGGGCTTCTTGCCGTACATGAGGATCCCGACGCGGTAGACCCGGCCGGCGAACCAGGCGACGGCCCAGATCGTCGCGAGGAGGATCGCGACGCTGAGGCCGATCTGCCAGAGTGGCGGCGTCTGCACGCTGATCCGCATGAACATCATGAGCGGCGCGGTGAACGGAAAGAACGAGAGCACGGTTGCGAGCGTGCCGTTCGGCTGGTTGAACGCGAAGAACCACGTCGTGGACGTGAGGATCAGCATCATGCCGGGGATGATCACGAACTGCTGGGCTTCCTGCTCCGTGTTGAAGGGAGCCGAGAGCGCCGCATAGAGCGACGCGTAGAGGACGTAGCCGAGCAGGAAGAAGAGGACGAACGCCCCGATCGTCCCGGCGGGAATGTGCGGGATGCCTTCCGTCATCCCGATGATGGCGGCCGTGCCGGGAAGCGTGATCGCGATCGCGAGGAAGGCCCAGACCGAGTACTGCGTGAGGCCCACGAGGCCGATGCCGAGGATCTTCCCGAGCATGAGCGTCGTCGGCCGGACGGACGAGACGATGACCTCGACGATCCGGTTGTTCTTCTCCTCGAGGACGCCCCGCATGATGTAGGCGCCGTAGATGAAGATCGACATGTAGATGAGGAAGAAGAACGTCGCGGAGACCGCGATGTTGAAGCCGACGTTCTTGCCGCTCTCCCCGCTCTCGACGTCCTTCGCTTCGTGCGGATCGAGGTCCACGCGTACGCGGGCGGCGTCGTAGACCTTCGGGTCGACGCCGCGGTCCTTCAGCCGTTCCTTCGTCGCCGCGCGCGAGAGGTAGTTCGCGATCTGCTCGCGCATCACGACCTCGGACTTCACGGACTCCGCGCGCCACTCGGCGGCCCCCGTCTCCAGTGTCTTCTGGTCGAGGACGATGTACGCCTTGAGGCGGCCCTTCTGGACGTCCTCGTTCAGGCGGTGCCTGACGGCGGCCAGAGTCTCGGGTGTCGCGTCGACCTTCGTGAACTCGAGCTCGGTTTTCACGGTCTGCTTGCGGGTCGCGGCGGCGTCCTCGAGCGTTTTCGCGTCCGAGAGCTTCTCCTTCTTCTCTTTCTTCGCGCTCTCGTCCTCGTCGCCGGGGCGCGCCTGGTGCTCGGCGAGGAGCGGCTCGTAGAGGCGACCCGACATGTCGACGACCGCGATCTTCCCCTTCGCGACGAGGTTCTTCGCGAGCGCGACCTGGATGAAGATGAGGCCGAGCCCGAGCGTCGGGATCAGGAACGTCGAGATCCAGAAGGCCTTCGCCTGGATCTGCTGGAGGTACTCGCGCTTGATGATGGCGAGGAGCTTGGCGTTCATGTTTACTTGAGCTCCTCGGCGGTGGGGGCCTCGAGGCCCGATTCCTGAACCGCCTTGATGAAGATTTTCTCCAGCTCGGGCTCCGGTTCGACGGGCGGGGGCAGCGGCACGCGGTCGCGGTAGGAATGCTTGATGTCCTTGACCGCGCCGTCGAGGATCTTCTTGCCGCGGAAGAGAAGCGCGATGCTCTCGCACATTCTCTCCGCCTGTTCGAGGACGTGGGTCGAGAAAATGACCGTCTTGCCCTGCCGCTTGAATTCCGCGAGGAAGTCCTTCACGAGGATGACGTTGATCGGGTCGAGTCCGGCGAACGGCTCGTCGAGGATCAGCACCTCCGGGTCGTGCACGAGCGTGCCGAGGAACTGCACCTTCTGCTGCATGCCTTTGCTCAGCTCTTCGGTCTTCTTCTGGAGCCACGGGCGGAGGTCCATCGAGTCGATCCACGGAGACAGGCGCTTCATGGCCGTGTCCTTGTCGACGCCTTTGATCGCCGCGAAGAAGATGAGCTGGTCGACGACCTTCATCTTCCGGTAGAGGCCGCGCTCTTCGGGCAGGTAGCCGATGCGCTCCTGCAGCTTGTCGTTCATCTTCTCGCCGAGGACGCGGATCTCTCCCGAGTCCGGCTTCGTGATGTTCATGATCATTCGGATCGAAGTCGTCTTGCCGGCGCCGTTCGGGCCGAGCAGGCCGAACGTAGTGCCGTGCGGGATCTCGAGATCGAGATGGTCGACCGCGGCGAACTTGCCGAAGCGCTTCACCACACCCTTGAGAGAGATCGCGGCCGTCATTCGGCGTTTCCTCCTGGATGGTTCCTGCTGGTTTATACGGGCGGGCGGGGACGAAGTTTAGATTAGCGGGGACGAGGCCCGCTAACAGGCCTCGAACGCAGGGACTTGCGCCGCGGGAGCGCTTCCGCTATGTTCCCTCGTCCTCGCGGTTTCCGCGTGCGCCCATAGCTCAACTGGACCAGAGCGTTTGACTACGGATCAAAAGGTTGGGGGTTCGAGTCCTCCTGGGCGCACCAATGATTACAGGGGTCCCGTGGGGGTCGTGCCTCCCGGCAGTCGATGATCGGCCCACGGGCGGGCGGTTTAGTGCCGATTACCCGCTCCGGGAATCGGGTCCAGCGTCACACGGCGGCGAGGCTGCCGCGCAGCGATTTACGGCGGAGCACGGCGGGGAGCAGCCTAACGGCGTGGTGGAATAGACTCGCAAGGTTTGAGGAGCCCTCTTCTGTGAGTCCCTGGCCGACCGGCATACGCAGGGCGTTCCGCGCCTCGTTGCTCGGTCTCCTGGCCGCGCTGCCGGTGCGTCTCGAGGCGCAGTGCACGCTTGCGGGTTCTCTCGTCTCGTTCGAGCCGAATCCGCCCGGCGTCTCCCGCGGCGGAACGCCTTTTCTGGGCTCCGGGTTCAGCAACAACCTCGCGCTCTACCGTCCCGGCGGCACCGGCCCCT
>JBBQRP010000006.1:0-156173 GCA_038214715.1 Thermoanaerobaculia bacterium | reverse complement strand
ACGTCGGCCGAGTCGTCGGTACAGCCGTCCCCCACGACGAGGACTTCGAAATCGCGAAGGGTCTGATCGAGCACCGAGGCGAGCGCATGACGGAGGACGGAGCTCCAGTCGTACGTCGCGATCACGACGCTCACGTAAGGCGGACGATCACTCTCGGACACGCCTGCACCCCCGCTGCAGTCTACGTTCGCGACCGCAGCAGCTCGGCGACGCTCCAGGCCTGCGCGACGCAGCCGCGCGGGCGGTGCGGAGCGTCGCCGTCGAAAATCTCCGGAAGCTGGCCGAGGCCGTCGCCGAGCAGGAAATCTCCGAGCGGGGCGAGCAGTTCGCGCATTGCCTTCGCGGTCCGCGGTCCGTCCCCGTGAACGCGGCGGAAGGCCGTCGCGTAGGCTCCGATCAGCCAGGGCCAGACCGTGCCCTGGTGATAGGCCGAATCGCGCTCTTCGGGACCCCCTTCGTAGCGGCCGCGGTAAGCGGGATCCTTCGGCGAGAGCGTGCGGAGACCGAATGGCGTCACGAGGTGCTCCTCGAGGGTCGCAAGAATGCGGCGCGCGAGCGCTTCCGGAACCATCGAATGGTGAAGGCTGACGGCGAAAACCTGGTTCGGCCGAATGGAGGCATCGCGCACGGGACCGTCGATACAGTCGACGAGGCCTGCGCCCGTCTCGTCGGGAAAGACCGATAGAAAACTCGCGCGGCATCGCTCGGCACGTGCCCGATAGGCATTCGATGAATCTTCCTTCCCGATCCTCCTTGCGAAGTCGGTCATAGTCTGGAGCGCGTTGAACCACAGGGCCTGGATCTCGACGGGCTTTCCCCGGCGCGGGGTGACGACGCGCCCGTTCACGCGCGCGTCCATCCACGTGAGCGCCAGTCCGTCGGCCCCCGAGGCGAGGAGGCCGTCGTCGTCCAGCCGGATTCCGAAGCGGGTTCCGCGTTCGTGCCAGGCGATGATGTCCGCGAGGATCGGGAAAAGGAGATCCCTTACGAGGGCGAGATCCCCCGTCGACTGCACGTACGCGCGCACCGCCTCGAAATACCAGAGCGTCGCGTCGACGGTGTTGTATTCCGGCTTCTCGCCGTCGTCGGGAAACCGGTTCGGGAGCATTCCCTCGTCCACCCAGGCCGCGAACGCGAGCAGGATCTCCCGGGCGACTTCTGGCCGGCCCGTCGCGAGGGTAAGGCCCGGCAGCGCGATCATGGTGTCCCGCCCCCAGTCGGAGAACCAGGGATAACCGGCGATGACGGTGGTGAGGTCGCCCCGGGCGACCAGAAACTGGTCGGCAGCACGTGTGAGGGCGCGCGCGACGGGGTCCGGATTGCCGCTTGGGGTGAGCTTCTCGCGGCGGGTACGCTCGGATTCTCTTAGAAGGTGAAGGTCCGAGGTGGAGCGGGGAGACGTGGAGGCGATGACAGTCGCTGCGTGGCGAGCCGCGGCACCGCCGGGAATTTCTTCGAATGTGTAAGAGAGAGAGAAGGGATGCCAGAGATCCTCCCGGAAGTCGTAGCCGCGGGCCCGTTCCTCTTCGTATTCGAAGAATCTGTACCAGTCGCCGGCCCGTGCCGGCTCCCCGTCATGCGCGAAGAACAGCTGAGGAAGGCCTGCATAAGGGGAAATTCGAGCGATCGATTCTCCGAGCGTCACGGTCCGGTCGAGTGCGTCGTTCTCGTGCGTCAGCGCGTGGGAGTCGCGAAATGCGACGAGCGGGCGCACTTCGAGAGCGATCGGTCCGGAATGTGCGCCGGTCGTCAGGACCCTCCATGTCACGCAGACGGTGTTCTCGCCGTGCGGCATGAAGATCTCCTTCTCGACGACGATGCCTTCCACCTCCCACGAGATGGTCGGGAACGGTTCCATCCGGAACCCGATCACGAACCGGAAGCCCTCGGGATGTGTGGTGTCCGGGAAACGGTTCGTGGAGAGATCGACACGGCGGCCGCCGATGAGGAGCGTTTCCTCGAGCTTCGAGAGGAGGACGACGCGTCCCACGGGTGGCCTTGCCGCGGCGACGAGAAGGCCGTGATAGCGGCGGGTGTTCTCGCCGGTCGCGGTGCTCATCGCGTAGCCGCCGAGCCCGTTCGTCTCGAGCCATTCGCGGCGGTCCGGCGGGGCGTTGTTCATGCCGGGGGGAATAGGAGCTGGAGCGGGACGCCGAGGCGCGCGGCCCACGAAGCCGTGTCATGGCGGTGCCCGGGAAACGCGAGGACGTGAAGATTCGATCCCGGGCTGTAGCAGTGTCCGACGAGCGCCCTCCGGAGCGCCATCGTGTGGTGGTAGCCGTCCCGCAGACCGGGGTCCTCTTCGGTGGCGTTTTTTGCGGCCCCGCTGTCGATGTAGTAGACGGGCGGCGGGAACGGGCACGCGCCGTTCTCGACGAGGTGCATGAACCGGCGGCGGTTCCACCAGAAAGCGCCCGAGAGGCAGGCGGCCTTTCCGAAGACGTCGTGGCGCGTCCAGGCGGCAAAGAACGAAAAGAGACCACCCATCGAAGATCCCATGACGCCGGTGCTCTCGCGGTCCCGGCGCGTCCTGAAGAAGGTGTCGACGTACGGTTTCAGGGTGTCGGTCAGGAAGGCGAGTGTGTCGGGGCCGCGTCCGCCCGCTTGCTCCGGATCCACGGACGGGCTCAGGAGCGCGATCCGGTCCTCATCCGTGTGGACGGCGGCGACGATCATCTCGTCCACGGCGCCGAGGGCCCAGAGCTCGTTCAGAGTCTCGTCGAGAGCCCAGTTCGATCCGTCGAACGGATCCCGCGAGTCCGAGAACAGGGACTGGCCGTCCAGGACGTAGAGCACGGGATACGCGCGCTGCTCGTTCTCGCGATAGCTCGGCGGAAGAAAGATGCGAAACTTCATCGCCCGCCCGAGCTGTGCGGACCCGATCGTGTGGGGCTCGGGATCCAGGGCCCCCTTTTCCGTCTCGAAGTACGGCTCCGCGACTGCCGTCTCGCCCGCGAGCACCGTCAGGTTCCGCCCTCCCGAGAAACGCCCGTCGGCGCGCACGGCTTTGAACTCGACGAGCACGCCCTCCGGCACGTCCAGCTCGAACACCGAGACGCTGCCTTCGCGGCGGACCGGCGCCGCCGTCGTGTTCCAGGCGAGTGGTGGGGTCCCCCGGAGCCCGACCGCCCCCCGCGCATGGGAATGGCGGATCCGGATGGTGGTCTTCGCCACGCCTACTCGCCGCTCTGCTGAAGGAGCTTGGCGACGAGCCCGGTCCAGCCCGTCTGATGGCTCGCGCCGATGCCCGCGCCGATGTCACCGTGGAAGTACTCGTAGAAGAGCACGTAGTCGCGCCAGTGGGGATCGCTCTGGAACGTCTCGGCCCCGCCGTAAACAGGACGGCGGCCGCTCTCGTCGCGGAGGAAGATCCTCGTGAGGCGGCGCGAGAGATCTCCCGCGGCGTCCCAGAGAGTCGCGAGATTCCCCGACCCCGAGGGCAGTTCGACGCGGAACGAGTCGCCGAGGAAGTGGTGGAACTTCTGGAGGGACTCGATGATGAGGTAGTTGACGGGAAACCAGATCGGTCCCCGCCAGTTCGAATTTCCGCCGAAGAGAACGGTCGAAGACTCCGCGGGCTCGTAGTCCACCCGGTGCTCGACGCCCATCACGTCGAGGACGTAGGGGTGAGCCTTGTGATGGCGGGACAGTGCGCGGATTCCGTAGTCGGAAAGGAACTCCTCCGGGTCGAAAAGATACGAGCACACGGACCGCAGGCGACCCCGGCTCACGAGAGACAGGAGGCGGCGCGGCCCGTCGTCCGTCGAGATCGTCTCGACGTGGCTCGCGAAATCCGGCCGGTTGTCGATGAACCACTGCATGCGGCGCTTGAAGCCCGGCAGCCGGTTCACGACCTCGGGCTCGAGCGTCTCGACCGCGAAGAGCGGGATGAGCCCGACCATGGAGCGGACGCGCACCGGAAAATGCCCGCCGCCCGGCAGGTGCAGGACGTCGTAATAGAAGCCGTCCTGCTTGTCCCACAGTTCGATGCCCTCGCCTCCGAGATCGTTCATCGCGCGTGCGATGTAGACGAAGTGCTCGAAGAACTTCGATGCGACGTCCTCGTAGGCCGAGTCTTCGCGGGAGAGCTCGAGGGCGATCGCGAGCATGTTCAGGCAGTACATCCCCATCCAGCTCGTCCCGTCGGACTGCTCGAGGTGCCCGCCGGTCGGGAGGGGAGCGCTGCGGTCGAAGACGCCGATGTTGTCGAGGCCGAGGAAGCCGCCCTGGAAGACGTTCCGGCCCTCCTCGTCCTTGCGATTCACCCACCACGTGAAGTTCAGCAGCAGCTTGTGGAAGACGCGCTCGAGGAACTTGCGGTCGGCCTTGCCCGTGCGTTTTGCGTCGATCTTGTAGACGCGCCATGCGGCCCACGCGTGGACAGGCGGGTTCACGTCCGAAAACTTCCACTCGTACGCCGGGAGCTGGCCGTTCGGGTGCATGTACCACTCGCGAAGCAGAAGGATGAGCTGTTGCTTCGCGAAATCGGGATCCACGAGCGCGAGGGGCACCGTGTGGAAGGCGAGATCCCAGGCCGCGTACCACGGGTACTCCCACTTGTCCGGCATCGAGATCACGTCCGCGTTGTAGAGATGCGCCCACCCGGAGTCGCGCCCGTGCTTGCGCTCCGGGGGAGGAGGTGGCTGGTCGGGATCGCCTTTCATCCAGCGCGCGATCTCGAAGCCGTAATACTGCTTGCTCCACAGGAGGCCGCCGAACGACTGGCGCATGACGCTCTTCGCGTCGTCCGAGATGTCTTTCGGGATCACGTTCGCATAGAAAGCGTCGGCCTCGGTTCGGCGGGCCGCGACGATGCCGGCGAAACCGGCTCCGAACGGTTCGGCGGGCGTTTCGTTCGTGAGACGCAGGCGGATCGTCTTCGAGCCGCCAGCCGGCACGTCGAGGCGGTACCAGGCGGCCGACTTCGTTCCGAAGCCTCCTGGGTTCACGGCCTCCGTGACGCCCTCGACGACGCGCTCGTGAAAGGCGTCCTTCACGTACGGCCCGTCGTTCTCGGCGTCGAAGAGGCGGCGCTTGTTCGTCTCGTTCTCGGTGAAGAGAAGCTCGGGGGCGCCTTCCGCGTAGAGCATGCGTTCGCCATAGGCGGGGTGCGTGATCGAGATCGCCTTCGAACCCTCGGGGCCCTCGGCCCTCCGCGCCCTCGGCTTGCGGGAATCGAGGCCCCACGACCATGTGTTGCGGAACCAGAGCGTCGGAAGGAGGTGAAGCTTCGCGCTTTCCGGGCCGCGGTTCACGACCTCGATCTCCACGAGGATGTCCTCGGGAGAGGCCTTCGCGTAGGTGACGAAGACGTCGAAGTAGCGGTTCTCCGCGAAGACGCCCGTGTCCAGAAGCTCGTACTCCGGGTCGCGCTTGCCGCGGCGCGCGCTCTCGGTGCGGAGCTTGGCGTAGGGGAACTCAGCCTGCGGATACTTGTACAGCATGCGCATGAAGGAATGCGTCGGGGTGGAGTCGAGATAGAACCAGTATTCCTTCGCATCCTCGCCGTGGTTTCCCTCCGGGCCGGTCAGCCCGAAGAGGCGCTCCTTGAGGATCGGATCCTTCCCGTTCCAGAGCGCGAGCGCGAAACAGAGATTCGCGTGGCGATCCGAGAAGCCGGCGATTCCGTCTTCACCCCACCGGTACGCGCGCGAAGGGGCGTCGTCGTGCGGAAAATACGTCCAGGCCGAGCCGTCCGCGCTGTAGTCCTCGCGCACGGTCCCCCATTGCCTCTCGGAGAGGTAAGGACCCCATCGCTTCCAGTTCCTGCGACGGGTACGGTCTTCCGCTAGGCGCAGGGATTCCGGATCGGCCGCGTTAGGTTTGGACATTCTGGTCTCCCGGACGCAAGGTTATACGGCGTCTCGCCCCCGCCCGGCTTTGACCGGGGAACAGGAAGGCCTTTTCAGGCCGGATTCCGGCGAACGACCCTCAGGAATGCCGCAAGCCTCTCTCCGGCCGGATGCGACCGCAGCTCGGCGGGGGTCCCGGCCTGCGCGACCCTGCCGTCGAAGAGGACCACGAGGTGAGAGGCGAGGGCGAAGGCCTCGGGCTGATCGTGCGTGACGAGGAGCGTCGTCAGGCCCGTCTCGTCGTGCAGCTTCAGGAGCCATTCGCCGAGCTCGAGGCGGACGCCCGCATCGAGCGCTCCGAACGGCTCGTCGAGGAGGAGGACCCTCGGGTTCACGGCGAGGGCGCGCGCGAAAGCGACGCGCTGACGCTGTCCGCCGGAGAGCTCGTTCGGGCGCCTCCCGCCGAGCCCCTCGAGCTGGACGCGCGCGAGGAGCTCGTCCGTCCGCGCGGCCGCCTCTTTTCGCGGAACGCGCCTCACCCGGAGGCCGAACGCGACGTTCTCACGGACGGTCATGTGTCCAAAGAGGGCGTAACCCTGGAACACGAAGCCCACGCCGCGGTCCTTCACCGGCGTCGCGGTGACGTCCTCTCCGGAGAGGAGGACGCGTCCGCGGTCGGGCTCCTCGAGGCCCGCGATGATCCTGAGCACCGTGGACTTGCCCGCGCCGGAGGGCCCGAGGACGGCGGTGATCGCGCCCGTGGGTGCCGTGAACGACACGTCGGCGACGGCGGGCGGCCCGTCGACCGTGAAGTTTCGGGCGAGCCCGCGAACTTCGACGCTCATCGCGCTCCCAGGCGTCTCTCCTCGAGCTTCTTGACGGCGAGCGTCACGAGAGCGAGGAGGGTGAGGAGCGACGCGACCGCGAAGGCCCCGGTCATGTCGTACTCGTTGTAGAGGATCTCCACGTGGAGCGGGATCGTGTTCGTGAGACCGCGGACGTGGCCCGAGACGACGGACACGGCGCCGAACTCTCCCATCGCGCGTGCGTTGCAGAGGACGACGCCATAGAGAAGGCCCCAGCGTACCCTCGGGAGCGTGATGCGGAAGAACGTCTGCCATCCTCCGGCTCCGAGCGTGAGTGCGGCCTCTTCTTCGTCGTTGCCCTGCGCTTCCATCACGGAGAGGACCTCCCGCGTCACGTAGGGAAACGTCACGAAGACCGTCGCGAGGACGATGCCAGGTACCGCGAAGATGATCTTCCAGTCGTGTGCGGCCAGGAACGGCCCGAGGAGCCCCTGACGGCCGAAGAGGAGGACGAAGGCGAGGCCCGCGACAACGGGGGAGACCGCGAACGGGAGGTCCACGAGGGAAACGAGGAGGCTCCGGCTCCGGAAGCGGAACTTCGCAACGAGCCACGCCGTCGTGAGCCCGACGACGAGGTGGAGCGGCACCGCGATCGCGGCCGTGAGGAGCGTGAGGCGGATTGCGGCGAGGGCGTTCTCCTCTGTGATGGCGGCGAGGGCCTTTGCGGGCCCTTTCGCGAGGGCGTGGGCGAAGACGGACGCGAGCGGCAGAAGGACGAACAATCCGAGGAGGAAGATGGCGGCCGCCGTCAGGAGTCTCCGGGCCGCCGGCCGATCCGCGAGGGCCGGAGCGCGGCGGAATCCGCGGCTCGAACCCATCGCGGAGGCCCCCGCGATGCGGCGCGTCCACCGTTGCAGAGCGTTGGCCGCGGCGATCAGGACGAGGGACGCGAGCAGGAGGACGAGCGCGATCGCCGTCGCTCCGGCGATGTCGTACTGCTCGAGCTTCGTCACGATGAGGAGCGGCGCGATTTCCGTCTTCATCGGCATGTTCCCGGAGATGAAGACGATCGAGCCGTACTCTCCGAGCGCCCGTGCGAAGGCGAGCGTGAAACCCGTCAGGAGGGGCGGCAGAACGTTCGGGAGGACGACCCTCAGGAAAGCCTGCAGCCGGGAGGCGCCGAGGACTCCGGCCGCCTCCTCGAGCTCAGGATCGAGGTCCTCGAGGACCGGCTGGACGGCCCGCACGACGAAGGGAAGCCCGACGAACGCGAGCGCGATCACGACGCCCGCCGGCGCGAAGGCGACCTTGAGACCGAGAGGCTCGAGCCCGCGCCCGATCCAGCCCGCGGGCGCGTAGAGCGCGGTGAGCGTGAGTCCGGCGACGGCCGTCGGGAGCGCGAAGGGGAGATCGACGAGCGCGTCGAGCAGCGCGCGTCCGGGGAAGCGGTAACGCGCGAGAACCCACGCGATCAGGAGTCCGCAGCCCGCGTTCAGGACCGCCGCCGCGAGCGACGCCCCGAAACTCAGCCGGTAGGCCGCGAGCGCGCGCCGCGACGTCACGATCCTCAGGAAATCGTTCCACGAGAGTGAGGCCGCCGCGAGAATGAGAGCGGCGAGCGGCAGAACGACGATGAGGACGACCGAGAGCCACGCGAGGCCGAGCGCGGGCCGGAACCCGGGGAGGACGCCGTGGCGGCTGGGCCGCGTCATCGCCTCGCTTCCATGATCCGGTCGAAGACGCCCCCGTCCTCGAAGTGCGCCTGCTGCGCTTTCGCCCATCCGCCGACCTCATCCACGGTGAAAAGTGCAAGCGCCGGGAAGCGGCCGGCGTTCGCGGCGGTGACCGTGGCGGAACGCGGACGGAAGTGGTGTTTCACCGCGATCGCCTGCGCTTCGTCGGAATAGAGGAACTCGAGGTAGGCCTGCGCCGCGGCGCGCGTGCCGTGCTTCTCGACGTTCCGGTCCACGAGCGCGACGGGCGGCTCGGCGAGGATGCTGACGGAAGGAACCACGACCTCGAACCGGTCCCGGCCGACCTCCTGGGTGAGGAGGAACGCCTCGTTTTCCCACGCGACGAGAACGTCGCCGATGCCGCGCTCGGCGAACGTCGTCGTGGCGGCGCGGGCACCTGTATCGAGAACGGGGACGTTCGCGTAAACGCGCTCGAGGAACCGGCGGGCAGTCGCGTCGTTTCCCCCGGGTTGCCTGAGCGCCCACCCCCAGGCGGCGAGATGGTTCCAGCGCGCGCCGCCGGACGTCTTCGGATTCGGCGTGATCACGGTGACGCCGGGCCGTGAGAGGTCCTGCCAGTCGCGGACGCTCTTCGGGTTGCCCTTCCGCACGACGAGCACGATCGTGGACGTGTAGGGCGCGCTGTTGTGCGGGAGCCGCCGCTGCCACGCCGTGGGAAGGAGGCCGGACTTCGCGGCGATCGCGTCGACGTCCCACGCGAGGGCGAGCGTTACGACGTCCGCCTCGAGACCGTCGATCACGGCACGGGCCTGCTTGCCCGAGCCCCCGTGCGATTGATTGATCGCGAGCGGGCCGTGAGAAGGCTCCCACCGCTTTCGGAACGCCGCGTTGATCTCCTCGTAGAGCTCTCGCGTGGGGTCGTACGAAACGTTCAGGAGGGTGGTCGCAGGGGGTGCTGCCAGAAGAGAAGAGGGAGAGAAGATTTCTTCGAAGGTGAATAGAAGAACGATAGCGATTGCGGCACGCATTCGCCTATGCTACTTACCATACCAATCTAGTCAACTACTATTTTGGGAGGAGAATTCACCGTGAAGCTCACCCGCCGCAGCGAATACGCTCTTCTCGCCCTTATCCATCTCGCGCGCGCGGAGGGGAAGGGCTTCGTGAACGTCGCGGCGATGGCCGAGGCGCAGGGTCTGCCCGGGAAATTCCTCGAGCAGCTCCTGATCGCCCTGAAGCGCGGGGGGCTCGTGAAGAGTCAGAAGGGACCGCACGGCGGCTACCGGCTCGCGCGCTCGGCGGGGAAGATCTCCCTCGCGGAGGTGATCCGGCTCCTCGACGGCGCGCTCGCGCCCACGGAGTCCGTCAGCACCTATTTCTACGAGTCGACCCCCGTCGAGAGGGAGAAGCGTCTTCTGCGGGTCTTCAAGGAGATCCGCGATTTCGTGTCCTCGAAGCTCGAGAAGACGACGCTCGCGGACGTTTCCCGAGCGAAGGGCGGGCGCGCGACGTCGTCCTGCGGTTCGGGCGGTTCACGGGTTTGAAGGCCCGTCGAGACGATGGGCCTCGGCGGGCTCACGGGCATGACGGCGCTCGCACAGAAGAATGTGACGAAGGAGTGAGAGACGGAATCGGACCAGAGGTCCCGGCGTCGCCTGCGGGGCGCGGTCTCTGATACAGGTGCGTCATCCATTCGTCGACATGCGGGCCGGTCCTGGCGTAAATTCTGCTTGAGAGCGCGTGCCCTCGCCCCGGACCTGCGAAGCCGGACGCCGCAAAGGTCCGGCGGCGGAAGGGGACCACCGATTCGAGAGGAAGAAAAAATGAACAATGAGAAGAAGCTGACCACCAACGCGGGAGCGCCCGTCGTCGACAACCAGAACGTGATGACCGCCGGACCTCGCGGCCCGGCGCTTCTGCAGGACGTCTGGTTCCTGGAGAAGCTCGCCCACTTCGACCGGGAGGTCATCCCCGAACGGCGCATGCACGCCAAGGGCTCGGGCGCCTACGGCACGTTCACCGTCACGCACGACATCACGAAGTACACGAAGGCGAAGATCTTCTCCGAGGTCGGCAAGAAGACGGATCTCTTCGTCCGCTTCTCCACGGTCGCCGGCGAGCGCGGCGCGGCCGACGCGGAGCGGGACATCCGGGGCTTCGCGTTCAAGTTCTACACCGAAGAAGGGAACTGGGACCTCGTCGGCAACAACACGCCCGTCTTCTTCCTCCGCGATCCGCTGAAGTTCCCCGACCTCAACCACGCGGTCAAGCGCGACCCGAAGACGAACCTCCGCAGCGCCCGCAACAACTGGGACTTCTGGACCTCGTTGCCCGAAGCGCTGCACCAGATCACCATCACGATGAGCGAGCGGGGAATCCCGTACTCGTATCGGCACATGCACGGCTTCGGCAGCCACACGTTCAGCCTCCTCAACGCGAAGAATGAGCGCTTCTGGGTCAAGTTCCACTTCCGCTCGGAGCAGGGGATCCGGAACCTCTCGGACGCCGAGGCCGAGGCCCTCGTCGGCAAGGACCGCGAGAGCCATCAGCGCGATCTCCTCGAGAGCATCGAGAAGGGCGACTTCCCGCGCTGGACGCTGCTCATCCAGTTGATGCCGGAAAAGGACGCGGCGAAGTGCCCCTACAACCCCTTCGACCTCACGAAGGTGTGGCTCCACAAGGATTATCCGCTCGTCGAAGTCGGCGTCATGGAGCTCAACAGGAACCCCGAGAACTACTTCGCCGAGGTCGAGCAGTCCGCCTTCAACCCCGCGAACGTCGTCCCGGGCATCGGCTTCTCGCCGGACAAGATGCTCCAGGGCCGACTCTTCTCCTACGGCGACGCCCAGCGCTACCGCCTCGGCGTGAATCACCAGCAAATTCCCGTGAACGCCCCGCGCTGCCCGGTGCACAGCTACCACCGCGACGGCGCCATGAGGGTCGACGGAAACCACGGCGGTACGCTCGGATACGAGCCCAACAGCCACGGCGAATGGCAGCAGCAGGCGGCGTTCGCGGAACCTCCTCTCGCAATCGAGGGTGCGGCCGACCACTGGAACCACAGGGAGGACGACGACTACTACTCGCAGCCCGGCCTGCTCTTTCGTCTGATGACGGCCGCCCAGAAGAAGACGCTCTTCGAGAACACCGCGCGCGCGATGGGCGACGCTCCGAAGGAAGTCAAGCTCCGCCACGTCGGCAACTGCATGAAAGCGGACCCGGCTTACGGCGAGGGCGTGGCGAAGGCGCTGGGGGTCTCGCCCGGCGGGGCCGGCGCCGTTCTCTAACGCGCGGGGCGCTCCCTCCGGATCTGCCCCCACTGCCATTGACGGCCGGGGGGAGCGACGATTTCACCCGTGTGGATGGCCCCCGGACGGCTGGCCGAGCACGTTGCCCGGCGTGCCGCGTGCGCGGACCCTGCCCGACTCGAGGAGAACCACTTCGTCCGCGAGTGCGGCGACTTCGGAGGCCTCGTGAGTGACGAAAAGAATCGGGATCGGGAACTCGTCGCGTACGCGGAGGAGGTGCTCGAGCACCCTTTCCTTGAGGTCGCGATCGAGTCCGGAGAGCGGCTCGTCGAGAAGGAGGAGGTCGGGGCGCGACAGCAGGGCACGGCCGAGCGCGACCCGCCGCCTCTCGCCTCCCGAGAGCGTGGCCGGCCGCCTCTCGAGAAACGGCGAGAGCCCGAGAACGTCGATGACGCGCCTCTCGTCGAGCGTCGGCCCCTCCGCACCTCGGCGGTGCGCACCGAAGCGAAGGTTCGCGCGGGCCGTGAGGTGCGGAAAGAGCGTGTCGTCCTGCGTCACGTAACCCACGGCACGATCCTGGGGTGGGGTGTGGTTTCCCGTTCCGGCATCGTCGAGAACGCGTCCCGAGAGCACGATGCGCCCCGCGTCCGGCCGGCGGAGGCCGGCGACGGCCTCGAGAAGGGAAGTCTTTCCGGCACCGGACGGCCCGAAGACCGCCGTGACGTGTGCGTCGAGCACGGCGTCCACCTCGAGGGAGAACGACGCGAGAGGAAGCCGCATTCGCTCGAGAGCAAGCGTCATGCGGACGCCCTCCGCTTGAGCCAGACCTCGGAGGCGAAGACCGCGAGAAACGCAAGGCCGGCCGACACGAGGATGAGCCGATAGGCCGAATCGTCGGCTCCGGTCTGGACGTCGTTGTAGATCGCCGTCGCGATCGTCGTCGTGCGGCCGGGAATGTTCCCCGCGACGAGAATCGTCGCTCCGAACTCCCCGAGAGATCTCGCGAACGCGAGAAGGAGCCCCGCCGCGATCCCGCGTGCGGCGAGAGGGAGTGTCACCGCCCTGAAGACACGGGCTTCGCTGGCCCCGAGCGTCCGGGCGATTGCCTCGAGGCGTGGGCTGACACCCTCGAACGCGACACGGGCGCTCCTCACGAGAAGTGGAACCGACATCACCATCATCGCGGCGACGACGGCGCGCCACGTGAAGGCGAGCTCCGTTCCGAAAAGCGCCTGTGCCGCACGGCCGATGGGTCCCCTTCGCCCGAGCAGCTTGAGCAGGAGGAGACCTGTCGCGACGGGCGGCAGGACGAGGGGAAGCGCGACGAGCGTCTCGACGAGCGCCTTGCCGGGAAATCGTCGGCGCGCCAGCACCCATGCGAGCGCGAGGCCCGGCGCAGCGAGAAGCACGACCGCGAGGAGCGCGACCCGCACGGTGAACCAGAGGATCTGAACGTCGTCGCTCATCGTCTCCGCGCGAGGCCAGTCGGGCTGCGCCTCAGAAGTAATAGACCTGGAGCTGGATCGTGAACTGGTTGGCCGGGAAATCGGTCGAGGCGGCAGGGCACGGACCCGTCGCCAAGAGGCACTTCGTCGTCACGCGCTGCCACCAGACCTTCACGTTGAAATTGTTCTCGGCCTTCGGCAACGGGTAGTAGTTCAATCCAACCGCCCAGCGATTCTCGTTCTGGTTCGGCGCCGTGCTCGTTCATGAGTGCGAATCTCCTGTCGAATCGACGACGAGGGCGGAACCGACGGTCCGGGATCACGGGAGCACGGTGAATCCGAACTTCGAAAAGACGTCCCGGCCGGACTTTTCCGCCAGGTAGAGAAGAAAGCGTCTGGCCTCCGCTTCGTGCGGTGCGCCCCTCACGAGAGCGAAGGGATACGAGATGGCCGGCCCTCGGGCAGCGGGGACCTCGAAGGCGATCTTCACCTTCGGCGAAATCAGTGCGTCCGTCCGGTAGACGACGCCGGCGTCCACGTTGCCAGATTCGACTGCCGCGAGCGTCGCCCTCACGTTCTCGGTCGGAATCACCCTCGGAGCGACCGCGCGCCAGAGGTCGAGGTTCTCGAGGTGCTTCTTCGTGTAGACGCCGGCGGGCACGCTCGAAGGCTCCGCGAGCGCGAGTCGGCCCACTGCCGGGCCCGCGAGGTCCTTTTCCGACGCAATCGTCAGGGCGCTGTCGGTGGGCACGACCACGACGAGCGTATTCGAGAGAACGCTCTTCCTCGTTCCCGGCACGACCAGGCCGGATTTCTCGAGGCTGTCCATCTGGACCTCGTCCGCCGAGAGGAAGAGGTCCGCGGAGGCGCCCTCGCGGATCTGGCGCGCGAGCATGCTCGATCCCCCGAGGTTCGTGACGATCCGCACGCCGGTCTCCTTCTCGTACGCCGTCCCGATCCCCTTGAGGGCGTTCGTGAGGCTTGCGGCGGCGAAGACCGTGACCTCGGCCGCGCACGCTGGGCCCGCCGTGGAGGCGAGCAGCAAGCAGAGCGTGGCAAGTCCTGGACTTCTCTTTGACATCGCGGTCTCCTTCTAGCTCGGTATCTTTCGGAGAATATAACGGCTCTTCTGGCGCTCGCCAAGTGCGACCGGGGCTGAGGCGTGTCCAGGCAGGATCGGCGGCGCCCCTATGATCCCGGCGTGCCGCATCCTCGACGCTTCGAAGAGGCGGATTCCTTCGGAGCCACAAGGGGCCTCCCGGCTGCCGCATGTCTCTCGATCGGAGGCGCCGTTCTGGACTTCGCGGGCGACCGCCCCGGGATCGTCCTGGAAATCGGTGCCGGCCGCGGCGAGATCGGCGTCCATCTCGCGACCGGACCGCGCCCCTACCTCGGACTCGATTCGTCGCGCGACATGCTGGCACGCTTCGCCCGTCGCGGCGGGCCCGCCGCGCTTGTCGAGTGCGACGCCTCGGCCTCGTGGCCGGTCCGCGCCGGCGGCGCGGCTCTCGTCTTCGGGTCGCGCGTCTTCCATCTCCTCGACGGCCGTCACGCCGGCCGCGAGGCGGCGCGCGCTCTGGCTCCGGGCGGGGTCCTCCTCGTCGGGCGCGTGCGCCGCGAGCCCGCGGATCCGCGAGAGCGCCTGCGCGACCTCCTGAGGGCCGCGCTCCTCCGCCGCGGCTTCGAATCACCGGACGCCCGGGAGTCCGCCCGCCGGGTCGTGGAGACTCTCCGCACTTTTGGGGCGGAGGCGCTCCCCGCCGCGACGGTTTGCTCGTGGGAGGCGCCGCGGCGGCCGGGATCTTCGCTCGCGACGTGGCGGAGCCGAGCCGGTCTTCCCGGATGTCCCGACGTCCCGCCGGCGGCGAAGGAGGACATTCTCGCCGAGATCGAGGCTTCGTGGCGGACCGAATTCGGGGATCCGGACGCGCCTGTAGACTCCCGCGAGTGGTTCGTCGTCGAAGGCGCGAGGCTTCCCTGACGTGAAGGACGCGCTGCTGACCACTCTCGGCGAGCGCCTCGTGAGCGGTTCGCTCGACGACGAGGCCCTGCTCGGGGAAACGGGCCTCCAGCCCGACGTTCACATTCTCCCGGACGCGCACGTCGTGAAAGTCGGCGGTCAGAGCTTCATCGACCGTGGGCGGACCGCGGTGTTCCCTCTCGTCGACGAGGTCGTCGCGAATCTTCCCTTCCACAAGATGATCCTCGGCACGGGCGCTGGCACGCGCGCCCGCCACGCGTACAGCGTGGGGCTCGACCTCGGCCTCCCGACGGGAGTCCTTTCAGTTCTCGGGACGTTCGTGAGCATGCAGAACGCCCGGATGCTCCACTACCTTCTCGCGAAGCACGGCATCCCGTTCATCGAGCCCGCGCAGTTCGCGCAGCTTCCGCTTTACCTCGAAGAGAGGCGCGCGGCCGTCTTCTTCGGGATGCCTCCGTACACGTTCTGGCAGCAGAACCCGGCGATCGGCCGGATTCCACCCCATCGCACGGACACGGGCGCGTACCTCGTGAGCGAGGTCTTCGGGTGCCGTTCGATGATCTTCGTCAAGGACGAGGACGGGCTCTACACCGCCGACCCGAAGAAGGACCGCGGCGCAAAGTTCATTCCGTCCATCACGCTGAACGAGCTCGCCGCGCTCGATCTCGCGGACGTCGTCGTCGAGCGTGCCGTGCTCGACCTCATGGCGAACGCCCGTCTCCGCCGGTCGATCCGCGTCATCAACGGTCTCGTGCCGGGCAACCTCACGCGTGCGCTCAACGGCGAGAACGTCGGCACGCTGATCTCGGCGGACTGAGCGCCATGGAGAATTTCCGAGACGACCGCCCCCACCTCGCCTCGCTCCTGATGCGGGAAAGCCTCGTGGATCGGGATCTCCAGCGCCGCACGGAGTTCCCGGTCGTCCGGATGCTTCCGGACTGCCACGTCGTCAAGATCGGCGGCCGTTCGATTCTCGACCCCGGCCGCGCGATCACGCTGCCGGTCGTCGACGCGCTCGCCCGCGCACTCGGGCGGTTCCGCCTGATCCTCGGGACGGGCGGCGGCATCCGCAGCCGCCACGTGCTCTCGATCGGCGTGGACCTCGGCCTACCGACCGGGGTTCTCGCGCAGCTCACGATGGCGGACTCCCTGGGAACCGCCCATATTCTCGGCGCGCTCCTCGCGCCGTACGGTGTCGTCGCGATTCCTCCGGAGATGTTCGGGCACCTTCTCCCGCTCTTCATCCGCTCGGCGCCCGGCGTCATCTTCAACGGTGTTCCTCCGTATTCGCTGTGGGAGCATCCTCCGCACGTCGGTCGAATTCCACCTCACCGGACGGACGCGGGCTGTTATCTCCTCGCGGAGTGTTTCGGCTGTGCGAGCTTCACGCTCGTGAAAGACGTCGACGGCGTCTACGAGGACGACCCGAAGACGAATCCGGACGCGCGTCTCTTGCCGGCCGTCACGACGGGTGAGCTCAGGGAGCGGCACCTTCGGACCCTGCCGTTCGACCGCGTCCTGCTCGATCTCCTCGAACGCGGTCGGCTCGTGCGTCAGTTCCAGGTCGTGAACGGCCTGCACCCCGAACGAATCGAGGCGGCACTGAGAGGCGAGCACGTTGGCACGATCGTCCGGGCGGACTGACGGCCCGCCCGTCCGCCTCGAGGCCGCGGCGAAGCGGTTTGGAGAGGCGGCGGGAGCGTTCGCCCTGGAGGACACGGATCTCCGCGTGCCGAAGGGACGCGTCGTGGCGCTGGCGGGCGCGAACGGGTCTGGAAAGACGACGCTCCTGCGTCTCGTAGCAGGGGACCTCAGGCCGACCTCCGGGACCGTGCGCGTCTTCGGGGAGGATCCCGCCTCGCGCCCCGCGTCGCTCCGCTCCCGGATCGCCTACGTGACGCAATCGCTCGCGCTCGACCCCGAGATGAGGGTTGCCGAGTCGCTGGCGCTATTCGCGGCCTTGTCCGGCATCCGCCGCCGAGCGCGGGCCTCCCGCATCGAGGGCGCGGCGGAGACATTCAGACTCGCGTCTCATCTCGAAAAGCGCGTGTCGCGGCTCTCCGGAGGGCTGAAGCGCCGACTCCACATCGCGATCGGGCTTCTCGGTGAGCCCGAACTGATCCTCCTCGACGAGCCGGCCGCGGGCCTCGATCCCGAGGGGCAAGAGCTGCTCTGGTCCATCGTCGAGGCCCGGCGCGCGGCCGGTGCGGCCGTCCTCGTTTCCACGCACGACCCCGCGTCGGCGGAGAAGCACGCGGACCGCCTGCTCCTCTTGAGAGACGGCAGGATCGTGTCGAAGGGCGCGGCGTGAAGCGTTCCGGCCTCGATGCGATGGGCGCCGTGTTCGTGCGAACGGCGCGTGCCACGCTACGGCGGCCGGTCGCGCTCACGTTCTCCTTCGCACAGCCGCTCGTCTGGATGCTGCTGTTCGGCTTCCTTTTCCAGAGCTTTCCTGTCGGGCCGCAGTGGGGACCGAACGGCTACGTCGTGTACGTCATCCCGGGGATCTGCGCGATGTCCGTGCTCTTCGGCGCCTCGCAGTCGGGGATCTCTCTCGTCCGCGACATGCAGACGGGCGTGCTGCGGCGGTTCCTCGCGACGCCCGCGGGCGGCACGTGGATCCTTCTCGGCAAGCTCTCCGCGGACACCGCGCGCCTCGTCGTCCAGGCGGCGATCACGCTTCTCGTCGGATGGATCCTCGCCGGCACGCCGACGCTGTTCTGGACCAGGGCTCCCGCGACGATTCTCGCGTACGCCCTCTTCGGCTTCGCGTTCTCGGCCCTGTCCTGCTCGGTCGCGCTCCTCGCCCGTTCCCCCGAGGGAATGGCGGCCTACGTGCACCTCGTGAACATGCCCGTCCTCTTCTTGAGCGGGGCGCTCGTGCCACGGCGTTACATGCCCGTCTGGATCGAGACCGCGTCCCGCTGGAATCCGCTCACGCTCGCCGTCGACGTCTGCCGCCGCGGCCTCTTCCGGAACCGCGGCCTCGAGCCCTTCCGAACCCTCCTCCCGCTCGCTCTTATCGGGATCGTCCTCGTCTCCGCCGCCGCGATCCTGATGCGCCGCTACGAGGACCCCGAGGCCTGAACGCGCTCAGCGCTTCCGGAGCAGGCTCCTGAGACGGACTAGATCCGCGGTCGTCACCCGTGCGCAGCTCTCCTCCATGGCGCGGTAGAGCGCGAGGATCTTCTCACCCGTCGGCGAGAGGGACGCTCCTCCGTGGGCGGCGCCTCCGCGCACGAACGTCACGAGGGGAACGCGGAAGGCGATGTTCATCGTCTGCACGAGCTTCCAGGCGCGCATGTAGGACATCCCGAGGGACGCGGCACCCTGGCGGAGACTCCCGGAGTCCCGGACCGCTTCGAGGAGATCCGCCTTGCCGGGCCCGAGAAGGATCACGGCGCCGCGCACGAGACGCAGGCGCGCCTTGAAAACGGCCGGCGCCTGGTTCCGGCCCCTGACCGGTCGCGCCGGTAGCGGGGACTTCACCCGCCGATTATGAGGCGCCCGGCTGGGACAGGCCGAGTGCTCCGAGGGCGCGCCCGAAGAGGAACACGTATGCGGCGAATCCACCGCCGCCGAGCGCGGTCCTGAGGATGCCGTGCTGGGCGGCCGCCAGGAGGCCCCCGGCGGCGAGGCAGGCGAAAGACGCGCACACGAAGGCGAAAGGAGCCGCCGCGGCCCGCACTTTTTCGAAGGCCGAACCCTCTCTCATGTCAGAGAATTTGCGTCCGCCGAGCCAAGGAAGTCCGAAGAAATACCTAAAGAAGTTATAAAGATCCGCGCGAGACGCGCGCGCTCCCGCGAAGAAACCCGTGCTAGCGTCCGGTTTCGCGCGATGACCGAGTCCAGCAAGATCTCCCAGGTCCTCCTCGGCAAACCACGCGACGTCAAGGACCCGAACGTCTTCCACCGGGTTTCGCTCATCGCGTTTCTCGCTTGGGTCGGTCTCGGCGCCGACGGACTCTCGTCGTCGGCCTACGGCCCGGACGAGGCGTTCCGCGCCCTCGGCGAGCACCGCTCCCTCGCCATCATTCTCGTCGCGATGACCGCGATCACCGTGGGCATCATCTCGTACGCCTATTCGAACCTGATCGAGCACTTCCCGGGTGGCGGCGGCGGATACCTCGTCGCGACGAAGCTCCTCGGCCGCAACGCCGGCATCGTGTCGGGCTGCGCCCTCCTCGTGGACTACGTCCTCACGATCACCGTGTCCATCGCATCGGGGTGCGACCAGATCTGGAACTTCCTGTCTCCGGGAATGCTGCGGTACAAGCTGCCGGCCGAGATCGCGGTCCTCGTCCTGCTCATCTTCCTGAACCTCCGGGGCGTGAAGGAGTCCGTCACGATTCTCGCCCCGATCTTCCTCGTCTTCATCGGAACCCACGCCTTCGCGATCCTCTATTCGTTCGCGGCGCACCTCGGAGGCCTTCCCGAGGTCTTCGCGGGCGCCGCGCGCGATTTCCGCTCCTCGACGGCGACGATCGGCTTCTGGCCGCTCGCCTTCGTTCTATTGAGGGCGTACTCGATGGGTGGCGGGACGTACACGGGGATCGAGGCCGTTTCGAACGGCGTCACGATGCTTCGCGAACCGCGCGTGAAAACCGGCAAGAAGACGATGCTCCTCATGGCCGTCTCGCTCGCGTTCACGGCGGGCGGCATCCTGTTCGGCTATCTCCTGGTCGCGGCGCACCCCCGGGCCGGCAAGACGATGAACTTCGTCCTGTTCGACGCGCTGTTCGGGAGCTGGAAGATCGGGGGCTTCGCCGTCGGGAGCGCCTTCGTCCTCACGCTCCTCGTCGCCGAGGCCGCGCTCCTCTTCGTGGCGGCTCAGGCGGGCTTCCTGGACGGGCCGCGTGTCCTCGGGAACATGGCGGTCGACTCGTGGGTGCCGCGCCGCTTCTCGCAGCTCTCGGACCGTCTCGTGACGCAGAACGGCGTGGTGCTCATGGGCCTCGCGGCGATCGCGGCGCTCCTTTACACGCGCGGCGACATCGCGACGCTCGTCGTCATGTACTCGATCAACGTGTTCCTCACCTTCTCGCTCACGGAGCTCGGGATGTCCCGGCACTGGATCCTGGAGAGGCGGCGAGAGCCGCTCTGGAAGCGCCTCCTCGTCATCCACGGCACGGGCCTCGTTCTCTGCGTCACCATTCTCTGCGTGACACTGTTCGAAAAATTCGCCGAGGGCGGCTGGATGACGGCGCTCGTCACGACCGTGACGGTCCTCCTCTGCTTCCTGATACGGGGCCACTACGCGCGCGTCGAAAGGGACCTCAAGCGTCTCGACGACGTCCTCGTGCCGGTCGAGCCCGTTCCGGTCCCGGGTGACGGGCTCGAGACGCTCGACCGCCGTCTCCCGACGGCCGTCCTGACCGTGGACCGGTTCTCGGGCTACGGGCTGCACCAGATTCTGTCGATCCACATGCTCTTCCCGAAGTATTACGGGAACTTCATCTTCGTCTCGGTCGCCGTCGTGGACTCGGGGAACTTCAAGGGCGAAGAGGAGGTCGGGCGCCTCGAGGCGAACACGCGCACGAACCTCGAGAAGTACGTCGCGTGGTGCCGCGAGAAGGGCTGGAACGCGGGCTATCGCATGGCGGTCGCGACCGAGGCGGTCGAAGAGGTCGTCAAGATCTGCAAGGACCTGCAGCACGAGTTCCCGCGCTCGGTCGTCTTCAGCGGGAAGCTCGTGTTCAAGAAGGAGCAGTGGTACCACCGCATTTTGCACAGCGAGACCGCGATGTCGATCCAGAGGCGCCTGCAGTTCGAGGGCGTCCAGTCGATCATCCTGCCGGTCCGGACCGCGGTCTGACGTCCGCCGCGCCGGGGGGCGCTCCTTATGGAGGCGCGTCGCGCTCGATATCGGCGACGACGACGTCGAGCCCGCGCGCCCCTTCGAGAACGCGCGAGACGATTCCGGGCGCGAGCCGCCCGGTCAGGCCGGTGCGCGTCGGCCGGCCCACGACGACGACGCCGACTTTCTCCTCGCGCGCGAAATCGAGGAGCGCCTGTGCGACGTCCTCCGACTCGCGGTAGACGATCGTCGCTCCGAGTGTCATCGCGAGCTGGATGTTCTCCGTGAGCTCCCGGTGGCGCGACGCGGACAGATTCTCGGGCCTGTCCCTCTTTCGCCGAACGTAGATCGCGTACCAGCGGGTGTTCATGCGGCCGGCCATGCGCGACCCGCGCCTGATGAGCGCGCGCGCCGCGACCGGGTCGAGAGGGAGAGCGACGGCCACGCGGATCGGAGGGGCGATCGCCGGGAGGATGCCGCTCGTTCCGGGCACGCCGTGGTCGACGTTTTCCGCCGTCTCGCGAAGCGCGAGCTCGCGCAAGGAGGTGAGGGTCTCCTCGCGGAAGAAATTCTCCAGGGCGACGAGAGCCTGGGCCGCCGGGTAGACCTTGCCCTGCTTCAGGCGGTCGCGGAGCTCGGGCACGGGGAGATCCACGTTTACGACGGCGTCTGCCTCGCGGATGACGCGATCCGGCACCCGTTCCTTGACCTCCAGTCCTGTCGCGGACTTCACGACGTCCTGGACGCCCTCGAGGTGCTGCACGTTGACGGCCGTCATCACCGAAATACCCGAGGCAAGAAGGTCTTCGACATCCTGCCATCGCTTCTCGTTCTTGTCGCCCGGCGCGTTCGTGTGCGGCAGCTCGTCCACGACCGCGACTTCGGGCTTTCTCGAGAGAACGGCGGCGAGGTCCATCTCCTCGAGAACGGCGCCCCTATAGGGCACCTGCTTTCTCGGAATGACTTCGAGGTCTCCGATGCGCGCAGCCGTCTCCGCACGGCCATGCGTCTCCACGAAACCCACGACGACGTCGATCCCCCGGCCCCGCATCGCATGCGCATCGTCGAGCATCCGGTATGTCTTCCCGACGCCCGCTGCCTGCCCGAGGTAGACCTTCAGGTTTCCACGCTTCGCGTCGCGCGACGCGAGCTTGAGGAACGCTTCGGGGTCTGGACGCGCGTCGCGGGTCGGCTTCACATCGCCATTATGGAACGCGATTCCGCGCGGAGACGCCTAGGTTCAGGAGGAGGACGTTCACGCGCGGCTCGCCGTAGAGGCCGAGGAACCGGCCCTCGGTTCCCGCTGCGACCATCGTCTCCAGGTCGCCGGGCGCAATCCCTGTCTCGCGAGAGACGCGCGGGATCTGGAGGCGGGCGTACTCCGGCGAGATGTGAGGGTCGAGGCCCGAGGCGGACGACGTGACGGCGTCGGCGGGGACTGAGCCGGAAACGCCGGGGGCGTCCGCATTCTCCGCTCGCAGTGCCGCAACGCGCTCGCGGATCGAATCGGCGAGCTTTTTTGAAGTGGGACCGAGATTCGTGCCTCCCGAAGCGGTTGCGTCGTATCCGGGATCGCCGGCCGCCGAGGGACGGGAGCGGAAGAATTTCTTAGAAGTAAAAGACTGCCCGACCAGCGCCGAACCGACCACGCGCGACCGAGGGTCTCCCTCTTCCTTTCTAAGAAATCCCCCGTCCGCCTTCTCCCGGAAAGCAACTTGACCGATGCCCCAGACGACGGCGGGATAGACGAATCCGAGCAGGACCGTCAGGGCGAGGAAGAGGCGGAATGATCCGAAGATGTTTTCTTTCATGTGGACCTCAAACGAGATGGAGAGCGACGAGGAGAAGGTCGATCGCCTTGATGCCGAGGAAGGGGACGAGGATTCCACCCATGCCGTAGATGAGCAGGTTGCGCCGCAGGATCCGCCCCGCGCCGAGAGGCCTGTACGAAACCCCCCGAAGGGCCAGCGGGATCAGGGCGATGATGATGAGCGCGTTGAAGACGACCGCCGAGAGGATGGCGCTCTGGGGCGTGGCGAGATGCATGATGTTCAGCGCCTGCAGCTCGGGGTACGTCACGAGGAAGAGCGCCGGGATGATCGCGAAGTACTTTGCGACGTCGTTCGCGATCGAGAATGTCGTGAGCGCGCCGCGCGTCATGAGGAGCTGTTTGCCGATCTCGACGACCTCGATCAGCTTCGTGGGGTTCGAGTCGAGGTCGACCATGTTGCCGGCTTCCTTCGCGGCCTGCGTCCCGGTGTTCATCGCCATGCCGACGTCCGCCTGTGCGAGGGCGGGCGCGTCGTTCGTGCCGTCGCCCGTCATCGCGACGAGGTTGCCCTTCGCCTGCTCGGCGCGGATGAGAGCGAGCTTGTCTTCGGGCGTGGCCTCGGCGAGGAAGTCGTCGACGCCCGCTTCCCGGGCGATCGTCGCGGCGGTGAGCGGGTTGTCGCCGGTGATCATGACCGTGCGGATGCCCATCGCGCGGAGGCGGTCGAACCGCTCCTTCATTCCCCCTTTGACGACGTCCTTGAGGTAGATCGTCCCCATGACGCGCGGGCCGTCCACGACGACGAGGGGCGTGCCTCCCTCCGCGGCTACGGAAGACACGTCCTGCCGGACCTGGTCCGGGAAGGCTCCGCCGAGGCTTCGGACGAACGCGTCGACCATGTCCGTCGCGCCCTTCCGCACCTTTCTCCCGGTCTCGAAGTCGAGGCCGGACATCCGGGTTCGGGCGGTGAACGGCACGAACTTCGCGTTCAGCTCGCGAAGCTCCCGGGCCCTCAGGCCGTACTTGTCCTTTGCGAGGACGACGATGGAGCGGCCCTCTGGTGTCTCGTCGGCAAGCGAGGAGAGCTGCGCCAGCTCGGCCAGCTCCGACTCCGGAACGCCTGGCGCCGGCAGGAGTTTCACGGCTTCGCGGTTTCCGAGCGTGATCGTGCCGGTCTTGTCGAGGAGAAGGACGTTCACGTCGCCGGCCGCCTCCACGGCCCTGCCCGACATCGCGAGGATGTTGTGCTTGAGGACGCGGTCCATGCCTGCGATGCCGATCGCCGAGAGGAGGCCGCCGATCGTCGTCGGAATGAGGCAGACGAGGAGGGCGATGAGGACCGTGACGGAAACAGTTCCGCCCGAATACACCGCGAAAGGGCGCAGTGTCACCGTCGCGAAGAGGAAGACGATGGTCAGGCCCGCGAGGAGGATGTCGAGCGCGATCTCGTTCGGGGTCTTCTGGCGCTCGGCGCCCTCGACGAGGCGGATCATCCGGTCGAGAAAAGTCTGTCCCGGCTCGGATGTGATCTCGATGACGATGCGGTCGGAGAGGACGGTCGTCCCTCCGGTGACGGCGGAGCGGTCGCCGCCCGCCTCACGGATCACCGGGGCGGACTCGCCGGTAATCGCCGATTCGTTCACGGAGGCGATGCCTTCGACGACGGTTCCGTCGCCGGGGATCGTCCCGCCCGTCTCCACGACGACGCGGTCGCCCTTGCGGAGGAGCGAAGACGCGAGCGCCTCCTCCACCTGAAGATGGCCCGATCCCGTGATCCGGCGTGCGATCGTGTCGGTCTTCGTGCGCCGCAGCGCGTCGGCCTGGGCCTTGCCGCGTCCCTCGGCCACTGCCTCGGCGAAGTTCGCGAAGAGGACCGTCGCCCACAGCCAGAAGACGATCTGGAGCTGGAAGCCGAAGAGACCCTTCGGGGCGAGCCCGGGAACGAGAAAGAGCGTCGTCGCGAGCGCGCCGACCTCTACGATGAACATGACCGGGTTTTTCATCATCCGCGCCGGGTTCAGCTTGGCGAAGGCGTCCACGGCGGCCCGGGACAGGATCGCCCGGTCGAGCAGGGAGGTCGGTGTCGTTCTCGTCATGGTCGTACTTCCCTCAGAACAGCTTTCCAGCACCCATCAGGAGGTGCTCCACGATCGGGCCAAGCGCGAGAGCGGGGAAGAACGTGAGGGCGCCGACGATCAGGATCACGCCGATGAGGAGCAGGACGAACACCGGCCCGTCCACCGGGAACGTGCCGATCGACTCGGCGACTCTCTTCTTCGCCGCGAGCGAGCCGGCGATGGCGAGGAGCGGGAGGATCATCAGGAAACGGCCGAAGAACATCGCGACGCCCAGCGCCACGTTGTAGAAGTCCGAATTCGCGTTCAGTCCGGCGAAGGCGCTGCCGTTGTTGCCTGTCGCGCTCGAGAAGGCGTAGAGAACCTCCGAAAGGCCGTGCGGACCGGCGTTGTCGAGCCCGGCGAGGCCCGCCTTCGAAGAGACGCCGAGGGCGGTTCCGACCAGGATCGAGAAGGTCAGGATCAGCACCGATAGCATCGCGAGCTTCACCTCCCGGCTCTCGATCTTCTTGCCGAGGTACTCGGGCGTGCGCCCGACCATGAGGCCCGCGATGAAGACGGCCAGGACGACGAAGAGGAGCATTCCGTAGAGCCCGGCGCCGACGCCGCCGAAGATGATCTCGCCGAGCTGAATGTTGAGGAGCGGCACGAGGCCGCCCAGCGGCGTGAAGGAGTCGTGCATGGAGTTCACCGCGCCGCACGAGGCGTCGGTCGTGATCGTGGCGAAGAGGGAGGAGTCGACGGGCCCGAACCGGACCTCCTTGCCCTCCATGTTTCCCATCGCGGAAGAGACGCCGAGACCGTGATGGATCGGGTTCCCGCGCACTTCGAAGTAGCCCGCCATGAAGGCCCCGGCGAGGAAGAGGATTGCCATCGACCAGAAGACGGCCCAGCCGTGGCGCGTCTTGCCCGTCATCGAGCCGAGCGTGTACGTCAGCCCCGCGCCGACCGAAAAGATCAGGAACATCTCGACGAGGTTGCTGAACGGCGTGGGATTCTCGTAAGGGTGGGCGGAATTCGCGTTGAAGAACCCGCCCCCATTCGTCCCCAGCTCCTTGATGGCTTCCTGGGAGGCGATGGGCCCCAGCGGAATCTTCTGCGTCGCGCCTTCGAGCGTCGTGACCGTCTCGGAGGCCTTGAAGTTCTGGATGACGCCCTGCGACATCAGGACGACGGCGCCGGCGAGGCTGATGGGCAGGAGCACCCAGAGGGTGGCGCGCACGAGGTCGGACCAGAAGTTCCCGATCCCCTTCGACTCGACCCGGGCGACACCCCTCAAGAAGGCGATCGCGATGGCAATGCCGGTTGCCGCGGACGCGAAGTTGTGAACGGCGAGGCCCGCCATCTGGGTGAACAGCGACATCGTGGATTCGCCCGAATAGGCCTGCCAGTTCGTGTTCGTCGTGAACGAGACCGCCGTGTTCCACGCGAGCGCGGCCGGGACGGCCGGCATCTTGTCGGGATTCAGCGGCAGGAGGTGCTGCAACCTTTCCATCGCATAGAGCACGACGAGGCTGACGACGTTGAATACCATCATCGCGCCGGCATACGCGACGAATCCCTGCTCCTTCGCAGGGTCCACGCCGCCGATGCGGTACAGGAGGCGTTCGAGCGGAACGAGCACCGGATCCATGAAGGTCTTCTCTTTCGAGAAGACCCTCTTCATGTAGATGCCGAGCGGTTTCACGACCGCGAGGACCAGGAGGAAGTAGACCCCGGTTTTCAGGAAGACATCGAGCATGTCGTTTTCACAGCTTCTCGGGCTTCACGAGCGCGTAGAGAAGGTAGGCGAGCGCAGCGATTGACAGGACGAGACCGAGAACGGCTTCAAAAGACATGACGTTTCTCTTTTCACTCTCTTTTGATTCAGATCTCGTCGCAGCGCTTCACGTACCAGAGCGACAACGCGAGGAGGCCGAGCGTCAGAAGAAGGAAGAGGGCATCGAGCATGTGCGGTCCTTTCAGAACGTCGCGACGGCGCCGAGGATGAACAGGAGCTCGTGGCGTTTCGTGAGGAGCCCGTCCGGCCCGCCGAAAGCGGCCGCGGTGGAATGGTCGTAACGGCCCTCGAGCTTCAGGATGAGCTGGGGATGCGGCCGGACTTCGAGCGTGAGGGTCTCGCCGACGAGCGTCTGCAGGACCGGCGAGACCGCGGCGTCGGGGTCGTGGAAGTACTCGGCTCGGAGGGAGAGGGCCGAAGAGTGAGAAGAGGAAGAGGATGATTTGCTTAGAAGGGTACGGAGCCAGAGGCTCGCTCCCTGCCATCTTGCGGGGGGCAGGCCGGGCCGCCGCTGCTCGCCGAGATCGAGGCTCCCGGCCAGCTGTACATTCGAAGAAATCTTCAACGTCCCCACGAAGTCGAGGAATGATCGCCAGTGTGCTTCGTCCTCCGGCAGCTCGGGCCCGAAGAACGTGTTCACGCTGAAGCCGAGTGCGTCCTTTGCGTACGCGACCTGCGTCCCAAAGGCCTTGCCCGAGTTGTTGTCCTCGATGTTCTGCCAGCCGTTCATGAGCCAGAGCTGGCCCGACCAGTGTTCGTCGAGGCTCGTCGCGATCTTGAGGCCGGTCTGGTAGTAGGGCGAGAACTCGCCCATCCAGCCGCGCGTGTAGTTCCAGTTGTCCTTCGAGAAGAAGACCTCGTTGCCGATGTGACTCGGCTGGATCCCGAGTTCGAAAGTGACGCCCCGTCCGACGTTCAGCTTGTACGAGGCGGACGCCTGGTAGATGTTGCGGACGTTGTCCGGGTGGAGCTCGCCGCCGTGGACGACGTCCGTCCCCGTGCCGGCGACGGCGACAACGTGGAAGCCGACGGGATTTGCGTCGAGCGAGACGTCGACGGCCGCGAGGTTCAGGCCGAGCTGGTTCGCCTTCTGTGCGGTCGTGCCAGCCCCCGACTCGAAGTTGTTTCGGTCGAACGGCTGATTCGGGTTCCACGTCGCGTAGACGTCGACCAAGCCGTGGAGCTGAACGCCCGGCGCGGCACCTTGTGCGGAAGCTGAGCAGGGCGTGAAGGCGAGACTCCAGGCGAACACGAGCGCCACCGGAGAGGACAGGCCGATGATCCCGAGGGCGCGTGCGAAGAAAAAGACGTAACCGGCGAATCCGCCCGCTCCGAAGAGCAGGCGTGTCAAGCCTTCGTGCGAGGCTGCCAGCAGCCCTCCGCCGCAAAGGCACAGGAGAGAGGTGGTGACGAGGCCGAGCACCGTGGGGAGGGAGCGCCGGCTGGAAGGCGGTAGAACCTCTCTCACGGTCGAGAAGGTGCGCTCGACCCGCCAAGGAAGTCCGGAGAAACCCCTAAAGAAGTTCTAAAGCGGCTCGGCGACGAACCGGTAGCCCACCCAAGGCTCCGTCACGATGTAGCGCGGACGGGCGGGGTCGGGCTCGATCTTCTTGCGCAGCGACCCGACGTGGACGCGGACCGCGTCGGGCGTCGTGCCCGGCGCGCCGTGCCAGACCCGGCCGATGATCTGCCGGATCGTGATGGGCTTGCCCGCGTGCGATGCGAGGAGCTCGAGGATCGCAAGCTCGGTCGGCGTGAGGCGGACATCCTTGCCTTCGACGACGACGCGCCGCCTCTCGCGGTCCAGCGTGAGACCGGGGAACGTGAGGGCGCCCGTGGCGTTAACGTCCGCGTGACGCCTCAACTGGGCTCGCACGCGGGCGAGAAGCTCGGGCACCGAGAACGGCTTCACGACGAAGTCGTCGGCGCCCAGGTCGAGCGCGCGGATCTTGTCCGCGTCCCCGCCGCGTACCGAGAGGACGATGATCGGGATCCGGCTCACCCTCCGGAGCCGCGTGATGAGCTCGAAGCCGTCCGCGACGGGCATCGCGAGGTCCGTGAGGACGAGGTCGGGCTCGTGTTCGGAGGCGACCCGGGCGCCCTCCTCGCCGTCAGCCGCCTCGAGCGTCTCGTAGCCGGCGGTCGCAAGCTCCGCCACGAGGCCGCGCCGGATGGACGGGTCGTCGTCGGCCACGAGGATCGTGCCGAGGGCGCGAGTCACGCCGGGACCCCAGGGGCGGCGGGGAGGTCGAGGCGGGCGATCGTCCCGCCCCCCGGCCGGTCGAGAAGGGCGACCGTTCCGCCCATCGCTCGAGCGAGCGAGCTGCAGATGGTCAGCCCGAGCCCGGCGCGCCCGGCTTCCGCGGGCGAGCCGCCGGACGCGGCCGCGCGCTTCACGTCGGCGGGAACGCCGGCGCCACGGTCGCGGATATCGAGTCGAACCCTTCGGGCGTCCGTCGGGTTCGGCTCGGCGGCCAGCTCCAGCGCGGCGCCCTGAGCGGCTCGCGCGGCGTTCTCGAGGAGGTTCGCGAGGATCTCCACGGCGAGCGCGGGGTCCGCGAGTGCGTCTGGCGTGTCGGGTGCGACCGTGACGTCGATCGTCCGGCCGGAAAGGACGAGCGGCAGGGCTTCGAGCGTGGCACGGAAAAGGTCAGCCGCCGGTGCGGGCTCCGGGCGCGGCACGTATGTGCCGGCGTCGAGACGCGCCATCGCGAGGAGGTTGTCGATGCGGCGTGAGAGACGCTCGGTCTCGGCGGAGACCTCGCGCACATCGGCCGCCGCGGCGGCCGCGGCCGTGCGACGGAGGCGTTCGAGTCCGAGCTGGATCGCCGTAATCGGTGTCCTAAGGTCGTGGGAGACGGCCCTCAGGAGCGACGTCTTGAGGGCGTCGCTTTCGCGTAGGGCCTCGAGGTGAGCGCGTTCCGAGAGAAACTTTTCTCGTTCGACCGAGAGCGCGACGAGGCGTCCGACGGAGGCGAGGGCGTTGCGTTCCGCGCGCGTGCCGCGCACCACGAGGACTCCGCTCGTGCGGCCGCCCACGGCGAGCGGCAGATAGACGTCCCGCGTGCCGCTTCCGGCCGGCACCTCGGCGGGCTCGCCGGCACGGCCGACGCTCTCGAGGAGCGGATGGCCGGCGTCGAGCCCCTGCCCGACCGAGACGACGACCTCGGGGGGGCCGTTGCCGAAGAGCACGAGTCCGCCACCCGAGGCTCCGATCGTCTTCAGGGCACGTCCGGCCGCTTCTCCGAGGGCGCCGATACGGTTCGTGGCGGCGAAGAGGTCGACCGAGAGGTCGTAAAGCGCCTCCATCTCCATCCGGCGCGCCTCTGCGTCCTCCGCCCTGCGCTGGGCGCGGGCGACGAGACGGCTCACGACCACGGAGGCGATGAGGAATGTCGCGAGGGCCGCCCAGTTCGCCGGGTCCGCGATCGTCCAGTTCCCCACGGGCGGGAGAAAAAAATAGTTGTAGCAGCCCGTAGCGGCGAGAGATGCGGCAGCCGCGGCCGCGAGGCCCAGCCGGGCCGCCGAAACGAGGACGACGACGAGGTAGACGAAGCCGACCGTCGTCGCGTTCGCGCCGAGGGCCCGCCCGAGCGCGGTGGCACCGGCGACGCCGAGAAGCGCAAAGGAGAGACGCGCCGCGGCCCGTGCGGCGGCGTTACCCGTGGATGTTGTGTCCGTGAACGGCCTCCGCTGCCTCGTGCAGGGCTTCGGACAGCGTCGGATGCGCGTGAATCGTGCGGATCATCTCCTCGGTCGTCGCCTCGAGCCTGAGGAGAGCGCCGCCCTCCGCGATGAGCTCGGTCGCGTGGGGGCCGACGATGTGGACACCGAGGATCTCGTCGTACTTCGCATCCGACACGATTTTCACGAAGCCGTCCTGCGCGTGTTCCATCATCGTCTTGGCGAGGACGCCGAAGTTGAACTTGCCGGTCTTCACGACGTAGCCGCGTTCTTTCGCCTTCGCTTCGGTGAGGCCGATCGACGCGACTTCCGGGTCGCAGTAGGTGCAGCCGGGAATCTGATCGTGATTGACGGGGACGGTGGGCGCGCCGGCCATCGTCTCGGCGGCCACGATGCCCTCGGCTGACGCCACGTGGGCGAGCCAGATCGTGGGAGTGACGTCGCCGATCGCCCAGACACCCGGGACGTTCGTGCGCTGGTGGGCGTCCACTTTCACGTAGCCGCGTTCTGTCGCGACGCCCGCGGCTTCGAGACCCAGGCCCTCGGTGAGGGGCCTGCGCCCGACGGCGAGAAGTACCTTCTCGACGGACCACGAGAGCGGGCCGCCGTCGGGTCCCTTCCCCTTGACCGTGACGGTGCCGTCGCCGTTCGGCGCGACGGACTCGACGCCCGTCTTCGTGCGCACCTCGATGCCCTTCTTCCTGAAGACGCGCTCGACTTCCTTCGAGATGTCCTCGTCCTCGACGGGCAGGATGCGAGGCAGGACCTCGACGAGCACGGTCTTCGTGCCGTAACGCGAGAAGCACGATGCGAACTCGGAGCCGACGGCGCCCGAGCCGATGACGAGGAGCGACTTCGGGATCGCCACCGACTTCAGGATGTGGTCGGAGTTGAGGACAGCCTGGCCGTCCGCCTTGAGGAACGGAAGATCGCGTGGAACGGAGCCCGTGGCGACGAGGACGTTCTTCGCGTTGAGGACCGTCTCGCTCGCGTCGCTCTTCACCGCGACCTGCTTCGCCGAGAGGAAGCGTCCGAATCCCGCGTAGACGTCGATCTTGTTCTTCTTCATGAGGTACTCGACGCCCTTGGCGCCCTTGAAGACGACCTTGTCGCGGAACTTCACGACGCCGGGATAGTCGAGCTCGACTCCGGCCACGCGCACGCCGAAGTCAGAGGCGTGGTTCCTGGTTTCGTCGAAGAGCGACGCGGACTTCAGCATCGCCTTCGTGGGAATGCACCCTCGGTGGAGGCACGTGCCCCCGAGTCCGACGCCGGGGACCTTCGCGTCCCTTTCGACGATGGCGGTCCTGAGCCCGAGCTGTGCGGCGCGGATGGCGGCGACGTAGCCCCCGGGGCCGGAGCCGATCACGACGAGATCGTACGAAGAGGTGGGATTGGCGCTCACGAGTCTCCTTGCGGGCTTTCTGACGGGCGCGGCACCGGGCCGAAGGGCGCTGCCGGACAGCCGAATATTATAACCGGCCGTTGCTCAGCCGAAGACGACGCCGAGAATGCCGCCCGCCAGGACGAGCCACGCGGCGTTGATCCGTACCGTGGCGAGGACCGCGGCCGTCGCGATGAAAAGAGCGATGGTCGGGCCGTTCGCGAGGGCCGGCCGCGCGAACTGCAGCGCGACCCCTCCCATCAGGGCGAGCGCGCCGACGTTGACGCCGTCGAGGAACGCGCCGACGGGCCGAGAGCGCCTGAGCCGGCGCACGAACGGCCCCATCGCAGCGACGAACGCGAACGCCGGCAGAAAGATTCCAGCGGTCGCGACGGCGGCGCCCGCGGGCCCCGCGAGCACGTACCCGATGAACGTCGCCGTGGACGAGAGAGGGCCCGGCGTGAACTGACCGACGGCCACGGCGTCGAGGAGCTGCGCGCTCGTGAGCCAGTGCCAGCGCTCGACGAGATCGGCGCGAAGAAACACGAGGAGCACGTAGCCGCTGCCGAAGAGGACCGCGCCGGTCTTCAGGAAGAAGAGGAAGAGGCTGGTAAGAGAGAAGGAAGAAAGGCTTGCTGGGAGAAGAGGGGAAAGAGAAGCGAGAAGAGGAAAAGAAAAAGAGGAAGATTTCCTGGAGGGTACGTGGGGCTCGGCGCCGCCGCCGCGCGGCGGCGATGTTTCCGCTGCGGCGCCCCCCTTGCCTTTTACAAGCAGATCTTCGATGAACCCGACCCCCGCCGAGACACAACCCGCAGCGAACAGCACGGCGATCTCGTTGGCGAAAAAAGACGTCACCAGCGCTGCAAACCCCAGTGCGAAGAGGACGCGGCTCTTCACCGCGGTTCGCGAGAGGCCGGCGAGGGCGACGACGATGATCGCGAGGACGACGGGCTTGATGCCCGCGAAGAAATGGGGAATGGCGGGAAGGGAGCCGAACCTCACGTAGGCCCAGGCGAAGGCCGTGACGATCAGGGTCGCCGGAAGCACGAAGCCGAGCCCCGCGAGGAAGAAACCGGACCAGCCCGCGCACGCGAACCCGATGAAGAGCGCCATCTTCGTGGAGGTCGGCCCCGGCGCGAGATTCGCCGCTCCGAGGATGTCGAGGAATTCCCCGCGCGTCATCCAGCCGCGCCGGGCGACGACCTCGTACTCCATCATCGAGATGTGTGCGGCCGGTCCGCCGAACGCGGTCGCGCCGAGACGGAGGAAGAGGAGCGCGATCTCCTTCCGGCCCCTCGGGTTCGAATCGGCCATCTCGATCGGATTATGGGCGGAGCGGGCGCTCGATCGCGTTCGCCGAACCTATAATTCCTTCCATGAAGCGTCTGGCCGCCGCCCTCGCCGCCGCCCTCGCCCTCGCGTCCGAGGGCCGCGCGTCACCCGAGCGGCCTGCCGCGCCCGAGATCTCGCTTCCGGACACCGACGGGAAGACCGTCACGCTGGCCGAGTACCGGGGACGGGTCGTTCTCCTCGCGTTCACGCGCGGCGCCTGGTGCTCCGCGTGCCTCGAGCAGCTCCTTCAGCTCGAACGCCTCAAGAGCGGCGCGCTCCGGAGCGTCGAAGTGCTCGTCGTGGCGCCGGATCCTCCCGAAGACTCCCGTGCTCTCGTCGAGACGGTCGAGAAACAGCGCCGCATACGCCTGACCCACCGGTTTCTCTCGGCTCCTCGCGGACGAACGCTCGGCAGGCCCGCGGGCGAGGGAACGGCTCCGAGGCTTCCGCCCTCGCTCGTTCTCGTGGACCCCGACGGCCGGGAGGCCTGGCGTTTCGTGGAGCGCGAGCACCACGTGCGCCCCAGCGATCGCGAGCTCGCGCGCGCCGTGTCGGCGGCCCGCGCTCTCCCGGCGCCGTGAGGGACGGAGGACCGGATGGAATGAAACGGGCAGGCTCGCTCATGAACAGAGGAGAGATTGCCGTGCGCCTTGTCGTCTTCGCGCTTCTGTCGATCGCGGTCTTCGCACGCGCGGAAGCTCCGCCGCGCGTTCCGGTCCTCGTCGAGCTCTTCACCTCGGAGGGCTGCTCGAGTTGCCCGCCGGCGGACCGTCTTCTCGCACGCCTCGCGTCCTCGTCGCCCCTGCCCGGTGTCGAGATCGTCCCTCTCGCATTCCATGTCGACTACTGGAACCGGCTCGGATGGGCGGACCCGTTCTCGTCCGCGGCGTTCACGGCGCGCCAGGACGAGTACGCTCGGTCCCTGCCCGGGAGCGGCGTCTACACGCCGCAGATGGTCGTGAACGGCCGGCTCCAGTTCGTGGGCAGCGACGAGCGCGCCGCTCGGTCGGCGCTCGCGGCCGCCGCGAAGGATGCGACAGCGGCAGTGCTCCTCGGGGCCCTGGACGTGCGCAAGGGGTCCGCGTCCCTGCGTGTGAGCGTATCGGGCGCGACGCGGGGGGCGGAGGTGTTCCTCGCAATCTCGGAAGACCGCGTCGCCACGGACGTACCCCGGGGCGAGAACGCGGGCCGTCGCCTCGAGCACTCTTACGTCGTGCGCGACCTGCGCCGCATCGGCCAGGCGGACGCCAACGGTCGATTCGACGGCAGCACCGCGATCGGGACCGAGGCCGCCCGTAAGGCGGCCCCCCGCCACGCGGTCGTCTTCGTGCAGGAGAGCGGGAGCCGGAAGGTGCTCGGAGCCGCGACCCTCCCGCTCTGACGAGCCCTCACGCGCGGGCCCGACGCGGCGATGCCTCCGCCCGTCAACGCGTCGTTCGTCCGCGTGTCGACGGCCTCCGCGCCTTAGCGCGCGGCGGCCATGGGGTCCAGCGAGCGAGCCGCCGCACGAAGCTGATCGTCGCTCAGGAGGTCGAGCTGGCCCAGGAGCGGTCGGGCGGGATCGAGGCGGGGAATCTCTCTTCGGTGCGCGTCCATGTAGGACACGAGACCCTTCATGAGCTTCAGGTTCGCCTGCCCGTGCGGCGTCGCGTTCCCGATGTTTTCGTTGATGATCCCCCCGAAGGCGAGCCGGGGGACCGAAGCAAAGGCGATCTCGGACAGCTTCGCGCGGTACTCGAGTGCCGCGCCATCCCCGATCTTCTCGAACTGCGCGTCGATCGCGTGGCGCCCTTCGTGCGCGAAGATCGAGGACTCCTCGGCGTTGCGCGCGTCCACGGCCGCCCTGGAGGCGAACCTGACGGCGGCGTGTCCGATGAACATCGAGAAAGGTCCTCCGCTCCCCCGGTCTCAGCCGAGGAGTCTCTTCACGAGGGGCCCGACTCGCGGGGAGCCGAGGCCGGTGACGGGGTCCCAGCCTTTCTCCGCGGGATAGCCCGAGACGCCGGCAAAAGAGTTGTCGCCCTGTGTGACGTCGCGGAACGGCGAGGTTCCGCGGTCGGCAGTGTAAAGAGCGGCGTTCGCGGCGCCGAGCCGCGGCCGTCCCGCGGCAGTGCGCGCGGCGTTCACGCGCGCGAGGATCCCGGCCCAGATCGGGGCGGCGACGCTCGTCCCGCCGGCCGCGGCCCATTTGTTCCTTACGAAAACCGAGAGTCCGGGGTCCGGCGACGCGACCGCCGCGACGTCGGGAATTCCCCGGCCCGTGACGCCGCGGCGGCCCGAGAGGACGGGCTTCTGCCACGGAGGCACGGCGATGAAGCGGGAGAACCCGCCGCCCGTCGCCCCGCCCTCCGCTCCGTCGTTCCAGGCCGTCTCGGCGAAGGCTTCGCCCCTGGGCACGAGCTTCGTTCCCCCGACGGCCGTGACCTCGGGGACGACGCTTGGGAAGTCCACATGGCGCTGGCCGTCGAAGACGGCGTTTCCTTCGGGAACGTCGCCGGCGCCGGCGTCGCCCGTGGCCGAGACGAACGTGATTCCGAGGAGCGCGCACGACAGGAAGAGCTGCCGTGTCTGGTCGTACCGGCGCGACGAGGCGAAGCCGTCCTCCGGCATTCCCCACGAAATCGAGACGATGGACGGGCGGCGCGCGTCCGGCGCGTCGAGGAGCGCGTTCAGGAAATCGACCCAGCCGGTGTCCGTGTTCGGCACCCACCAGAGATCGATGTCGGCGTCCGGCGCGGTCCCCCGCACCCAGTCCATGTCGAGCGCGACCTCGATGTCGGCGTCCGCGGTCTTCCCCCGGTAGTCGTTCTTCGCCCCGGAGACGGAAACCTCGGTGACGTCGCCCGCGGGAAGGCCGTAGTGCGAGCAGAAGGCTCCGAAGTCGCCGCTGGAGAACCCGCCGCCGAATTCGAGGATCGCGATGCGTTCACCGCAGGCGCCGGAGGTCGAGGGGGCGGGGAAGCCGTACGCCGTTCGAATTTCGTCGGGCGTGTAGCCCCCCGCGGGCCCGCGCGCCTTAGCGGGCCCGCGGCGCGGCACTCTCGAGCGCGTCGGGGCGAGGATCGGGGGAAACCGGCGGGCCCCAGGGAGCGTGTTGAGCCCCGCGATCCCGCGGATCACGGACGCGAGGGAAGCGGGAATCGAGGGATCCCGCTCGGCGGCGATCGCGCGGGTCACCTTCGGAGAAAGCGAGCGCGGAAGGTCGTAGGCGCCGATTGGGACGTCGAACGCGCGCGCCACCTTTTCGGCAGGGCCGTGCGCTTGAACGGCGGCGCGGGCGCCGGCGACCGCGTCCACGGTGAGTCCCGAATCGCGGAGGAACGATAGAACGGCGTCCAGGTCCTGATAGCCCGGTGCGACGAGCGAGCGGACCTCGTCCGGAGAGAGGAATCGCCCGTAGACGGGGCTCTTCGGATCCGAGACGGCGCGGGCCGCTTCCCTCAGCATCCGCATGTCCTTGGCTTGGAGGAGAACCGTGAAGCGGACCTCGTCGCCGGACGGGCACGGTCCCGTTCTGCGCGCGAGCGGGAGACGCCGGGAGACGTGGCGGGAGAGGACGAATCGCTGCATGCGTCAGTTTCCCTCGAGCGGAGGCAGGCGCTCCCATACGAGCATCGCATCCATCAGGTGGCCGCGTACCTGGACCGTCGGCGCGCTGATGATGAGGCGGTCGCCGGAGATCCGGTAGAAGCGCACGAGATCCGTCCCGTTCGCGTTCGGGAAAAGGGATTGCGAAACGTGGTGGACGACGACGCCGTGCGTTTCGTCCGCAACATAGGTTCCAGAGTACGAGTAACAGCCGGTGAACGCGGCGGCGACCTCTTCGGAGGTTCCCGCCTGCTGGTCGTTCGCCGCGAAACGTGGGCGGTCGCCGCGCATGATCTGCATCGACATATGGCCCGTCGTGTCGTAGAGGCAGAGCCCCGAGAAGCTCGTCCCGAACGGAAAAACGACCTGCCCTTCGGAACGAAATTCGAACACGAGCAGCTTCCACGCGCCGGCAAGGGGAGTCCCATGCATGTCGCGGGCAATCCTACTCCCCGCTCGAGAGCTGCCGCCGGCGTCCGCAAAAGGTGTCCACCCGACGGTATGCTCCATGCAAGGGAGCAAGGAGCAGGGGCTCCTGGTCGCAGGGCCCCGGAGGATCAATCGTGAATTTTCTCTCGCGACGGCCCGTCGTGGCCTCCTGCGCGGTCGCGGCGCTTCTTTTCGCTCTTGGCTCCCGAACCCCGGCCGCCGAGTTCGAGTCCGCGAACGTCAAGAAGCTCGGCCGCACGGTCTCGCGTTACAAGGACGATGTGATGCAGGTCGTCGTCGGCTACAAGCACGCCCAGCTGCACCTCGACAGCAAATGGATTCTTCTCGAGACGTGCCTGTCCGCTTCGGGCAGCCAGCCCGTCGAGATCTTCCGGGAGGACGTGGCGCTGCTCCTGCCGGACGGTACCCGCCTCCCCATGCCAAGCCAGAAGAAGATGGCTCACGGCCTGCCCGACCTTCGAAGGATGCTCAATCAGGCGCGCGTCATGCGCGATCCCCTCGGAGGGTATTTCCCAGGACGCACGAGGGAGGAGAGGCTCGGATTCTTCGCCGTTCCGGGCGAGCAAATCGTGTTCGACCGGGTCACGGTCAATCGCGACACGCTGGCGTGGGGCGATCTTTTCTTCGAGACACCGAAGGACCGGTTCGAGCCCGGGATCTACACGCTCGTCGTGGAGAACAAGCTCGCCCACGTAAGGCTGCCGCTCGCTCTCGGGATCGACGGAGATCTCGAGCGCGTGCGGTAGGGTGCCCGCTACTTTTTCGGTTTGACGGGCCCGCAGATTCCGCGCAGGCTGTACGAAACTCTCGTCCGGTTGTTCGTCTCGTCCGATTCGTCCACGGAATTCTCGTCGTCGAGGGAAAGCTCGAGGCGATGCTCGCCCGCCGGGAGCGCGGGCTGGGCCGACAGCGTCTTCGTCTGGTTCGGATCGAGGGACAGGCCCGTACTCGTGGCCGCGACGGCCGCGGTGTCCATCACGCGAAGGCGGTTGAGAAAGGGTCTCGCCGGGGACCCCGCGGCGACGGCTCCCGCGTTCGTCACGTCGTAGCTCACGTTGAAGGAGCACGCGCCGGCGCCCGCGGCGATCGCGTCGGAGGGGTTCAGGACGGCGACGCCGCCCCACGGGATGGAGACCGAGCCGATCCGGACTCCTCCGCGGCTCCTGAGATCCGGTTTCGCCGCTGCGGGAGCGGGATGAGCCGGAGCACCGACGGTCCGCGAAGATGGCGAGAGGCCGGCTCCGAGGAAGACGGCGACGAGGGCGAGCCGGTTCGTGTGCATAGCGCGAGGGTCTCCTTGCCCGACGGGATCGGGCGCAGGCACAAGATGGGCCTGGTTCGGCCCGTCGCGCAAGGCCGCACGATGGTCCCGACGCGCTGAAAGACGGCTCGGGAGCGCCAGAGCCGCTCCGTGGCGTGCGGAGGCTATCCGAGGACCGGCCGTGCGCGATACCACGGCGCTCGCGCGCTCGCGGACGCTACACTTCACCATTCCCTCGAGACGGCTCCTCCTGCTGCTTTTCGCCCTCTTCCCGGGTGCCGCCCGGTCGGTGGGCGCCCGGGATGCTCCGGGCCCGTCTCAACAGGTTCTCTCGATTCCCTGGACGCCGCGGGACCAGGCGGTCGATGCCCGGCTCGGGCCGTGGCGCGGCGTGACTCCCGTGCGCTTCGACGCGGGCCCGACTCCCGTCGTCGTCCGCGTCGCCTGGAGCGCGGGCGCTCTCCGCGTCCTGTGCGAGGTTGGAGATGCGACGCCGGTCTCGGGGGCGAACGCGGACGAGGACCCGGCGCTGGCGTCGAAATCGGACTCCGTCGACATCCTTCTGGACACGCGTGGCGAGCACAGCACGCTCATGGACACGAACGACTATCAGTTCACGATCTCGCGCGACGGCCGGCGCACGACGTTCAAGGGATCCGCGGCACTCGCACAGGCCCTGAGGGCCGGGGGCGGCACGTCTCCGCAGCCGAAAGACTGGGGAATGAACATTCCCATCGAGATCGCGGTCGCGGACGGTCCCGAGGCCGGTCCGTCGGGGAATCCGGGCTATCGGATCGAAGTCGCGATCCCGTGGGCGGCGGTGGGCGGCGCGCCCTCGACGGCCCGCGAATTCGGGCTGGCGGTGGCGGTGAACGATCTCGTGCGGGGACCGTCGGGTGAGACCGTCGCCCGCGCCACGGACTGGGACGGGAAATCGCGGTTCCAATCGCCTTCCGCCTGGCGCCCCGTGCGACTCGAGCCTCCCGGAGCGTTTGCCCGGCTCATCCGTCGCGGCGGGCCCTGGGTGGCGGTCGTTGTCGTCCTCGCGGCACTCGTGGCGATGGCTCGCGTGCGTCGCCGGACCGCCGTTCCCGCCGATGTCGCCCGGGAGGCCGCGCCCGTCCTGCCGCCCGGAGAAGCTCTCCCGGGAGCGGAAGACCCCGTCGAGAGGCTGCGCACGGGATTGATGCCCCGACTCCGCGAAGACCTTACCGCGGACGATCTCGCCTCGATCGCGGGGGTCTCGCTCCGGACTCTGCAGAGGCTGTTCCGCGAGCGATTCGACACCTCGCCCATGACGTGGCTCATGGAGGCGCGCCTCTCCGAGGCCGCGCGCCTCATCCTCTCCGGGGGCGATCCCGTCACGAAGATCGCGTACCGCGTGGGGTTCAAGGATCCTTCTCACTTCACACGCCGATTCAAGGGCCGCTTCGGCATTTCGCCGAACGAGTACCGGAAGGCTGAGACGCTTCAGGCGCAGGTCCCGCCGCCCGATGGAGCGGAGTAATCCTGAAAGCAGCCGCTGCCCTGTCGCTCCGGAACCAGGAGCGCGCGATGGCGCGCCCGGACGCTCGAATTGCGCTCCAGGACCACGGGAAAACTTGCACGAGACCTCGATCGAAGCCACATTGGAGAGAGTGAAAAACATGCGGATGAACGTTCCCTCGGCCCGCTCCCTCGCGACCCTCGCCCTTCCCGCACTGCTCCTCGTTCTCGGCTTCTGGTCCGCGGCTCCCGCCCGCGCCGCGGACGGGAAAGTGGAGATCGTCGATCTCTCCGTCGATTCCGCGAATCAGCCCCGGTTCGGCCAGGAGCTGAAGCTTCGCCTCACGGTGAAGAACAAGGGCCTCGCGCCCGTGAAAGGTGTCTCCGTCGAGGTCCGCAGGGTGGGCTCGCCCACGGCGAAGCTCGTCCTCGGGGACATGGGCGCCTCCGAGCAGCGAATCCTTCCCCTCTCGACCGGCGTCACGCTGGGCGCGGGCGAAAACTGCTTCACAGTCGTGCCGGTTCTCGCGTCCGGGCTGCCCGCGGGGCCGGGCCGGCCGTACTGCGTGACACCGGGCTGCTACAGCGTCGCGGAACGCCCCGGCTTCTGAGCGGGCGCACCCGCTTCGAAAGGCGATGAGGGTTAACGCCTTCTGGCCTCTGCTCGGCGCACGCATCTCGGGCTCCACGCGCTCGCCTGATCGCGGCGCACGGTTCTCTCGCATAATCGCCGGATGATCGACGCCGGAGCGCGACCCGCGCCTCGCGCGGCCCGGGGTGCGGGCGTCTTCGTGGCCGTCGTCCTCCTCGCGACCGTCGACACGCGCGCCTTCGGCCTCATCCCGGACGGAAAGGAAATGCTCTCGGCGGCGGGCGCCGTCGCGCGCTTTTTCGAGATCGGCGTCTCGCGCGACTTCGGGAACGCGCCGCGCCGCGCGGCGGGAGATGCCGTCTCGCGATACGGAATGGGGCTGTCGTTGGCCGAGGTGATTCCCGCTACCGCGGCGCGCCTCCTGAGGGCCGCGGCCCCGGACGCACCTTCGGCGCCCGTCTTCGTCCTCCTGCCGATCGCCTGTCTCGTCGCCTCGGCGTGGGCGACGGCACGAGCGCTGCTTCGGATGGGAGCGACGCTCGGATGGGCCGGAGTCTCGGGCGCGGGACTCGTTTTCGCGACACCGCTGTGGGGCTACGCGGCGAGCGACTACGGCGAGCCACTACAGGCCTGCTGTCTCGCGCTGCTTCTCCTCGCGTCCGTCGAGCTGCGCGACGATCCCGCTTCGCGCCGCTGGCAGATCGTCGCGGGGAGCGCGGCGGGCTTCGCGGTCCTGACGAAGACACTGCTGCTCGTCGCGGTGGCTCCCTTTCTCCTTCATTTGTTTTTTGGAAAGAAAGATTTCTTGGAAGGGAAGAGGGCGGACCCTCGGAGGCGTGACAAGGTCGGGGTGCCCCGGTTCGTATTTCTCTCGTTCGCGGCAATCCTCGTTCTCTGGTCGGTCTTGGAATTCGCACGCTTCGGCAGGCTGTTCGGCGGTTATTCCGGAGAGACGTTCTCGTACCCGTTCTTCACCGGCCTTCTGCGCCTCACGGTCTACCCGAACAAGGGCTTGTTCTGGTACGCGCCATTCGTCCTCCTCGCGCCGCTGGGTTTCCTCGCGCTCGCACGGCGGTCGCCGCGCTTCGCCTTCGCCACCTTCGCGTCGGGGCTCTCGCTGCTGTTCGCCGCCTCGTCCTGGTGGGCCTGGGACGGGCAGGCGGGCTGGGGGCCTCGTCTCCTTCTCCCCGCGCTCCCACCGTTCGTGTTCCTTGCTGGCCTCGCCTGTTCGTCGTCGGGCCGGTCCGCCCGGGTCGGGGGTGCGCTCGCGCTCTGTGTCGGATGCGGGGTCAACCTGCTCGGCGCCCTCGTGCCTTTTCCCGCCGTCTACGCGCTCTCGGACGTCGTCCCCGTCCAGCCGATCCTGGAGATTCGCGCGGCGGGCACCGCATACGAGATCGAGCGAGGTGCGGACGGGGTGCTGCGCGCCACGGCCCCGCACCATCTCTCCCTGACGCCCGAATGGTCGCCGATCCGCGTTCACGCGCTGCTCCTCGCCGCGAAGCTTCGTGGGCACGTTTCGGAGACGCTCGCGAGGGAAGGACTCCCCTCGCTCGATCCCCCGTTCCGACCCGTCCTGCCGAAGGAGCCCGCTCCCGCGACGCTCCTCGCCCTCCACGCCGTCCGCGTGGGGTGGGGACTGCAGTTCCTCGAGGCCAGGAGGGACGGTCCGGCTTCGTGGGCCGATCCCTGGCTCGACGCCCTGCGGGACCAGGCCGTCCGCGCGATCGACCTGAAAGACTACGCGCGCGCGCGCGCGCTCGGAGGGGAATTGCTGGAGAAAGAGAAGCCGAATTCGGGTTCCTCGAATGACCCACGCGCGATCGCGCTGATCGCCGAGTCGCTGCGCCTCGAAATGGGCCAGGGAGCAGCAGCCTCGCTCTCGTTCCTTTCAAGGAAATCTTCGTCTCCATCTCCGGCTGTTTGTAATCCCTGGATCCTCTTCGTGCGCTCGATGGCTGACCCTCCGGGCGATCTCTCGTGTATTCCGGAGGCTCAGCGCGAACCCTTTGCGAGTAGCCTCGACATCGCGCGCCGTCAGGGCTGGACGCTCACTTCGTGGGCGCGGGCGATCCGAGGGGCGAGGCCGTAGAGGTTCCGGGAGCTCCCGCGGCCGGCCGCAGGCGCAGGAGGAGCTGGGCGTCGCCGAACGGTTCGATCGATACCGCCCGCGCCTCGAGCCCATGCCGGAGCGGCGGCAGCCAGCCTCGCAGCCACACGAACTTCGGCCAGGACTCCGCGTTCTTCTCGATCGCGGCGGCGGTGTCCCAGAGGAAGCGGGAGAAAAAGACCGAATCGACGGGAGCGTCGGCCGCCATTGCCTGGCCGGCGATTCCAGCGGCGCGCGCTCCGGACTCGTCGACGATGAGCGTCGTCAGTCCCACTCGTCCGAGGTCCCCACGGCGGACGCGCGCGAAGACTTTCCCCTGCTCCTGGCCCCAGTCCACGTTCGAGTCCGAAAGGATCGCCGGGACGCCGGCCGGACCGCCCACGAGGAGATTTCCGAACGAGATCTCGCGGCCGAGGCGGAGGGCAGCCTCACCGGTGGACGCGAGAGCGATCGCCAGGAACGTGATCGCGAGCGCCCGGCGCCGGAGCGCGAGCGCACGCAGAGCGGCCAGGGCGGCGACGATCAGGAAGGGTACGGCAGGAATTGCGTGCCGGACTCCGATGTTCACGTTGGAGGCGCACGCGGCGACGAGATAGGCGCCTCCGAACGCGGCTGGAAGGAAGGCGCGCGTGGCGAGAAGGCGGCGCGCTCTGCGACCTCGCGCGAGAAGAAACGCCGACGCGGCGAGAGCGCCAAGAAGGAGGGCGACGGTCGCGGCCGTGAGCTTGATGCCGAGGGCGACCGGGAAGTAGAGCGGGTTCCCTTTCTCGGAGATCTCACCGAAGAAGTAGTTGAAGCGCTCGCCGGGTCCCGCGACGCCCTTCACGAAGAGGAGGCCCGCGCCATAGGCGGCAATTCCCTTCGGAAGAGTGTGCGCAAGTCTCACGGCGGCGGGCGCCTGCGGCAGGCCCGCGAACTCGTGCGAAATTCCGGCCCGGAACGCGGCATCGCTCGTGCCCGAGAAGGCAATGAACTGGACGGCGAAGAGGGTCACGAGGGCGATCGCGACGAGGACCGCTCCTCGTTTCAGTCTCGAAGAAAAACTGCCTGGGGAGAGCCGAACCATCGCAAGGACAGCGAAGACCGTGAGGAACGGGAAGGCGGAGTACTTCGACGCCATCGCGAAGCCAAAGAGAGCTCCGCTGGCGACGAGCCAGCCTCTTCGCCGGGTACGTGCCGCGTACTCCAGCGCGAGAGCCGCGGCCACGAGGAAAAACGTCACCAGCACGTCGCTCTGAACGAGCGCGCCATGGCCGCGGAGCGTGGGTTCGACGGCCACGAGCGCCGCGGCCGCGAGGCCCGCGGCGTTTCCGGCGAGCGCCCGCGCCAGGAGGCCGGTGACGACCGCAAGCGCCGCGAAAAGGACCGGCATCGGCGTCCGCCCCGCGCGCGTCTCGTCGATCTCCATGGCCGGCTTGTCGCGGGGAAGGAAGACCCCCGAAAGGACCTTCATGAGGACCGGATGCTCGAAGTTCGAGATCATCCCGGGTCCGTAGCGCCACTCGCGCGCCGCCGCGAGGTGCGCGGGCTCGTCGGACGTCGTCCAGAGCGAGAACCTGGCGGCTTCCGCGCCGGCGAGCGCGAGGAGCGCGAGGGCGGCGAGCGCCGCCGGGAATAGTGAGCGCGCGCGGATGCTCAGCTCCGGGCCGCGACGGAGGGAGTGAAGACGGCCGTGTCGAGGGGGACGGCCTCGACGCGCCGCTTGCCGGGTACGTCCTCGACGACGACCCCCCACGGCGTGTCGACGTCATGCTCGAAAACGCACAGGCGGCGTTCGTCGACGGCGGTCTTCAGGAGCCGCTTCTTCGCCTCCGTGAGCTCGTGAGGGTAGAGGTCGTAGCCCATGACCCACGGTACGGCGACGTGAGGGGTCATCGGAAGCGTGTCGGCGAAGTAGTAGCCCGAGACGCCCTCGCTCTCGAACTCGAAGGACTGGATCGTGTCGTTGTGGCCCTTGATCTTCAGGACCCGGATTCCGGGGACGATTTCCTGGTCGCCCTCGACCGTTTTCCATTTCCCCGCGCGAGCGACGGGTTCGAAATCTTCGGGCCTGTAGCTCGCGCGATCGCGATCGTAAGGATGCCGCGCGTGCTCGAGCTCGCCGGCCTGGACGACGTAGTCCGCGTTCGGGAACGTCGGCACGATCCCCCCGTCGGCAGTTCGCGTCGTCGCGCCCCCGGCGTGGTCGAAGTGGAGATGCGAGATCAGGACGACGTCGATTGCCTCGGGCGGGACCCCGAGCGCGCGGAGGCGGTCGGGGAGGAGACCGGTTTCGTCGATCGCATACATCTCCCGCTCCTTGTCCGTCCACTTCCCGCCCATGCCCGTCTCCATGAGGACGTTCGCCTTCGGGGTCCTGAGGAGCAGGCAGTTCGTCGTCATCCGGATGCGGTTCTTCTCGTCGGGCGGGCACTTCTTCTCCCAGAGGACTCGCGGGACGACGCCGAACATGGCGCCCCCATCGAGGCGGAAGAGACCGTCGCGGACGATCTGGAGGTGGAAGGCGCCGAATTTCATACCGCGATTATCGCGCGGACCTCAGGTGTGGACTCCCGGGGCCTCGTGTCCCGAGCGCGCAACCCATTCGACGTAGGAGCCGCCGTACGCGTGCGGCGGGTCGGAAGAGTCGTTCTCGGAAAGGACGAGGACCCGGTTCGAGAGTCCGCGAAGGAAGCCGCGGTCGTGCGAGACGAAGAGCATCGTCCCGTCGAACTTCGAGAGGGCCTCGACGAGCATCTCCTTCGTCGCGAGGTCGAGGTGGTTCGTGGGCTCGTCGAGGACGAGGAAGTTCGGCGGGTCGAAGAGCATCCGCGCCATGACGAGACGCGACTTCTCGCCGCCCGAGAGGAAGCGGACCTTCTTGTCCACGTCGTCGCCCGAGAACTGGAAGGCGCCGACGAGCGCGCGCAGGACGCCGATGCCGGCGGCGGGGAAGTCCTTCTGGACCTGCTCGAGAACTGTCAGCTCGGGATCGAGAACGTCGAGCGCCTGCTGCGAGAAGTAGCCCATCTTCACGCTCGCGCCGACGCGCACGCTCCCGCCGTCGGGCGAGAGCATGCCCGCGACCATCTTCAGGAGCGTCGACTTCCCGGCTCCGTTGACGCCCATGACGCACCAGCGCTCGCCCCGCCGGATGAGGAAGTCGAACCCGTCGTAGAGGTGCCGTTCGCCGTAGCCCTTCGAAAGTTTTTTGAGGACCGCGACGTCGTCGCCGGAGCGGGGGGGCGCCTTGAAGTCGAACCTCACGACCGCGCGCTTCTTCGGCAGCTCGATCGTCTCGATCTTCTCGAGCTTTTTGACACGGCTCTGCACCTGCGCGGCCTTCGAGGCGTGGGTCTGGAAGCGCTCGATGAACCGGTTCTCCTTCGCGAGCATCGCCTGCTGACGCGCAAAGGCGGCCTCGCGCTGAGAATCGCGCTGCACGCGCTCCCGCTCGTAGAAGTCGTAGTTCCCCGAGTAGGTGACGGTTTCTCCGGCGTCGATCTCGACGACCTTCGTGACGACACGGTTCATGAAGTCGCGGTCGTGGCACGTCATGAGGAGGGAGCCCGCGTAGCCCTTGAGGTACTCCTCGAGCCAGAGGATGGACTCGATGTCGAGATGATTCGTGGGTTCGTCCATGAGGAGGACGTCGGGCCGGCCGAGGAGGACCTTTGCCATCGCGACGCGCATCTTCCAGCCTCCCGAGAGCGCACCGACGTCGCCATCGATGCGTTCGTCGTCGAAGCCCAGTCCGTGCAGCACCTCGCGGGCCCGCGCCTCGAGCTCGTAGCCGCCCCTCTGCTGGTATTCGCCCTGGACCTCTCCGAACCGCTCCAGGATCGTGTCCATCTCCGCCGTCCGCGCGGGATCCGAGAGCGCGTGCTCGAGCTCGATGAGCTCGTGATGGAGGTCGCCGAGGCGTCCGCTTCCCGCGATCGCTTCGTCGAGTACTGGCCGGCCGGACATCTCGTCGATTTCCTGCTTGAAGTAGCCGATCGAGAGCTTCTTCGGTACCGAGACCTCGCCGTCGTCCGCGTGCTCCTCGCCCGTGATGAGCCGGAAGATCGTCGTCTTGCCCGCACCGTTGGGGCCGACGAGTCCGATTTTCTCGCCCGTGTTCAGCTGGAAGGAGGCGTCGACGAAGAGCACCTGCCTGCCGTATTGCTTGTTGATTCCGGACAGCGCGATCATGGGCGGCGGACGATAGCAGGCCCGCGCCGGGCCTGGCGGACTATTCCGAGGGCTCGATCATGGCGATCCGGCGCGCGTGGCGACCCCCGCCGGCCGCCGGGTCGAACGGCGTCTCGATGAAGAGTTTCACGATGGTGAGCGCCATCTCCTCGGTGATCATCCTTTCCCCGAGCGACAGGACGTTCGCGTCGTTGTGCTCCCGGGCCGCGCGCGCCGTCGCCTCGTTCCAGCAGAGCGCGCATCGCACGCCCTTCACTTTGTTCGCGACCATGGCCTCGCCGTTGCCCGACCCGCCGAGGACGATTCCGCGCTCGCACGCGCCGCGCGCCACGGCTTCGGCCGCGGGGCGGATGAAGAGGGGGTAGTCGACCATGTCGGCCGAGAACGTCCCGCAGTCCTTCACGTCGTGCCTTTCGGCGAGGAGCATTGCCTTGATCTTCTCCTTGTATGCGAAGCCGGCGTGGTCGGATCCGAGAGCGATCTTCATGTTGGGGGAAGTCTACGTCGCCCCGATAGAATCGGGTGCGTGCCGACGGTCTCCCTCCCGAGCCTCACGATATTCTTCCCGTGCTTCAACGACGCGGCGACGATCGGGTCGCTCGTCGCGGGGGCCCACGTCGTCGGTTCGGAGTCGGGGCGGGACTTCGAGATCCTCGTCGTCGACGACGGGTCAAAGGACAACAGCGGCGCGATCCTCGAGGCGCTGCGCGCGAAATACCCCGAGCTCCGCGTCGTCTCGCACGGAGCGAATCGCGGATACGGCGCGGCCCTGCGCTCGGGTTTTTCGGGCGCCCTCAAGGACCTCGTCTTCTACACGGACGGCGACGGGCAGTACGACGTCCTGGAGCTCCGGAAGTTCCTCCCGGTCCTGCAGGACGGGGTCGACGTCGTGAACGGCTACAAGATCTCGCGGTCGGACCCGTTTCACCGCGTCGTGATCGGGAAGATCTACGTCGTCCTGATGAGAATCCTATTCCAGTTCCACGTGCGCGACGTGGACTGCGACTTCCGCCTCATCCGTCGGGAGGCACTCTCGCGGATCGCCCTCCACCACTCGAGCGGCGTCATTTGTCTCGAGCTCGTCAAGAAGCTCGAGCGGGCCGGCTACCGCTTCGTGGAGTTCCCGGTCCATCACTACCACCGTGTCGCGGGGAAGTCCCAGTTTTTCAACTTCAGGCGCCTCTTCGCCACGGGCCTGAACATCTTCCGGCTCTGGTGGGAGATCCAGATCGCGCGCGACACTCCGCGGGACGTCGCCCACGCGGCACCCGAGATCCCCGTCCGGGATTCGCTGGGAGCGCCGCGGTCTTGAGCGGGGACCGCCCGTTCGTTCCCTACCTGGATCTCGCGCGCGCCGCCTCCGAGGCGAAGGACGCACTCGAGGGAGCGCTCCTCGCGTGCGTGCGCCGCGGCCGCTACGTGCTCGGAGACGAGGTCGCGGCGTTCGAGCGCGAGTGGGCCTCGTTCGCCGGAGCCCCCTTCGCCGTCTCGTGCGCGAGCGGCACGGACGCGATTACTCTCGCACTCCTCGCGGCCGGTATCGGCCCCGGCGACGACGTGCTCACCGTCTCGATGACCTGCGCTCCGTCCACCGTCGGAATCGTGCGCTCGGGCGCGTGCCCCGTGTTCGTCGACGTGGAGGCCGGCCGCCTCACGATGAATTCGAACCTCCTCGCGTCGGCGCGGACGGGGAGGACGAGGGCGATCGTGCCTGTCCACCTCTACGGGCGCGTCGCGGACATGGCGGCGATCGTCGCATTCGCCAAGGCGCACGACCTCCTCGTCGTCGAGGACTGCGCGCAGGCGCACGGTGCGGCGCTCCACGGAAGGCCCGCGGGCACGTTCGGCGATGCCGCGGCATGGAGCTTCTACCCGACGAAGAACCTCGGGGCGCTCGGAGACGGCGGCGCCGTGACGACGAGGAGTCCGGAGATCGCCGCGCGGGTGCGCAAGCTGCGCCTCTACGGGTACGCGACGCGCAACGACGCGGACGTCGCGGGCTTCAACAGCCGTCTGGACGAGATCCAGGCGGCGAGCCTGCGCGTGAGCCTCGGGCGCCTCGCGGCCGCGAACGTCCGCCGGGCGGCCATTGCGGCTCGCTACGACGCGGCGCTCGCGTCGTTCGCTCCGGGTCTCGATCCGCCGCCGCCGCGGGACGGGGAGACGTCCGCGCACCATCTCTACGTCGTGAGGGTTCAGGACCGGGACGCGTTCCGGAGCCGTCTCGAAGCCGCGGGCGTGGGGAGTGACGTCCACTACCCGCGCGCTGTCCACGAGCAGCCCGCGTTCGCGTCACTCCCGCGCGGTCCGCTTCCGGAGACGGAGAGAGCCATGCGGGAGGTCGTGTCGCTGCCGCTCTACCCGCAGCTCACGGACCGCGAGGTCGCGAGCGTCATCGAGGCGGTTCGGATCTCAGTGCTGCGCTGAGGCGCGCTCCACGCGCGTCTCGAGGAAGCGCCCCGCACCCGTGGCTTTCACGCTGACGATTCCGTAGACCCACAGACCCGTCGCGACCGGCCGCCCCCTCACGCCGCCGACGAACGTGACCGCGAGGTCGAAAGGCGTGCCGGGCTGGAGAGAGAAGCGCTTCCATGGATCCTCGACCGTGTCCGGCAGTCCCTTCAGAACGAGTGTCGACTCGTGGAGGAGCGCGCCGGTGCCAGGCTCCGTGAGCCGGATAAGGACGCGGAACGGGGCCGCGTCGCGGCCAAGACCCGAAAGCGTGAAACCGAAGTGCGTGGTCTCCGACGCATTCGAGACGATCGGGCCGAGACGCAGCGTGTCGCCGGGGCGCGCCAGAGCCTTCAGGGACAGGACGGGCACGTCGAGCGGGGGAACGAGCCCGCGGCGGTCGACGATCGACGCCTTCGCGGAAAAAGGAGTGCGGCTCTCGAACGTGATGGAGGCTGGCGTCGACGGGGGCGTCCGGGCGGGCACGCGGCGCGTGGCGCCCGCGGGGACGTCGATCAGCTCCTCCTCGGCTTCGGCAGAGTCCGGCGGCCAGCGCGTGACGCGGATCCGCGCCGCTTCTCCTTCGGGAGCGCTCAGCGTGAGGCGCGCGGCCCACGGGCGGAACCCGTGCGCCGGCGACCAGAAGACGACGGGCAGGAACGCGTCGTGGGAGCCGTACCGATCCGGCGCCTTTCGGCATCCAGAAGGAAAGACAGTGGAAAGCGCGGCCGCGAGGAGGAGCGCGCCGGCTCTCGCGGTCTTCATCCGGTCCAGTACCAGTGGACGAACGCCCACACGTATGCCGCCTGCGCGAGAGTAGAAAGAGCGAGGAGGGCGCGGAAGAGATCGCGCCGGGACTCGAGGCCGGCGAGGACCGCGAACGCGGGGAACGCGGGGAGGACGTAGCGTCCGGCGCTCTCGAACGTCCCGGACGCGAAGACGATCGCGATGGTGAGAACGACGTAGAGCGCTTCGGCGCGGAGGCGCCGCCTCACGAGGATCGCCGCCAGGACGGCGAAGAGGAGGAGGTAGAGGCCCTCCATCGTGCGCGCGGAAGCGTCCCCGAGGATGCGGCCGCGCTGAAAATCCCCGACGACACCTTTCCAGATGAGCCAGGGGCCCTCGAGGACCGTCTTGGACTCACCGCTCCAGTTGTGCTGCGCCCTCGCGAAGAGGAATAGGTCCGAGAACCTCTTCCAGAAATAGACGCAGAAGACCCCAAAGCCCGCGAGCGGAGAGGCCGCCGCGAGAGCGGCCGCGCCGAGGGCCCGGGAGCGCGGGCGCCCCGTGCTCCTCGCGGTCCGCCACGCCACGAGTGCGAGGTAGGGCGCGAGCACGAGTCCGGACACGCGCGTGAGTCCCGCGAGGAAACCGAAGAGCGCGCCGAGCGCGAGCCTTCTCCTCTCGAAGGCGACGACCGCGGCAAGCGAGAGCGCGAGAAGCAGGGCCTCCGTGTAGACGGCGGCGAAAAAGAACGAGGTGGGGAAGAGAAGCAGCACGGCCGTGGCGGGCACCACGCGCGCCTCTCCGAAGTGGCGCTCCGTCCAGTCCGCGAAGAGGAGCAGCGCCCCGAGGAGGGCGAGAGCCGAGACGAGGTTTCCGGCGTGCGACGTCTCGATGCCCGTCGCGCAGACGACGCCGCGGATCAGCGCGGGATACAGCGGAAAGAACGCATGGTTCGTCTCCTGCCCGATCCGCGAGGGTGGCTCCTGATAGCCGCCCTCGGCGAGGCCCACGTACCAGCCGGAGTCCCACCGGGCGAGAGGCGTCACGCGCCTCGCGATGTCATAGCTCCAAGGGCACGCTCCGGACATTCCGGGCAGGACGGAGCCGGCGCTCTCCGCGACGATCCAGACGCCGAGGAGCCAGGCGAGGCCCAGCCCGAATACGCGCTGGCGTGTCGTCACGGCAGCGCGGATTATAGGGACCGATTCCCATGAACCCGCGCGAATACGAGGTCATGTTCGCCCGCGAAGATGCGTACTGGTGGTACCGCGGGATGCGCCGCGTGGCGCGTTCGTTCGCGCCCGCCCTCTTCGCAAAAGGCGAGGGGACCCGGCTGCTCGACGCCGGCTGCGGCACGGGCCGGAATCTCCAGGAGCTCGGGGCGGCGGGTGCGCGGCCGGTGGGCGTCGACGTCTCCTTCCGGGCGCTCGCCCTTGCGAGAGAGAGGGGGAGCCCCGGGCGCCCGCTCCTCGTCCGCGCCTCCGTGGAAGCATTGCCTTTTCGGGCCCGCACCTTCGACGGCGTCCTGTCGCGCGACGTCCTCTACATGGTGGCGCGCGAGAACACGGCGGCTTTCGAGCTCGCGCGGGTGCTCGCGCCCGGTGGCGTGATCGCGATCTCGTCTCCCGCCTTCCCCGCGCTCGCCGGCGCCCACGACCGGGCCGTGGGCGGACTCCGGCGCCATACGGCGCCGCGACTCGCGGCGCTCCTCATGGACGCAGGGCTGAGGGTTCATCGGACCACGTACGCGAACTTCTTTCTTGCCGCACCGATCTTCTTTCTGAGAAAGGTGACCGGCGCGAGGGCGCGCGGCCTGCCTCGCGAGGACGTCCCGTCGGACTTCGGCCTCGCTCCCCGACCATTCGAAGAAATTCTCTTCCTCCTTCTTTCTCTGGAAGCGAGGGTCGTCGCTCGCGCGCGACTGCCCTGGGGCGTGACGGTCTTCGCGCTCGCGGAGAAGCCGTTTCAGGGTACGAGCGTCGCCGCGAAGTAACTGCCGTCGTTCGTGCGGTTGTCGATGAGGGTCGCCCACGCCGCCGCGGACCCTCCATCCAGGACGTCGACGAGGATCGACGCCTGGTCGAGCGCGGGCGTCTGCATCTCGAAGAAGACGTCGTTCCACTGCAGGGCTTCGTTCGGCGACAACGTGATCGCCCGCACCGCGGCGACGGTGCCGGACGCCGATACGAGACGGACTCTCAAGCGCGTCGGGAGGCCCCCGGTCTCCACGAATCCGATGTTCGTCCGCTGCAGTGAGGAGCTCGAGAGGAACGTGAGCGCGAGGGTTCGGCCGGGCACGCCGCTTTCGGCTCCCGACACGGGATCGATCGCGACGCCGTAGCTCCTTTCGCCGTCGCGCGTGTAGGTGCGACTGGAGGCGAAGAGCGAGGCGCCGTCGAGCGCCGTGAGGCGCAGCGCGCCGGAGATGTCCGAGGCGGGCGCGAAGAGCTGGCCGATCGCGTCGGCGAGAAAGCGCGTCTCGCCGCCCGCCAGCGTCACGAGGACGGGAGAGAACGCGGCGCCCGAGGTCGGAAAAAAGGAAACCTTGACGCGCGCGGGAGAGGATCCCGCGTTCGCGATCTTCACGTCCGTCGTGAAGAGGGAGCCGAACTGACCGCTGGAGCGAGCCACCGCGGGAAGAAGGAGGTCCGACCCGGCGGCGGCCGGTCCGAAGTAGGCGCCGTCGTTCGACGTGTTGTCTATCGGCGTCGCGAAGGCCGCGACGCGCCCCGGACCGGAGAGGACGTGGACCTCGAAGCGGTCGGCGGCATCTGGCGCGATTCCGGAGGCAGCGTACACGTCGTTGACCTGCACGAGCGCGCCCGCGGCGAGCATCTGCGGGAGGACTGCCCGCACGGCCCCGCGGGAGTCCTTGACGACGATCTCGGCTGCGGCGGAGCCCCCGGCGACCTCGCTGAGACCGATGTTGATGCGGAAGCCAAGAGTCGGGAAGACGGGCAGGAGCGTGATCGTCGTCCCCGCGCCGGCCGCCGCGGAGGGCGGCGTCGTCGGGATCGAAAGGCCGAACGCGCCACCGCGGAGTGCCGTCGTCGACGTGCGCGACGCACTCACGACGGAGGGAGAGGCCGAGAGGAACAGGGGACCGTAGCCGCTCGTGCGGAACGTGTTGCCGAGGATGTCGTCGAGCGCACGCGTCGAGAGGGGCGGCAACGTGACCGAGGCCGTGCGCGCGGGACCACCGGACGCGGGTTGGAACCGGAGCGCGACGTCGAGCGGACTTCCAGCGTCGGTGTTGAAGAGCCGGAGGTCCGTCGTATACGCGGCGCCGAGCTTTCCCATCACGTGCGCGGACGTCGGGAGAACGGCCGTCGAGCCCGGGAACGGAACGTCCGGGGGCAGGGCTTCCGGCTCGACGATGATCGCCCAGGAGACGACATGGCCCGATCCCGCCCCGCGCGACTCGTCGAGGACGCGGAGGCGCCAGGAACCCGCTGCCGGTTTCCCGGCAAACGCCGAGAGAGGACCGACGGGATCGAGCGTGCGGCCGAAGACTTCCCGGAGCGCGTCTCCGGCGTGGCCGGCGTGACTCACGAGAAGGACGTTCGTTCCGTCCGGGCCCGTCAGGGAAACGACGAGCTGTGTCGGATCGGGGTGATCGATGGAGAGCGCGACGGTCACGGTGGAGACGCGGCCGACGAGCGAAGAGAGGATCGCCTCGCACACGAGCGGCTCACCCGTGCCGTCCGGGATGGCGCTCCCGCCGCACGAGCCGACTGGCGTCGTCGCGTCGAGGGCCGCGGACAGATCGAGGCGCGGTGTGACCCTGCCGGTCCGATTGTCGAGGACCGGGACTCCTGTCGCGCGAAGCAGGTCGAATGCGAGGGCGGGATCGGCGAGGGGGCGGGCCTGGCGAGCGAGAAGCACCGCGCCGGTGGCCGCGGGAGCGGCGGCGGACGTGCCGGAGAAGATCGCGGTGCGTCCTCCGCCGGTCGCGGTCGTCGTCCACCCGACGCCCGGCGCGAGCATGGAGAGGCCCGAACCGGACGTGCTCGAGCACGGGACGACGTCCGGTCCGGTGAGCGCGTCCTCGCAGGAGGCGGATCCTCCCCAGGCGACGGATCCCGAGGAGGCCGAATAGACCATCCCGACCGCGGCGACGTTCGAGAAGCACGCGGGCCACGGAAGGCCCGTCGTCTTCCCGTCGTTTCCCGAGGCGACGACGACAGCGAGGCCGGCCGCCCGCGCGGCGGCGAAGGTCGCGGCTCCGGAGGGATCTTCCGAGTCACAGAAGCCGCGGTGCGACGTGTCGTCCGCGAGGCTGAGATTGATCGCCTCGACGTTCCACGCCGTCCGGTTCGAGACGGCCCAGTCGACCGACGCGAGAACGTCGGAGGCCCGTGCGTTCCGGCAGCCGTCCTTGAGGCTGAAGACCTTGAGGACGACGAGGCCTGCGTCGGGCGCGATTCCCTGCGGCCCGGCGATGACTCCGGCGACCTCCGTGCCGTGGCCGTTGCAGTCCGCGAGATTCTCGTCGTTGTCGGCGAAATTCCAACCCGGCCAGTGCGATCCGGGGGGCGGCTTGAGGTCGGGATGGGACAGGTCGAGGCCGCTGTCGACGACTGCCACGCTGCGGCCCCGGCCGGTCACGCCGAGACCCAGCAGACGGTCCGCTCCGATCTGCGCCGTCCCGATCTGTCCCGCCGTGTGAACGAGCCGGTCGAGGCCCACGTGGACGACGTCCGCCCGGAGAGAGAGCGCCGCGATCTCCGCGGGCGTCGCCCAACCCGCGACGACGGGCGCGTTCAGGAGTCGCCGCGTCACGGGGAAGCCCGCGTTCGCACTCCTCTCGGTTCCCTTGCGCATCGTCACGATCAGGGGGATGCGTGCGTCGCCCGCGCGGACGCGATCGGCGATTTCCTTCGACACGACGCTCCCGCGCGCCCCATGGGGCACGGCGAGGGAAGCGGCGGCGATCGCGGCGAGGAGGATGGGTTTGACGTTCACGGGGTGGACACCGAAGCGAACATAAAGGAGCAAGGGCCGTGCCGGAAGTGACGCGAGCCGCTAAGATCTCACCGTGCCGGCATTCCCACAAGCCCTGGCGGTCCGCGGCGGGGTCGCCGTATTCGCGGACGCGCATCTCGGTCAGGTGGAACAGGATGCCGAGGACTTCCTGGATGCTCTCGAGGGGGTAAGAAGGCAGGGATTCGGCACCGCCGTCCTCCTGGGGGACATCTTTCACTACTTCATAGGGGACCGAAAGCTCGAGACGCCGCTTCTCACGAGGACGCTCGAGGGATTGAAAGGGGTCTCGGCGCGCGGCCTGTCCCTGAGATACGTCGAAGGGAATCGCGATTTTTTCGTCGAAGGCTCGTCATACGCGGAGGCTTTTTCGTCATGGGCCCTGACGGACGGCCTGCGGGTCGGTCCGAGGCGGTACGCGTTCGTTCACGGCGATCGCGTCAATACCGCCGACCTTCCGTACCGTTTCTGGCGCCGCATCTCGAAGAACCCCGTTGCCCACTTGGTTCTTCGCATGATTCCCGGTGGACTCGCGCGCGCGATCGTCTCGCGGACCGAGTCGAGGCTCTACCGCTCGAACTTCCGGCACAAGAAGTCGCTTCCCGAGGAGGCGCTGCTCGCGGAAGGCCGGGCCGCGCGCGCCGCGGGATACGACGCACTCCTCGTGGGGCACTTTCACGTCGAGCGGACGCTCACGGACGGCAGCGCCGTCACGCACGTTCTTCCGGCCTGGCTCGAAGAACGCAAGCACGCCGAGATCGCGGAGGACGGGACTCTGTCGATCGTCCAGGAAGACACGGCCGAGAGGGCGAAGCGGCGCGGGTTCGGGGCGCTCGAGGAGGCCCCCGCGGCCTCCGGCGCGGCCGGGTGAGCGCGGAGTGGCCGCTCCCTCGGGGTCGGCTCTCGGGGGAAGTCCTCGTCCCCGGCAGCAAGAGCCTGACGAATCGCGCGCTCGTCGCCGCGGCGTGCGCCGCCGGTGAAAGCGCCCTCCTGAATCCGCTGGATTCGACCGACACCCGTGCGCTCGCCGCCGCGCTGACGCAACTCGGAGCCGAGGTTCTCTTCGAGGGTTCGGTCTGGCGGGTCGTCGGACCGCTCCGTCCCCGCGGCGCCGCCGCACCGGAGCTCGAGATCGACGTAGGGGACGCCGGCACTCCCGCGCGCTTTCTCGGCGCTCTTCTCTCCGCGCTGCCGGGGCGGTTCGTCCTCGACGGCAGCCCGCGGATGCGGGAGAGACCCATGTCCCCCCTTTTCGAAGCAATCCGAAATCTGGGGGGAGACGTGACGTGTCTCGCGCGCGAGGGGTTCCTGCCCGTCAGGATCAGGGGCGGCGCGCTGCGGGGCGGTCGCGTTCCGATCCGTGGCGACGTGTCGTCGCAGTTTCTCTCCGCGCTCATGCTCGTTTCCCCCCTCGTCGCGGGTGGAATCGAGCTCGCCGTGGAGGGGATGGTGTCGTCCGCCGCGTACGTCTCCCTCACGAGAGGCGTCCTCGATGTGTTCTCGGCGGGTCCGGGGAAGGGCTATCGCGTGGCGCGGTACCGGGTGCCCGGCGACGACTCGGCGGCGTGCTTTCCGATCGCGGGGGCGGCACTCTCCGGAGGGACCGTGGCCCTCCGCGGGCTCGCGAGCAGCTCCGCCCAGCCGGATGCGGCCTTCCGCGGATGGGCCGCGGCGGCGGGTGCGACGCTCGTCTTCACGCACGGGACGGAGGGCGAGGAAACGCTCACGGTGTCCGGCCCCCCGGGCGGAGCGCGGGCTCTTCGCCCGGTGGACGCCGACGTGGACGCCTGTCCCGACGCCGCCCTTCCCTTCGCCGCCCTCGTCGCGTTCGCGGGCGGGACGTCACGCCTCGCGGGAGCCGGGCGACTGCGCGAGAAAGAATCCGACCGCCTCGCGGCGGCCCTCGACCTTCTCGCCCTCTCCGGAGCGGTGGCGCGCGAGGAACGCGACGCGCGGGGTCCCGTCCTCGTCGTGGAGGGATCGACCGGCGTCCCCCGTTCCGCGGCCTTCGCGGCTCACGGCGATCATCGCGTCGCGATGTCGGCGGCGGTTCTTGCGCTCGCGCTTCCCGAAGGCTCCACGCTCGACCATCCGGAATCCGTGCGAAAGTCCTGGCCGGGATTCTGGAGAGCGTGGGACGCGCTGCTGCCTCGACCGGCGGCGCTCAACGAAGGGCGGCGAACCCCACGCTCGTGATGGCGCGGGCGCGAAGCGCCTCCGCGACCGCTCCCGACTCCAGCGCGTCCGCCTCCGCGCGCCAGTCGTAACCCCAGTGGTATCGCTCGCGCGTGACGTCGTCTTCGTCGCCGGCGTGGAGCGCGATCTCGTAGTCGCCGTCGGGCAGGCTCGCGACGGTGCGCGCGAATCGGGCGGCGTTCATGTGCCCGGCTTCGGCCAGACCGAGGACCCGCGGCGGCTCCGGCAGACCGGCCGCGGCGAGCTGTCGCCGCGCCCGGCCTCCGAGGCGCGCGAGGAGCCGCGCCCGCAGTCGCGAGAGAGGAGGGGCGTCCGGACGCGAGGGCGGGTCTTCGGCCCTGGGAGCGCGCACGAAGGGCACGCGAAACCTCCGCGCGAGCGTCACGGCGACGGGGAAGAGCGCCGGGTGCAGGTGAAGGTTCTGGTGCGAGTCGAGGTGCGTGATCCTCAACCCCTCGGCCTCGACGCGTGCGATCTGCGCCTCCCACTCGCGCTCCACCTCGGCCTTCCTGATCCGCCCGGCCGAAAGCGCGAAGAGCACCGACGGCCAGTGCCCGCGGAACACCGCGCCCGAGAGGAGCGACGGGACGTCGCGGGCCGGGGCGAGGGGCCGTTCGCCCCCCGTCACGCAGAGATGGACGCCGGCTTCGCGGACACCCGCGGCACGGAGCCCTTGGGCGGCGTCCGCGAAGGACGTCCCGTTCGCGAGAAGGCTCACGTCGGTGAGGAGCCCTCGCGCACGAAGGGCGGCAATCCTTCTCGTGTGCGCGGGAGCGAGGCCGAAGTCGTCGGCGTTCAGGACGACGCGCGTCAAGAGGGCCCGCGCCGCCGCCTCTCGGCGCGGATCTCCGGCGCGAATCGCGCCATCTCGCGCAGGATCTTCGCCACCGTCCGGGGCGACGACAGCGTCGAGATGCCGCGCGTCCGCGGGAAGTAGTCGACTCCGAGCTGCTGGATCACCGCGCCGCGCGCGGCGCAGCGCGCGAGGAGCTCGGCGTCGATGAAGGACCCCTCGCTCTTCAGGGTCATGCCCTGAAGCAGGCTCCGCCGGATGAGCTTGCAGGAGAAATTGACGTCTCGAAGGACGATCCCGAACAGCGTATGGACGAGGCCGTTGTACGCGAACGAGTAGAGGGAGCGCAGGAAGCCCTCTCCGGTCCGGTCCAGCCGGTAAGCGGAGATGAAATCCGCTCCCGTGATCTCCGCGGCCCGGAAGAGCCGGCCGGCCTCGGCGAAATCCCATGGAAGATCGCAGTCGCTGTAGAGGATCCACTCGCGCCGGGCGGCCGCGAACCCCTCGCGCAGGGCGGCGCCGAGTCCCCCGTTCGACGCCCGCGCGATCACCCGCAGCCGGGGTTCCCGTTCCGCGCGGGAGAGCGCGAGCCCGAGCGTCGCGTCCTTTGATCCGTCGTCCACGAGGACGATCTCCCATTCGTCCGTGTGCTCCTCGAGCGCCGGGATCGCGACGTCGATAAGGCGGCCGACGCTCTTCTCCTCGTTGAACATCGGGACGACGAGGGACACGAAACGCGGCGGGCGCGCGGCGCGGGCGGCGCCCGGGACGGGATCTCCCGGCATCACGGCCCGAAGCATACGCGGCCCCTCACGAGACGAAGCGCCAGTTCACGAAGAACGCGCTCCGGAGGAGGAGGAGCGCGGCCGAGAGGGCGAGCACCGCGGTGCGAAGGCGCGGCCGGTTCTCGAGGAGCTCGGAGAGGAGGATCAGGCCGGGAAAGATCGTGAGGGTGTAACGGGGGACGCCGTTCGTCGTACCCGTGAAGAATGCGAGGCCGAGGACCCCGGCCGTCCATGCGGCGTCCGCAAAGCGCCGCCGCCTCAGCTGGAGGACCGCGAGAGCGGCGAAGAGAGTGAAGTGCGCGAGGGGTGTGATGGCGCCAGGGTGCTCGAGAAGCGTGCCGCTCGAGAAGAGGGTCACCTGTTCGCGAACGAACGCCGCGCCACCGGCGAGGGGATTCGTGGCCCGATGCGCCCAAGCTTCCATCGACCGGAAGAAGAGGCCTGGCTCCCCCTTCCACCATCCGATCCCGAAAACGTAGGAGAGGACGCCCGCGAGCGGTGCCAGGAACAGGGTGGCCGAGAGCGGTACCGTTCCCTTCCAGCCTCGCTTCGGGCCCGGCCCGAGAGCCCAGGCGAGGGCGAGGGCGGGGCCTACGGCAGCGGCCGGCGCGCGCGTGAGGCCGAGCAGGAATCCGACGGCCACGGCGGCGAGCGGGCGGCCGACGCGTATGAAACGGAAGGCGAGGAGCAGCAGGAGGAAGTAAACCGACTCCGTGTAGGCCGCCGCGAAGAAGAACGCGACGGGATAAAGGAGGAGGAAGGGGAGCGGGCCGCGCCGCCGCTCCTCGCCGAGGCGCGCGCGGCACTCCTCGCCGAAGAGAGGCAGCGCGAAGAGGAAGGCCGTCCACGAGACGAGAGAAAGCGCCCAGAGCGGCGCGAGCCCGGTGACTCCCGAGAGACCCCGCGCGAGCGTCGGATAGAGAGGGAAGAACGCGTGGGCGGACTCCTGCCCCGGCGCGGGGGGCGGGCCATAGCCGTCCCTCGCGATGCTGAAATACCAGCCGGTATCGAAGCGCGCGAAGTACGGAATCGCGCCTGCGCCCCAGGGCGAGGACCGCGCGAGAGGCAGGACGTGGACGGCGAACGCGGCCCAGACGTGGATCGCCACGAGCCACGCGATCGCGAGCGCCGCGAGACGGCGGTGCTCGCCCGCTCTCGAGGGCCACGGATAGGGCGCGGAAGAAGCGTCGGAGCTCGTGGCGGTAGTCTACGGGCGCGATGGATCGGCTCTCAGGTCCGGGGGCGGGCGGCCTGCGGATGGACGGATGCGGTCAGGCCTCCGCGCTGACGGACGCCTCTTCTCCTCTCACGATTCCCGAGCGCCTCCACCTCGCGCTCCGCCTGAAGAGCGCCCCGTGGAGGAGAGTCGTCGAGGCGCTCGAGCCGGACGGCTCTCTCGTGGACTTCGGCTGCGGCCCGGGCCTCCTCGCACACCTCCTCGGACGGTCCCGTTTCCGGGGGACGTACCTCGGCCTCGACCCCGACCCCCGGAAGATCGTGCGCGCGCGCCGATGGCTTCCCGAGCTCCCGGCCCGTTCGTTTCGCGTCGGCTCGGTGGCGGACGCGCCCCCTGGCGCGTTCTCGCAGGCCGCTCTCATCGACGTCCTGTACCTCGTTCCGAAGGACGAGCGCATTTCCTTTCTCGAGGCGGCGGCGCGCGCCCTCGAGCCCGGCGGCCTCTTCGTCGCGTTGACGAGCGGAGGGGGGCCGCGCTGGAAAAGACGACTCGACGCGGTCCAGGAGCGCGTCGCGGTCGGCCTCGGCATCACACAGGGAGGGACCGTCGCCATCTGCGACGGCGCGGAGATCGCCCGGCTGTCCGCGTCAGCCGGCCTCGTGGGCGCCAACGTCCTCGACGTGGGCCGCGGTTATACCCACGGATTCGAGCTCGTTTCGGCGCGCCGCCCCCCCTCTTGACGCCGGGCCCGATTTTCGAAATCGTCCGCCCAAGGACATCGGATCGGGATCCGCTCGACGGGAGGACGGGACGTGCCTTCGAAGGCGCTCCGGCAGTGGACGATTCCGCGCCGCGACCTCGCGGCGGGAGGCTCGGCGCTCACGCGTCTCTCGCATCCACTCCTTCCCGCGTTCTCTTCGTCCCGGCCCGGCGCGGATGGCCTCGTCCTGACGCTCGAGGGCGCTGCTCCCGTCCCGCCCGGAATCCTCGATCCGCCCGGGCGCAGGGAGTACCTCGTCCGGTTCGGCGCGCTCCTCGGATTCCTGTCCTTTCACGGCCTGGGCGTAGCCGCGGAAGACATCGCTCTCGTCGGCGCCCGCGGCGAGGACGCCGAGCGGCCGGCCCTGGGAGCTCCTCCGGTCGCGGCGTGGCGGGCTCTCCCGCCGGGCCTCGCCGTGGCGTCGATGGCCCTGCGTCTCGCCGGACGGGACGTGAGGGGAGACGGCCCGGACGCGCTTCGGCGGGCCATCGAATCGTCCCTCGACCGGACGCTCCCGCGCGACGTCGCGGAAGACGTCCTCACCGCGCTCAGGGCCTCGGATTCCAACGCCCGCATCGAGTCGCTCGTGTGCGAGCTCGCGGCTCGCGGACCGGTGGAGGGTTCTTCGTCGCGGGATCTTCTGGGTCTTGCGCTTCCCTTCGTCTCCGACCCGCACGCGGACTCTGCCCGTCTGGAGGTCGCGGTGGGTCCGGCCGCGCTCTGGCTTGCCCGCGGCGCCGCCCGGCGGGACGAGCCGCCCGCGTTCGTGGAGTGTCGGGCGGGATCGTCACTCGAGGAAGGTGGCGCGCTCCGGCGCGTGGCTCTCGCGCTCGCCGATGATCCGAGGGCGCCCTGTCTCGAGGCGCTCGCGAGGGGAACGCGCATGCATGGCGGCGCCGAGGGTCCTCGGGTCTCACTTCTCGCCATCGGGCTCGACAGGTGGGACGGTCGCTCCCGGCGGGCGTTCGAGGAAGAACTTCCGCCTCTCGGATTTAGCGTGTTCGCGACGCGGGCCGGGAGCCTTCGCCCGTGGGAGGACGCTCCGCTCCTGACATTTCAGATGAATCGGGGCGACGCGGCGTCCCTTCTCTGGCTGCCGTTCGCTTCCCTCCACGACGCCGTCGCGGCCTGGCGGGAGGTGGAGGACGCCGCCGGAGCCACGAACGCCGGCCGCTTTCTCGTCGCCGCGCAGCGGCTCGCCGCACGCTTCGACCCTTCCTCGGGGCGACTCGGCGCCCAGCGCGGGAGGCCCGGTGCGGCGGCCCGCCCGGATCCGGTGATCGAGGCGGCCGCCCTTCTCGCGCCGGGATTTGGCGTCGACGAGGCCGCCGCCGCGGCCGGGATCTCTCTCCGCGACGCACAACAGGCGCTCGCGGCCGCGGCCGAAGAAGGGCTTCTGGTGCCGGGGCACGACCTCTCCTACGTGTTCCGGGAGGACGACGAAAGAAGGCGGATCGCTTCGCGTGTGCCCCTCGCGGCGCGTCGCGATGCGATGGCCCGGCTCGAGGAGGCGGGAATCCCGGACCTCGCGCCGTCGCGGTTCGCCGTTGCGTCTCTCGCGCGGGCGAACGCGCGCGATCTCGAGAGCGCCCGCATGTATCTCGATGCGGCGGCCGGGCGCGGCGACTTCTCGTACGCCGCGGAACTTCTCGGCCGAACGCCTCGGACGGAACCCGATCTCGGGCGGCCCCTCCTCGCCGTTCGCGTCCTGCAGAGGGCGGGGCGGAGGGATGCGGCGCGAGCCGCGGCGAAGCGCATCACGCCGGGCGAGGTGTCCGGGGTCCCCCTCCATGAACGCCTCGCGACCGCCCGGGCGCTCGTCCCCCTGCGCGAAGAAAACCGGGCGCTCGCCCTCTGTCCGGGGGGAGATGGCGAGGAGGACGTCGCGCGCGCCTGGGTTCTCGTCGAGTCTCGGCGCGACGAGGAGGCGCGGTCCGTGCTCGGGCGTGGCGTCCCGGCACTTCCTCGAACGGCGGTGCCCTTCCGCCTCCTCGCCACGCTGCTCGAGGCCGAGCTGCACGAGCGCGCTCACCACTACGCCGACGCGGCGGCCGCGCTCACGCGTGCGGAATCGCTCCTGCCCGGGGTCGAGGACGACGGATTCGCGCGTGAGATGGCGCGAACCGCGGGCTACCTCGCAAACGATCTCGGCCGCACGGACGAGGCGATCGCCCTTTTCCGGCGAGCCGAGGCCCTCGCTCTCAGCCCTCTCGAGCGGGCGGATTCGGTCTACGACGTCGCGTTCGCGGCGCTCGACGGCGACCGGCTCGACCTTGCGGCCCGGGAGCTGGAGTCCGCGCTGGCGCTCTACGCGGCGCACGGACACGAGGAGCGGTACCTCTCGGCACTCGGGAATCGCATCGATCTTCTCCTGCGTACCGGCGACTTCTCAGGGGCACGCTCCGTCCTCGAGCGCGTACTCGCGCACGAGCGCGCGGGCGGACGGGATCACCAGATTCTTTTTGCGCTCGCGAGCCTGCAGGAGCTCTCGCTTCTCGACGGTGACGAGGGGGCCGCGGCCGCGGCGTACCAGGAGGCCGAGGCGCGGGGGGCTACGAGCCCGCGCCATCCGACCTGGCGCGAGATTCTCCTTTTCGAAGCCGAGCGTCTCGTTGCCGCGCGGGATCCGGAGGCGGCCCTCGCTCTCCTCGCCCGCGCCGGACGCCTCCCCGACAACAGCGCCCGCACGGAGGCGCGCCGCGTGCGGCTCGTGGCGTCCGCCGCCCGCGACGCGGGACGGGCGCCGCGCGATCTCTCTGGCGCGATTCCGTCCGACGAGAGGGTTCTCCTCGAGGCCGAGACGGCCTTCGTCTCGGGACGACCGCCCGCCGACGCGGCGAGCGCGGCGCTCGAGCGCCTTGCGGCGACGGGTGCGGGCGCGGGGAGCGCGGTCCGGCGCGTCCTCGAGTGGAGCGGGCGCTTCCCGGCTTTCTTCGCGACGTCCGCGGCCGGTCCGATCCTCCGTCTCGCGCGGCGCGTCGCGGAGCGGGGAGGGCTCCCCCGCGCCGCCGAACGCTTCTCGCGCCTGCTCGAACACGGCGTGCCGGCGGATCGTCCGTCGACGCCCATTCCAGCCGCTCCCGCCGTCGTCGCCGAGGACGTCGCGACTCGGGCGCTGCTGTCGAAGGCGTCGCGCATCGCACGCTCGAGGATCTCCGTGCTCCTCCTCGGGGAAAGCGGAACGGGAAAGGAGGTTCTGGCACGTGAAATTCACCGCCTTTCCGGCCGCCGCGGGCCTTTCCTCGCCGTGAACGTCGCGGCCCTTCCCGGGACGCTCGCGGAGGCAGAGCTGTTCGGACACGCGCGCGGCGCCTTCACGGGTGCGGACCGCGAGCGGAAGGGACTCGTCGAGGCCTCGTCCACGGGGACCCTCTTCCTCGACGAGATCGGCGACCTTCCGCTCGCGCTGCAGGGCAAGCTCCTTCGCGTGCTCCAGGAGAGCGAGGTCCGGCGGCTCGGCGAGACCGCGGTGCGCCACGTGGATCTCCGCGTCCTCTCGGCCACACACCGGCCGCTGCAGGCGATGGCCGAGACGGGCTCGTTCCGACGTGACCTGTACTTCCGGCTCGCGGGACTCGAGCTCGAGCTCCCGCCCCTGAGGGAGCGTCCCCGGGATTTGGCGCGCTTCGTCGAGGTGGCGCTCGCGGAGCGCGGGGCGCTCACGAAGGAAGCGGCCGTGGCCCTGCGCGCGTGGCCATGGCCAGGCAACGTGCGAGAGCTCTTCGGTGCGCTCGAGGCCGCGCTCGCATTGGCCGGCCCGGGGGAGCAGATCGGCCTGGAGCACCTGCCGCGGGGCCTCCGTGAAGGCGGAGCCAGGCCCGAAGGCCCGAGGTCCTACCAGGGCGCCCTCCGCGCGGCGCGCGTGAGCGCGATCGACGGCGCGCTCAAGGACGCGGAAGGGAACAGGACGAGAGCGGCGCGGGCGCTCGGAATCTCGCGCCAGTCGCTCCTCTACGAGATGAAGAAACTGGAGATCGAGGCGCCTCGCGGCGGACGCTAGACTCCCCGCGTGTCTCGTCGCCGGCGCCTCGGTCTCGCGCTTCTCGCGATCCTCCCGTTTCTGAACGGACTCCCGTACGATTTCACCTACGACGACAAACTGATCATCCGGGACAACGAGCGCATCGCCACACCCGCGAACGTGGGCGAGATCTTCACGACGCAGTACTTCGGCGGCGCGCTCACATCGGCCCAGAACTACCGGCCGATCCTCCTGCTGACCTACGCCGTCCAGCGCTGGATCCACGGGAACCGGCCGTGGCTCTTCCGGGCGGTGAACATCGCGCTCCACGCCGCGGTCGCCGTGTCGCTCGGCGCGTGGCTCCTCGCGCTCGGCTTCGCCCCCGGGCCCGCTTCCGCCGTCGCCGCCCTCTTCGCGGTCGCGACGATCCACGTCGAGGCGGTGACGTCTCTCGTCGGGCGCGCCGAGCTCCTCGCGGCGCTCCTCGTCTTCCTCGTGGCGAGTCTCTGGCTGCGTGCGACGCGCGACGCCTCCTTCGGGAGAAAGCCTTACCTGGCCGCTCTCGTGCTCTTTCTCCTGGGCGTTTTCGTGAAGGAGAACGCCATCGTGGCGCCCGGCGTCATCGCACTCGGAGAGCTCTTCCGTGGTGGGCGCGGCCGTTCGCCCCGCGAGGCCTGGAGAGCCTTGTCGGGGAAGGCGCGCCTCGCTCTTTTCGGTTTCGCGGCTCCGATCACGATCCTCTTCGCGGTCCGATTCGTCGTCATCAAGGGTTTTCTCATCTCGAAGGAGGCGGGCGTCTTCGAGCTCGAGAACCCTCTCGTCGTCCTCTCGTTCCCGCTCCGTGTCGCGAACGCGCTGAACCTCGGCCTTCTGTATCTCGCGAGGACGTTCCTCCCCGTTCATCTCTCCGCCGACCACTCCGCCTACGCGCTGCGGCTCGCGCGCTCCCTGCGCGAGCCCCTCGCGTGGTGGGGAGGGGCCGCGGTCTTCGCGGGCGTCGGCGTCACGCTCGCCGTCTGGCGGCGGCGGCCGCTCGCGGCACTCGGACTCTGTCTCTTCGCGGGCGCGCTCTTTCCCGTCTCGAACGTTCCGTTCGTGATCGGGACGATCTTCGCCGAGCGGCTCGCGTATCTTCCGTCGGCGGGGCTGTTTTGTCTTGCCGTGGGACTTCTCGTCCCGGCCTCCCGGGAGGTCCCCCGTCCGGCGCGGCCGTGGCGTGAATGGCTGCTCCTCTTCGTCGTCGTGGTGTTCGGAGCGGGGACGATCGCGCGAAACCGCGTGTGGCGCGACGATCGCACGCTTTACCGCGACATGGTCACGAAGGTTCCGAACTCCGCGAAGGCGCATTACAACGTCGCCTGGGACGCCCAACGGGACGGCCGCCGTGAGGAAGCCATCGGACATCTCCGGCAGGCCGTCGCGATCTTCCCGTCCTACTACGACGGGTGGGCGCTCCTCGGCAAGCAGCTGTGGGACGAGAAGAAGCTGGATGAGGCGATCGCGTGCTACCGGAAATCTGTGGAGGTCTTCCCGTCCTACGAGAACGGACACTGGGGCCTCGCGAAGACGCTCGAGGAAGCGGGCCGGGTCGAGGAAGCGGGGAAGGAGTTCGAAGCCGGGGCGGACAAGCTGCCCGACTCGTACCCGATCGCGTATCACCGCGCGGCCTTTCTCGAGCTGCACGGCACGCTCGAGGAGGCCGAAGACGCGTGGAGCGACGCCGTCGAGAACGGCGACGGGGCGGTCGGAGCGCGTCTCGCCCACGCGCGCGTCCTGAGGAAGCTCGGCCGCGAGGAGGAAGCGTGGGACGAGGCGCGGTTCGCGCTCGTGAAGGATTCCGCGAACGCCGAGGCCCGCCGCTTTCTCGCGGAGGGATACGAACGCGCCGGGCGGACGCTCGCGGCGGGCGCCGAATGGACGCGGGCCGTGCGCGCGAATCCCCGCGACCCGGCCCTCGCCGCCGAGCTCCTCGAGTACGCGACCCGCCAGCGGAACACACGCTTCCGCGCGTCGCAGCTCGTGCCCGTCATGCGCCGGAACTTCCCGCAGCCGGACGATCGGCTCGCGAAGGCTCTTGCGGCGTTCGGGATCTAGCTCTCGGGCGTGGGGCTTGCGTCGGCGCGGGCGGCCCGCTGGCGATCCGCCTCCGTGAGGACCACCGCGGCAAGCTTCGCGCGATGCCTCCGAATCAGATTCACGAGCACGACGTAAGTCAGCGCGCCGACGATCACCGAGAGGAAGAACATTCCGACGGCCATCTGGACTCCGATGGCCTTCATCGTGGGCCCGGCGGCGGTCCAGAACGAGCGTCGGAACATCTCGTGCCAGGGCAGGTGGGCGACCGCCTCGCGCCGCGCGCGGAGGAGGACGCGGCCGATCGGAATCGCGACGGCGGCGACGGCGGGCAGCGTGACCGGATTCACGACGAGCGTTCCGAGGAGGACGTCGACCTTGTTCAGCTTCAGGATGAAGGCGAGGAGGAGCGCGATGATCCAGTGCAGGCCGAACAGGGGAGTGAAGGAAACCGCGACGCCGATCGCGAAGGACGCCGCGACGGTCTCCGGGGGCGAATCGCTCCCCAGCATGTGAAGGAAGCGGTGCCGGAACCGATCACGGCTCAAAGTGGTCGAAGCCCGCGTCGGGAAGGGGCACGCGCTTTCCGTCGCGCACGAGACGTACGCCCGCGCCGTCGTCGATCGTACCGATGCGCCTCAGGGCGAACCGTCCGGTGAGAGCCTCGACCGTGGCGAGCTTTCTCTTCGGTACCGTGAAGAGAAGCCCGAAGTCCTCCCCGCCGTAGAGAGCGGTCGCGAGAGGATCGAGATCCAGGACCGAGGCGAGATCGGGGAGCCCCGAATCGGCCGGAAGAAGCTTCGCATCCACCGTCGCGCCGACGTCCGATGCCCGGCAGAGCCGGTAGAGGTCGCGTGCGAGCCCGTCGGATACGTCGAGAGCGGCCGAGGCGAGGCCGCCGCTCGCGAGCGCGATTCCGAGCTCGATCTGGGGGCGCGGGTCGATTTGATGCCGGATGAGCCGGGCGATCTCCGGGGCCCGGGCTGCGGGCACCTTCCTGCCGTTCGGACCCAGGGCGTCCTTGTCCTCGGAGAGTCGGTAGCCCGCCTCGAGGAGGCGCAGGCCGGCCGCGGCGGCCCCGAGCGTGCCCGAGATGTAGAGGGCGTCTCCCGGCTCCGCCCCGGATCGGAGCAGCGGCTTCTCGGGGGCGTGGCCGATCGCCGTGACGGAGATGAACAGCTTCTCGGACGCCGAAAGGTCTCCACCCACGATCGCGACGCCGTGCTCGGCGGCGGCTTCACGGACTCCCTCGACGAGCGCGTCGAGCCACTCGGAGCGCGTCTTCTTCGGCAGTCCGAGCGCGAGGACCGCCCACAGGGGTGCCGCACCCATCGCGGCGAGATCCGAGAGGTTCACGTTGAGCGCCTTGCGGCCGAGCCTTCGCGGGTCCGAGTCTCGGCGGAAATCGTGGTCCTCGAGGAGCACGTCCGTCGTCATGGCGAGGCGCGCGGGCGACGCGAGCACGGCGGCGTCGTCTCCGATGCCGACTTTCACGTCCCGCCGGCGCGTCGAGAACGCGGCGGCGAGGCGCTGGACGATGGCGTCCTCCGGTGGAAGACCCGCCTTCATCCCGTTTTCTTCTTCCCGCTCTTGGACGGCGTTCGCCGCGTCCTGACCGGCGCGGGGGGGCCGAGCGCCGCCTTGAGGACGTCGTCCACGCGCGCCGCGAGAACGAACGTCAGGTCGCGTCTGAGCTCCTTCGGGATCTCGGTGAGGTCGCGCGCGTTCGCCTTCGGGATCACGACCGTGCGGATTCCGGCCCGCCGCGCCGCGAGAACCTTCTCCTTCAGGCCGCCGATCGGCAGCACGTCGCCCCGGAGGGTGATCTCGCCGGTCATCGCGACGTCGCGGCGCACGGGCCGCGTTCCGAATGCCGAGATCATCGCGGTGGCCATCGTCACGCCGGCCGACGGACCATCCTTCGGAATCGCACCCTCGGGAACGTGAACGTGGATGTCGTGCGTCTCGAAGTAGTCGTCCGCAAGCCCGAACCGGTCCGCCCGCGAGCGCGCGAACGTGAGCGCCGCCTGGGCGGACTCCTTCATCACGTCCCCGAGCTGTCCCGTGAGCTGGAGCTTGCCCTTCCCGCGCAGGGCGCGCGCCTCGACGATGAGGACTTCACCGCCGACCGCCGTCCACGCGAGGCCCGTCGCCGTGCCGACCTGATCGGTCCTGAGCGCCTCGTCGCGCGTGAATTTCGGGTTGCCGAGGAAGAGCCGGACCTCCTTCGGCGTCACGGTGACGCGCTTTTTCCGGCCGGAAGCCCAGCGGACGGCCACCTTGCGGCAGCAGGAGCCGATCTCCCGCTCGAGGCTCCTGAGTCCCGCTTCGCGGGTGTGCCCCTCCACGATGGCCCGGAGGCCGGCGTCCGTGAACGTCACCGCAGCCGGCGGAAGGCCGTTCTCCTTCAGCTGCTTCGGAATCGTGTGCGCCTTCGCGATCGCGAGCTTCTCCTCGAGCGTGTACCCGGACAGCCGGATGACCTCCATGCGGTCGAGGAACGCGGGCTGAATCGTGTCGAGGACGTTCGCGGTCGTGATGAAGAGGACCTTGGAGAGGTCGTAGTTCACGCCGAGATAGTGGTCGCGGAACGTCCTGTTCTGCTCGGGATCGAGGACCTCGAGGAGCGCCGAGGACGGATCGCCGCGGAAGTCGGCGCCGATCTTGTCGACCTCGTCGAGGATGAAGACGGGGTTCGACGTCCCGGCGGAGGACAAGCCCTGCACGATTCGGCCCGGCATGGCTCCGACGTACGTCCGCCGGTGGCCCCGGATCTCGGCCTCGTCGCGGACACCACCGAGCGACAGGCGGAGGAATTTCCGGTCGAGCGCCCGCGCGATCGACCGACCGAGGGACGTCTTCCCGACTCCCGGGGGACCCACGAAACAGAGGATCGGCCCCTTCGAATCCGGCGCGAGCTTCCGCACGGCGAGGAACTCGATGATGCGCGTCTTGATCTTGTCGAGGTCGTAGTGGTCCTCGTCGAGGATCTTGCGGGCGCGCGGGAGGTCGAGGTTGTCTTTCGAGACGGTTCCCCAGGGGAGGTTCGAGAGCCAGTCGAGGTACGTGCGCAGCATCGCGTTCTCGGCGGAGTCCGGATTGCCGCGCTCGAGCCTCTTGAGCTGCTTCTCGATCTCCACGGCCGCTTCCTCGGGGATCTGCTTCTCCGCGATCTTCTTGCGGTAGGTGGCGATCTCCTCGGAGATGTCCTCGGTCTCGCCGAGCTCCTGCTGGATCGCCTTCAGCTGCTGCCTCAGGAAGTATTCCCGCTGGCTCTTGTCGATTTCTCCCTTGGCCGCGCCCGTGATCTCCTGCTGCACCGTCAGGACCCGCACCTCGCGTCGCAGGATCTCGAGAACGGTGCGCACGCGCTCGAGCGCGGGAATGGTCTCGAGAATCTTCTGGGACTCGTCGATCTTGAGCTCGAGGTTCGAGGCGGCGAGGTCGGCGAGGCGCGCCGGGTCGTCGAGGCCGGCGGCCACGACCATCACTTCCGGTGAGATGGCTTTTCCGAGGGTGACGGTCTTCTCGAGGGCTTCCTTGACGCTGCGCGTGAGCGCCTCGACCTCCTCGGAGTGGGGAGTCTTCTCGTCGGGTTCGGCGATCCGCGTGACCTTCGCGCGGAGCGAGGGCGACTCGGCGATGAAGGAGTCGATCTTCACGCGTGCGAGACCCTGCACGAGGAGGCGGATGCGGCCGTCGGGCAGCTTCAGCATGCGCATGACGGCCGCGGCGGTTCCGATCGTGTAGAGATCCTCAGGTTTCGGCTCCTCGACGGAGGAGTCTCGCTGCGCCACGAGCAGGAGGACCCGCTGTTCCGCCAACGCCGCGTCGACGGCAGCGATCGACTTCTCGCGAGAGACCGAAAGGGGCACGATGACGTACGGGAAAAGGACGACGTCTTTCAGGGGGAGGACGGGAAGGATGTCGGGAATGACGACCTTCTCGGTGGGAGGGACCTCTGCGCTCATGCGCCCTTCTTGCCTTTCACGACGGGAATCGAACGACGATACGACTGCGCCTTCTTCGGCACCTCGAGGACGAGGAGGCCGTCCGTGTAGGTCGCCCGCGTGCGCTCGGGGTCGGGGTCTTCAGGCAGCTCGAGCGCGCGCTCGAAGGCTCCCACCGCGCGCTCGACGCGCAGGAAGAGGCCGTCCGCGCGATCCGTCGCTCGGCGGACGCCCTTGAGCGTGAGGACGCGGCCGTGGATGCTGACTTCGATCTGGTCGGGCTCCGCGCCGGCGACCTCGAACACGAGCCGCCAGCCCTCGGCGCTCTCGACGACGTCGACCGGGGGCATGCGGCGGTCGGTCCTCAGCGAGTTCTCCTCGCCGAACAGGAAGGCGACGGGTCGTTCGTGTTTCTTCACTTCGTTCTCCCCGCCCCGGGCACGCGCCCGAGGAGCGCCTTGAGCTCGTCGACGAAGTCCCCGAGATCTTCGAAGCGGAGGTACACCGACGCGAAGCGGACGTAGGCCACCTGGTCGAGCCCCTTGAGCTTCTCCATGATCTGCGTGCCGAGCTCGACGGTCGTCATCTCGCGGGGTTCTCGCGCCGAGAGCCCGGCTTCGATCTCGTCGCACACGGTCTCGAGGGTCTTCGTCTCGACGGGCCGCTTCTCGCAGGCCTTCATGAGGCCGCGCAGGAGCTTGTTGCGGTCGAAGGGCTCGCGGCGGCCGTCCTTCTTCACGACGAGGAGCGGGATGTCCTCGACGGTTTCGTAGGACGTGAAGCGGCGCTGGCAGGCGTTGCACTCCCGCCGCCGGCGGATGACCGCTCCTTCGCGGCTCTCGCGCGAGTCGACGACCCGATCGTCGCCCGCGCCGCAATAAGGGCAGCGCATGGGAGGAGCCTAGCAGGACCGGGCGTCAGTTGCGCCCGAACGGGAATGGAATCACGTCGCCCGCACCGGGCTCCTGAGGCTGTTCGACGGCGGCCGGCCGGTCCGCGCGCGCGCCGCGCCTCACCTCGAGGAGGAGATCGCACAGCTCGCGCACCGCGCCGGCTCCCCCCGGCTTCGTCAGCTGGAGAGCCGAGGCCTCGCGGACGATCTGGACCGCGTCCGAGGGGGCCGCGCCGACGCCCGCCCGCCGGAGCATCCCGAGGTCCGGCAGGTCGTCTCCGACGACGACGATCTCGAAGGCCTCGAGGGACCAGCGCTTCACGAGCGCGTCGAACGCGGCCACTTTGTCCCTCTCGCCCTGCAGGACGTTCTCCTCGGGAATCTTGAGCTCCGCGCACCGGTGCGCGACGACCCTCGACGAGCGGCTCGAGATGACGCCCAGCTTGTAGCCGAGGTCCCGCAGGAGGACGAGCCCGAGGCCGTCCTTCACATCGAAAGTTTTCCACTCCCGCCCGTTCTCGTCGAACGTCATCGACCCGTCCGTCAGGACGCCGTCCACGTCGAGGATGACCCCGCGGATGCGCGCGAGCTTCGTTCGGAGATCATCGGGGACGACCGGGTTTGCGGGCATGTGCCCGCAGATTATGCGCCGTGGACCGCTAAATCGATTCGATTCCCCAGAGGTCGTGCAGGTGGAGGATCCCGGTGGGCCGTCCGTCCGCGTCGAGCACGAAGAGCGACGTGATCTTCCGCTCTTCCATCAGGCGGAGCGCCTCGGCCGCGAACGCCGTCGCGACGATCGACTTCGGGTTCCGGCCCATCGCGTCCTCCGCGGTGTCGCTCATGATTCCCGGTCCGTCCCGCTCGAGGAGGCGGCGTAGGTCGCCGTCCGAAACGACGCCCACGAGACGCCCCGCCGCGTTCGTGACGCCCGCGATCCCGAGCCGCTTGCGGGACATCTCGTAGACGACGTCCTTCATGGCTGCCGACTCGGGAACGAGAGGGATCGCCTCACCGCTGTGCATGAGGTCCGCGACCTTCAGGAAGCGCTTCCCGAGCTTGCCGCCCGGATGCAGGGCCGCGAAGTCCTCGGGCTGGAAGCCTTTCTCGACCGAGAGCGCCATCGCGAGCGCGTCGCCCATGACGAGCTGGGCCGTCGTGGAAGCGGTGGGCGCGAGATTGAGCGGGCACGCCTCCTCGCGGATGACGACCGGGACGACGACGTCAGCGCCCTTTCCAAGAGTCGAATCCCTCCTGCCGGTCATGGCGACGAGGGTCGCACCCCGCCGCTTGACGTGCGGAATGAGCGCAACTACCTCTTCGGTCTCCCCGGAGTGCGAGAGCGCGAGGACGACGTCGCCCTTCAGGATCATCCCGAGGTCGCCGTGGATGGCTTCAGATGGGTGAAGAAAAAAAGCCGCGGTCCCCGTCGAAGCCAGGGTCGCGGCGATCTTCTGTCCGACGATCCCGCTCTTGCCGATGCCCGTGACGACGACGCGACAGGACGTGGCGGACGTGGCCTTCATCGCCTCGACGGCGCGGTCGAAACCCTCGTCGAGGCCGTCGGCGAGGCCGCGCACGGCCTCGGCCTCGGTCTCGATCACGCGGCGGGCTTCCCGGCGGGCGTTGCTGGTCACGGAGGGACGATCTTACTTGCTCCGGCCGAGGAGCACCGTCTGCGCGCCCGTCGCCGGGTCGAGGCGCACGAGGCGATTGTCGGCGTCGAGGAAGAGAAGTGACGCGGGCAGACCGGCCTCGGCGGGCGTCATGACGGGGTTGAACCACCAGCCGAACGTGGCCGCGGGCACGAGACCGTCGGGCCCGGCGGACACCGCGCCGGTCGCGGTGTCCACGAACGCCAGCTTCGCGGCGCGTCGTGAGGAAGGGAGATTTTCTTCGAAGGTAATGAGGGAGACGGCAACGCGTCCGGCGGCGATCTCTCCGCCGAGGACGACGCGCGTCGTCGGGCCCAGATCGACCGTGCGCGCCGGCGCGCCCCACCCCTTCTCACCTTCGAAGACGATCAACCGCGCCTTGGCGTCGGCGATTCCCGCGACGGCGATCCGGTTTCCCGTGAGGAATCGCGCCTGGACGTTTCCGAGGTTTGTTGCCAGCGTTGCGACGAGCGCGCCCGTCCGGCCGTCGTGGAGCGTGAGGACCCGCTTGCCGTCGGGGTCGTCCGTGAGCCGCCTCGTACAGACGAAGAAACGCGCGTCCGGGCCCAGGCCCAGGAACGGAAGGGTCACGGGTTCGAACCGGCCGGTCACGAGAGATTTCTTCGATGACAGAGAGAACTCCGTGATCTCGAGGCGGGCCGGGTCCCAGCCCTTGATCTGTGTGTTGAAGAACCTCGGAAAGGCGCGGATCGTCTCCTCGTCGACGAACGCGAACCTACGACTGTCTAGAGGGCCGAATACGGCGATCTGCTTGGGATTTTGAGAGTCCGAAAGGTCGAAAGTAGCGAGGTGGTTCTCGTCCTGCACGGCGAGTCTGCGACCGCTGGGCGAAAGCGCCATCGGCGCCCAGCCCGCGGTCTCGAGCCCCGTGGCGACGGTGCGGCCGGTGGCGAGTTCCGCGATGAAGAGATCGAGCCGGGTGTCTTTCCTTTCGAAGAATCCGAATCGCAGCTCGCCCCAAGCGGCGCGCGTTCCGTCCTGCGAGAGCGCAACGTCTCCACCTCGGACCCGGATCGACCGGCCGCTTGTGGCTTCGAAAAGAAATGCTCCGGCTCCACGCCACGCACGAAGGGGACCGCTTGCGACGACCCAGGACCCGCGCGGCGTGGTCTGGACGCCGCCCGCTACTTGTGCGAGATCCGTCGCCTGTGCCGACGCGCACCACCACGCGTAGCCGCCGAGCAGGGCGACCGCAGCACCGACGATTCCAAAGAAGACCACGGAGAAGGCTCCATGTGCACGCCGCGCGTCCGTCCGCCCCTCGGCGACCTGGGCGAAAGTCGCGGCGAGGAGCGCGAGAACCACGAGCCCCGCGAGGCCGATGAGCGCCCACTCGATGCCGTAATTGATGTCGCCGGCGACGGAGAGCGCGGACGATTCGTCTCGCAGGAGTGAACGCATCGCGAGCGCCGCGAGGAATACGAGCCCTGGCGCGAGGAGGAGGTCGAGCGCAACCCACGGCGACCGCAGGCGCGCGACGGTTACGACGGCGTGCGCCCCGAGGATGAGGGCGAGGGTGAGAACGAGCGCGACCAGGACGGTGTTGCCAAGCGTCGCGTCGACGCCCGAGAGACTCCGCGCGTGGCCAGTCCCGGAGAGCCACGCGGGTGCGAACGCGAGTGCCGCTGCCGCGAATGTGACGAAGAGGGCCGCCAGGAGCTTCCCGGCCCACAGTGCGGCAGACGGGATCGGTCGAGAGAAGAAGAAGGACATCCTCTTCTCGGAGGTCTCCCCGGCGATGACGGATCCACCGATCAGGAGCGCGAACGCGAGGCCGAATGCCGCGGCCGTTACGAGCGCAACCAGGATGCGGCCCTCGGGAGCGTCGGGGCTTCGCCAGCCGTAGGCGAGCGAACCGATGAGGGGCACGAAGCCCGCTGCGAACGCGACGGCGAAGACCATCCGGCGCTCGAAGACCTCCCGCGCGAAGACGGCTGCGAAGGCTCTCATGCGGTCCTCCCGGCCGGGGGGTCGCCCGTGACCGCGATGAAGATCTCCTCGAGCGACACGGCCGAGGCCTCCGCGTCCACGACGCCGTCGAGCGCGGCGAATCGCGCGAACACGTCGTCGCCGTAGTTCGAGACGATTGCTTCGACGCCCCAGCCGCGGACCTTCACCTTCACGGCGTCGAAATCCGAGAGCTCCTGGCCGTACTCGAGGCGCTCCTCCGTCTGCTCGTTCGCGTACCTCAGCCGCCGGAAGCGCGACTTCAGCGCCTCGAGGTCCTCGTCGAGGACGAGCTTTCCGCCCTTCAGGAACCCGACGTGCGTGGCCATGCTCTCGACGCCCGCGAGATCGTGCGACGTGAGGAGGACGGTCGTCCCGCGGTCCGCGAGCTCGCCGACGAGCTCCCCGAAAAACGCCCGCCGCGCGACGGCGTCGAGGCCGAGCGTCGGGTCGTCGAGCAGAAGGAGTTCGGGGGCGGATCCGAGCGCAAGCGCAAGCGACACGAGGGCTTTCTGGCCCTTCGAGAGACTGCCGTATGGCGTCCCTGCAGGAACGTCGAAGCGCTTGAGGCGTGCCTCGACGGAGGGCGCGTCCCACGACGGGTAGAGCTTCGCGCAGAAGGCGGAGAGCTGCCGCGCCGTCATCGAAGGCGGTGCGTCCGGGTCCTCGGGGACGACACCGACCTTCGCCATCAGGTGCGCGCGGTGCTTCCAGACGTCCTCGCCGAACAGGACACACTCTCCCGACGCTGGCTTCTGCTGTCCGAGGAGGCAACGCACGAGAGACGACTTCCCGGCGCCGTTGCGGCCGAGGAGGGCATAGACCGAGCCCCGGGGGACGGAGAAAGAGATTTCTTCGAGTGTCGGAAGGGGATTGCCGCCGTAGCGCACGACGAGGCTGCGAGCCTCGACGACGAGCGCGGAAGACTTCTTCGAAAGGGGGCCTGCCGGGAAGGCCGCTGCATTTGGCGAGCTTCTCGCTGTCGGTCCCGCTGCCCCCGCGCTCACGCCCCTCATTCGGTCCCTCCCTCTCTCTTCCTTCTAAGAAATCCGAAGCTCCGTTTCACCTGCTCCATCGCCTCGTCGGGCGGGGCACCGAGCGTCACCGCGAGCGACGCATAGCTGAGCGCGCCGCTCTGAAGCTGCTTTTCGCGCTCGCCGCGCGGCGCGGATGGAGGCTTCTCCGAGACGAATGTGCCTTCGCCCCTCTTCACGGCGAGGATTCCCGCGTCGACGAGGCGCTGGTAGCCCTTCGCGACGGTCGCGGGGTTGATCGACAGGTCGCGAGCGAGGTCACGCACCGAAGGCAAGACCGAGCCGGGCTTCATGGCTCCGGAGGCGACGAGCCGCCGGACGTTCTCCTCGATCTGCTTCCAGAGCGGGACGGCGTCGGAGGGGTCGACGGAGAGGCCGCGAGTCATACGCGGACCTCCGCGTACGTGATCTCCCGACGCTCGAGCACCCAGAGCGCGAGACCGAGCGCCGCCGCGGTGATGCCCGCGGCGGCGAGGAGGTCGAGAGGGCTCACCTCGGGAGAGGCGCCCGAGGACATCCCCCACCCGGGAGCGAGGAGAAACTGGAGGCTCTCGCCCAGACGAATCCAGAAGTCGTCGCGATTCACGAAGCCGATGGTGCGAAGAGTCTGTGCCGCGATCGAAGCGAGGCCCCACACCGCGAGATCCGAAAGCCCGCTTCCGAGCGCGGAAAAGAGCAAAAGCACCGCGCACGTTCCGGCTGCGACAAGCACCCGCTCGACGAGGCGGGGACCGAGAGCTTCCGGCTCGAAGAAGTCGTAACGAACCCGGAGAACCAGGAGAACGGCGAGAAGTTGCGCGATGGAGAGAATCACGGCGGTCGCCGTCACGGCCACCCATTTGCTCAGGGCATAGACCCGGCGCGAGACTGGCCGCGTGAACACGAGCGCGAGAACTCCGCTCGAGAACTCGAGCCCGAGAATCCCGCTCGCGAGCGTCACGGCAAGCAGCGGGTGAAAGAACGAAGTGCTCGAATTTGGTCGAGGGTCCACGAGGGCGATGGGGATTGGGAAGAGGGCGAAGCCGAGCAGTGTTGCGGAGCGGATCGGGTTCGAGAAGCGCTCTCGCAGGGTCGCTTTGCAGACGTCGAAGTTCATGCGGCCCCTTTTCCGGCGGATGCGCCGCTCACGCGAAACAGAGACTCGAGCCGGGCTTCGACGGGGGCGGCCTCGACAAGCCGGATGCCGCCCGCGACGAGCGCGGACACGAGCCGGGCCGCCGCGTCGTCGGACGGAACGCGGACCCGGGCCGTCGTGGCGGCTTCCTCGATGATCTCGGCGTCGCAGGCGGCCACCGCATCGCCGAGGTTATCCGTCCCCGCGTCGACGTCCGCAAGCCACCTCAGGGAGAGAGTGCGGGGAGAGTCCGCGCTCGACACCGGAACGTCCTCGAGGCGGCCCTCGCGAAGGAAGAGGACGCGATCCGACACGCGCTCGACCTGGTCGAGCTGGTGGGAATTGAAAAGGACCGTGACTCCGTCCGTCTTCAGATCGGCGAGCAAGCGGCGCACGAGGAGCACGCCGCTCGGATCGACTCCGGACGTGGGCTCGTCGAGGAAAAGAATACGCGGCTTCCCGACAAGAGCCTGCGAAAGCGCGAGGCGCTGGAGCGTCCCGCGGGAGTACGTTGCGACGCGCCGACGACGCGCCGAGGGCTCGAGCCCCACACGGTCGAACGCTTCGGCAACGTCGGACCGCTGCGTCGCTCGGGCGCGACCGGCGAGGGCGTGGTGGTAGGCCACGAAGGCCTGGCCGGTCATCCAGCGGTCGAAGGAGAGGCGCTCGGGGACATATCCGACGAGGCGATTTACGCCGGGCGTGCCGGGCGCGCCGCCGAAGATCTCGATTTTGCCCTCGTCCGGGAAGAGGAGCCCCAGAAGGCAGCCGAGAAGCGTGGTCTTCCCGGCGCCGTTCGGACCGACGAGGCCGAGGACGATCCCGGGCTCGACTTGGAAGGACACGTCCCGCAGCGCAGGAACGGGCTTGTCCTTGTAACGCTTCGTGAGCCCCGAGACGGCGATTGCGGGAACGCCCACAGAATCGGTGTATCGCAACACCAGTACAGTACGGACGCGGAGGTACTCCTGTCAAGGGCCAGGAGCGAAGAAACTCAGGGGTTCGTCTTGCGGCGGAGCTCGTCGAAGGCGAGGAGGTCGGCCAGGAACTTCGGCAGCAGCGCGAGTGGGAGCTGCGTCGCCTTGTCGGACTTCGCGGCGGCGGGATTGTCGTGAACCTCGAAGAAGTAGCCGTCGACGCCGACCGCCGCGGCCGCCCGGGCGAGCGCGGGGGCGTATTCGCGCGAGCCCCCGGTCTCCGCGCCGAGGCCGCCCGGCAGCTGGAGCGAATGCGTCGCGTCGTAAATCACGGGCACACCGAGCGACCGCATCATGGGGAGGCCGCGGAAATCCACGACGAGGTTGTGGTAGCCGAACGTAGTCCCGCGCTCGCAGAGCATGATGTTCGTATTGCCGGCTGCGTGGCACTTGTCCACGATCTGCTTGCAGTCGTCCGGCGCGAGGAACTGGCCCTTCTTCACATTCACGGCCTTCTTCGTGGCCGCCGCGGCGAGGATGAGGTCGGTCTGGCGGCAAAGGAACGCCGGAATCTGGAGGACGTCGGCCACCTCGGCGACCATGGCGCAGTGCTCGGGGTCGTGGACGTCCGTCAGGATCGGCAGGTCCGTCCGCTCCTTGACCTCCGAGAGGATCGCGAGCCCTTTCTCGATGCCGGGTCCCCGGAAACTCGCCCCGGCGCTCCGGTTCGCCTTGTCGAACGAGGACTTGTAGACGAGCCGGTCGACGGCGCCCGCGTCCGTGAAGACCCTTTTCAGCTCCTTGGCCATTTTCAGGGCGTGAGCGCGCGACTCGATGACGCACGGACCCGTGAAAAAGACGGGGCGACATCGGTCCCCCACGGAGAGGTTCGGCGTGATCGACGCGAAGACCTTCACGCCGCTGATGTTACAGAATGGAGGCTGGAGGCCCGAAAACGAATGGCGATCCGAATCCTCGTGACAGGCGGGACGTTCGACAAGGAATACGACGAGCTGACGGGACGTCTCTACTTCAAGGACACGCACATCCGGGAAATGCTCCGGCTCGGCCGCTGCCGCGTTCCGGTGGCCCTCGAGACCGTGATGATGATCGACAGCCTCGAGATGACCCCCGAGGACCGTGAGAGGATCGCGGACGTCTGTCGTCAGGCCGCCGAGCAGTGGATCGTCGTGACTCACGGCACGGACACGATGGTCGAGACAGCCGCCGTTCTGGCCGCGGCGGCGCTGGAAAAGACGGTCGTCCTGACGGGCGCTATGGTTCCGTGGGCGTTTGGAAGCTCGGACGGTCTTTTCAACCTCGGGAGCGCCCTCTCGTTCGTCCAGATGCTCCCGGCGGGTGGGGTTTACGTGGCCATGAATGGCCGCTGCTTTGCATGGAACAACGTGCGGAAGGACCGCGCGTCCGGAGTGTTCGAATCACTCGCCGGATAGGGAGGTTCCATGAAGATTCGAAACTCTCTCCGATTCCCGGCGATCCCGATGATCGCCACTCTCGTCGCGTGCCTGACCGTGGGTGCGTTGCCCGCCCGGGCGGCGAACGAGACGCCGATCGAAAGCTTCACGGCATTCGCGGCGAGCCTCGGTACCGGACGAGCGGCGATCGTCGACATCACGCTCTTCCGGTGGTCCACGGACCAGGAGCGCGAAGCGCTTCTTGCCGCGCTCCAGGAGTCCGGGCGCGACACGCTCGTGGACGCGCTCCATAAGATCAAGCCGCGGGTCGGCTACGTCCGCACGCCGAATTCGATCGGCTACGACCTCTATTACGCCCGCGAGCACAAGGCCGCGGACGGGAGCAGGCGCATCGTCCTTGCGACGGACCGCCGCGTTTCGTTCCGTGAGGTTATGAGCGACACGCGCTCGATGGACTACCGGGTCACCGTCTTCGAGCTCCGCATTGGAGCCGACGGAAGGGGCGAGGGCAAGCTCGTCCCGGCGGCGAAGATCACGTGGGACAAGACCGCCGGCAAGATCGAGATCGCGAACTACTCGGCGTTGCCCGTCGACCTCCTCCAGGTGAGCGCGAAGAAGCCGGGTTCGTGAAGCCCGACCCGCGGCCTCAGAATGGTGGCATGACGAAGCCCATCCTGTCCCCCTTCGCGAGCCTCGGCCTCGACCCGCGCCTCGTGAGCGCGCTCGTCGCCCTCGGTTACGAGGAGCCGACGCCGATCCAGACTGCGGCCATTCCTCCGCTCATCGAGGGTCGCGACGTGTTCGGTCAGGCGGCGACGGGAACGGGGAAAACCGCCGCGTTCGCGCTTCCGATCCTGAACGCGATGGCTCCTCTTGCCGAGAGGGGCGTCGCGCCGTCGGCCCTCATCCTCGTGCCCACGCGCGAGCTCGCCATGCAGCTCGCGGAGGCCGTTCACAAATACGGACGCGAGATGAACGTGCGGGTGCTCCCCGTCTACGGCGGTGCCTCGATGGAGACGCAGCTTCGCGCCTTGAAGCGCGGCGTCGACGTCGTCGTCGCCACGCCCGGGCGTGCGCTGGACCACGTGAACCGCAAGTCCCTCGCTCTCGGGAGCCTCCGGACCCTCGTCCTCGACGAAGCGGACGAGATGCTCGACATGGGCTTCGCGGAGGATCTCGACGCGATTCTCGCCGCGACGCCGAAGGCGCGGCAGACGGCGCTTTTCTCGGCGACGCTGCCTCCCCGTATCGCGACGCTCGCGGCCCGGCATCTCCGTGACCCGATCCGGATCGCGATCGAGAAGGAGAAGACGGCGCCCGGGAAGATGCCGAAGGTGAGGCAGACCGCCTACGTCGTCGCCCGTGGCCACAAGCGCGCGGCGCTCGGGCGCATCCTCGACCTCGAGAGCCCGGCCGGTGCGCTCGTCTTCTGCCGCACCCGGATCGAGGTCGACGAACTCACGGAGAGCCTCAAGGGCCGTGGCATGCGCGTCGAATCGATGCACGGGGGGATGTCGCAGGAGCAGCGCGATCGGGTCATGAAGAAGTTCCGTGCCGGAACGCTGGAGCTCCTCATCGCGACGGACGTGGCCGCGCGGGGACTCGACATCGGGCACCTCTCGCACGTCGTGAACTACGACGTGCCCTCGTCGCCGGAGGTCTACGTCCACCGCATCGGCCGGACCGGCAGAGCGGGGCGGGAGGGCGTCGCGATCACGCTTTCGGAGCCGCGCGAGCACTGGCAGCTCAAGAACATCGAGCGCCTCACGAAGCAGAAGATCGACATCGCGAGCGTCCCGACCGTCGCGGACCTCCGCGCGAAACGCCTCGAGCTGACGCGGGCGTCGCTCCGCGAGTCGATCCTCGCGGGCGGTCTCGACGACTACCGCGTCGTCGTCGAGTCGCTTGCCGAGGAGTTCGACCCGATGGACGTCGCCGCCGCGGCCGTGAAGCTTGCGGATCCCTCGGCCGCGGGCTCGGGCTCCGTCGGCGAGGAGCACGAGATTCCCGCCGTCGCCACGGCGCCGCCGCCCCGAGCGAAATCGGGCCCGAGGTACCAGTCCGGCGGACGCGAATCCGGAAATACGGCGAGGATCTTCATCGGCGCTGGACGCATCGCGGGGGTGCGCCCCGGCGATCTCGTGGGGGCCATCTGCAACGAGGCGAAAGTGAGCCCGAAGGACGTGGGTTCCATCCAGATCGCCGAGCGCTTCTCGCTCGTCGAGATCTCCGAGGCGCTCGCCGAGCCCGTCATGAAGGCGCTCCGCGGCACGATGATCCGCGGCCAGAAAGTCGTCGTGAAGCGCGACCGGGTGGGCGGACAGACTTGACGAGGGGAGTCCGGCAGCCGCAACTCGTTCTCGTGGCACAGTTAGTGCGACGTTCTCCCGCGCTCAGCTGATTCATTTGCGGCATACCGGAGGCGTTACCGCGCGGGTACCTTGACTGCGGAGGTTCCCGGCATGCCAACCGCTCTCAGGGAACGCCCGAAACCCGTTCTTCTTCCCGAGACCTGCAAGGGCTGCGGACGCTGCATCGATTCGTGCGCGAAGCACTGCATCGAGGCGGGATCCGAGATCGATCCCCTGACGGGCCTCGTTCCCGTCACCCTCAACCTCGACGCGTGCAACGGCTGCGGGCTCTGCATCGACGCCTGTCCGGAGCCTTACGGCCTGCGTGCCGAAACGGAAGCGGTCGACTTCGAGCTTCAGGATCCCGAGAAGCTCTTCGGCGGGCGTCCGGCAGCCCGCCCGAGGCCGCGGGCGATTCCGGGGGAGGCGATCCTGCTCCCGCCGGCCTCGCCGCTCGTCCTCAAGGGCAACTACGCGTCGGCGGTCGGCGCTCTTCTCGCCGGCTGCCGGCACGTGTTCGGCTATCCGATCACGCCCTCGACCGAGGGAGCCGAGCTCATGGCGAGGCTTCTCCCGAAGCTCGACGGCGTCTTCTTGCAGGCGGTGAGCGAGGTCGCGACCGTGAACATGATGTACGGCTGCGGCGGCGCGGGCCTGCCCTGCATGACGTTCACGTCGTCCCCCGGATTCAGCCTGATGCTCGAGGGGATCTCCTACATGATCGGCGCCGAGGTCCCGGGAGTCTTCGTGAACGTGATGCGAGGCGGCCCCGGTCTCGGCAACATCGCGCCCGAGCAGGCGGACGTGAAGCTCGTCTGCCGCGGCCTCGGCCACGGCAACACGCATGCGATCGTCCTCGCCCCGTCGACGCCCCAGGAGATGCTCGACCTCACGCGGCTCTCGTTCGAGCTCACGTTCCGCTACCGGAATCCCGTCGTCATCGTCGCGGATGGTTACCTCGGGCAGATGACGGGCAGGGTCGTCCTGCCTTCCACGATGCTCCGGCCGGGCCTCCCCGGCTGGGCGGTCTCCGGAGATGCAGCCCACCGCGGGAACCTGATCTCCTCGATCTATCTCGACGAGAAGGATCTCGAGGCGCACAACGCGCGCCTCAACGAGAAGTACCGGCTCATGGAATGCGAACAACGGGCCGATCTCTTCGCGTGCGCGGACGCGTCCACGCTCGTCGTCGCATTCGGCACGCCGGCACGCATGGCGAAGGGTGCGGTCGAGGCGCTGCGCCGCGAGGGTCAGGCCGTCGGCCTCTTCCGGCCGGTCACGCTCTGGCCGTTCCCGATCGAGCCGCTCCGCGCCCTGCTTCCGAAGGTCCGGAAGATCGTCGTCGTCGAGGCGAGCAACGGACAGCTCGAGGACGAGCTTCGGCTGGCACTCTCGAAGGCGTCCCTCGAGGTTCCGTCGATCAAGTCCGTGCGCCACTTCGGGGGCGTCCTTCCCCAATCGATGGAGATCGCCGAGGCGCTGAGGGATCACGCGGAGGTTCTGGCATGAGCGTCTTCTACGAGAAGTTCGAGCGCCACGCGGGCGGCGTCGGCCTGAAAGGGCACGCCACGCATTACTGTCCCGGCTGCGGCCACGGCCTCGTCCACAAGTATCTCGCCGAGGCCATCGAAGAGCTCGGGATCCAGGACCGCACGATCGCGATCTCGCCCGTCGGCTGCTCGGTCTTCCTCTATTACTACTTCGACGTCGGCAACTCGCAGGCCGCACACGGCCGCGCGCCGGCCGTCGCGCTCGGCCACAAGTACGCAAACCCCGAAGCAGTCGTCATCAGCTACCAGGGCGACGGCGACCTCGCGTCCATCGGACTCGCCGAGATCATCTCGGCCGCGCAGCTCGGCACGCCCCTCACCGTGATCTTCGTCAACAACGCGATCTACGGGATGACGGGAGGCCAGATGGCCCCGACGACTCTCATGGGCCAGAAGAGCGCGACGAGCCCAGAAGGGCGCACGGCGCTGATGGGCCAGCCGATGAAGATGGCCGAGCTCATTGCGGGCCTCGACGGCCCGGTCTACGTCGAGAGGGTCGCCCTCTTCGACGCGAAGCAGCGCATGAAGGCGAAGAAGGCCGTCCTCAAGGCCGTGAAGATCCAGGCCGAGAACCGCGGCCTCGCGTTCGTCGAGGTTCTCGCCGAGTGTCCGACCCATCTCGGAATGACGCCGGAGGCCACCGAGACCTGGGTGAAGGAGAAGATGTTGCCGGTCTTCCCGCTCGGCGTGAAGAAGGATACCGTCCCGGAGCCTTGGTTCCAGCTCCCGAAGCCCCGCTACGACGCCGACAGCTTCCTCAAGGCGGTCGGCGCCTCGGCCGAGCGCCCGCCCCGGTTCGCCACGGAGTTCCCGACGCACCTCGGCGGCACCGACATCGCCCTGAAGCTCGCCGGCGCGGGGGGCGACGGTGCCCAGACCGCCGCGATGCTCCTGACGCGCGCCGCGATCCACGAGGGGTACGACGCGACGCACATTCCGAGCTACGGGCCCGAGTCGCGCGGTGGCACGTCCTACGCCGACGTCCACGTGAGCGCGGACGAAGTACTCTCACCCGCGTCGCCCCACCCCCGCATCCTCGTTGCGTTCAACGCGCCGAGCCTGGCGAAATTCGCACCCGACGTCCCTCCGGGAGGGACGATCCTCTACGACAGCTCGGTCGTGAAGGATCCTCCGTCCTTTCCGGCCGGCGTCCACGCTCTCGGCGTCCCGTTCACGGAAATCGCCGTCGACCTCGGCCGTGTGGTCGTGAAGAACATCGTCGCGCTCGGAGCGCTCCAGGCCGCGACGAAGCTCTTCCCCGAGGAGACGTTCCGCGCGGCGATCCGTCTCGCCCTCAAGGACAAGTGCGCGCTGATTCCCCTAAACGAAGAGGCTTTTTCGTGGGGCATGCGGTCGGTGAATCCGCCCGCGGACGCGAACGAGCCGAGGCAAGGAGCCACCCCATGAACCAGGACCTGATTCCGGTTTCCCTGAACCCCGCCGAATACCGGCTGCTCATGGGACTGAGGGACGTTCCCGAGTCGTCCCTCAAGTCGCGGGTGAAGGCTCTCATCGAAGCGCTTCTGTCGATGGCGAAAGAGCCCAGGTGCCCCGAGCAGCAGTCCGACGGCGTGCCCTGCGCGAGCGTCCACGCGAACTGCGACCAGTGCGTCGAGGTCACGCGGATGCTCGACGGGCTCGAGGCGATGGAGTTGCAGATCCGCGGCTTCCCGGGATGAACCGGGCGTCCCTACTCGAGCACGAGGTGTACGCGCTGCTCGCCAGTGGGGGGTTCGACGTGCCGCGGCACGTCTTCTGGGAGGGTGCGCCGGGCGATCCGCCGAGGAGAATTCAAGAGTTCCTGGAAGGTGTCCCGGGCGGCGAGGTCGTGCTCAAGATCGCCTCGCCCGATCTCGCTCACAAGTCCGACGTCGGTGGACTTTCACTTTCCAAGAAATCTCCGGAATCCATCTCGGCCGCGGCGAGGAAGATGTGGGAGGACGTCGGCCGCCGCGCGCCGGGGGCATCGCGCCTCGGGATCCTCGTCGTCGAGAAGCTCGTCCCGGCCTCCGGCACGCCCGCGGCGGAGGCGCTCCTCTCGTTCAAGAACGACCTCGCGTTCGGGCCGGTCCTCGTCTTCGGGCTCGGGGGGCTCCTGACAGAGTGGTATGGCCAGATGGCCCCGGGGGCCACGACGGCGATCCTGAGACCCGGAGACGTGCAACGAGACCTTCAGGCCGCCGTCGACACGAGTCCGGCGCTGAAGATTTTCTTCGAAAGCAGCAGGGCCAGCGCGAAGGCGCCGCTCTCGCTCGACAAGGTCGCGGCTCGCCTCGAAACCCTTTCCAAGAATCTAATCTTCTCTTTCTCCCCCGAAAACTCTCTCGGCAATCGGACCCTGGAGGAACTGGAGATCAATCCCGTCCTTCTTTGCGCCGACGGCCGCTGGGTGGCCGCGGACGGGAAGGCGCGCTTCTCGGAGCGCCGCGTCGCACGCGTCCGCCGCCCGCTCGAAAAGATCTCCCATCTGCTCGCCCCGAAGAGCGCCGTCGTGTTCGGCGCCTCGGCGAACGAGGCGAACCCGGGGCGGATCATCCTGCGCAACCTGAAGGCGTCCGAGACGATCGCGTACGGCGGCCTCCGCGCGATTCATCCGCGCGTCGAGTCGATCGACGGTGTGCCGTGCCTGAAGAGCGCGAAGGATCTCCCGGGCCCCGTCGATCTCGCGGTCGTCGCGATTCCGGCGGGGGCAGCCCGCGACGCGATCCGCGATCTCTGCGCGAACGACCTCGCGCGCGCGATCATCCTGATCCCGGGCGGCTTTTCGGAGACGGGAAACCGGGCGCTCGAGGACGAGATCCGGTCGGCGCTGGCCGGATCGCGCCTTCTGCCGTCCGGAGGCCCCGTCCTCGTCGGCGGGAACTGCCTCGGCGTTGTCTCGAAGCACGCTTACAACACGTTCTTCCTGCCGCAGTACAAGCTGCCGTTCCACGACGCCCCGGGCGACCGCCTCGTCGCCGTCAGCCAGAGCGGCGCGTATCTCGTTTCGTTCACGAGCAACCTCGACGGCATCGTCTTCCCGCGCGCGTCGATCTCCTACGGCAACCAGATCGACCTCACCGCGGCGGATTTCCTCGAGTACTTCGAGATGGATCCCTCAGTCCGGGTGCTCGCGTTCTACGTCGAGGGGTTCCTTCCTCTCGACGGCGCGCGCTTCGCGGCGGCCACGCGGAGGCTCACCGCCGCCGGCCGCCGCGTCCTCGTCTACAAGGCCGGGCGCACGGCGCTCGGAGCGCGGGCCGCCGAGAGCCATACGGCGTCCCTCGCGGGCGACTGGGACATCGCGCGCGCGCTTCTCGAGGGCGCGGGCGCCGTCGTGGCGACGACGCTGGACATGTTCGAGGACCACACGAAGATCTTCACGATGCTGGGAGACCGGGTCCCGTCGGGCCGGCGGCTCGCGGTCCTGTCGAATGCGGGATTCGAGTGCGGGGCCGTGCTCGACCGCCTCTACGAGCTGACGCCCGCGGCGCTCTCGCTGGAGACGAAGGCGCGTCTCGCGGCCTGCCTCCCCGCGATCGCGCACCAGGACAACCCTGTCGACGCGACGCCGATGGCCGACACCGCGGCATTCGTCTCCGCGGCCGAGGCCCTGCTCGCGGATCCCGGAGTTGATTCGCTGATCGTCTCGCCGATCCCGGTCACGCCGGCGCTCGACGACCTCGCGCCCGATCCCTCGGGATCGCACGGAGAGAACATCTACGCGCCGGGCTCTCTCTCGCAAGAGCTTCTGAGGCTTTTCAAGAAGACCGCCAAGCCGCTCGTCGTGAACGTGGATTCGGGGCGCCTCTACGACGCCTTCGTCGACGTCCTGCAGCGCGGCGGGATTCCTGTCTACCGGAAGATCGACCGCGCCTCGCGGGCTCTCTCGGCGCTCTGCTCGTAGAGCGGCCGGAACCCGGCGGTGCCATGCCTGCGGGCGCCGCGTATCATCGGCTCGTGTTCGAACGACTGCCGGGGGCGGAATTCGTGTTGCGAGGGGTCGAGGATCTCTCCCGTGCGGTCGCGTCGCAGGAAGCTCTTCTCGTTTCGATCGGCGCGACGCGCATGCGGCGTATCGGGCTTCAAATCCCGGAGGCATTCCCGTCGCCCGAGAACCAGCTCTACGCGCTCCTCGCGCTCTCTGATCCCGATTCGGCTCATTCGCGATACAACGCCCTGATACGGCGCCTTGTCTCGTTCGAACGCGCGGCGGAATGCGCCGCCCCGTAGACGCGGATCGCGTCCGGAAATTCATGGAAGCCCTCGGACCCGAGGCCCGGAGCGAGCTGCGGGTCTATCTCGTCGGGGGCGCCACCGCCGTTCTCGTCGGCTGGCGGGGGACTACTGTCGACATCGACCTGAAACTCGTTCCGGACGATGACCGGGTCCTGCGAGCGATCCCCCGGCTGAAGGAGGAGCTCGAGGTAAACGTCGAGCTGGCCTCGCCCGATGCCTTCATTCCGGAGGTCCCGGGGTGGGAGTCCCGAAGCCCGTTCGTGGCACGGGAGGGTCGCATCTCGTTTCATCATTACGACTACTACGCGCAGGCGCTGGCGAAGCTGGAACGCGGCCACGAGCAGGATCTCGAAGACGTACGCGCGATGCGGGAGGCGGGGCTGATCGAAGCGAGGCGCCTCCTTCAGTACTTCGCCGAAATAGAACCGAATCTCTACCGGTTTCCCGCCGTCGATCCGAGAGCCTTTCGCCGCTCTGTCGAGGCGTTCACGTCTCCTCCGGCTTCCCCCTGACGCCGCGAGCCGCACGCCTCAGGAGTTGTTCGGGTTGTCCGCGATCCTGAGGTAGTAATAGAGGCGCTTGGCGGAATCCTGCGGAAAGGCGTTCACGCGCGAAACGCGGTACGTCGCTTCCCCCTCGCCCTCGAAGGCGAAGAGCGTGTCGACTTCGGCGGCCCCCTCGGGGAGAAGAAGATTCCCCCAGCGCTCCGCCGTCTTCCCGTATCGGGCCTTCGGGTCCACGCGGTCGATGTCGCTCACGCGGACTGTCCGTTCGGCGTCGGCAGGTTCGCGGGCACGACGACGGCCGGCAAGAGCTCGGCACTCTTCTTGTCGAGGCCGTCCTGGCGCGCGTGCTTGTGAGCGCGGGCGGCGCGGATGAAGTCCTTGAAGAGCGGGTGCGGCGCGGTGGGCTTGCTCTTGAACTCGGGATGGAACTGGCAGCCGAGGAACCACGGATGGTCCGAGAGCTCCACCATCTCGACGAACTTGCGGTCGGGCGACATTCCGCAGAACGTCAGCCCGGCGTCCCGCAGCTGCGGCAGGTATTCCTGGTTCACCTCGTAGCGGTGGCGGTGGCGCTCCCAGATCGTCGCCTCCCCGTACGCGCGCCGCGCCAGCGTCCCCTCCCCGAGGTCGCACGGGTACTTGCCGAGGCGCATCGTCCCGCCGAGTGCGTCGACACCGATGAGGTCGCGCAGCATGTAGATGACCTTGTTCGCCGCGTTCGGCTCGAACTCCGTGGAGTTCGCGTCCTTGATCCCGCAGACGTTGCGGGCGTACTCGATCACGGCGCACTGCATGCCGAGGCAGATCCCGAAGAACGGGACCTTCGCTTCGCGCGCGAGGCGGATCGCCTTGAGCTTTCCTTCGATGCCGCGGCGCCCGAATCCCGGCCCGACGAGGATCGCGTCCGCGCGGGCGAGCGTCTCGGGGAAACCCAGGGACTCCAGCTCCTCCGAGTCGACGAACGAGATCTTCACCTTCACGTTGTTCGCGATGCCGCCGTGGTGCAGCGCCTCGTTCAGGGACTTGTAGCTGTCGCCGAGCTGGACGTACTTTCCGACGAACGCGACCGTGACCTCTTCCTGCGGGTTCTTCACACGGTTCACGATGGAGTCCCACTTCGCGAGGTCCCGGTCGTAGTGGGGGAGGGAGAGGTAGTCGAGGAGAATCTCGTCGAGGCCCTCCCGCGCGAACGCGAGGGGGACCTCGTAGATCGTCGAGACGTCGCGTGCCGTGATGACGGCCCGCTCGTCCACGTTGCAGAAGAGGGCGATCTTCTTTTTCATCTCTTCGGGGATCGAGCGGTCCGCCCGGCAGAGGAGGATGTCCGGCTGGATCCCGATGGAGAGGAGCTCCTTGACGGAGTGCTGCGTGGGCTTCGTCTTGAGCTCGTCGGACGCCGCGATGTACGGCACGAGGGTGAGGTGGACGTTGACCGCGTTGCCGCGGCCGACGTCCTGGCGGAATTGGCGGATCGCCTCGAGGAACGGCAGGGACTCGATGTCGCCGACGGTGCCGCCGATCTCGACGAGGACGACGTCGTTGTCGCCCGCGACGCGGCGGATGCAGTCCTTGATCTCGTCCGTGATGTGCGGGATGACCTGCACCGTCTTGCCGAGGAAGTCGCCGCGGCGCTCCTTCTCGATGACGGTCTGGTAGACCTTCCCGGTCGTGACGCTGCTCGCCTTGTTCGCGATCGCGGACGTGAAGCGCTCGTAGTGCCCGAGGTCGAGGTCGGTCTCGGCCCCGTCGTCCGTGACGTAGACCTCGCCGTGCTGGAACGGCGACATCGTGCCGGGGTCCACGTTCAGGTACGGGTCGAATTTCTGCAGCGTGACGCGGAACCCGCGCGCCTCCAGGAGCGCGCCCATCGAGGCCGCCGCGATCCCCTTGCCGAGGCCGGAAACCACACCACCCGTGATAAAAATATATTTGGTTCCCACGCTACTCCTCCGCTGTCGCAGTTCTGCTGGTGGTTAGTTTCGGGTGACGCTGTTTTTCTTCGATGGTGAAGAGGGGGCCGCGGAAAAGGTTCGGCCGTCCTCGCGAGCAGCGGCCTCGATCTCTTCCTTTCCAAGCAAATCTTCAACTCTTTTGGCGTCCTCGATCGTATCCACGCCGATCGAATCCGACACCGCGTCCAGAACCGCCATCGCCATCCCCGCCGCGAGCGCGCGGAGCTGCTCGAGGCTCTCGGCGCGCTCGAGCGGATGCGGCGGCAGGCTCGTCCACGTTCGGAGGGCTTCCTTGCGGTAGCCGTAGAGGCCGAGGTGCTTGAGCGTGACGAGGCCGGGCTCGGCCCTTCGCCGGTAGGGGAGGGGAGAACGCGAGAAGTACAGGGCGCGGCCGTCGTCCGCGCGCACGACCTTCACGTTGTTCGGATTCGCGATCTCGTTGGGGTCGCGAATCGGGAGCGCGACCGTGGCGAGCGGGAACTCGGGGTGCTCGAGGAGGAATCCCGCGACCCGGTCGATGTTCTCGGGGGCCATCATCGGTTCGTCCCCTTGAACATTCAGGACCACTTCCACGTCGAGGTCCCGTACGGCCGCGAAGACCCGGTCCGTTCCCGACGGGAGGCCCCGTTCCGTCATGACGGCTCTTCCCCCGGCGGATTCGACGGCCCTGGCGATTCTCTCGTCGTCCGTCGCGACGAGAACGAGCGAGATCCGCTGCGCTTTCTGCGCCCTCTCGAGAACCCTTACGACCATCGGGACGCCCGCGATCTCATGCAGCGGTTTCCCCGGAAAACGCTCAGCGGCGTAGCGGGCGGGGATGACGGCGACGGCGGGAAGGGGGGAGTTGGTCGCCAGCCGGTGCACGTTCGATACTAACATCGCGCCCCGTGACCGCGTCAACGACCGCCGCGCAGCGCCACGCCCGCGCGTTTGCCGTCGCGGTCGCCCTGATCGTCGTCCTCGCCGCCGCTCAAGCCGTCCGGCTTCGGATCGCCGATACCGTCCCGGGCGCCTGGTGGATCGGTTACTGGGACAGGGCGCGGTTCGGTGCGCCCGCGGAGCTGGCCTTCGCGACACGGTTCCGGCTGGACCGGCCGGCGCCCGCAGCCCGCCTGAAGCTCAGGGCGGTCGGGGACGGAACCGTCTTCCTCGACGGTGCAGTGATCGCCGAAGGAACGGGTTCCGGCGAACTCACGCTCGACCTCCCGGAAGGGAGCCACGACCTCGTCGTCGTCCTCCGGCACCCCGAGGGGATCGCCTCGCTCAAGCTGCGCCTCGAGACGCCGGAAAGGGTGGTCGTCACCGGCCCGCTCTGGCGGGTCGATGACGACGTGAAGAGGATGGAGAAAAAGGGATTCGGGGGAGCCCGTTATCCGGCCACGTTGTGGGCGCGGTCTGTGGTCTCTTCGCTGGACTCGTCCTCGTCGACGAGGTCGTGGAGGGGAAGCGCGGCGATCTCGAGCGCTCCTTCGAGCTCGCGAATTCCCTCGCGGGCCGCGACCGAATAGGAATTCGATTCGTCGTACCCGGACGCGGCGACGACCTTTTCGTACGTCAGGAGGGCCTTCGTCGGCTCTCTAAGAGCGTAGTGGTAAGTGTGCGCGACCGTCATGCGCGCCTGCAGGTCGTACGGATTCAGGCGCAGGATCTTCGCCAGGAACACGAGGGAGTCGTTGTAGCGCTCCTCCTCGAGGGCGACCTCGGCGCGGTGACGGTACAGCGCGACTTCCTCCTCGAGAGTGAAGTCCTCGCGCGACGTCGCGTTGAAGGGCGACCGGAAGGACCGGAACAGCTTTTCGATCATTCGCTCTCCTGACCGTTCCCGGAAGTTGTGGGGGCCGATCCGTGACCCACGATATGTTGGGGAGAGCTTAGAGCCATGGCAAGCTGAAATCAAGAGAAAAGCCAGAAAAAAGAAGGGGATTCTTAGAATGTGCCTTACTTAATTCGGCCAGAGTGCGCGCACATGGAGGCGCCATGGCTATCGTTAGGCAGAGCTTGCCCCAAGCCTATTATCATTCGAAGAATATTAAACTATTTAGTTTTAACTACTTACGGCGGTTTGCCGCGTACTCGGCGGCCAGGAGGAACCCCTCGCGGGACGCCGTCTCTGGGAAGCGCGACGCGATGTCGCGCGCCCTCTCGGCGTGGGTCTCCACCATTTCACGCGCTTTTTCGAGCGCGCCGAGGCGATGGACGACCTCGAGAATTTCCTCGGGCTTCACGGATTCGAACCCCTGCTCGCTCACGACCGCTTCCACGAGCTTCCTCTCGGCGCGCGTCGCGTGCGGCATGCAGAGGATGAGGGGGAGCGTGAGCTTCCCCTCTTTCAGATCGGAGAGAACAGGCTTTCCGAGATCGGCCTCCTTGGCCGTGTAGTCGAGGAGGTCGTCCTGGAGCTGGAATGCGATCCCGAGCGACATCCCGTATTCCCAGAGCCTCTCGCCCCACACTTCGCGCGATTCGCCGAACGCCTCGGTCACGAGGAACGAGGGGATCTTGCACGCGCCCGCGAAGAGCAGCGCCGTCTTGCGTCGCACGATATCGAGGTAGCCGTCGAGCGTGAGGTCCAGGAGGCCGCGCCTCTCCGCGCCGATGATCTCGCCCTCCGTCATGCGCAGCGTGACGTCAGAGAGCAGCCGCAGGACGCGGAGGTCGCCCTCCTCGAGCGCGATCTCCATCGACTTCATGTAGAGGAAATCGCCGAACAGAACGGTCAGCTCGTTGCCCCAGCGGCGGTTCACGCTGGGCCGTCCGCGGCGGAGCTCGGCGTCGTCGATGATGTCGTCGTGGACGAGCGTCGCCGTGTGGATGAACTCGATCATCGCGGCGTAGTTCACGTCGCGCTCGCCGTCGTAGCCGAGGAGATGCGAGCCGAGGAGGAGGAGCGCCGGCCGGATTCGCTTGCCCCCGCCCTCCACGAGGTAGTCGCTGATGAGAGCGATCGTCGGGATTCCGGAGCGCGTCCGTTCCTCGAGCCGGGTCTCGACGAGCCTCAGCTTCCCCTCGATCGGCGCGAGAGCCGAGAGGAGGCGGCGGCCGTTCTCACGCTCCTTCGCGGGGAGCGTGGCGACGAGGAGTCGGTCCTTCAGTGAGGTCTGGCTCATTTCGGCGGGTGCATCTTACCGCCGCCTCCCGCCCGGCGGGCAGCTCGCCGGGGGATGCGGATGCGTCATATGATTTCAACCGTCTCGAACGCGACAGGAGGATGTCCATGACCCGTCCTTTCGTCATCACCCGTGCATTCGGCGCGGCCTTCGCTCTCGCGATGCTCGCCGCACCGGACCTCGTGGCGCAGGATTCCACGACCCTTTTCGTCCCCGTGGTTCTCTCGACGGGCGGCGTCGGGGGCTCGTTCTTCACGTCGGAGCTCGTCGAGACGAATCGGGGGACGCTCGACACGACGGTCACGTACTCCTACACGCCGACGTCTGGCGCCGGCGGCGGAACGGTGACGAATCCCGAGCCGCTCGGGGCCGGGCGTCAGCGGGTGATCCCGGACGCCATCGTCTACCTGCGCACTCTCGGCCTCCCGATCCCGGCCTCGAGCGTCGGGACGCTCCGGGCCACGTTCTCGAACCTCTCGTCTGTCGCGGCCCCCGCGATCACCGTCCGGACGACGACGCCCGTTCCGGTTGGAGCGCCGACGGGACGCGCCGGCCTCGCGTATGCGGCCCTCCACCCCGTAAGCCTGCTCCAGAGAACGTCCTATCTCGCGGGGCTGAGGCAGAGCGCGCAGGACCGCACGAACGTCGCGGTCCAGAACGCCGGCGCCGCGGCCGACGGCAACATCACGCTTCACCTCACGTTCATTGCGAGCGCGGGCCTTCCCGGGGCGGGCCTCGACGCCACGCTTCCCCCGGGAGGATTCGTCCAGTTCAAGCTCACGGACTTCGACCCGAACGCGACGGCCGGGACGGTCCGGATCGAGCGCACGTCCGGCACGGCGCCGTACTACGCGTACGCGGTCATCAACGACCAGTTCAACTCCGACGGCTCGTTTCTGACGCCGATCGTCCCGGTCGACTTCACGGTGTTCAAACAGGACCCCGGCCTCGTCCTGCCGACGGTCGTCGAGACGGCCACGTTCCAGACCGAGGTCGTCGTCACGAATCTCTCGCCGTTCCCCCAGAACGCCACGCTGACCTGCGTCTCGAGTTCGTTCGCGGCCGCGTCCCTTCCGGTCTCGCTCCTCGCCTACGAGCAGCGGACGTTCCCGAACTTCATCCAGGCGCTGAGGCTCGCGGGCATCCCCGGAATCCCGGCTCCGGGAAATACGATCACGGGCGCGCTCACCCTGACGGGCCCGGCGAACGTGTCGACGTTCTTCCTCGGTGGTCGGACGCTGAACGCAGGCGGGGGCGGACGCTACGGCGTGTTCACGACCGCGCAGCCCTTCGGTACCGGATTCAACGCCGACACGTGGCTCTACGGGCTCCGCCAGGATGCGGAAAACCGGACGAACGTGGCGCTCGTGAACACCGGAGACACGGACACGAGCGCGAGCCAGATGCAGATCCAGCTCTTCGACGGCGACACGGGTCAGCTCGTCGCGACGGTGAACGACGGGAACACGGGCGTCGCGGCCGGGAGCTTCCGCCAGATCAACGCGATCTTTTCGACGTACGCGCCCGCGACGCACCAGGGCTACGCCCGGGTCTCGCGCGTGAACGGGAACAACTCGAACATCGTCTACGCCGTCGTGAACGACGGGGCGCAGCCGGGCCAGCGCAGCGGCGACGGAGCCGTCATCCCGATGGCCCCGTTCGAGTCCTTCGCGTTCACGGGCGCATGGCACAACCTGACGTTCCTGACGACCGGCAGCGCCTCGGACACGACGCTCTTCGAGCGCGCGTCCACGCAGGTCCAGACGTCCTTGAACCTCGAGGGAAACGTCTTCGGCGGAGGGCCGTCGGGATCGCAGGCCTTCGTCGGCGCGATCGCGCCGGACGGAACGCTCACGCTCTCCGGAACGAGCGCCGTCTTTGGAAACCTGTCGGCGATCTTCGACCTCAATACCGGCCAGATCAACGGGACCGCGACGAACGTGCCGAGCCCGAACGTGAGCTCGATGTTCTTCAATGGATCGGTGGCAGGCACCGGGGGGCCCATCGTCCTGTCCTACAGTCTGGCCCTCAAGCCGTCGGGCACGGCGCAGGGGAGCCTCACGCTGACTCCCGTGCCGTGAGGCGGCGTCGATTCAGCCGCGGAAATTCGTGAACTGAAGCGGGATCCCGAAGTCGGCGCCCCGGAGGAGGGCGATCACGGCCTGAAGATCGTCCCTTTTCTTGCCCGAGACGCGCAGCTGGTCGCCCTGGATCGCGACCTGCACCTTCAGCTTGCTGTCTTTGAGCGCCTTGACGATCTCCTTCGCCTTCTCGGATTCGATTCCCTGGCGGATGGTCACGACCTGACGGACGGTGCCCTTCGTGGCCGGTTCGATCGTGCCGTAGTCCAGCGACTTGAGGGAGACGCCGCGCTTGACGAGCTTCGTCTGGAGGATGTCCGTCACGGCTTTCAGCCCGAACTCGTCGTTCGCCGTGAGCGTGAGCTCCTTGCCTTTCTGCTCGATACCGGCCGCGCTCCCTTTCAGGTCGTAGCGCTGCGCCGTCTCCTTCTGCGCCTGCGCGACCGCGTTCGAGACCTCGGGAAGATTCACTTCGGAGACGACGTCGAATGTGGGATCGGCCATGGCTTCTACTCCGAGAGGATTTTCGTGCCCGCGGGGGGCGCGAGGGCGAAGTCGGAATCCGGGCTCTTCGGCCCGGACATCTTCTGCGTGAACGTGAAGGACGTGCGGTTTCCCGCCGCGTCGACGAGGATGAGCCGCTTCACGTCTCCCGCCGGGGACGCGAGGAGCGTGAGTGATTTCGGATCCGCGCCCGCGCGCGGCGTGAGCGTCAGCTCCACGAGTCCCGTACCGCTCGGGACGGCGCGCGCCGTGTACCGCTCGAGAAGCACCTCGGGCGACTCGAGGAAGACGAGCGGAAGGCGCGCGCGCTCCTCGGGCTTCAGGGACCTCAGGACCAGCTGGCGGTCGGCCGCCACGTACTGCCGGGCGGCCTTGCCGTCGAACGTGAACACCTTGCCCTCCGGGCCGTCGTAGTCGAACCGCACTCGGTCAGGCGACTGCAGGATGAGCCGGCCCGTCTCCGGGGCGGTTTCGGCGAAGCCCGCGGGCGCGTAGGTCTGCACGAATGTCGAGTGGACGGAGGGAGAAGACGAATAGGCCTTCTGGATGCTGGCGAGAACCGCGCGGGCGTCGGTGAGCGCCACCGGCGGAAGGGCCGGGGTCGCGGCCGGCTTCGCCGGCCGCGCTTCGAAGGGAAAGAGAAGACAAAGGCAAGAGACGAATACTGCGACGCGCTGCGCGCGCCCTTCTGCGAAAGGTGCAGGAACGGCCGCCGCCGCGGGGCACGAGCCGTGGCTGCGGGCGGGTGTATTCACTTTCTAAGAATCCCCCTCTTCTTCTCACTCTTACTCAACGAGTTTCATCTTTCTTCAATGTCTGAAATGCCGTTTCCCCGTGAACACCATGGCGATTCCCGCGGCGTCCGCCGCCGCCACGACGTCGGCGTCCTTGACCGACCCTCCAGGCTGGACGACCGCGGTGATACCCGCGGCCGCCAGGACCTCGAGCCCGTCAGGGAATGGGAAGAACGCGTCGGACGCCGCGACCGCGCCGTTCGCTCGGCTCCCGGCCTTGCCGACGGCGTCGCGGCACGCGTCCACGCGGCTCGTCCGCCCCCCGCCGATGCCGAACGTGGCCACCTCGCCAGCGATGACGATTCCGTTCGAGACGACGCCCCTGAGGACGAGGTTCGCGAAGCGCAGGGCGCGGGATTCCGCGTCGGTCGGAGACCGCTTCGTGACGATCTTCCACTCCGTTCCGTCGTCGGGGGCAAGATCGCCTTCTTGCACGAGGAGGCCGCCGTCGATGCCCCGGACCTCGAGACGGGGGCGGCCCACGGCTTCCCTTCCAACCGTCAGGATCCTGAGGTTAGGCTTCTTCGCGAGGATGGCTTTCGCGGAGTCCGTGACGTCGTGGACGACGACGACTTCGAGGAAGCGCGTCGTCAGGGCCGAGGCGGCCGCCTTGTCGAGCGTCCCCGTATAGGCGACGACGCCTCCGAAGCCCGCGACCGGGTCCGACGCCCACGCGGCGTCGAAGGCCGCCGCCATGGATGGCGCGGTGGCGGCGCCGGACGGAATCCGGTGCTTCACGATCGTGAGCGCGTCGTCGCCCACGGTGCGCGACGTGAAGAGCGCGGAGTCGGCGTCGAGGAAGTTGTTGTAGGAGAGTTCCTTCCCCTGCACGAAATGGTATCGGGAAAGCGCCGCGGGGGGCGCGGCGGCGTCGAGGTAGAGAGCTGCCCTCTGATGCGGATTCTCCCCGTAGCGAAGCCCCGCTCCGAGCGAAAACGTGAGCGACAGGCGTTCCGAGAACGTCTCGCCCGTTCCGGCGGAGAAGAATCGGCCGATCGCGGCGTCGTAGGCCGCCGTGCGGCGGAAGACCTTCGCGGCGAGACGGCGCCGCGTCTCTCGAGAGAGAGCGGCCGCGTGCGCCTTCAGCTCGGCCGCCACGGCCTCGTAGTCCGCGGGATCGCAGACGACACCCACGTGCGCGTGATTCTTGGCCGCGGCGCGCAGGAGGGACGGGCCGCCGACGTCGATCTTCTCGACCGCTTCGGCGAACGTGACGCCTTCCTTCGCGACCGTCTCCTCGAACGGATAGAGGTTCACGACGACGAGATCGATCGGCGAGACGCCGTTCGCGGCCGCTTCCGCGAGGTCGCGCTCCACCGAGCGGTCGAAGAGGATGCCGCCGAAGAGCTTCGGATGGAGCGTCTTGACGCGGCCGCCGAAGACCTCTGGAAACCCTGTGACGGACTCGACGGTCGTGACGGTGAGGCCGGCCGCGGCGAGGTGCGCCGCCGTTCCGCCCGTCGAGAGGAGACCGAAGCCGAGATCGAGGAGGGCGCGGGCGAACTCGACGAGGCCGGTGCGATCGGAAACGGAGAGGAGAGCCAGGCGATGGTCATTCACGGACGGAGTAGGGTCCTTTCGACGCGGGGTATTGCCGGACGCTCGAGACGTCCCCACCGGCCGTCTTCCAGACCCAGGCGAGGAGGCGGACCGAGAGCGTGACTGCCCCGTCGGCGCGATCCCGGGCCGAGGCGGCCGGGACGGGCGCCGCGGCCAGCGTCTCGGGGTCTGCGAAAGGATCCTCCGTGAAGCCGAGGAAGCGCGCGTTTCCCGGCGCGCTCCCGCCTTCACCGGTGGCGGGCGGGAGGGCGAGGGCGAATTCGTGGACGATTCCGGCGGCCTGGTAGGCGATCTCGTCGAAGGGCGTGTGACCTTGGATCGCCGCCGCGAGAGAGCGCGCGCCGCGCGCGGCGGCCGCCCGGTGGGCCGCGGCGTCGCGCTTTCCGGTCTCGGCGGCCACGGCGTCGCTCACTCCCTGCATGAGCCGGCGCGAGTGCTTCGCGAGCTGGCGCTTGAAATCCGGCGGCGCCCACGACGCCGCTTCGGCCGCCATCCGCGCCTCGTCCGCGACCGTCCATCTCACGGGCCCGGCGGCGCGCGCACCTGAAGCGAGAAGGGCGGCGGCGAGACACGCGGCGCCCGCGGTGCGTTTCATTCCTCGCATCCTGCCCTAAAAGATCTTCAGAACGTTCAGGGAAAGGACGACGCCGTTCTCCCCGCGATTGCGCCCCGAAACGGGCGTCCCGACGTCCAGCCGGATCAGCGTCGAAAGGGGGCCGGCAAACTCGCCCGAGAGCCCCGCGCCGCTGAAATAGGCCCAGTCGAGGCCCGCGGCCCGGTCCACGATGCGCGCATCCTCGTAGATCGCCTCGAGGCGGAACGCGCTCCCGATCACGTAGCCGTATGCGAACTTCGACGTGACGGCTTCCTCGGCGCGCAGCGAGCCCGAGCGGAATCCGCGAAGGGACGTGCCCCCGAAGAACCCGAACGTGTATTTCGAGAAGCGGTCCGTGTTGTGCGAGTCGACGTATCCGAGCGACGTGCGAACCCTCTGGAACTTCGGGAGGTGGAAGTCTTTCTGGAGCTCGACTCCCCACGTCGTGTAGGAGTCCTTGTCCTTCGCGTAGTCGGGGTTTCCCGCGAAGCCCCACGGGTTCCACTGCGAGCGCCTGCTGAACGCCCAGCGGCCCGTGAGCGCCCACCCGCGCCAGTCCCACGCGAGCTGACCTTCGGCGCGCGTGAGCCAGTGGTTCGACGGGATCGCGAACGCCGGAGAGGTCTCCGTCTCGTCCGACGCGAAGTCGCGATGGGATTCCGACAGCGTGCCCGTGAGCTTGAGATGGCGCGTGAGAGGAAGGCCGGCCTTGAAGGCCGCGGCCACCGACCGGCTCTTCACGCGCTGCGTCTTGTCCTCGTCGCCGCCGGCGTAGAGCGCGTCCGTGCCGCGGAGCGCGATCCCGAAGAGGTCGACACCGACGTCGACCGGGGATCCGAAGAGGCGCGGCTGTCCCCACGAGGCCGCGAGGAGAACGCCGCCGAAGAGGACCTGGAATTGATCGTGCTTCCGCCCCGAATCGAGGTCTACCCAGTAGAGGCCGAGGAGAGGGAGCGGGTAGTCGTACGAGCCGTCGTAGAAAAGTCCCGCGAGGCCGAAGAGCCTTCCGTGTTTCGTCTCGTCCGTGACGACGCGCCCGCCGTCCTTCGTCCGTTCGAGGTAGCGGACACCCTTCTCGGTGTCGCGCACCATCGTGTCCTTCGAGGCGAAGGCCGCCGCGCGCTCCTCACGGAAGGGGCCGGCGTCGAGCCGGACGTCCGTGAGCACGCTCTCGCGCTCGATCACTGTCGTCCGCGAGAACGTCTTGAGGATCCACTGGCCCGTCGTGCGCGTCGGAAGGCGTAGCGGGGGACCTCCGTCCGGGGCGGCAACGTCCGTGAAGTCCGCGGTCTCGTCCACGGCCTGGATCTCGGCCGTGAGGTTGAGCTGGCGGGTCCGTACCCGCACCGCCGCGAATCCGTCCCGTGCCACCCAGACGCGGCCCGCGTAAGCGGGCTTGTCGGTCGCCGCGGCGCGCGGCTCGAAGTCGAGGGCCCAGCACGGGATTCCCCGGACCGTGTCTTCGCCGGCGAGCGTGTAGCGGTAGGTGTCGTCGAGTGTGAGCGCGAGCGGCATGTCGGCGACCTTCTCGGGCTGGAGGAGCGGGAGCTCGGGAAGTTTCGACCCGCGCCACCTTACGCCGTTGAAGTAAGCGTCGTGCCATGCCCAGTCGAAGCCTCCGCCCTTCTCGTAGAAGAAAGGCCCCGCGAGCGAGAGATCCAGCGTGTTGCCGAGATTCGCGAAACGGAACCGCATCGCGAGCGTGTTCGTCGCAGAGAGAGTCTTCCAGCGCGCGTCGCGGGCAGCACGCCAGGCCTGATGCTTCGCGAGGATCTCCTCGGCCGTGATGCCGCGCGCGGCCGCGACTCCGACGGCGGCCGTGGGGGCCTCCGCGGGCGCCTTCGCGCGCGCCGCGAGCTGGACCGCGAGAGGGCCGTTCGCGAGCGAGAGCGAGAGGCGCGCGGGCATGGCGTCCCCCGGGATGTCGATCCTCTTCGAGGCGCCCGTCGCGAGCTCGAGGATCTCGGCGGACGCGTACGGCATCGCGTCGAGCGTCAGTGTGATTCCGCCGGGGGCCCCGGCGGTCCGGCCGTCGCGCGTTCCCGGGACGAGGACGACGCCGCCGAGATCGTCGCCCGAGACCATCCGGAGCGCATCGCGCGGCGATCCGTCCGCGGCCGCGGCCGTGACGGCCCGGGAGTCCGGCCCGAAGTCGGCGGCCGCGACGCGTGCGAAGCGCTCGAGGGCGGCGTCCCCGGCGGGTGGCCAGGAGGGCGAGGCGACGACGAAGGGCAGGTTCCCCGGTGCGAGACGGACGGCGGCGGCGAGCAGCTCGCCGGGAGTGGCGAGGGCCGGATCCTCGAGGCGCACGAGACCCGGCTTCCCGAACGCGACGGCGTCGATGACCCTCCGGAGCTCGTCCGGACGTGTCGTCGCGTTCGCCGCGACGCCGATGAAGTCGAGGTACGCTGTATTTTCCTCTGAAAGGAGGGCGCGGTCGTCTCGCGTGACGAGGATTCCCGGCTCGTCGGCCGCGGCCATGAATGCGATTCGCGCGCCCGGCGCCGCGGCGCGCGCGCCCGCGGCCGCCTTTCGAAGCAAATACGTCCTCGCCTTCGGATCGCCGGAAACCGGTGCCGCGATGGCAATCGTCACGAGATCCGCGTTCTTTCCCTCGTTCAGGATTTCTCCCAACCCCAGCCACAGCTCTTCGACCGTTGCCGCCTCCGCCGCCCGGACGTCCCCGGGGACGGCGGCGTCCGGCAGGTCGAGGCCCAGGCCCCAGCGCCATCCGGACCGCTCCGCATTTGCCGCGAGGGACCGCACGGACTTCAGGGCGGCCGCCCGGGCCTCCGCCTTGGCGGTCGGGTCGAGCCTGATGAGGAGGCCGGGAGCGTTCGGCGAACGCGGGGCCGGCGGCCGTGTCGCGACGCGGTCGATCCGGGGGTCGCCGGGGAGGACCACGAGCCACGGGGCGGCGTAAGCGCCGGGGGCAGCCGCACGCGCGGGCGACGCGAGGAGGAACGGAAGGAAGGTCGAGAGGAGGAAGCGCCGCGTCACGCCGTCATTCTACGGGCGCCGGGCGGGGATCCGTGAGTCACGGAATTCGAAGCGGCTCGTCCTCCGGCGGCGTGCAGAGGATCACGCTCGCGATCCAGGCCGCAAAGATGCACGCCGCCGCACCGAGAAGGATCTCCCCCGCCGTGACGAGAGGCGTCGACGGATCGAGGTTCGCCTGGTAACGCAGGAATCCCGCGCTGACGAGAGCGGTTCCCGCGAGATAGAACCCGAACTGCCAGACCTGAAACGCCTTCGAGGGGCGCCGCTGGTACTTGCTTTCCGCGACGCGCGCGAAAACGAGAAAGAGCAGCGGCAGCGCAGCGGCGATCGCGAGCGTGCGCAGGGTCGACTGGTCCCTCTCCCGGTAGGAGGCCGAAGCGGGGAACGCGGCCCCGAGGGCGACGAGGACCGTTTCCACGAGGGCCGTCGTCGCGATTCCGAGCATCCAGTAGTGGAAGGCTTCGGAGCGGGTGAGGGGGCGGCGGGTAGCGCTCATGCCATCCTCTGAGACGAATGGGGGGGCCCGGGGATTACGCCCCGGACCCCGAAGTTCACTTTTTTTTCTCCGCCGCGGTGCTCCGGGAACCCGGCTTGGCCTCGACGGGCTTCTCGGGCCTCGGTTCCGGAGCCTCGGCCGCCGGGACGGCGACCGCCGCCCCCAGTACGTCGCCGGTCGGGAGGCCGAGGTTTGCGCGGATCTTCCGCTCGATCTCGGCCGCGATGTCGGGATTGTCGCGGAAGAACTGCTTGGAATTCTCGCGGCCCTGTCCGAGCCGGAGATCTCCGTAGCTGAACCACGCGCCCGACTTCTCGACGATCTTCATCTCGATGCCGATGTCGATGAGCTCGCCGGTCTTCGAGATGCCCTCGCCGTACGCGATGTCGAATTCCGCGATGCGGAACGGGGGAGCCACCTTGTTCTTGACGATCTTGACCTTCGTGCGGCTGCCGACGACGACCTCGCCGTCCTTGATCGCGTTGATTCGCCGGATGTCGATGCGGACGGACGAGTAGAACTTCAGGGCGCGGCCGCCCGTCGTCGTCTCGGGGTTTCCGAACATGACGCCGATCTTTTCGCGGATCTGGTTGATGAAGATCAGCGTCGTGTTGGACTTCGAGACGACGGCCGTGAGCTTCCGCATCGCCTGCGACATGAGCCGCGCCTGGAGGCCGACGACCGCGTCGCCCATCTCGCCCTCGAGCTCGGCCTTCGGAACGAGCGCCGCGACCGAGTCGATCACGACGACGTCGATGGCGGCCGACCGCACGAGCGCTTCGGCGATCTCGAGCGCCTGCTCGCCGGAGTCGGGCTGGGAGACCATGAGGTTGTCCACGTCGACGCCCAGCTTCCGCGCGTAGTCGGGGTCCATCGCGTGCTCCGCGTCGATGAAGGCGGCGAGGCCGCCGCGCTTCTGCGCTTCGGCTATGACGTGAAGGGTGAGAGTGGTCTTGCCGGAGGACTCGGGCCCGAAGACCTCGATGACCCGGCCGCGGGGGATGCCGCCGATTCCGAGGGCCGCATCCACGCCGATCGAGCCCGTCGAAATGGACTGGATCACCGTGTGCGGCTTGTCTCCGAGGCGGACGAGGGCCCCCTTGCCGAACTGGCGGTCGATCTGCGCGAGCGCCTGCTCGAGGGCTTTCTGCTTTTCCTTGTTCACTTCGACCATTGGGTCTCCTTGAGAATCGAGAGAGAAAGAGAGAGCGGATTATAGGGACGGAAAGAGCGCCGTCCCGGATGAGTTTTCGCCCCTGGTTTCGCCGCTTTTCGGATTTCTTCGAAGGGTGAGCGAAGGCGCCGCGCCCGGGGAGGGCCGGGGCGGACACACGCTGCACGGGCGTTACTCACCCTTCTAAGAAAAAACCTGGAAACGGCCTACGATCTGCAAGCCGCGCGGAAGGAACGAGTGCAAAGTAGGCCTGATATTTCCGAAACGCAAGGAATTCTTCGCCCTTGGCCCGAGGTCTTCGCCGCCTCGCGCGTGACGACCGCGGTCGCGACGTGGTTCGGCGTGGGCCTTTTTCCGGTGGCGCCCGGAACGTGGGGAAGTCTCGCGGCGATTCCGGTCGCACACGTCATCGTGACTCTCTGGGGCGTCTCGGGCCTCGCGGGCTTCGCGCTCGCGGTCACGCTCGTCGGCGTGCACGCCGCGGGAGAGACGGCGCGGCTGCGGGGCCTAGGAGATCCGCCGGAAATCGTCGTCGACGAGGTCGCGGGGCAATCTCTCGCCCTCGTTCCGGTCTACGCGCTCGCGCCTCCCGGCGCCCCTCTCGTGCGCATCGGCGCCGTACTCCTTGCGTTCGCGCTCTTCCGTGTCCTCGACGTCTGGAAGCCGGGGCCGATCGGCGCCCTCGAGCGGTTGCCGGGCGGATGGGGCGTGATGCTGGACGACGTTCTCGGGGGTGCGGTCGCGGGCGCGCTCGCGGGGTCCGCCCTTCTCCTCTTCCGATGATCGAGGGCGCGAGGATCGAAGACGCGCTCGGCGGGCTGCGCGCGTCCTTCCGCGAGAACGTTCCGCTCGCGGGCCGCACGACGCTCCGGATCGGCGGCCCGGCGCGGTATTTCGTCGAGGTCGGCGACGCGGAGGCCCTGTCGGCGCTCCTCCGGGCGAGCCGTGCCGCGGCTCTGCCCGTCCTCGCGCTGGGAAAGGGATCGAATCTTCTCGTTCCGGACCGCGGTTTCGCGGGAGTCGTCTTCACGCTCGCGGGCGACTTTCTCGAGGCCCGGATCGAGGCGCCCGACGTCGACGCCGGCGGCGGGGTCTCGCTGATGACGCTCGCGATCGCGACCCGGAACGCGGGGCTCTCCGGTCTGGAAAACCTTTCCGGGATTCCGTCCTCCCTCGGGGGGGCCGTGCGGATCAACGCGGGGTCCTACGGCTCGGAGCTTTTCGACGTCCTCGTCTCCGTGGATCTCGTGTCGCCGGGCGGCGAACGGCGCACGGCGCCAGCGGCCGCGGTCGCGCACGGATACCGGTGGACGGAGATCGCGGACGGCGGCGAAATCGTCACGGGAGCCCGCCTGCGCCTCGACCCGAAACCGCCCGCCGAGATCGCGGCCCGGATGGCCGAGGTCACGGCCCGGAGGAAGAACGCCCTCCCGAAACAGCCGAACGCCGGTTCGATCTTCAAGAACCCGCCCGGCCTCTTCGCGGGCAAGCTGCTCGAGGAGTGCGGCCTGAAGGGGCGCCGCGAAGGAGGCGCCGCGGTCTCGGAGGTCCACGCGAACGTGATCGTCAATACCGGGGGGGCGACGGCCGCGGACGTGACGGCGCTGATGGACGCGATGAAAAAGGCCGTGAAGGAACGATTTGGTGTCGATTTGGAGCCCGAGATCCGCGTTCTCGGATAACGTAACGGATCCCGTTGGAGGACTGACCGATGAAACGTCAATTCACGTTCCTTTCTCTCCTGCTCTCGGGCGTGGCGCTCCTCGCGGCCTGCAGCAAGAAGGAGCTTCCGGTGGTCACGGTCGGCGTGATCGCGGAGTTGACGGGCGACATCCCGGCGGTCGGCGCCTCGTGCAAGAACGCGGCGGAGATGGCCGTCGCCGAGATCAACGAAGAGGGCGGTGTCAAGATCGCCGGCAAGGCGCACCTGCTCCGGATCGTCGTCGAGGACAGCAAGGGGAGCGCGTCGGATGCCGCAGAGGCCCTGAAACGTCTCGCCTCCGAGGACCATGTTGTCGCCGTCGTCGGGCCGAACGCGAGCGTGGGGGCGATCCCGGCCGCGAAGGAAGCCGAGCAGGCGAAGGTCCCGATGATCACGCCGTGGTCGACGAACCCCCTGACGACGGAGGGAAAGAAGTGGGTCTTCCGGACGTGCTTCACGGACGCGTTCGAGGGCCACGTCCTCGCGCGGTTCGCGACGGGCTACCTGCACGCCGCGAAGGCGGCGGTCCTCTACGACCCGGCTTTGCAGGCGCCGAAGAGCCAGGCGGAGCTGTTCCGGAAGGACTTCGAGGAGGCCGGCGGCAAGGTCGTCGCGTTCGAGACGTACAAGAGCGGCGACAAGGACTTCTCCGAAGAGTTCAAGCGCATCGCGGCGGCCGGTCCCGACCTCATCTTCCTGCCGAGCTACTACAACGAGGTCCCTCTCCAGATCAAGCAGGCGCGGAAGCTCGGCATCAAGGTCCCCTTCCTCGGCAGCGACAACTGGAGCAGTCCGGAGCTGGTCAAGCTGGCGGGGGCGGACGCCGAGGGGGCCACCTACTGCAACCACTACGCGCCGGAAGTGCGCGTGGACGCGGTCGCACACTTCGTCACGCCGTACAAGAACAAGTACCACGAGACACCCGACGACGTCGCGGCCCTGACGTACGACTCGTTCAAGCTGCTCGCGAAGGCCCTGACGGGCGCGTCCGGGGCGAACCGTGAGGCGATCCGGGAGTCGCTGGCGAAGATCCGAGTATTCGAGGGCGTGACCGGCAAGATGGTATTCAAGGAAGGCTCGGGCGACCCGGTCAAGAGCGCCGTGATGATGCGGGTCGAGGGCGGGAAGCCCGTCTTCGTGACGACCGTCGACCCCTGACGGCTGATCGCGCGGGGCCCGGCGCCCGTACAATCTCCCGAATGGCGGGCACGGACGGTCTTCGCGCGCTGATCCTCGCCGGAGGGAGCGGAACGCGGCTTTGGCCGCGCTCGACCGACGCGCGGCCGAAGCCGTTTCTCGCGTTGACGGGGAAAGAGTCCCTGCTCCGCGAGGCCTGGCGGCGGGGTGCGGCGCTCGCCGGCGCCGAAAACGTCTTCGTCTCGGGGCGCGCCGCGCACGAATCCCTTCTCGCCGAAGAGCTGCCCGAGGTGCCTCGCGCGCGCCTCGTCCTCGAGCCCGTGCGCCGCAACACCGCGCCCGCGATCGCGCTCGCGGCGCTCGTCGCGTCGGAGGGCGCGCCGGACGCCGTGCTCGCCGTGCTGCCGTCCGATCAGGCCGTGCGCGACGAGCAGGCTTTCCTGGCGGCGCTCCGCGCCGCGGCCGCGGCCGCACGGACGCACGACGCGTTCGTCACGCTCGGGATTCCGCCAACACGGCCCGAAACGGGCTTCGGCTACATGGAGGTCGAAGCGGAAAGAGAAGAAGAGATTTCTTTGAAAGGGGAGAGGGGAGAAGAGGAAGAGAGGGGAGGAGCGGCCGCTCTCGCGCCTCGGCGCGTCCTGCGGTTCGTGGAGAAACCCACGCTCGCGCGCGCCTCGGAATTCCTCGCGTCCAGCGCCGGCCGCTTTCTCTGGAACGCCGGCATCTTCGTCTTCCGGATTTCCTACCTTCTCGAAGAACTCTCCCGCACGGCTCCCGAAATCCTGGACGTCGCTCGCCGCGCGCATGCCGCGCTCAAAGGGGGCGATTCTTACTCCTTCAAAGAAATATTCTCTTCTTCTCCCTCCGTGTCCCTCGACGTGGCCGTGATGGAGAAAGCGACGAACGTGCTCACCGTGCCCGCCGCCTGCGGGTGGAGCGATCTCGGATCCTGGGACGCCGTCTTCGAGTTCCGTGGAGGAACGCCCTCACTCAACGTGCTCGAGGGTCCGGCCGAAGTGCGGGACGGGTCTGGAAACCTCGTCCTGGCCGGAACGCGGCCCGTCCGCGTCCTCGGCCTCTCGGACGTCGTCGTCGTGGATTCTCCCGAGGGTCTTCTCGTCATGAGCCGGGGCGCCTCGGATGCGCTGCGCAGGAGCGTCGAGGCGGGGCTTTCGAAGTGACCGCGACCGCTCCCGTTCTCGCGTCTCTGTCGCGGCTCGTCACGACGGTGAGGACCGCCTACCGCGGACCGGTCGCGGCGGTCGAGGACGCCGTCGTCTGCCTTCTCGCGCGGGGCCACCTCCTCATCGAGGACGTTCCGGGAGTCGGAAAGACGACGCTCGCGTCCGCGCTCGGGAAGGCGATCGGCGTCGGGATGCACCGGATCCAGTTCACACCCGACACGCTTCCGTCGGACATCCTCGGCCTCACGGTCTTCAACGTGAGGTCGCAGGAGTTCGAGTTCCACCCCGGGCCCGTGTTCACGCCCGTGCTCCTCGCGGACGAGATCAACCGCGCGACGCCGAAGACGCAGGCGGCGCTCCTGCAGGCGATGAACGAGCGCGCTGTCTCGTCAGACGGCGTCACGCGCCCGCTGCCCGAGCCGTTTCTCGTCCTCGCGACGCAGAATCCCGTCGAGTACCTCGGCACCTACCCGCTGCCCGAATCGCAGCTCGACCGTTTCCTCATGCGCATCTCGCTGGGCTATCCGACGATCGAGGAGGAGCGCCGGCTCCTCGTGTCGGGAGGCGCCGACCGCATCCTCGCGGCGCTCGTGCCGGCTCTCTCGCTCGAAGAGCTCGCGGCGGCCCAGACGGCGACCGAGCGGGTCACGGTCGCCGACAAGCTCATGGACTACGTCCTCGCGATCGTGGGCCGCACGCGGAGCGGCAAGGACCTCCTCCTCGGCGTTTCGCCACGGGGCGCGCAGGGGTTCTTCCGCGCCGTGCAGGCGCGCGCGCTCGTCTCGGGCCGGCCTTATGCGACGCCCGACGACGTCAAGCGCGTCGCCGTCCCGACGCTCGCGCACCGGGTCCTCGCGGCGCAGCCGGGCGCCTGGGACGGCGCCGGAAGCGGCCGACGCGAGCGGGACGCGATCCAGCGCATCCTCGACGAAACGCCCGTCCCCCTCTGACCCGTGGCGTTCGGCGCACGTCTCCAGAAGATCCTCCATCCCGGCATCCTGGTGAGGGTCACGAACGTCGGGCTCGGCTTCATCCTGATGACGCTCGTGGTCGCCGTCGCGGCCACGAACACGGGAAACAACGGCCTCTACATCCTCGTGTCCCTGTTCCTCGGGGCGCTCGTCGTCTCGGGGGTCGTCTCGCGCCGAAACGTGGAGAACGTCGAGGTCGCGCTGGACGGTCCTTCCGAGATTTTCGCGGGAGTCCCGTCGCGGTTCACGCTCCGGCTCACGAACCGGGGCCGGCTGCCGCGCCGCGCGCTCCTCGTGAAGATCTCGAGCGCGGCCGCGCCGATCCTGTTCGGCCGCCTCGATTCGGGCCGGCCCGCCGAGCGGGGCGTCGACCTCGTCTTTCCGAAGCGCGGCCGGCGCTCGATCGAGTCTCTCCTTCTTTACAGCGGCTATCCGATCGGCCTCTTCCGGAAGGGCCGCGTCCATCCGCTCGGAGACGAGCGCCTCGTCTACCCCGCACCCGCACACGTTCCCGGCACGCCTCCCGATCCGCGCGAGAACGAGGGGGGGGACCCCCGGGACCGACGCCGCGGGCGCGGCGCCGAGATCCGCAATCTGCGCGACGCGGGCTTCGGCGACGACCCTCGCGACGTCCACTGGCCGCAGACGGCGCGGCAGGGAAAGTTCATCGTGAAAGAGAGGGCGTCCGAGGAGGGCCGCGACGCGCTCGTCGCGCTCGACACGCACCGCCCGAAGGACGCCGGCGCGGCGTGGGACGAGACGTTCGAGACGGCCGTGTCCCGGGCGGCTGGCCTCGCACTGACCCTTCTTGCGGGCGGAAACCGCGTCGGCCTCCTGCTCGGCGGCGCCGTCGTTCCGCCCGGCACGGGGCCCGCGCATCGCCGCGGCCTCCTCCGGGCTCTCGCGCTCGTCGAGGCGGACGGGGACACCGGCCGCCCGCCGTCGGTCGTGCCCGCTTCCGTTGCGATCTATCGGGCCGGTCCGGGGCCGGGGAGTGCCGCGTGAAGGAAAATGCGGAAGAGGTCGCCGGGATTCCGTTCCTCAAGGAAAGGCTCGTCGCCCTCTGCGGCCTCGCTCTCCTCGCCCCGGTCCCGCTCTTCTTCTCGAACGCACTCGAACTCGCCGTCCTCCTCGTCTACCTCGCCGTTCTCGCGATGTTTCTCCTCCGCGTAAGGCACGGACGCGTTCCGCGCCTGGGAAATCGCGCTCTGAATCTCGCGGGTCTCCTGTACGTCCCGGTGATCTTCCTGGACGTGCGGTTCGGGAGCCAGACGCTCCTGAAGACGATGCTCCACCTCCTCCTCTTCACGACGCTCTTCAAGCTCGCGGCGATCCGCAGGGAGCGCGATCTCTCGCTCGCTCTCGTCCTTTCCGGCCTGCTGTTCGTGGCGTCCGTCTCGACGTCGTTCCACTACGCGATCCTCCTCTACGTGCTCGCCGTGGCGTTCGTCGGGTGGAGCGTCCTCGTGAAGTGGGCGCTCTGGCGGGACCTCGCGGCGGCACCGGACGAGTGGACCCGGGACACCGCGGCGCGCCGCCTCCCGGGCCGCGGCCCGCTCGTCACGTCGGTTCTCGCGACCGTGCTCCTCGCCGTTCCGCTTTTCCTGTTCCTTCCGCGGCTCAAGGCTCCCTACGTCAAGGGCGCCGAGGCGGGCCGCGAGATCACGACGGGTTTCTCCGAGAGCGTGGATCCGGACCTCTTCGGCGCCCTGAAGCAGAGCGACCGCGTCTTCCTGAGGGTCACGAGCGAGGAGCCTCTCGGTGAGAGCGCCGCGGCGGTCCTGCGGCTGCGGACGCTCGCCCTCTCGCGGTGGGAGAACGGCGTCTGGAAGCGGCCTTCCGCGCGCACCGTTCCGGGTGCGCGCGCCGGATTCGGCTCTCTCGTCCCTCTCGTCTCTCTCGTCTCTCGCGACCGCGGGGCGGGCGGCGGCGCCGCGATGACGATCGACCTCACCCCCATCGGGGCGCGCTACCTGCCCTATCCGCTGCTCGGAAACACGCTGAGACTCTCGGAGGCGTCGTTCCGGAACCCGGGGCTCGCGTTCGTCGAACGTGACGCGTCGCGCAACTTCCGTCTTCCTTTCGAGCCGGACCGGACGATCCAGTACTCCGTGACGTACGGGACGCGCGCCGCACCGGACCTCGAGCCGGGGGACATCGCGGAGGCGCGGACGTCGCCGGGATCCCCGGCCCTGCGGACGTACGCGCTGTCTCAGCTCGGCGGAATCGATCCCTCGGCCGAGCCGGAGCGAGCGGCGCGGGCGATCGAGTCCGTCCTTCGCTCCTGGACCTACGAGCTGGATCTCCGGCCGCGGGGTCCCGATGCCGTCGAGGATTTCGTCCTGAACCGCCGGAAAGGGCACTGCCAGACGTTCGCCACGGCGATGGCGCTCCTCCTCCGGGAAGCGGGAATCCCCACGCGCTTCGTGACGGGCTTTCTCGGCGGTGAGATCGGCGCGTTCGGGAGATACGTGCTCGTCCGCGGACAGAACGTGCACGCGTGGGTCGAAGTCTGGTGCGGTGAGGGGCGCGGCTGGGTCACGTTCGATCCCACCCCCGCGGCCGGGCAGCCGGGCCTCGAGCGCGTTCCGCTCGCGCGGCGTCTTCGGCAGGTGACGGACGGTCTCGAGTTCTTCTACGACCGGTTCGTTCTCTCGTTCGGTCAGGGAGACCAGGCCGAGATCCTGAGGAAGCTGCGGGAGGCCGCGGGCAGCGCTCTCTCCGGGCTCCGGCGCGCCGGGCGCGGCGCGCGGGTCCTGCTGCTGGGTTTCCCGCTCACGGCGTTCGTCCTGGCGGCGGCGGCGTGCGCTCTCGGAGCGATCCTGTTTCGGCGACTGGCCGGGCCCCGGTGGAGGACGCGCGGCCTTCCCCCCGCGTCGGCTTCCTATCGCCGGCTCCAGAAGTCGCTCCACCGGCTCGGAGCTCCGCTCGGGCCCGCCTCCGTGCCCGCCGAGACCCTCGCGGCCGCCGCGGCCTTCGCACCCGCCGCGGTGAGACCCGCGGAGGCGATCGTGCTCGCCTACGTGAGGGAATCATTCGGAGGGCTTTCGCCCGCCGCCGGCGAGGAGGGGCGTCTTCGCGTCCTTCTCGAGGAATTCCGCCAGGCCGCGCGCCGGGTTCCGGCGGGTTGAGGCGAAGTCAGGACGCGGGCTTCCCGAGTCCGAACTTCTCGATGCGGTACCGGATCTGGTCGCGGTTGAGGCCGAGGAGCCGCCCCGCCTGTGTCTGGTTTCCGCCGCTGCGCTTGAGAGCCTGCACGACGAGAGAGCGCTCGAGCTCTTCGATCTCGAGGCCGCCCGGAGGAAGAGCGAAGTCGGGGGAGAGCGACGCGAGAGGCATGAGGAGCACGTCGGCCCATTCGAGGAGCTCACCTTCCGAAAGGAGGACGGCCCGTTCCAGGACGTTCCGGAGCTCCCGCACGTTGCCCGGCCACGGGTAGGCCTCGAGCGCTTCGAGCGCGCGAGGGGAAACGCCGCGCAGCGTCTTCTTGAATTCGCGGTTGAATCCGTCGACGAAGTGGTCCGCGAGGAGACGCACGTCGCCACCGCGCTCACGGAGCGGGGGCAGAGGAACGGGGAGAACTCGGAGGCGGTAGTAAAGATCCTCGCGGAATTTTCCCTCGCGTACGGCGTCCTCGAGATTTCGGTTCGTCGCCGCGATGACGCGGACGTCCACCTTCACGTCCGCCGAGCCTCCGACGCGGCGGAAGGTTTTCTCCTCGAGAAAGCGGAGAAGCTTGGCCTGGAGCACGGGAGCCATCTCGCCGATCTCGTCGAGGAAGGCGCTCCCGCCGTCGGCCTGCTCGAGGAGCCCCTTCTTCTGCCCCTTCGCGTCCGTAAAGGCTCCCTTCTCGTGTCCGAAGAGCTCGCTCTCGAGCAGTGTGTCGGGGATCGCGGAGCACGTGATGTTCAGGAAGGGGCCCGTTCGGCGCTCGCTCCCGAAGTGAACGGCCTTCGCCGCGAGGTCCTTGCCCGTGCCGCTCTCGCCCGTCAGGAGGACGGTCGACGATGGGCTCGACGCCACTTTCCGGAGCAGAGCCTTCACGTCACGCATCGGCTGGGACTCACCGACGATCCGGTCGAAGCCGTAGGGAGCCGATTCGCGCGCCCGCAGTGCCCGCACCTCGCGGCGGAGCTGCGTCGTCTCGAGGGCCTTCTCGACGAGCGCGAGCATCTCGTCGGCGTCGACCGGTTTGTTCACGTAGTGGAACGCGCCCTTCTTGATGGCGTCGACCGCGCTCGAGACGCTTGCGTACGCGGTCATCAGGATGAGCACGGCCTCGGGATTCCGCTCCTTGATCTGCGGGATCAGAGCGACGCCGTCGGTGTCGGGCAGGCGGAAGTCGAGGATGACGAGGTCCACGTCGTCCGCGCATTTATCGAGGGCCTCGGCCCCGTCCTCGGCCTCCAACACGCGATAGCCGGCCGCGACGAGCCGTTCCCGGAGCGACCACCGGATCAGCTTCTCGTCGTCGACGATGAGGATTCGCGGCTGCGCCATCGAAGGATTCTAGACGGGCGGGGCGGGGTCTCCGGCGGACGGACGGAGCTTCTCTTTCACGAGTCCGATCATGCGATCCAGATCGAAGGGCTTCGTCAGGAAGGCCGTGGCTCCCAGCGCCGCGGCCTTCTCGGCCGACTCCGGCGAGCCGTAGGCCGTCATGACGATGACCGGGCACGCCGGATGTGTGGCCCGGATGCGTTCGAGGACCCCGAGCCCGTCCAGCTCCGGCAGGCAGAGGTCGAGCAGCACGAGATCCACGGGGTTCGACCCGAAGACGGCGAGCGCCTCGAGCCCCGTTTCCGCCTCGAGGACCTCGTAGCTGCCGGAAAGCCGTTCTCTCAGCGACCACCGGATGAGGCTCTCGTCGTCGACGACGAGAACGACGGCCCGGGAGGTCGTGACGGGCGCGCTCACGGGTATGCTTCCGTGCGTTGGACGATCACCGAGCGGGCGGACGGCCCCCCGTCGAAGAGCTGGCGGACATTCTGTACGCCCTCGATCAGTCCGCGATCGTGGCGCGGACGGACCAGAACGGGATCATCGACTACGTCAACGACAAGTTCTGCGAGATCTCCAAGTACTCGCGCGAGGAGCTTCTGGGGCAGGACCACCGCCTCATCAACTCGGGCTACCACCCGAAGGAATTCATCGCGGAGCTGTGGCGCACGATCGCGAGCGGCCGCATCTGGCGCGGCGAGATCCGGAACCGGGCCAAGGACGGCAGCATCTACTGGGTCGACACGACGATCGTTCCTTTCCCGGGCGTGGACGGTAAACCGTTCCGCTATCTCGCGATGCGCGCGGACATCACCGACCGCAAGCGCGCCGAGGAGGATCTCAAGCGCGCAGCCGCGATCATCGAGAGCTCGGACGACGCGATCATCGGAAAGACTCTCGATGGCACGATCACGACATGGAACGCGGGGGCGGAGAGAATCTACGGGTGGACGCGCGCCGAGATCCTCGGGCAGCCCGTCGCGCGACTGCTTCCCGACGACCGGCAGGACGAGTTCCGGCTCAACCTGGAGAGGATCGGCCGCGGGGAGCGCATCGCCCATTTCGAGACTCGGCGCCGACGGCGTGACGGCGCCGAAATCGACGTTTCCCTCTCGCTGTCGGCCGTGAGGGACGAGGGTGGGCTCATCGTGGGGACGTCGGCCGTCGAGCGCGACATCTCGGAGCACAGGCGGGCGCAGGCCGAGCTGCGCGAGCAGGCCGCCCTCGCGAGGCTCGGGGAGATGGCGGCCATCGTCGCCCACGAGGTGAAAAACCCTCTCGCGGGGATCGGCGGGGCGCTCCAGATCATCCGCGAGCGCATGCCCGCCGAGAATTCCGACCGTCCCATCATCACGGAGATCCTGGCGCGTCTCGACGGACTCAACGTCCTCGTGCGCGACCTTCTCGTCTTCTCTCACCCGCGCCCCCCGAACCTTGCGCCCATGGCGGTCCTCCCGCTCCTGGCCGAGGTCGCGGTCGAGCTCCGCCGCGATCCGTCTCTTCGCGGCCTGCGCGTCGAGATCGAGGGCGACTCCCCGCCGATCCGGGGCGACCTGGAGCTCCTGCGCAGCGTGTTCTTCAACCTCGCGATGAACGGGGCACAAGCCGCGGGAAAGAAGGGCTCCCTGCGCGTTGGCGTGGCGGCCTTCGAGGACCGCTGCGAGGTGCGGATCACCGACTCGGGGCCGGGGATCCGGGAGGAAATTCGGGACAAGATTTTCGATCCCTTCTTCACGACCAAGCATCGGGGCAGCGGGCTCGGGCTTCCGGTCGTGAAACGCGTCGTGGAGGCTCATCGTGGGGAGATCGTTCTTTCGTATCCGTCCACGGGAGGCACCGAGGCGCTCGTCCGGCTTCCTCTCGCCGCGATGAAATGAAAGCCGGCGAGGCAGGACGAACGGGACGTTTTGCAGGCGCGTGGGGCCCTCATCCGCCGGCGGCGATACCCTCGGCTGCGGCGTGGGGAAGGGTTCTCGCGGGACTCGTCCAGCGCGGCTCCTCCTTGTCGGCCCATCCGCGGCGCAACGCGAGCGCGACGAGCTCGACCTGGCTGTGGACTTCCATCCGGCGAAGCGCGTTCTGGATGTGGTTGCGCACGGTTGCGTGCGACAGATTCAGCCGCGCCGCGATGTTCAGTGCGGCGTAACCGTCCGCAAGGAGCGAAACGATCTCGCGCTCGCGCCGCGACAGCGGACAGGACGTCGAGACGGCCGAGGACGCGCGGAGGAGATAGATCGTTCGCTCGCCGCGCGGCCCCGCGCCCGGAATCCTGAGGACGGTCGCGCTCGAGATCGTGTCGAGCACGCCACGCTCGAGCACCGTCTTCAGGTCGCGGCCGACAACGGTGTTCTCACGCACGCCGAGCATGCGCTCCGCGGAGGGGTTCATGTAGACGATCCGATTCCGCCCGTCCGTCGCGAATGCGGCGGGTTCCTGCGTGGGCATGAGTTTCCGGAGGCCGGTGGAATGGGTCATGTTCAAGTCACGCTCCTGTTGGCCGTGACGTCGCAAGCGAGGTGCCAGCCCAATCGGCGGCTTTCAGACCCGAAAACGCGAACTATTCCCCAACGGTGGGGAATTTCACGCGTCGGCGCGAACGGCGGGACTGATTCAAATGAGGGGTAGCGAAATCCTCCGGAGGGGTCTCTACTGGCCGAATCTGGAGGTCTCTATGAAAAAAACCACGGTTGCGGTCTCCCTTCTCCTTGCGTTCTGTGCGGCGACGACTTTGCTCGCGACGCTCGACAACCAGAAGGCCTTCGTGGCGAAGTATCCCGACGCGAAGGCGACGCTCGGCAAGTGCTCGACGTGCCACGTGAAGCCCCTCCCGAAAAAGGAAGACCACGAGATGAATCCCTACGGGAAGGACGTCATGACGAAGGCGGTCGTCGACCCGAAGGCCGTGAAGAAGACTTACGCGTTCGAGAAGATCGAGGCGCTCGACAGCGACGGCGACGGCGTGAAGAACATCGACGAGATCAAGGCCGGGACGAAGCCCGGCGACCCGAAGTCCAAGTAGGCCCATGGGCTCTTCGCCCGTCACCCGGCGGCGCTGGGTCGACCTTCTGCTCGGCACGAGCTTCGCGGCTTGGGCCGCCGCGGTCGTCTACCCGGTGCTCCGGTATCTCACGCCGGCCCGGGACGGTGGCGGTGCGAACAAGACCACGCTGACCGACGCCCAGAAGCAGGAGCTCGCGGCGAAGGGTTTCCTGATCGCGCGGTGCGGAACCGACCGCGTCCTCCTCCTGAAGGACAAAGAGCAGAAGCTCAAGGCCCTCTCCGCGAAGTGCACCCACGAGGGATGCACGGTCCAGTTCGTTCCCGCCGACGGGATCATCTGGTGCGCCTGTCACAACGGAAAGTTCGCCCTCGACGGGCGTGTGATCTCGGGGCCGCCGCCCCGGCCCCTCGCGGCCTTCACGGTGGGAGGCGATCTCAAGGGCGTCGTGACCGTGAGTAAGCCGGGAGGCGCGGCTTGAGCGGCCTCCGCGAAGCGGCTCCGGCCCGGGCGGGAATCCCGGCGAAGGTCTTCCGGATGCTCGACGAGAGGTTCCAGATCTCGGGCCTCGTCGAGTTCCTGGGACACAAGGAAGTGCCGGTCGGCTCTCACTCGATGATCTGGTACTACCTCGGCGGCGTCTCGCTGTTCTTCTTCGTCGTCCAGATCGCGACCGGAATTCTCCTTCTCATGAACTATCAGGTCGGCGAGAACACGTCCTACGAGAGCATGAAGAATCTCGTCGGACGCGTGCCGTTCGGCTGGCTCGTCCGGTCCATCCACTGCTGGTCCGCTCACCTCATGAGCCTCACCGTGATGGTTCACCTGTTCAGCGTCCTGTTCCTGAAGGCCTATCGCAAGCCGCGGGAGCTGACCTGGTACTCGGGATTCGCGATGCTCGGCCTCGTGCTCGGCTTCGGGTTTTCCGGATATCTCCTTCCCTGGAACGAGCTGAGCTACTTCGCGACGGCGGTCGGTACCGATTCGGTCAAGTCCGTTCCCCTCGTGGGCCCCTGGATGCTGCGCGTCCTCAGGGGCGGCGAAGAGGTCTCCGTGCAAACGCTCTACCGATTCTTCGCGCTGCACGTCTGCATCCTTCCGCTCGTCATGGCGGGACTCATCGGCATGCACCTCCTCTTCATCCAGAGGCAGGGGATGGCCGAGCCGCTCGAGCACGGACCGAAGCCGGATCCCCTGGCGAACACGAAGGCGCGCCTCCGCGGCATGCCGTTCTTCCCGAACTTCGCGATGCGGGATCTCCTCCTCTGGGTGATCTGCCTCAACATCCTCGCGCTCCTTGCGGTTGCGCTGCCCTTCGGCCCCGGGATCCCGGGGATGGAATGGGAGCTCGGGGCGAAGGCGAATCCCCTGAAGCCCGCGTACCCCGGCATCAAGCCGGAGTGGTACTTCCTGTCGGTCTACCAGATGCTTCGCGAGTTCCCGGCCCACCTCTTCGGAATGGAGGGCCCGCAGGCCTGCCTGCTTCTTGCGAGCATCCTCGGCGCGATCGCGTTCGCGATTCCGCTTCTCGACCGGAACGCAGCGAAGGGCAAGCCCAGCCCGTTCTTCACGGACCTCGGCGTCGCGGGAATCCTCTTCGTCGGATTCCTGACGCTCAAGGCCTGGGACGTGGGCGTTCACGCGCCGCACGGGCAGGATCCGGCGGGCAACCCCGCGATGGCCGCGACGATCGCGCGCACGGCGGCGCTCTGGATTCTCGGCATCGGACTTCTCGTGTCCGCCGTCCGCCGCGTCCGTTTCCGCCACACGGCCTTCCTCTTCACCGCCGCCGTTCTCCTTCAGGCCGCGTTGAACGGGTTCACGCGCCTGAGCTGGCTCGCCGCGGGCGGGGTCGCCGCCGGCTTCCTCGCCGCGGGCGGAATCCTCGTGTTCTCGAGATCGCGGGGAGCCGCGGCGGCCGCAATCCTCCTCGCACTGAGCCTGCCTCCTTCCCGGGTGGCGCGCGCCGAGGAGCCCGCGCCAGCACCTCCCGCCGCCGAAGGACACGTCGCGGAGGCGAGGTGGCCCGCCGAATTCGGAAAGATGTACGGCGCCGCCGAGAAGGGCGTTCCCGTTCTCGACGAGAAGGCTCGCGCGCGGTTCAAGGCGCTCCCAACCCACGCACAGGAGCTGTTTTTTTCGGCTGCGAAGGCCGGCACGCTCTCGGGCGGGGCGCACCTCGCGGCCCTCCTCGCGCTCGACATCGACGACCACAAGGTCGAGCTGATCCTGTCGGACAACTGTTTCCTCTGTCACTCGAATCCGGACCTTCCGGACGAGATCCTCTTCCGGAAGCGCGAGAAGGGGGACCCGCTGGCTCACCTCGAGATCCGCGAGGTCGTGAGCGACGTGCACCTTCGCGGGGGCCTCATGTGCGCGGGGTGTCACGGCGGCAAGCCCGCCGACCTGGAGATGTCGGCCGAGATTGGAAAGCGTTGGCCCGCCGCCGAGGTGCGGAAGAAGGATCGCTCGTGGATCCCGGAGTTCTGCGCCCGCTGCCATTCCTCGAGCGACTTCATGCGCGCGTACAACCCTTCGCTCCCCGTCGACCAGCTCATCAAGTACCGGACGAGCAAGCACGGCCAGCTTCTCCTCGAGAAGAAGGACTCCAAGGCGGCCCAGTGCGTGAGCTGCCACGGGGTGCACGGAATCCGACCGCCCGACAGCACGACGTCCCTCGTCTACCGGGAAAACATCCCCGCGACGTGCGGGAAGTGCCACGCGGACGCCGCCTACATGAAGGGCTACACGAAGGACGACGGAAAAACTCCGCTGCCGACGAACCAGCTCGAGCAGTACCGCAGGAGCGTCCACGGGATCGCGCTCCTCACGAAGCACGACTCCGGTGCGCCGGCCTGCAACAGCTGCCACGGCAATCATGCGGCGCTGCCTCCGCAGGTCGCATTCGTCTCGCAGGTTTGCCGGACCTGTCACGCCGCGAACGGAGGCCTCTTCGACGGCAGCCCGCACAAGAAGGCTTTCGAGAAGAACGGCTGGCCCGAGTGCGAAACCTGTCACGGCAAGCACGACATCGCGCAGCCCACCGACGAGATGCTTTCCGACGACCCGAAGGGCCTCTGCCACGCCTGCCACGCGAAGTACGGGCAGCCGAAGTGCGACGAGACGGCGCGGTACTTCTATTCGTCGATCACGTCACTCCGCGAATCCCACGAAACCCTGACGAAGGACGTCGATCGCCTCGCCGAGCGCGGTTTCGACGTCGACGATCTCAGGTTCCAGTCCAGCAGCGTGACGGACGCTCTCCGCAAGACGCGGCTCGGGATCCACACCTTCGACCGCAGCGATTTCACGCGCAATTCCGAGGAGACCGAGAAGGCTCTCGCACAGCTCCGCGAAGGCGCCCGGTCCGGCTGGAAGGAGTACCGCTTTCGGCGGAACGGCCTGATCCTGGCGAGCGGCCTCATCTCGCTCTTCGCGGCGCTGCTCTACCTGAAGATCAGGCAGGTCGACCGGCGGTGACGGTGCGCGTGCGGACGGAGACGCGCGCCGGCTGACGGAAGACCGCAATGGACGGCCGGCGTGTCGATCTGGAAGGCCGCGTGGCGCTCCTCGAGGGTGCGCTGAGAGACGTCTCCGCGCGTCTCGAGTCGCTCGAGGGTATGACGACGCCGCCGCTTGCGGCTCCCGCCGCGCCCGCGGTGGTCGTCCCGCGTCCGCTCGTGACCCCCGCGGCCTCCGGGACGGTGGAAGAGGTCGCACCGGTCGCGAACGTGCTCGCGCTCCTTGGGAGGAGCTTCCTCGTCCTCGGCGGCGCGTTTCTGCTGCGCGCGATCACGGAGGACGGACGCGTGCCCGCCTTTTTCGGCGCACTCCTCGGCCTCCTGTACGCCTTTTTCTGGATCGGCGCGTCGTGGCGGTCCGGAGCCCGCGGCGAACGGGCGAGCGCGAGCGCGCACGGCCTGACGGCCTCGCTCATCGCGTTTCCCCTCGTCGGCGAGGCCGCGACGCGGCTCGCCGCGTTTTCGCCGGTCGTCGCCGCGCTCGCACTCGCGGCGGTGGTGGCCGCATTCTGTGCGTCGGGTTTGCTCACCGGGTTGGCGTTTCTCGTCTGGATCGGCGTCCTCGCGAGCGTCGCGACGGCGTCCGGCTTGTTCGTCGCGACGGGTTCGATCGGGACGTTCGTCGTCTTTCTTCTCGCGCTTTACGCGGCGACGCTTGGCCTTCGGCGGGCGCCGGGCGCCGCCCGGATCGAGTGGATCCCCGGCATCGCGGCCGCGGCGACCCTTGCCATCGGCGCCTGGCTCTCGACCCGCGCCGGTGGTGCGCCCGAGGGCTTTTCGTCCGTCTCGCCGGTGGGAATCGCCGCGTTCGCCGCCGTCCTCGTGGTCGTCGCGGCGGCGGGCGCGGTGCACGACGCAATGTCGCGCGGCCTCGTACCGACGGCGACGGACGTTCTGCAGCCGGCGGGGGCACTCACCGTCGCCGTCGGAGTCCTCTGGGGTGGCGTGGCCGTTGCCGTGTTCTGGGGTCTCCTCGGGATCGTGCTGTCGGCGCGGTCGCCCCGGGACGGGCGTGGCTGGGTCGCGTGGCTCGCCGGCGGCATCGTCTTCGGCTCGTCCGTTCTGTCCGGTCTCTTCAAGAGCGAAGTGCTCGCGTTCGTCGTCGCGCCAAACGCATTCCCCTCCGCCACGGCGCTCGCGGCCTTCGCCGCGATCTCGGCGCTCGTCGCCTTCGCCGTCGCGGCCGCCGGGGCGCCGGCCGCCCCGGTCCTCCGGGGAGGGCCGGCGCTCGTGAGCGCCGCCCTCGCGCTCGGCAGCGTCCTCGCGCTCGCCGTCGGGCTTGCGCCGTTCACGTCGACGCCGTCCGGCCTCGCCCTCGTTCGCACGGCCGTCCTCTGCGCGGGCGCGCTCGTGACCGCCTGGACGGCTCGCCGGCCTCGGCTCGCGACGTTGGCGATCCTCTCGCTTCCGATCCTCGCCGCCGCGGGAATCAAGCTCTTCATCCAGGACATGGGCGCCGGGCGGCCCGCGACGCTCTTCGGGGCGTTCGCTCTTTACGGCACGACGCTCCTCATCGTGCCGCGCCTGCTCAAGGTCCGGCCGCGGGCCGCCCCGGCCGGGACGGTCGCCCTCCCGCCGTCCAGGACGGGCCCCTGATCGGTTTGCACCATAGCCGAAGGACCCGGGGACACGGAGAATCCCCCTCGATGTATCAGATCGTTCGCCGCCACCAGTTTTCCGAGTCGACGTTTCTCTGGGACGTGTACGCACCGGACGTGGCCCGTGCCGCCGAGCCCGGCCACTTCGTGATGCTTCGCCTCCACGAAGGAGGAGAGCGGATTCCCCTCACGGTCGCCGACTACGACCGCGAGTGGGGCACCGTGACGATCGTCATCCAGGCGATCGGGAAGACGACGCGCGAAATGATGGCCGCCTACAAGGAAGGCGACTCGTTCCTCGACTTCGTGGGGCCTCTCGGCATGCCGAGCCACGTGAAGAACGTCGGCCACGTCGTTCTCGTCGGGGGTGGCCTCGGCGTCGCGCCCGTGTTTCCGCAGCTCCGGGCGTTCAAGGAAGCGGGCAACCGGGTGACGGGAATCATCGGCTTCCGGACGAAGGACCTCGTATTCTGGGAAGAACGGTTCGCGAAGTGCTGCGACGAGCTGATTGTCTGCACGGACGATGGCACGTACGGGCGGCCGGGCTTCGTCACGGCCGCGCTCGAGGACGTCCTGACGCGGGAGAAGGTCGACGAGGTCGTGGCGATCGGCCCGCTCCCGATGATGAAGGCCTGCACGGAGGTCACGCGCCCCCGCGGCGTGCCGACGGCGGTCAGCCTGAACGCGATCATGGTGGACGGGACCGGCATGTGCGGCTCCTGCCGCGTGAGCGTGGACGGCGTGATCAAGTTCGCGTGCGTCGAGGGTCCCGACTTCGATGCGCACAAGATCGACTTTGGGGAGCTCATGCTGCGGCAGCAGCGCTTCAAGTCGCAGGAGACGCGTGCGAACGAGGATTTCGCCCACACCTGCAACATGGAGAAACAGCTCTTCGAGGACGAGAAGCGCAACTACAAGAAGCTCAAGGACGTCGCGCCGCACGCGGTGCACATGGCCGAGCGGAACGCCGACGAGCGCGCGCACAACTTCCTCGAAGTGAACCTCGGCTACACGATGGCCGACGCGCTGACGGAAGCCGAGCGCTGCATTCAGTGCCTCCGGCCCACCTGCGTGCAGGGTTGTCCGGTCGCGATCGACATCCCGCGCTTCATCCGCCACCTCCTCGTGCGCGACCTCGGCGGCGCCGCTGCGGCCATCCGCGAGAACAACCACTTTCCCTCCGTGTGCGGCCGCGTCTGCCCGCAGGAGAGCCAGTGCGAAGCGCTGTGCATCCTCACGAAAACGAAGACGATGGAATCGGTCGCGATCGGCCGGCTCGAGCGCTTCGTGGGCGACCACGCGCCCGTTACCGCACCGCCCGCGCCCATTGCGGAGCGGATCGGCAGGGTCGCGGTCGTGGGCTCCGGCCCGGCCGGCCTCGCCTGCGCGGGCGACCTCGCGCGCGACGGCGCCGACGTGACGATCTTCGAGGCGCTGCACATCATCGGCGGCGTCCTGAGGTACGGGATCCCGTCCTTCCGGCTGCCGCGCAACATCATCGACCGCGAGGTGAAGCAGCTCGAGGACATGGGCGTGCGCTTCGAGACGAACAAGGTCATCGGTAAGACGTTCACGATTCCGCAGCTTCTCTCGGAGCAGAAGTTCGACGCCGTCTTCGTGGGCACGGGCGCGGGCGCGCCCGCGTTCCTCGGCATCCCCGGCGAGTTCGCGGGGCAGGTCTACAGCGCGAACGAGTTCCTGACGCGCGTGAACCTCATGGGCGGCGACAACTTCCCCTACGAGGACACGCCCGTCACGCTCGGGCAGAAGATCGTCGTCATCGGCGCGGGCAACACCGCGATGGACTGCCTGCGCGTCTCCAGGCGGCTCGGCGCCGCGGAGGTCCGCTGCGTCTACCGGCGCACGAAGGCCGAGGCTCCCGCGCGCATCGAGGAGCTCCGCCACGCCGAGGAAGAGGGCATCACGTTTCACTGGCTGAGGAGCCCGACCGAGATCGTCACGGACGAGAAGGGCGGCGTGAAGGCGCTCGTCTGCCAGAAGATGGAGCTCGGGCCTCCGGACGCCTCCGGCCGGCGACGCCCCGTCGTCGTTCCCGGCGAGACCGAGACATTCGAGTGCGACACGGTCATCTACGCGCTCGGCACGCGCGCGAACCCCGTCATCGCGCGGTCCACTCCCGGCCTCGATGTGCGCGGAGAGGGCTACATCAACGTCGACGAGACGACCCAGGCCGCGAACATCCCCGGCGTCTTCGCGGGCGGCGACATCGTCACCGGCGGCGCCACCGTCATCCTCGCGCTCGGCGCGGGCCGGCGTGCGGCGCGCGCGATCCGCTCCTATCTCGGGAACCGCGTCTGGCCTCCCGTGATCCGAGAGGACTCGAAGATCCCGGCCGTGGCCGCGCCCGACGAGAACGTCTGCAAGAAGTGCCGCCGGCCGATCGAGGCGGGTGAGGACTACGTCTGCTGCGCGGGTGAGCGCCTCACGTTCCAGTGCACGTCCTGCCACAAGGTGTCCGAGGGCTTCGCGTTCCCGTACGGTCTCTGCCCATACTGCGGCGGCGCCTTCGAGACGCGCGCGGAGATCGCGGCCCCCGAGGGCGCGCTCGCCGAGGCTGTCCGGAAGGCCTACGAGATCGAGATCGGCGGCGTCCTGTTTTACGCGAACGGGGCGAAGGCCATGAAGAAAGCCGGCGCCGAGCCGGAGGTCGTCGAGCTCTTCACGCGGCTCTCGGACATGGAGCGCGAGCACATGGAGATCCTCGCTCGCCGCTACCACCTCGACGCGCCGGATCTCTCGGGCGCGGGTCCCTCCCCGGCCCAGCTCGCGGTCTTCTCGGGCAGCGAGCCCTCGGCGACCGCCGACGGCGTCGCTCTGCTGCGTCTCGCCGTCCAGCTCGAGAAGCGCGCGGGCCGATTCTTCCTCGAGACCGGGCGCAAGTTCTCCGAGGCGTCGCCGGAGTGGCGCCTCTACCGCGAGCTCGAGGCCGAGGAGCGCGAGCACGCCGAGCTCCTCGAGGGGGCCGCAATGCGGCTCAAGGCGGGACGCCCGCTCGTGATCTGAGGCCGGGTCAGTACGCGTTCTTGTGGGTGAAGCCCCACTTGACCGTGAGCCACAGGATCTTGACGTCGAGGCCGACCGACCAGTTCTCGATGTAGTAGAGGTCGTACTCGATGCGCTTGCTGAGGCTCGTATTGCCGCGCCACCCGTGTACCTGCGCCCAGCCCGTGATTCCGGCGCGCACCCGGTGCCGGAGCATGTACTGGGGAAACTTCTCCTTGAACGTGCTCACGAACTCCGGCCGCTCCGGGCGCGGCCCCACGAGGGACATCTCGCCCGTGAAGACGTTGATGAGCTGGGGCAGCTCGTCGAGCGAGGTCTTCCGAAGGAACGTTCCCACGCGCGTCCTGCGCGGGTCGTTCTCCTCGGTCCAGCGGGCGCCGTCGTCCTCGGCGTCCACCCGCATCGATCGGAATTTCAGCATCCGGAAGAGGCGCCCGTCGAGCCCCATGCGCTCCTGCGCGTAGAAGATCGGCCCCCGGTCCTCCAGCCAGATCGCGAGCGCGATGACGGGGAACAGGATCGCGATCGCGACGAGTCCGAGCGCGGACAGGGCGACGTCCATCGTGCGCTTCACGAGGGAGTTCCAGCCCTCGAGCGGCATCTGGGTCAGGTTGATGACCGGCATACCGTCGAAGTCCTCGACGCCGGCCTTGAAGGTCACGTACTGGAAAAGGTCGGGCACGACCTTCAGGTCGACCATCTCGTTGCCCACGTCCTTGAGGATCGTGAGCATCGTGCGGTGGGCCTCGACGGGCAGAGCGAGGAAGACCGTATCGACCTCGTGGGCCCGGATCAACGCCGTGACCTCCGAGGTGAGGCCGAGGACCGCAAGGCCCCGATAGCCGTCCTCGCGCTTCGCGGGGTCGTCGTCCGCGAAGCCCACGGGTTTGAGGCCGGTCGCGGGATGGTCGAGCAGCTTGTCGGCGAGCGCGCGCCCCGTGTGTCCCGCGCCCACGATGAGCGTCCGGCGCACACCGGCGCCCGTCGACCACATCATCTCCAAGTACTTCCGGATTCCGAACCGCACGAAGCAGACGAGGACGACGTCCAGGAACAGGAAGAGGACGAGCAGCTGGCGGCTCGTGTACGTGAAGCCGCGCCAGAACGACAGAAGGCCGACGAGGAGGATCGTGCCGAGGGACGCCGCGACGATGACGGCGAGGACTTCGTCGATCGTCGAACGGTCCCGCCGGATCTGGTAGAGGCGGTGGAAGTAGAAGACGACCGGCCAGATCACGACGAGGATCGGGATGAACGCGAGATAATTCTCGAACGGTTGTGCGCCCTTCGGCGTCGGCCACACCGATTCGAAACGGATGAGCCACGCCGCGCCCAGCGCGAGCACGGTCGCGAGGACGTCGGCGGCCACGAACAGGGCCTGGAGGCGGCGGGTCTGACGGCGGATCAAACGGACTCCGGACCGCTGATTCTAACGTCCTCGGACTCCTTTTCGGGGCGGCTGCGCGCGGCCGCGAGGGCGGCGAGGAAGCGGCTCCGGAACGCGACCGGTGAGAAGCGTGCGGCATTCCGGGCCAGGAGGGCGGGGTCGAGCGTGAGGCCGCGCAGGCGGTCGAGAGCGGTCAAGAGCCCTGCGGCGCCCGGGGCCTCGTAGAGGACGCCCGTCTCTCCGTCCCGGACGGTCTCGCGCGCGCCGCCCCGGCCCAGCGCCACGACGGGGGCGCCGCAGGCCTGGGCCTCGACCGGCACGATCCCGAAGTCTTCCTCTCCGGGCATCAGGACGGCCTCGGCGGTCCGGTAGCACGCGCGCAGCATCTCGTCGTTGGGAGTGTCGAGGAATCGCACCGTCTCACCGGCTCTTGCTGTAAGGCGCGCGCGCTCGGGCCCGAAGCCCGCGATCGTGAGAGGGAGCCGGCGGCCATTCGCGGCGTCGATCGCATCCTCGAGGCGCTTGTACGGCACGAGCGCCGAGACGACGAGGAGCCCCTTCCGGGTCGTTCCGGGCGGAGGCGGAGTGTAGAAGCCGGTGTCGACGGGGGGAAAGACGACGGCCGAGTCGCGGCCCCAGAGGCGTGCGATGCGCTCCTTCACGTTCTCGGAATTTGCGAGGAACGCGTCCACGCGGGGCAGGGCCGCGCGGTCCCAGGCCCTGAGGGGGCTCCGCACGAGCCGCGCCGCATTCGTCACGATCGCAGACCGGTTCCTGAAGTAGTCGTCGAACTGGTCGTGCAGGTAGCGGACGGGAGTGTGGCAGTAGCAGAGGTGGAACGCGTGCACGTCCTTCCGGGCGTTCTTGGCGACGCAGTGGGAGGTCGAGATCACGAGGTCGAAGCCCGCGAGGTCCCATGTCTCGGCGGCGACGAAGAAGAGCGGGAGAAGCTTCCGGTAGTCGGAAGAAGGCGAGACGAGCCTCTGGAGGAACGTCGTCCGTATCTCCGCCGCCTCGATCTCCGCGGCTTGCGAGCGCGGGAAGTGGAAGAGCGTGAAGACGGGCGCGGCGGGGAACATGCGCACGAGCTCCAGCAGCACCTTCTCGCCGCCGCGGGTCCCGGTCAGCCAGTCGTGGACGAGCGCGACCCTCACGACAAGCGCCCCGGCTTTTCAGAAGGAGCTTTTTCTTTGAAAGGGGAAGAGGAAAGAACATCTTCGTACACCGTTGCCGTTCGCTCCGCCACCGCCCGCCACGTGAACGCCGCGGCGCGCTCCCTTCCCGCTTTTCTAAGAAATCCCCTCTTCTCTTCATTTTCGAGCAAAGCATTCAATTCGTTCCCGATGGACGCGGTGTCGTGGGGATCGAAGAACACCGCCGCGACGCCCGCGGCCTCCCGAAGCGCCGGGATGTCCGAGCAGGCGACGGGCGTCCCTGCCGCCTGCGCCTCGAGAACGGGGAGGCCGAAGCCTTCGGCGAAGGAGGGGAGGACGAGCGCGCGCGCGCCTGCCACGAGTGCGGGCAGCTCCGCATCGGGTACCCAGCCGAGAGCCGAGGCGCCTTCCGGCAGCCCTCGGCCGGGCGCCACTCCCGCGAGGATGAGCGACAGCGCGGGATGCGACGCGCGCACGAGCGGCCACGCGCGCAGCAGACCGTCGAGGTTCTTGTGCCGCTTGTCGTTCCCGAGGAAGAGAAGATAGCGGGAGGATTCTCCTTCCCCCCTTCCGCTTTCGAAGAAATCCTCTCTTACGCCATTTGGAATCACGACGACCTTGCTCGAGTGCGCGGGCCCGAAAGCAAGAGTCTCATTCCTCGTCGCCTCGGAGACCGCAATGACGCGCGCCGAGAGCCGCAGCGCGCGCCCGACCATCCAGCGCGCGTAAGCGCGTTTTGCGAGCGCCGCGTGCTCGGGCCGGTTCACGTGCATGAGGTCGTGGATCGTGACCACGGTGGCGCGCGGGGGAAAGAACGGCACGACGTAGTGGGGCGCGTGAAAGAGATCGGGCGCGATCGACCCGATCGCGAGTCGCACGGCGATGAGCTCCCCGGCAGAGTAGTGGGACGCGCCGCACGCTCGCGGCGTCACGCCGGGCGGCAGGAGCCCTTCGTCGCCCGGCAGAACGAGCGCGCCGAGATCGAACGCGTCGAGACGTGAGAGGCCCCCGAGGAGGCCGCGGATATAGGTTCCGATCCCGAAGTCGCGCGCCTTGCGGGCGTCGAGAAGGATGCGGCGTCTTCGCACGCTCACGCGAGCGCTTCCTCGAAGAGGACGCGCATCTTCCTCGCGGCGGCGTCCCACGTGAAGCCCGCGGCGCGCGCCGGGCCCTCGACGCGGGCGCGGCGGCGGAAGTCCTCGTCGTCGTGGGCGCGCTCGAGCGCGCTCGCGATCGAGGAAACGCTCGTGGGATCAGGCAGGAGTCCGGCTTCGCCCATCACCTCGGGCAGCGACGAAGCCGACGAGCCGACCGCCGGCGTGCCGTACGACATCGCCTCGAGGGGCGGGAGCCCGAAGCCCTCGTAGAGGCTCGGATACGCGAAGACCCTCGCATGCTCGAGCCAGAGCGCCCGCTCTCCGTCGCCGAGATATCCCGCGAGCGCGATGCGTGACGCGTGCCTCGAGAGGGCGAGGCTCTCCGCGAAGCCTTTCATTCCCCACCCGTCCCCGCCCGCCAGCACGAGGTCGGGGAACTCGGGGCGGCGATCCCAGATCGTCTCCATAGCCGCGACGAGGCGCGCGACGTTCTTACGCGGTTCGATCGTCCCCACGTAGAGAACGTACGGCCGTCCTCCGCGCGGGCCCGCGACGCCCGCGCCGGGATCCTCTTTTTTCACTCCGTTGTGAACGACGAACGTCTTGCCGTCCGCATCCGGGAACGCGGCCACGAGGTCGCGCCGGGTGGCTTCCGACACCGCGGCGATTCTCCGGGCCTTTCGGACCGTCGCCCCGATGAAGGGAACGAAGCCGACGCGGTTCTTCAGGGAGTGCCACCCTGGAAAGAGGAGCGGGGTGAGATCGTGTACGACCGCGACGCCCGGGAGGGAGCCCGCGAGCGGAAGGATCCCGAGGCTTCCGAGGAACGCGTCCGCGCCGGAGCGCCGGGCAGCCCTGCCGGCGGCGACCTGGAGCCACGGCGTTCCCGGCAGGGCTGGAGTGGGGAAAACGGTCACCCGGCCGGCCAGGCGGCGGGGCATGTGGACCGCGCGCGGGGACAGAAGGACGAAATCGTCCCCCGGCCTGGCCTCGAGCCATGCGGAGAGCAGCCCGTCGAGATAGCGTCCAACGCCGGTCGGGCGCTCCTCGAGCGGGCGCGCGTCGACGGCGATGCGCATGCATCCATGTTATATTCCGCGGCTCCTCTTCGTTTAGGGGGAGCCTTTTTCCATGGATCTGAACCTCGAAGCGGCTTTCGACGAGCCGATTGATCTTTCTCATCAGTTCGACTTTCCAGCCGACGCTCTGGCGCGACCGGAGCTCGTTTCGCTCTCCCACGTTTCCTTCACGGGACGTCTCGAGCGCCAGGAGCCCGGTTTCATCCTGAACGGCTGCGTGGTCTTCGACGGCGTCACGGCGTGCGCGCGGTGCCTCGCCCCGGTCCCTTTCCGCCGCTCGAGCGAGGCCTGCTGGGTCTTCGCTCCCGCGCACGAGAAGGCGCGGGAGGCCGAGAAGAGCGACAGGCCCGACAAGCCCGAGAAGGCCGACCGGCCGGAGAAGGCCAGCGGCGATCCGGAAGACGGCCTCGAGTTGTCGCCGGAGGATCTCGACGTCCTGTACTACGACGACCTCGTCGTGCCCTTCGACCCCCTCGTCGAGGAGCAGGTACAGCTCGAGCTTCCCCTGAAGGCCCTCTGCCGGGACGACTGCCGCGGCCTCTGTCCGATGTGCGGCGCCGACCGCAACGTTTCGCCGTGCGCGTGCCGGCCTCCCGCGGACGAACGCTGGAAGACGCTCCGAAGCCTTCTCGAACCCGAACACTGAACCTACGACGCCTCGTCCTCGCCCCCGCAGCGTGTGACCGCCACAGGAGACCGCCATGCCGAATCCAAAACATCGCCACAGCAAGACGCGTCGCGACCTGCGCCGCGCTCACGACTTCCTGAAACCCAAGCAGACGTCGAAGTGCACGAGCTGCGGGACGGAAAAGCTTCCGCACCGCGTGTGCCCGGCCTGCGGCCACTACAAGGGGCGCGAGGTCATGAGCGGAGCCGAGAAGGCCTGACTTGACGATCGCCGTCGACGCCATGGGGGGTGACTACGCCCCCCGCGTCAACGTGGAAGGTGCTGTCGCGGCCGCGGTCGACTTCGGTCTCGACACGCTCCTCGTCGGCAGGCGGCGCGAGATCGAAGCAGAGCTCGACAGGACCGGCTACGGCGGGAGCCGCGTCGGCGTCGTGGAAGCCGACGAGATCGTGCTCTTCGACGAGCCCGCCATCACCCCGATCCGCAAGAAGCGGCGCGCGTCGATCCGGATTGCCGCCGAGTGCGTGCGCGACGGTCGCGCGAAGGGAATGTTCACCGCGGGGCACACGGGAGCCGCGATGGTCGTCGCGAAGATGATCATGGGCGTCGTCGAAGGCATCGACCGGCCGGCTCTCGCCACCGTGCTCCCGGGCCTCGACCGCAAGCGCGTGCTCCTCGACATCGGCGCGAACGTCGACTGCCGGCCGGAGCACTACCGCGAGTTCGCCCTCATGGGGCACTTCTTCGCGCAGGAGGTCCTCGGCATCGAGAAGCCGAAGATCGGCCTCATGTCCGTCGGCGAGGAAGAGGGCAAAGGCACCGACATCGTCAAGGAATCGTTCCGGCTCCTGAAGGAATCGGGGCTCCGGTTCATCGGGAACGTCGAAGGGCGCGACGTCTACGGGGGCGACGTCGACGTCATCGTCACGGACGGTTTCACGGGGAACGTCATCCTCAAGGTGTCCGAGAGCCTCGCCCACCTCGTCGAAGAGGCGCTCAAGCAGGAGATAACGCGCAGCCTCCAGGCCTCGATGGGGTTCCTGCTCTCGAAAGACGCGTTCCGCTCGTTCAAGAAGCGTCTCGACTACAGCGAGTACGGCGGCGCCCCGCTGCTCGGGGTGAACGGCGCGTGCTTCATCGGGCACGGCCGCTCGAACGCGAAAGCGGTCCGCAACGCGATCCGCGCCGCCGACGACTTCGTGAAGCGCGGAATCCCCGAGAAAATCCGCGAGCGCGCGCTCACGTTCGCGCCGCCGCCGCTCTCCCGGTAACATCCCTGCTCCGCACCAGGGAGGAACGATGTTTCACGCCACGATCGCCGGCACCGGCCGCGCCGTTCCCGACAGGGTCCTGACGAACGCCGACTTGACGAGGATGGTGGACACGTCGGACGAATGGATCACGTCCCGGACAGGCATCCGCGAGCGGCGGGTCGCCGGCCCGGGCGACGTTCTGTCGGATTTCTGCGTGCGGGCGGCGATTCCGGCGCTCGAGCAGGCGGAGATCGAGCCCGGAGAGCTCGACGCCGTGATCCTCGCGACCTGTACGCCCGACCACCCGATTCCGGGCGCGGCCCCGGTCGTCCAGTTCAAGCTCGGCGCGAAGAAGGCCGCGGCTTTCGACTTGAACGCGGCGTGCTCGGGCTGGCTGTACGGCCTGCACGTCGCGGACGGGCTCATCCAGTCGGGCAAGGCGAAGAACATCCTCCTCGTGGGCGCCGAGTTCCTGACGCGGTTCGTGGACTACGCCGACCGGTCCACGTGCGTGCTCTTCGGGGACGGCGCGGGCGCCACCGTCCTCAAGGCCACGAAGTCCGATCACGGCGTCCTCTCGACATCGATTCGCTCCGACGGCGAGGGCGCGCAGTTCATCTCGATGCCCGGCGGAGGCTCGAATTTTCCGCCGAACCGCCCCGAGACGATGGATGGCCGCCTCATGTTCATCCAGATGAAGGGCGGCGAGACGTTCAAGGTCGCGATCCGGTCGATGGTCGAGGTCTGCAAGGAGGTTCTTGCCGAGAGCGGCTTCACGACCGAGGACGTGAACTGGCTCGTGCCGCACCAGGCGAACGAACGGATCCTCACGGCCACGGCCGAGCGCCTTCAGATCCCTCCCGAGCGGTGCATGAACAACATCGCGCGGTACGGGAATACGAGCGCGGCGTCGATCCCGATCGCGCTCGACGAGTACGCGCGGGACGGGCGGCTGAAGCGCGGGGAGCTCATCCTCATCACGGCGTTCGGCGGGGGCCTTACCTGGGGCGCCGCGCTCGTCCGCTGGTAGCTCGAGTATCGCTGTGAGCCTCGCTTTCCTCTTTCCCGGACAGGGCTCGCAGTTCGCGGGAATGGGGAAGGACCTCGCGGAGGCGTTCCCCGAGGCGCGGCGCGTGTACGACCGCGCGGATGCCGCCCTCGCGCCGTTCGGCCTTTCGATCTCGGCCGTCTCGTGGGACGGCAGCGACGAGGACCTCAGGCAGACGGCCGTCACGCAGCCCGCCATCGTGACGCACGCCGTCGCCGTCCTCGAGATCCTGAGGGTCCGCGGGATCGTTCCGACGGTCGCGGCCGGCCACTCGCTCGGCGAGTACGCGGCCCTCGTCGCGGCGGGCGCGCTGACGCTCGAGGACGCCGTGGTTCTCGTGAGGCGCCGCGGCCTCTTCATGCAGGAGGCCGTGCCCGCCGGCGAGGGCGCGATGTCGGCCGTCATCGGATTTCCGCCCGGGGCGATCGCCGAGGCGTGCGCGGAAGCCGCGGCCGCGACCGGCGAGGCCTGCTCGGCCGCGAACTTCAACTCGCCGGAGCAGACGGTCATCGCTGGCACGGTCGCCGCCGTCGCGAAGGCGGGGGAGATCCTGAAAGGGAAGGGCGCGCGACGCGTCCTTCCCCTGCCCGTCTCCGCCCCCTTTCACTGCGCCCTCATGAAGCCCGCGGAAGAAAAGCTCGCCCCGTTCCTCTCGGCCGCCTCCTTCCGCCCGCTCGCGATTCCGGTCGTGACGAACGTCGACGCCCTCGAAACGGTCGATCCCGAGGTCGCGCGTGCGTCTCTCCTGCGTCAGGTCTGCTCGCCGGTCCGCTGGGTCGAGTCCGTCACGCGCCTCGCAGCGCTCACGCCCTCCGCGGTCGAGTGCGGGCCGGGCGCCGTGCTCCAGGGACTCGCCAAGCGCATCGCGAAGGACTGGCCCGTGAAGACGACGTCGACCGCGCCCGCACTCGCCTCTTTCGCCCCCTGACGTGACGGCGCCGCTCACGACGAACGCGACGCGCGTCCTCGATTCGAAGAGGACGCCCTACGAGGTGCTCGCCCTTCGGAATGCGCAGGGCGTTTCCCCTCTACGTCCACGAGAGCGCGCGCGGCCGCGAGCGGCTCGTCTGCTCGGCGGGCCGCCGGGGAGTCCAGGTCGCGCTCCGGGGCGACGACTTTCTGTCGGCGTCGGGCGCGATCGCCGCGGATCTGATAGAAGACTGACCGCGAAGGGGACAGTAGATGGCCGTTTCGTTCTCGCTCTCGGGGAAGATCGCTCTCGTCACGGGAGGCTCGCAGGGCATCGGGGAGGCGATCGCGCGGGCGCTCGCCGCGGCCGGCGCCCACGTCGTCGTGGCGGCTCGCGGCGAGGAGAAGGCCGCCGTCGCACAGTCCATCGTTTCCGGCGGGGGAAAGGCGGAGGCTCTTCGCCTCGACGTCGCCGACCCGGCGTCCGTCTCGGCGGCATTCAAGGCCGTGGTCGAGAAGCACGGCAAGCTCGACGTCCTCGTGAACAACGCCGGTATCACGGACGACGGCCTCATCCTCCGAATGTCGAAGGACTCGTGGGACAGGGTCATGGCGACCGATCTGACGGGCGTCTTCCTGTGCGCGCAGGAGGCGTCGAAGATCATGATCAAGAAACGCGTCGCGGGGAGGATCGTGAACATCACGTCGGTCGTGGGTCTCATGGGCAACCCCGGCCAGACGAACTACGCCGCGGCGAAGGCCGGCGTCGTCGGGTTCACGAAGGCGCTCGCGCGCGAGATCGGCTCGCGGGGAATCACGGTGAACGCCGTCGCCCCGGGCTACGTCGAGACACCGATGACGGACGTCCTGAACGACGAGCAGAAGAAGGCGCTCGTGGGCGAAATCGTGCTCGGACGGCTCGGGACCGCGGAAGACGTGGCGGGAGCGGTGGTCTACCTCGCGTCCGAGGCGGCCGCCTACGTGACGGGAACCTGCCTCAACGTGAGCGGGGGGCTCTACATCGGATAGGGCGCTTATCTACGCTCTGCTGAGTGCTCCGTCCACGACAGCACGGCGAGCCTCACCGCGGTGTTCGTCGAGAGCCCCGAAGCCTTCGCTTGCCTTTGCAACGCGCGCCACGTCGAGTCTGAAATGCGGAGCGACCGAACTCTTCCCGGCTCGACCTTCGCGCCCTTAGGCGGCCGGCCGCGGCGCGTGATTTGCGCGACCTCGGGCCCGAATCGCTTCTCGATCCACGCCGCGTCCTTCGCCTGGGTGAGCTTGGCCTCCTCGAGCGGTACGAACGTCTTCGGCAGCTCGGCGAGCGAGCGGTAGGTCTTCCGCGATCGTTTCTCGTTCTCTCTCATGTCCGCCGCCTCCTTCGTCCGATCGGATACGCCGTGATGACGTGCGCCTCGTCCGGTCCGCTCAGCGTGAACGCGACGCGGAGCGCGCGCCCCGCGACGGTACCCTCGGCGATCCACCGTCCGCGCCTGCCGGATGCCGCAATTCCGAGATCTTTCGCGCCAAACACGGCCTCCACTTCCCGCGGGCTCAGCCCATGACGCGCGACGTGCTCGGTGTTTTCCCGATGCCAGACGAAGCGCACGGTCAAAATTGTACTACGTTTTAGCTGTCTCAGGGCTGCCGCCGCCCGGCGCGCCACGGCTAGTTCCTGGGTGGCTGGCGCCGGGAAGAGTCTCGGGTACCCGCCACGCTCGCGCCGATAGGCGGGGAGGAAACCCTGGAATCGTCCTTCAGATCGGCAGAGGTCTCCATCGGATAGACTCCGCACGCTTGAATTAGAATGCGCGTCTTCAAGACGACAGAATTTTCGGAGGATCTCAGATGGCTGATTCGGTTGAAGAGAAGGTCAAGGGAATCATCGTGGAGCAGCTCGGCGTCCAGGCGGACGAGGTGAAGCCCGATGCCTCGTTCGTGGACGACCTCGGTGCGGATTCCCTCGACACGGTCGAGCTCGTCATGGCCTTCGAGGAGGCGTTCGGCATCGAGATCCCGGATGAAGATGCCGAGAAGATCCAGCGGGTCAAGGACGCCGTGACCTATATCGAATCGCACGCGAAGCCCGCCTGACCCCGGGATCCTTCGAACGCGTGTCCGCCAATCCCGCCTCTCTGCTGGACGGCCGCGGCCGGCGCCGCGTTGCGGTGACGGGCGTGGGGCTCGTCTCGCCCGTGGGTCTCACGGCGAAGGAAAACTGGTCGAGCCTCACGGCCGGCGTCTCCGGTATCGGGGCGATCACGCGCTTTGACGCGTCGGACCACGCGTGCCGGATCGCCGGCGAGGTGCGGGGCTTCGACCCGGGCGCGTACCTCGAGAAGAAGGAAATCAAGAAGTTCGATACGTTCATCCACTATGCCGTGGCGGCCGCGAAAGAAGCGATGACCGACTCGGGTCTCACGGTCACGCCGGAGAACGCCGAGCGCGTTGGGGTCTGCATCGGCTCGGGGATCGGAGGCCTTCCGCTCATCGAGGAGACGTACCGGACCGTCCTCGAGAAGGGGCCGCGGCGGATCAGCCCGTTCTTCATTCCGGGACTCATCGTGAACATGTGCTCCGGCCTCGTCTCGATCCAGACGGGCGCGAAGGGCCCGAACTCCGCCACGGCGACCGCGTGCGCTACGTCCGCCCACGCGATCGGGGACGCTGCGAACGTCATCCGGCGAGGGGACGCCGACGCGATGATCGCGGGAGGCTCGGAAGCGGTCATCACGCCTCTCGCCGTCGGAGGCTTCTCGGCGATGCGCGCGCTCTCGACGCGGAACGACGACCCGAAGTCGGCGTCGCGCCCCTGGGACAAGGACCGCGACGGCTTCGTCCTCGGTGAAGGCGCCGGCATTCTCGTGCTCGAGGACATGGCTCTCGCGAAGGCGCGGGGCGCGGTCATCTACGCCGAGCTCGCGGGCTACGGCATGTCCGGCGACGCGTACCACATCTCGGCTCCCTCGGAGGACGGCGACGGCCCGTTCCGCGTCATGCGCAACACGCTCCTCGACGCGGGCGTGAACCCCGCGGACGTCGCGTACGTCAACGCGCACGGTACGTCCACCCCGCATGGCGATCGGATCGAGACGATCGCGATCAAGCGGGTTTTCGGGGAACACGTGAAGAGCCTGTCCGTCTCCTCGACGAAATCCATGACCGGTCACCTTCTCGGGGCGGCCGGCGGCTTCGAGGCCGGCGTCCTCGCGCTCGCGATGCGCCACGGCGTGATCCCACCGACGATCAACTATCACACGCCCGACCCCGACTGCGACCTCGACTACACGCCGAACACGGCGCGTGAGCGGAAGCTGCCCGTCGCGCTTTCGAACTCCTTTGGGTTCGGCGGAACGAACGCGAGCCTCCTCATGCGTCTCGTCTGACCGCGTTCCGCGCCGCCGCCACCATCTCCCTCGTCGAGGAGGAGGGCGCAGTCGAGCTTCCGCGCGACGGCGGTCCACCGAGCGAGCTCCTCGGGGGAGCGTAGGAGAGCCCCTGCTAACATGAGAACGAGAGACGGAGGACATCGAGATTCGACGCGTCACCGTGGTCGCGGCCGTCGTCGCGGCACTCGCGATTCTCGTTGCCGGTGCCCTCTTCCTCCGGGGGAGGCGGTCCTTTCTCTCCCGCTTCGCCGGCGACGTCGCCCGCCTCGTGGAGGAGAAGCGCGTCGGTGAGACCGCGGGTCTCCTCGCGCGGCGTCCCCATCGCGCCGGGACGCCCGCTAACGCGGCGGTCGCGGACGAAGTCGCGCGCCGACTGACGGCCGCCGGGCTCAAGCCATGGAGCGACGTCCACGAGGTCGACCTCTGGGAGCCCGTCGCGCTCTCTCTCGCGCTGACGAAGCCGGCCGCGAAGACCTTCGACCTCCACGAGCGTGCCTTCGCGGAGGACCCGGACACCGCAATCGCGAAGGACGAGCTGCCGTTCCTCGCCTACGCGCCCGACGGTGACGTGGAGGCGCCCCTCGTCTACGCCGGTTTTGGCGGTCCGTCGGATTTCGCCGCGCTCCGTAAAGCGGGCGTCGAGGTTCGCGGAAAGATCGCGCTCGTGAAGGCGCAGGGCGTCTGCCGCGGAATGAAAGTCCTCGCGGCGGAGAGGGCGGGTGCGGCCGGTCTCCTGATCTACGTGGAGCCGAGGGACCAGGGCATCGTGAAGCCCGCGTACCCCGCCGGGCCTTCGACGAACCGCTGGGCGGCGTCCCGGGGGACGCTCCTAAAGTATTTTCTCCGCCCGGGCGACCCCGCCCGCTCGAGGGCCGCCGGGGTGGATACGCTTCCGAAGATCCCCGCGCTCGCGATCTCCCAGGACGTCGCCGAGGTTCTTCTCCGCGGGATTGGAGGGCCCGCGCCCCCCGCGAGCTGGAAGGGCCTCCTCGACGCGCCGTACTCCCTCGGCCCGGGACCCGCGCGCGCGCGGATGGTGGTGCGCGGGAAAACGACGCGCGCGTCCCTTCGCAACGTCCTCGCAACGATACCGGGAGCCGACCCGAAGTCGGCGCCGGTGCTGATCGGGAGCCACCTCGACGCCTGGGTATACGGCGCGGTCGACCCGTCGTCCGGGACGGCGGCGGTGCTCGAGGTCGCGACCGTTCTCGCGACGCTCGCGGGCCGCGGGTGGGTCCCTTCGCGTCCCGTCGTCTTCGCGTTCTTCGACGGAGAAGAGTTCGGCATGCTGGGGTCGACGCGTTGGCTCGAGCCTCGCCTGAACGGTTCGGAGCTGCCGGCTCTCGCGTTTCTCAACGTCGACTCGGCCGTGCGCGCGAACGACCTCTACGTCACGGCGACACCCGGCCTGCATGCGCCGCTCGCCGAGGTTCTCGCACTCGTCGCCGATCCCGACACGGGAAAGACGCTGCAGGCGAGCTCGGGAATTCCCGGCCTGCCCGGATTCTCGAGCGACGCCGCACCTTTCCTGGGATTCAGCGCGACGCCCGTCGCGGAACTGGGATTCGGCCGCTGGTACGGCAGCTATCACACGCTCTACGACACCTCCGCCTGGCTCACGCGCTTCGGCGACCCGGGATTCAGGCGCACGTCGGCTCTCGCACGCGTCGTCGCGCTCTATGCGGGCGTGCTCGCGACACCGCGATTCTTCCCGTTGCGTTTCGTCGAGATCGCGGAGTTCACGGTGCGCGAGGTCCGCGAGATCCAGGCCCGCCACCCGGGCTCGATGGGCTGGATGCCCCAGGCGGCGAAGACTCTCTCCGCGCGGATCGAAGGATTCGAAGCCGGGGCGCGGGACTGGGACGCGCGCGTGCGGGCGTCCCAGGGGCCGGGGAAGGACGCCGCGCGCTTCGACCGCAGCGTGTCTCTCGCGCTCGGGGCCTTCGGGACCGCGGGCGGCGCCTTCGGCCGCGGGTGCCGGCTCTACGGTCCGTCCCTCGAAACGGGCTGCACCCCCGAGGGCCTCCCCGCCGTCGAAGAGGCCGTGAGCAGGGGAGACCGGGTGGCGGCCGCCCGGGAGATCGATCTCCTGGCGGCCTCTTTCTCTCGCGCACGCGAGCAGCTCGTCCTCGCGAATCTCCTCGCGGGCGGAGGGAGGCGTGCCCCGCGACCCACGCCGGGGGCGTCGCGCGGACAGTGACGCGCCGTCCGCGCGTCGCTGCGGTGCTCCTGCTCCCATCGCTCGTCGCCTGCGGGGTGAGGGACCCGCTCGCGAATCGCGCCGCGCGGCTGGGAGATCTCGTGGACGCCCGCCGGATCGAGAAGACGGTCGACACGCTCGCCCGCGTTCCGCACCGTGCGGGAACGCCCGCGCAGCGCGACGTGGCGGCGGCGGTGGCGGAATCGCTTCGATCCCTCGGCCTCGAGACCGTGATCGACGAGCAGAAGGCCGTCCTGCCGGAGCCCGTCGAGGCGTCGCTCGCGTTGGAGGGTGAGGACGTGCGGGCCTTCGATCTCAGAGAGCGCGCGCTCCCCGGCGACCCGTACTCCGGCGCGGCTCCCCGGGAGATTCCGTTCTTCGCCTGGTCGCCCGACGGGGACGTGTCCGCGCGCGTCGTGTACGCGAACCACGGAGCGCGGGAGGACTACGACGTCCTCCGGCGTGCCGGTGTCTCCGTCAAGGGGGCGATCGTCCTCGCGCGCGCCCAGGGAATCTGCCGCGCCATGAAGTCCGTCCTCGCCGAGGACGAGGGGGCCCGTGCGCTTCTCCTCTATCCGGAACGCCGCGACCTCGGCGTCGTCAAGCCGGACTTTCCGGCGGGACCCTACCTCAATCCGTGGACCGTCCAGCGCGGCTCGATGCTCCGCTATTTCCTGCGTCCCGGGGATCCCGACTGCGCGGAGGGACGCGCGATCGCGCGACTCAGGCCCGCGTTGCCTGCGCTCCCGGTTTCGGAGGCCGTCGCCGCGGACCTGCTCGCCCGCGTAAAGGGTTTCGACGCGCCCGAGAGCTGGACGGGGTGGCTGCACGTGCCCTATCGGCTCGGAGCCACGGATCAGACGGTCCGGCTTCGCACCCGGTCGCGCCTCGAGCCGCGCGTTTTGTACAACGTCACGGCGACTCTCGCGGGCCGCCGGCGCGCCGCCGGGGCGCTCGTCGTCGGGGCGCACACCGACGCGTGGGTGAACGGAGCCGTCGACCCCGTGTCGGGAGCCGGCGTTGTCCTCGAGACGGCGCGCGCGCTCGCGTCGCTCGCGAAGGAGGGATGGGCGCCGGAGCGCGACGTCGTCTTTGCGTTCTTCGACGGAGAGGAATACGGAATGCTCGGCTCCACGCGGTGGGTGCAGGAGCGGCTCGGGTCGCGTGCGCGGCCCATGAGCGGGTTTCTCTACGTCGACTCTTCGGTGCGCGCCCTCGATTTCATGGCGGACGCCTCTCCGGGCCTCGCGGATTCGCTCGACGAGGTCCTGCGGCGCGTCGTGGACCCGGTGTCGGGCCACATCCTCCTCGCCGTGAGGCCCGTCGTCCAGCTGCCCGGGTTCAGCGGCGACACGTCGCCCTTCCTCGGCTTCGGCGGGGTGCCGTCGGCGCAGATTGGATTCGGCCGGCGTACCTACCCGCAGTATCACTCCGCGTACGACGATCCCTATCTCCTCGGCCGCATCATGGACCCGGGCTACATCATGAGCGCCGCTCTCGTGCGCATTCTCTCGCTCTGGGCTTCCGTGCTCGCCGAGTCGCCCGAACCGCCGGCGCGTTTCTCCGAGGTGGCGGCGTTCCTGACGCACGAGATCCCAGCGCTGGAAAAGGAGCTGCGCGTCGCGGCGCCGCGCAGGCAGGAGCTCTTCACAGCGGTCGTGAGGCTGCGCCTCGCGTCGCGCGCGTGGGAGTCTCTCGACCCGGCGCGCCGCAGGGTGAGCGCCGACCGGACCGAGTCTCTGCTTCTCGACGCGATGGCGGCGTTTCACGAGGCCGCCCCCGGCGAGTTCGCGCGCCGCAACCTTCTCCTCGGGCCGTCCGCGGAAACGGGCTGCGGGACCGAGACCCTGCCCGGGCTGAGGCGTGCGCTGCGCGGTGACGGGCAGCCCGAAGCGGAGGCGGTCCGGCTGCTCCGGGCTCTCGCGGCCGCCGAGGCGAAGCTGCGCGAGGCCGCGCGGATCGCGGCGAGCTGACGGACCGGGTCTTGGCTTAGTGGAAGTCGTGGCTCGGCAGGTCGGGCAGCTCGGGAAGCGGCCAGAACCGCTCGGCCCTCACGGAGACGTTCCCGCCTTCCTTCTGGAGCGTTCCCTCCACGACGAGGCCTCCCGAGCCCACGATGACGGCCCGATGCTCCTGGAAGAGGTCGGGGCGCACGATGGCCTGCACGATGCCGCTCTCGTCTTCGAGGGACAGGAAGACGAAGCCCTTCGCGGTGCCCGGGCGCTGGCGGACGATGACCGCCCCCGCGGCTTTCACACGCGCGCCCTCGGGGACGCTGCGGAGCTCCAGCGCCGAGAGGATCGACCGCGCGGCGAGGGCCGGCCGCAGGTGCTCGAGGAGGTGCGGTCCGGCCGTGAGGTCGGTCGCGCGGTAGTCGGCGGCGGTCTCCTGGACGGCGGACATCTCGGGAAGAGGGGAGTTCTGCGAAGAGGAAGAAAGAGGAAGAGTTTCATAGAGGGTCCCGAGCGGACGGGAGACTTCCGCCACCTGCCACAGCGCCGTGCGGCGGGAGATGCCGAGGGAGGTGAGAGCACCCGCGTAGGCGAGCTTTGTAATTTCGTCGGTGCGCAGCGCGCAGCGCCGCTGCAGGTCGGCCGTACCTCCGAAGAATCCCCTCTTCTTCCGCTCCTCCTCGATGGCTCTTCCAGTCGTCTCCTTCAGACCCTTGATGAAACGCATCCCGAGGCGCACGGCGAGAGGTGGGCTCGAGGGGTTGCCGCCCGGGCGCTTCGCCGCCGGGGTGCCCCTCTCCTTCGCGCGCGAACTCGCTTCGCTCAGACAGCGCGCGCGTGCGTCGAGAGGCACCCCGCCGTCTCGCGCACTCTCGTCTTCTCTTTCATTCGCAGAAAAATCCTTCTCTTCCTCTTTTCTCTCCAACCCGCATTCCCACCCCGAAGCGTTCACGTCGATCGACAGCACCGGCGTGCCGTGGCGCTGGATGTCCTTCACGATCGTGGCGGGGTGATAGAAGCCCATCGGCCACGCGTTCAGAAGGCACGCCGTGAACGCCGCCGGATGGTGCGCCTTGAGGTACGCGCTCGCGTACGCGATGAGCGCGAAGCTGGCCGCGTGCGACTCGGGAAAGCCGTACAGCGCGAACGCGGTGATGGACTTGACGATCTGGTCCTGCGCAGGCCCCGTGATTCCGTTCTTGTCCATTCCGGACCTGAGGCGCTCCTCGATCGCGCCCATGCGCTCCTCAGAGCGCTTGAACCCCATCGCGCGGCGCAGCTCCTCCGCCTCGCCGCCCGTGAATCCCGCGGCCACCATCGCGATCTTCAGGAGCTGCTCCTGGAACAGCGGCACGCCGAGCGTGCGTTTCAGGATCGGCTCGAGGCACGGGTGCGGGTACTCGACCGGCACCTTGCCCTGCCGCCGGTCGAAGAAGGGATGCACCATGCCGCCCACGATCGGCCCCGGCCGGATGATCGCGACCTGCACGACGATGTCGTAGAAGATCTTCGGCATGTGCCGCGGCAGCGACGCCATCTGCGCGCGGCTCTCGACCTGGAAGAGGCCGATCGTGTCCGCGGCCTGGAGCATCGTGTAGACCTTCGGGTCGCCCGCCGGCAGGTGGGCGAGGTCCACATCGACGCCCTCGTGTGTCTTGATCGCGGGCAGCATCTTCTCGATCGCGCCGAGCATCCCGAGGCCGAGGAGGTCCACCTTCACGATCCCGAGGTCCGCGCAGTCGTCTTTGTCCCACTGGATGACGACGCGCCCTTCCATGGCCGCGGGCTCGAGCGGCACGACCTCGGACAGCTTGCCCATCGCCACGACCATGCCGCCCGAGTGCTGGCCGAGGTGGCGCGGCAGGCTCTGGACGCGCATGAAGAGCTTCCCGAAGTGCGCGACGCGCGGGTGCGCGGGGTCGAAGCCCGCGGCGGCCATCTCGGCCGAGAGGTCGGCGGCGCCGTCCCTGTACTCGCCGAAGCTCCACTTCCCGAGGCGCTTCGCGATCGTGTCCACCTGCTCCGGCGAGAACCCCAGCGCCTTGGCCATCTCGCGGGCGGCCGAGCGGTCGCGGTACGTGATGACGTTCGCCGTCATCGCGGCGCCCGCGGGGCCGTAGGTCTGGTAGACGTGCTGGATGACCTTCTCGCGCGGGTCGCCCGACGGGAGGTCGAGGTCGATGTCGGGCCACTCGCCGCGCTCTTCCGAGAGGAAGCGCTCGAAGAGGAGCTCCATCTTCACGGGGTCGACGGCCGTGATCGAGAGGGCGTAGCAGACCGCGCTGTTCGCGGCCGAGCCGCGACCCTGCACGAGGATGTGCTCCTTTTTGCAGAAGTTCACGATGTCCCAGACGATGAGGAAGTAGCCCGCGAGATCCAGCTTCTCGATGAGGTCGAGCTCCTTCTGGATCTGGGCCTGCGCCTTACCGGTCAGCGGCCGGAAGCGCGACCGCGCGCCCTCCCACGCGACGCGGCGCAGGAACGACGACGGCGTCTCGCCCTGCGGGAGCGGATAGGCGGGAAAACGGTACCCGAGGTCCGCGAGCGTGAAGGAAAGGCGTGCCGCGAGAGCCGCGCTGGCTTCGAGGACGCCCGGCAGGTCCGCGAAGAGAGCTTCCATGTCGCGCGCGGACTTGAGGTGGCGCTCGCGCCCGGCGTGCAGCTTCGTTCCGGCCCCGTCGAGGTGCGTGTGGTGGCGAATGCACGTGAGCGCGTCGAACAGGTCCTTGTCCTTCCGCTCCGCGTAGCGCACGCCGTTCGTCGCAAGGACGGGCAGGCGCGCCACGGCCGCGAGATCGAGCAGCGCGCGGTTCACGTGCTCCTCCTCGCGCAGGAAGTGGCGCTGCAGCTCTACGTGGACGCGCCCGGGAAACAGCGCGGTGAGACGGTCGAGCTCGCGGCCGGCTCCCTCGAGTCCGGACGAACCCAGCGCGCGCGTCACGACGCTCTCCTCGCCGCCCGTCAGGACGTGCAGCCCCTCCGCGTACGCCGCGACCTCCTCCCACGTCGCGGCCGCCTGGCCCTTCGGCTTGCCCGCGGCGGCGGCGGTGAGGAGCAGGCAGAGGTTCCTGTAGCCCTTCTGGTTCTCGACGAGCAGCGTCAGGCGGGGAGGAGAAATTCCTGCTGGGAGGGGAGGGGGAACTAGGCCAATAGGACCAGAGAGGATTTCTTTGAATGGTGAAGAGGGCAATGCACCGCTTCCGCGGCGCGTGGCTGAGCTGCGCGCGGCCCCTCTTCCACCCTTCGAAGAAAATCTCTCTTCCTCTCTATCTTTCAAAGAAATATTTCTTGATCGATGCATCTGAAGAACGACCTCCGCGCCGACCAGCGCCTTCACGCCCGCCGACTTCGCCGCCTTCCAGAAGCGCGGCGCGCCGGAAACTCCGTTCGTGTCGATGAGCGCCAGGGCGGAGAGATCGAGCGCCGCCGCGCGCTCGACGAGGTCTTCCGGCAGCGACGACCCGTTCAGGAACGAGAACGCCGACGCGACGCGCAGCTCGGCGTAGGGGCGGGCGCGTCTGGCGGGAGCAGGCGGACGTTCGAACGTGCGGGCACGCGCCTTTTCCTTACGCGCGCCGGGCCCGTTGGGGTGCAGGCCGCACCCGCCGTAAGGACCGATGAAGTCACGGGTGGGAGGCCCCTCCGTCATGGGCCGGCGAGCCTAGTCGTAAATTAGACGTAAGTCAATGACGACTATTTCGAACCGGGCGCGCGCTCCAGCGCGGTGAGCTGCGGGGCGAGATCCGCCGCGGCCCAGAAGCCGAGGCCGCACTCCACGAGGCCCGCCCCGCGGAACTTCCGCCGATACCACGCCGCCCGGCGCATCCTGAATCCCACGGTGTCGCCCTCGATTCCGGTCTCGAGATCGTCGTCCGCCGTCAGGAAGTCGAAGTAGGCGACGCCGCCAACCAGCTCGCCGAGTCCGGTCAGCCCGCGCACGACCTCTCGCGTCGGCACGTAGTGGAGCGCGTCCGAGCACACGACGAGGTCGAACGGCTCGTCGAAGCGCAGCTCGGCGAGCTGGCCCCACGAGCCCGGCCGCACGTTGCGCGAGCGGCCGAAGCGGCGCACGGCGTAGTCGCTCGTGTCGAGGCCCATGTAGCGCAGCTTCGGGCGCAGGGCGCGCAGGAGCGGGAACCACGCGCCCTCGCCGCAGCCCACGTCCAGGACGGACGCGAGCGGCCGCCCGAGGAGGTGCTCCGTGACGCCCACGGCCATCGCGGCCTTCCGCGCGACGCCGGCGCGTCGCACGATGCGCTTGCGCGGATCGCGGTACCACTTCCGAAAGTACGCCGCGTCGTACGTTTTCTCCGCTTTCACCCGCACCCTCACGCCTTGATCATGACGAGGATCATCTTGAACGGCGTCGTGGCGCGCAACGCGTGAGGCTCGTTCGCGGGCAGGCGCAGGAGGTCTCCCGCCGAGACGTGATGGGGCGCGCCGGAGATCGTCACTTCGGCGGTTCCCTCGACAGCGAGGACGAGCGCGTCGAAGGGAGCGGAGTGCTCGCTCAGGGCCTCGCCGGTGTCGAACGCGAAAGCCGTCACGGTACCGCCCGCGGCTTTCACGAGAGTGCGGCTCACCACGGCGCCGGGTTGCAGGGCGACGAGGTCGGGCTGGGGAACCGGATTCGGTGGAAGGGGCGGATTGGACATGGGCTCTCCTTGTGGCTTCTTCTTACGGGGACGACGAGAGCTCCAGCTCCCGGAGGCGCGGCCCGAAGAGTGTACCGATGCGCGCGCCGGTGTCGAAAAGGACGAGCCCGAAGAGGACGAGGCCGACGACGAGCGCGAGAAGCCCCCATCGATGATGGGCCTCGAGCCTTTCCAGGGAGGGCGCGAAGGCGATGACGCCGAGCACGCCGGCCACGACGATGACGGCATCCACGCTCGCGCGCTGCCAGTAGCTGCCGCCGAGGTGCAGCCACATTCCGAACTCGTCGAACGTCAGGCCGATCGCGATGCCGTACACCCACGCGGCGACACGGGCGGCCCTGCCCGCGGGCCGCGCGAAGAGCAGGTACGCCGCCACGGCGGCGAGGAGAAATATTCCGTAGTTCAGGTGGTGAACGTGCGTCCCGCGCAGAAAGAAGTACAGATTCGGGACGCGCTGCGACATGACGAGGAACACCATCGTCCGCGACGCGATGAACGTCAGGACGAAAGCGAGAAGCGCCCGGCGGGCAAGGCGATAGCTCTCGGGGTCCGGTGGTGCGGAGGGGTCCACGGGCGGAAGGATAGCGGTCTAGTCGTAGACGCCGTCCGCAAACCACTCGCCGCCGGGCTCGTCGTGAAAGATGCGATAGAGGCCTCCCCGCGAGAGCTCCACGTCCCAGTACGCGCGAAAGGTGGGCGCGTCCTGCCACCAGCCTTCCTCGAGGCGCCACGGTCCCGAGGCGACGCGCACGGGGCCGCCTACTTCCACGGGCGGCTGCCCGCCGTCGTCGGGGCGGGCTGTCGAGGCCAGCGCGCGCAGTGAAGCGGGGCGCTCGTCTTCGATGAGCACCTCGAGCGGCACGGGCGGGCGCAGGACGCGCACCGAGAGCAGTCCGCGCCCCGTCCGCGGAGCTTTCCGGACCGTGGGAGGCGGCGGCGGCGCGAACGGCACGAGGGCAAAGCGTTCCGGGCGGTGGCCGTCCACCGCCTGCGGCGCGCCCGCCCGCCCCGGCCCCAGCAGCGCGAAGAGCTTCGCGAGCGCCGTCGCGAGCCGGTCGGGCGAGATCTCGGCCGGACCGAACAGCGTGAGCTGGCCCTTGCGTGGCGCGTCGGGGTGCGCCGTGATGGAGAAGCCCGTCACGGCCGCACCCGGCGGCCGGCCCTCGAGGCCGAGCCGCACGAGCGTGAGCAGCGTCTTGACGTCGCGCGTGGGCGCGGGGAGCTCGATCGTGCGCGTGTCGCAGCCCTCGGGCTCGAGCGTCAGCGACACGTCCAGCCGCGCGCAGCCGACGGCCTCGGCCTCGAGGCGGCGCGCGAGCCGCTCGAGCGCGCCCTCGGCCAGCCCGAGGAAGGGCGCGAGCGTGACGAGCGGCCACTCCAGCTCCATGCCCTCCGTGAAGCCCGGCGGCGGCCGGCGCGGCACGAGGGGGCGCGGGTCGCGCCCGCGCGCGATCTCGTGCAGCGCGTGCCCGGGCGCGCCGAGCCGGCTTGCGACGTCGGCCGCGGGCAGCTTCGCGAAGTCGCCCACCGACGCAAGCCCCCAGCGCGCGAGCGTCTCGACGATCTCGGCCTCGGGGTCCAGCTTCACGAGCGGCAGCGGCGCGAGGAAGGCGGCCTCGCCGCCGGCGGCGACGACGACGGGGGAGTCCGGCAGCGTCGCGGCCACGCGCGCCGCGAGCTTGCTCGACGCGAGGCCGCAGCGCGCGGGCAGCGACTCTCTCTTCGCGGCGGCGATCAGCGCGCGCCCGAGGTCGCGCTCGTCCGGGAAGAGGCGCTCGAGGCCGTCCGCGTCGAGGTACACGACGCCGTCGCCCGCGTCCTCCACGCGGGGCGACACCGTGCCGGCCACGTCGAGAAGCGCCTCCTGCGCTGCGCGCTCGCTCTCGAGATCGCGCGCGCGGGTGAGGAGGTCGGGCATGAGGGCTCGCGCCTGAGGCAGGGTGAAGCCCGGACGGATGCCTGCCTTGCGCGCCTTACGCGTGGCGGCGACCACGTGCGCGGACGTTCCGTTCCCTTCGCATAGCACGACCGCCTCGTCCCGGAGGGCCGGCTCGCTCCGGAGGCGGGCGGCGAGTGGAAACAGCGGTACCACGAGACACGCGAGGCGGGGGGCGAGGATGGGAGACGAATTCTTTTGCTGCGGGCCCGCTGTTCGTTCCATGCTGCTGTGCCCGCGCTTTCATCAGGTTGTTTTTCTTAGAAGGTGAATATCCCGGACCCCCACCCCGATCCTCAGCGCCCGAATGCAGCGGCCTTTCCCTCTTCCCTTCTAAGCAAATCTTTCTTTCTCTCTTCTTTTTCTTTTCTTTCTTCTTTCCCCGCCTGAACCGCATCCAGCAGAGACAGATTCAGCAGACTGGCCTGAGTGCCTTGCGCGCCGTGCTTCTCGAGATTTTTCTCCGCCACGAGGCGCGAGGAGAGGCCGTCGAGGAGCGAGAGGCCGAGGCCTTGGGCGGAATTCCAGGTTGCGCGCGCGGCCTCCGCGACGAGGACGATGCGCGCCGCGGTGCCCGTGACGCGGTACGGCGAAAGGACGAACAGCGCGGCGTCGTGGAGGCGTGCGCGCCTGGCGAGGCGCAGCCACACGGCGTCGTCGAAGCGCCGCCGCGAGACGCGCGCGAGGCCGAGGTCGAGGACGACGAGCGCGAAGCCCGTGGCGAGCACCGTCTCCGTGGCCGCCAGCGCCATCTTCACGCCGCGGGGGCGCAGCCACAGGATGCGCGCAAGCTCGGCGCCGGCGGCGGCCGCACCCTGAGGGTCGAAGTGATCACCGGGATCGACGAGGGCGACGGCTTCTCCCGCCTGCGTCGCGGAGGCGAGTACGGAGAGCGCGACCGAGAAGCGGCCCGAAGACGCGCGCCCGGACATCTCGACAAGCGACCCGCGCGGAAGCCCACCTCCGAGGAGGCGGTCCAGCCCCTCGCAGCCCGTCGGCAGATGCGCCGGAGCAAAACGTGTGCGGCCCAGCCCCGCCGCCGTGGTGATCTGCGAGGCAATTCCGGGAGGAAGCTCGGGGAGAAGAGGGGTGGAAAGGGGCAGGGCCGACACGCCGCAAACGTATGTCCATGGATGGCGTAAGTCAAGCGTAAGTTTTTCTATGATGCCTTTACTTCATTGAAGGAGGCAGGCACAAGCGCCCCAATAGAAACCGATCCGTTCGTTCCTCTGCAAGGAGCCCACCATGAGTGCGGAAAACACTTCGGCGGCGACGTCCCGTCCCAGCCTTTCCCAGTCGCAGCAGGCGGCCATCGAGAAGCTTGCGAAGGACGAGAACGTCATCCTGCCGCCCATCTGGATGGCGCGCGAGGCGGCGATTCCGAACGATGCGGTCGAGCGCGCGCACGCGTTCAACGATCCCGACGACTTCTGGGCCGAGAAGGCGAAGGGGATCGACTGGATCGAGCCCTGGAAGGAAGTCTGCCGCTTCAATCCGCCGACGCACGAGTGGTTCATCGGGGGCAAGCTCAACGCAACGGTCAACTGCATCGACCGGCACGTCTACGGCGACAAGCGCAACAAGGCGGCGCTGTTGTGGGTCGGCGAGAACGGCGAAGAGCACGCGTACACCTACAACCGCCTCTACCGCGAGGTGAACCGCTTCGCGAACGCGCTCAAGCGCCTCGGCGTGAAGAAGGGCGACCGCGTCATCATCTACATGCCGCTTACGCCCGAAGGAATCGTCACGATGCTTGCCTGCGCGCGCATCGGTGCCGTCCACTCCGTCGTCTTCGCCGGCATGGGCACCCAGGCCCTGAAGTCGCGCATCGAGGACTGCGGCGCGAAGGTCGTCGTCTGCACGGACTTCACCTTCCGCCGCGGCAAGAAGATCTCGCTCAAGCCCACGATCGACGAGGCCGTCCGCGACCTCACGTTCGTCGAGCACGTCGTCGTCCACCGCCGCGGCTCGCGCCCCGGCGACGCGCCCTTCACGTTCGAGAGCGAGCGCGAGCACGACTTCTACGACATCCAGAACGCACGCGACATCCACTGCACGCCCGAGCCCATGGACGCCGAAGACCCGCTCTTCATCCTCTACACGTCCGGCACGACGGGGAAGCCGAAGGGCGTCGTCCACACGACCGGCGGCTACATGGTCGGCGTGAACTATCTCGCGAAGGCCTTCTACCAGATCGGCGAACGCGACATCTACTGGTCCACGTCCGACATCGGCTGGATCGTGGGCCACTCGTTCATCGTGTACGGGCCGCTCTCCGTCGGGGCCACCGTGTTCACGCGCGAGGGCGTGCCCGACTATCCGAACGCCGACGTCACGTGGGAGCTCTGCGAGCGCTTCGGCGTCAACCTCCTCTTCACGGCGCCCACCGCGATGCGCATGTTCATGAGCCACGGGGCCGAGGCGCCTGCCCGCTACGACCTCTCGCGCCTGCGCTTCATCGCGTGCGCGGGCGAGCCGCTGAACCCCGAGGCCCACCTCTGGGCACAGAAGAACCTCGTCGGTCAATCGGGCGGCATGGTCGTCGACAACTTCTGGCAGACCGAGATCGCCGCGCCCGTGCTCGGCACGCTCCCAACGTTCGAGGCGCGCCCCGGCAAGGTCGGCAAGCCCCTGCCCGGCGTCTTCGCGGACATCGTCGACAAGGACGGCAACTCCCTGCCCGACGGTCAGGGCGGCCTTCTCGTCCTGCGCAGGCCGCTCCCGTACATGCTCCGCACCGTATGGGGCGACCACGCGCGCTACGAAAAGTACTGGCAGCAGATCCCGGGCTGCTACACCTGCGGCGACATCGCCGTGCGCGACAAGGACGGCTGGTTCGCGGTCCTCGGCCGCTCGGACGACGTTCTCAACGTCGCGGGACACCGCATCGGCACGGCCGACGTCGAGGGCTCGCTCCTGCGCCACCCCGCCGTCGCCGAGAGCGCCGTCGTCGGCCTGCCGGACCCGATCAAGGGCGAGAGGATCAAGGCGTTCGTCGTCCTGAAGCCCGGCATGACGCAGGGAGCCGGCCTCATCGGCAGCCTCAAAGACCACGTGCGCCAGGACCTCGGCCCCATCGCGCAGCCGTCCGACATCGAGATCGTCGCGTCGCTCCCGAAGACGCGCTCGGGCAAGATCGTGCGGCGCTTCCTCAAGGCGAAGGAGATGGGCGAAGACCCGGGCGACCTCTCGACGCTGGCGGACTGAAGAGATCAGCGCGGCGGCGCGATCCGCATGGTCACTTCCGCGCCGCGACGGCGAGGAGAATGGGGAAGAGCGTGCCCGCCGCGAGGAGCGACCACACCGCCCACCTCTTCTCGCCCGCGAGCCGCACGCCCATGATGAGCCCGAGTACGCCGGTCACGACGAACGTCGAGGCGATCGCTACCTCACCGGCCTTGAGCCAGATCCCGGTCGTTTTCGAAAGTTTCTCGGCCTTGTGCGCTTCGGAGAGGATCGACATCGCGACGGGAGCCTTGTAGGACCCGTCCTTCCGGTCCTCGTGCAAGCGGAACGCCTGCCAGGCTCCCGAGACGGCGAAGAAGATCATCGCCGGCGCGATGAAGCAGCTCAGGTAGCGATGCGCGCGCATCAACGTTTTCATGAACCGGTCTCCCTTTGGGCGTCGAGGTTCCGCGGCGCCATCTCAGGCTTTCAGGCTCGCGAGGTCGATGACGAACCGGTAGCGGACGTCGCTCTTCAGCATGCGCTCGTAGGCCTCGTTGATCTTCGCGATCGGGATCACTTCGACGTCGGCGACGATCTTTTTCTCCGCGCAGAAATCCAGCATCTCCTGCGTCTCGGGGATCCCGCCGATCATCGAGCCGGCCAGCTTCTTGTTCCCAAAAATCACCGACATCGCGCCGAGCGTGTACGGAGTGGGCGGAACGCCCAGAAGCACCATCGCTCCCTCGACGCGGAGCATCCCGAGGTGCGCGTCGAGGTCGTGCGGAACCGAGATCGTGTCGATGAGAAGGTCGAATCGTCCCGCCAGCTTCTTGAACGCGCCCTTTTCGCTCGTCAGCTCGAACGCGTGCGCCCCGAGCCGCCGGGAGTCGGCTTCCTTGGAGCGCGACTGGCTGAGCATCGTCACCTCGGCTCCCATCGCGGCGGCGATCTTGACGGCCATGTGGCCGAGGCCGCCAAGCCCGACGACGCCGACGCGCGTTCCGGGCGCGCACTTCCACTGCCGGAGGGGCGAGTACGTCGTGATGCCCGCGCACAGGAGCGGGGCCGCCGCGGAAAGCTCGAGGCCGGGCGGCACCTTGAGGGCGTAGGCCGCCTTCACGACGATCTCTTTCGAGTACCCGCCGTACGTCTGCGTCGTGCGGTCCATCTCGGTGCCGTTGTACGTGAAGGCCGTCCCTTCGAGACAGAACTGCTCGCGGCCGCGGCGGCAGGGGTCGCACGCGCCGCACGAGTCGACGAAGCAGCCGACGCCCGCCACGTCGCCAACCTTGAATTTCGTGACAGCTGCGCCGGCCGACGTCACGCGCCCCACGATCTCGTGGCCCGGCACCATCGGAAAGGCCGCCGCGCCCCATTCGCCGCGCACCTGGTGGATGTCGGAATGGCAGACGCCGCAGAACAGGACCTCGATCGTCACGTCGTCGGGGCCGGGCGCGCGCCTCTGGATGGCATGCGGAACGAGCGGAGCCTTCGCGGCGGGCGCCGCCCAGGCAGCTGTTTTCGAAGTCATGGGTACTCCTTCCCGGCGGGCCGCCGGGGCGCTTGCCCGCGGAGTCTACTTTTTCGACTCCGGCGCGCCCGGAGTCCATCCCGACTCGAGCTCCCGGGGCCACGGACCCTGGAGCGTCGTCGGAACATTTCCGGCGCACAGGTGCGTGAGTCTCTTCCCACGGATGTTGCGCGTGAAGACGAGATACACCCCGCCGGGATGGAACGTGTAGCCGCAGGCGCTCTCCGTCAGCGGAGTCACGACCTGCACCTGAGCGGGTGCGGAACCCTTGAAGACGCGCTTCACCGTGAACGTGAGGAGCCTCTTCTCCTTGTCGGAATCGAGAGCGCTGAACGTCACGCTGGCCACGAACGCGTCTTCGGCCTGCGCGAGGGCCTGCGCGACGGGCGGCGCCGTGCACGTGCAGGACCTCGCTTCGGGAGAGGGGGAGAGCAGCACGACGGCGCCCAGGAGCGTAACGGCGGAAACGGCGCGCATCGAAACTCCCTCCCGCGTCAGGCGGTCTCCCCACTCAGGGCGGCCGCGAACCCGTCGGGAGTGAGGGACGCGGCCTGGGCGAAGCCTCCGACGAAGCGGACCGTCGAAGGCTGAATCGTGAAAAGCGAGAAGTCCGCGAGCTCGAAAGTGTCCGCGGACCCCGGGAACCGAGACAGGTACGCGGCGCGGGCGTCGGCGTAACCCGGCGACGAATCCTCTTCCTGCGGCTCGGCGACGCCCTGGACGGTCGCCCGCGCGCGCGCCTGCGACGGCGTCCCCTCGCTCGAGGCGGCGATGACGAGGAGGCTGACCCGCGGATCGCGGAGCATGTCCGCCGTGTGGGAGGACAGCGCGCTCACGTGAATGACGAGGCCCGCTCCGCGGGGCAGGATCGCGAAGGGAACCATCGAGACGAAGGGCGCGCCTTCGTGAAGCGTACCGAGGGACGCGACGTCCTGGCTCTCGAAGATCCGGCGCAGGGCCTGCGTCTGCTCGGGCCTCATGCGAGGAGTATAGCCACGTCCGGCGGGCGACCGTCCGGGCGAGAGCCTCTCCGCCCGGACGGCTCGATGTCAAGCGAGAACCGGCCACCGTGGGTACGCGTCATTGACCGGCAGGTGGCTGCCACAATTCGACCTTGTTTCCCTCGGGATCGATGACCCAGGCAAACTTGCCGTATTCAGAGTCATCCATCTTGTCGAGGACGTTGCAGCCTTCTGCTTTGAGCGCCGCGACTACGGCGTGAAGGTCTTCAACGCGGTAGTTGATCATGAACGAGGCCTTGCTTGGAGCAAACTGGTCGCTTCCCTCCGGGCCAATGGACCAAACGGTCGTTCCGCCCGTGGGCTTGCCATCCGCGTCGGCCCAGCTGAACGCGGTTCCGCCCCACGCCTGGACATCGATGGCGAGATGGCGCTTGTACCAAGCCTGCAGCGCAGGTGCGTCCTTTGCCTTGAAAAAGATGCCGCCGATGCCGGTAACTCGCTTCATGTGAACCTCCGATGTTCCGCGGTGGACAGCGATCTGTTTGTGGAGCCTGGGGAATGAGGGTGTAGAGGCCAGCCCCTACGCTTGCTGAGGAGTGATGTGCACGTTATCGGGGAGGGCAGGGCGAGCCCGTTGCCTTCACGGCGGCTTCACCGGTAGGGATGTTGAGGTCTGCTGGCACTGGGGAGCCAGGGGCTCGAGGTCGACCGACCGCATCGCGCTCACCGCCGCCTCCCAGCGACCCTCGGCGCAGAGGCCTTGAATGCCAGCGTCCTCATAAGCGCGGAGGGCCGCTTCGAGCAATGCGCTTCGGAAGCGCTCTGCTTCCTCGTTCATTGAGCGGGGAGCGCAAAGTGGGGATTCTCGATGATGCCGAGTGCGTTTCCGAAGGGATCCTCTAGGACTGCGACCTTGATGCCGCCGCCGACTTCTTGAGGCGGTGAGAGAGATTTGGCGCCAAGTGAAACGAGACGGTCGTGTGCGGCCGAAGCGTCCGCGACGCCCCAGTACGGAACCGCGCCGCCAAGGCCCTCGAGAGAGGCGCCGGGGTCAGGATGAAGGCCGAGTTCGAAACCGCCGACATTGAATCCAACGTAGAACGGCTCGGAGAAGTACGGCTCGATGCCGAGAACCGTCGTGTACCAGGCCTTGGCCTTCGCGAGATCCGGGGCGTAGTAGGCGGCAGTGCGAAGCCCTTGAAACATGAGGATGCAGCCTCCTTGAATGACACTGCGCTCGAGCCCGTTGGAACGAAGGGATGTTGTTCGGCCCTGGTCTAACGATATCAAGTTCGGCGGTGAGCGTAGCGAGTCCGCTGCAACGCGTGGTTAGGCGGCGCCCAGACCGAGAACGAGCCGAAGGCCGTGAGCAACAGCTTCGAGGTTTGCCGTGCGAAGCCTGCCGGCGCGAGAGCGAAGAAGGGAGCGATCGAGGGTGAAGACCTGCGACACGTTGACGACCGAGGGCTTGCGAAGGCCTCCCTCTCCCTTGGAGAGCAGCACATTGCCCGGGGCTTCTGCCAGACGGAGATTTGAGGTGATGGCCGTGACGATAACGGTGGCAATAGCGCTGCGGTTAAACGCATTGGCCTGAACAACGAGTACGGGACGCATGCCTCCGGGCCCCGACCCAACCGGATCCGGAAGGTCGACCCACCAGACCTCGCCACGGCCTATTTCCATGATTCGGAACCGAGGCTGCGAAGCTGCAGATCCTTGAGGGTCGAGTCGAGCTTGGAAGGCTCCGAGGAGTAGACGCGATCGAGGCTTTCCGTTACCGCGTCATCACTGTGCCGGGCGAGGTACTCTTTGAGGGCAGAGGCGTAAAGCTCGCTTCTGGACAGGCGAAAACGAGAAGCAGCGCGGTGTTAGACGCCGGGTTTCGGGACGCCGAGGTCTTTGCAGATTTAGAGCGCGAGAAGGTCGTTGAGCTCGCGATGGCACGGGATTGTGGAGACCTTGCGCTGGGCACGGTTCATGTAGACCGTGTGCGAGCCGCCCTGACCAAGGAACTGGCAACCCTGACGCTCGAGATGACGGATGAGTTCGGCGCGCTTCACGCCGAGAGCTTAAAGCGCTCCCGAATGACCGAGGCGTTAGCGAGCGCCTGCTCGCTGAGGGCGCGGTTGGCCTTGAGAACCAGCGTTACGGCCTCATGCAGGTTCAAACGTGCCTCCTCGAGCGTAGTGCCCTGCGAGTTCGCGCCCGGAAGCTCCTCGATAAAGGCGATGAAGCCCTCTGGAACCTGCTGGAATACCGCCGTCAGCTCGACCGACATAGCGAGGTTCTAGCCCCCTTCCGGCGTCTAACGATATCAAGCTCAGCAGCGAGCGCAGCGAGCCCGCTGCAGCGCGTTGCTGGATGCCCGCGAAGAAGCGGCCTTATTGTTTGGCCGGAGCCGGGGCGCGGCCCACGCCGAGTTCGGCTGGAACCGGCGAGCCGGGACCGATGGGGAGATTGCCCGAGCAATAGGAGGTGAAGAGGCGGCCAGAACTCTTACTGGCGAAAACGAGATAGGTTCGGTCGCGGGCGAAGTGGTACTCGCATTCGATACTGGACGTGACCCGGATGCGCGTGGACCGACCTGCTCCCCAAAGTGGTGCCACTCGGGGTGTGAGATTCCTGGTTGAAAATAGTAGCAGTCGTCGCGCTGTGGATTGCGTGGAAATGTGGAAATCATGCCGCCGCCCCCCGGTGGGCCGCAGCGAACTCGGTGGGCGTCATTTGGTCGTGTGAGCTGTGGGGCCGGACGTCGTTGTAGTCGGTGCGCCAGGCCTCGATCGTGCGGCGGGCGTCATCCAAGGTTGAGAACCAGTGAGCATTGAGGCACTCGAGCCGAAGCTTTCCATTGAAGCTCTCGACGAAGGCGTTTTGATTCGGCTTGCCCGGCTGGATGAATCGCAACTCGATGCCGCGCTTCTCGGCCCAAGACAGGAACACTCCGCTCGTGAATTCTGTCCCGTTGTCAGAGACGATCGCCTTCGGGAGCGGCTGTATCTTCGAAAGCTCCTCGAGCGCCCGCACGACGCGTGCTCCGCCGATCGAGGTGTCGATGATTGCAGCCGGCCACTCGCGGGTGTAGTCGTCCATGATCGTGAGAACTCGGAAGCGTCGACCCGAACCGAGCTGGTCCGCGACGAAGTCGATAGACCAGCGCTCGTTGGGGAAGGACGCCGGGACGAGCGGTCGTGGCCTTTGCCAGAGCCTCTTTCTCGGGCGTGTCCTGGGAATCCCGAGGCCTTCGGCTCGGTAGAGACGCAGGAGCTTCTTGTGGTTGAAACGCAGGCCGTCTTTGCGAAGGAAGTATCCGAGTCGTCGGTAGCCGAATGCCGGGCGCTCCAAAGCGATGGCCCGGAGCTTCTGTCGAAACTCATCGTCTCTCGGCCTACGAAAGCGATACCGGCACGTGGAGCGACCGAGGTCACTCAACTGGCAGGCTCGTCGCTGGCTTCTGCGGAACTCCGTGATCATGACGCCGGCCGCTGTCCGCCTCGAGGCGGGCGTCACCATTTTTTTCCGAGCACCCCTTTGAGCGCCGCGATGTCGAGCGCCTGCTCGGCGACGATGTGCTTGAGCTTCCGATTCTCGTCCTCGAGCATCCGCAGCTTCCTGGCGTCGCTCACGTCCATGCCGCCGTACTTGGACTTCCAGCGGTAGAAGGTCGTCACCGTGATCCCGTGTCGCCGGCAGAGTTCTTTGGTCTCGGCTCCGGCCTCGGATTCCTTCAGGACACCGATGATCTTTTCCTCGGAAAACCTCTTCCCCTTCATGTGGGCTCTCCCCTCGTAAGTCTATGGAGAACTCACACCCTCTGTGGATCACTTTTCGGGGAGCAGGTCGGGTCCGTTGGAGTGGATACTTCCGAGCCCCGAGAACAGGATACGAAGGCTGCGCTCAGCGCTACTGCGCTGAGTGCTTTCGCGATTTGGGTGTGCATAGGAGTACCTTACTCCTTCAAAGAGCGGGCCGTGCACATTCCG
>JBBQRP010000005.1:0-169485 GCA_038214715.1 Thermoanaerobaculia bacterium | reverse complement strand
GAGGAGAGGGCGTCCATCGCCTGGGCCCGCGTCGTGCGCGGGACGAGCTCCATCGCGAACGCCGTGACGCCGGCCTCGAGAAAGGGCCGGAGGCCCTCGGGCTCGTCGAGCGGCCGGAGGAACCCGACGACGGCGGCGCCTTTCCTCAGCCGGGCGATGTCGGTCGAGTCCGGCCGATTCACGCAGGCGAGGAGCTCGGCCTCGGCGAGCAGGCCCGCGCGGTCGACCTTCACGGTGGCGCCGGTGGCGGCGAAGTCGGCATCGTCGAACCCGGCCGCGAGGCCGGCGCCGGATTCGACCTCGACGGAGAGTCCGGAGGCGACGAGCCTTTTGACGGTATCGGGGGCAAGAGCCACGCGCCGCTCGTCGGAACGCGTCTCCTTCGGGATGGAAATCTTCATACGGGCCGAGATGATACAGACCCGCCAGATTCGCTCGCTCGACCGTGGAGCGTGAGAGCGGGAGAAAGCAAAAGGAGCCCGAGGGGCGCCGGTTCCCCCGGGCTCCGGTGAACCCCGGTGAGGGGTCGGCCGGCAGCGGAGCGGCTTTGCGCGTGTCATGCGCTGGTCCCTGAGCGCCCTTCCGGATCCCCGGAGTGCTGGGGCGTCGAGCGGACCGTGCCTGTGAGCCTTCCGTCCGGCCCCGCCGTGGATTCCGGCGCGCGGGGCTGACTAATCAATAGGGCTCGGGGACGGTTCCGTCAAGGGCCGCCAGAGACTCTGGCGACGATTCCCGAAAAAAGCCAGCCAGGACGGCAGTGGCCTCAGTAAGGCTCAGGATCCCGGAGGAATCGTCCGCCTGCCGCCTTCGAGCCGCACGGCGAATGCGAGCACGAAGAAGGTCAGGGTGGCGGCGAGCGCCGGAAGCCAGAGCGGGCCGACCGCCGCCGTCACGCCGACCGCCGCGGTCACCCAGATCGTCGCGGCCGTCGTCAAGCCGTGGACCTCGCCCTTCTCGGCGAGCTTCAGGATCGTGCCGGCGCCGAGGAAGCCGATGCCCGCGACGATGCCCTGAACGACGCGGCTCAGGTCGGAAGCCGCGAAGCCGGCCTCGCGCGAACCGAGCACGAGGAGGGCGGCGCCCGTCGAGACGAGAATGTGCGTGCGAAAGCCCGCCGCGCTGTGGACTCGTTCCCGCTGCGCGCCGATGACGCCGCCGAGAAGGGCCGCGACGAGCAGCCGCCCGGCGGTGGCCGCGAGGTGCGCCGCGTCCGGAAGGGCGAAGAGGCCGGTGTCGGGACTCATGGCGTCACCCTGTCACTTTACGCACGAGCGCGCGTCCGACGAAACGAAACTTGTCGCCCAGCGGAAAGCGCTTCAGAACGGTGCTCACGACCCCTTCCGTGAAGCGCGTGCGTTTGCCGTAGTCGATCGCGATGTCGACGACGACCGGGCGCCCGGTCGCGGACAGACCCAGCGCCTCGGCGATGCGGGAGTCGATCTCCGAGTCGTTCGCGATGGATACGAACGCGGCGCCCGTCGCGAGCGCGATGCCCTCGAGCCGGACTTCGCCGAGGACGGTGCAGGTCTTGCGGTTGTAGGGGATCTCCTGACCCTGCGAAATCTGGGACAGCTCGCCGTCGTGGAAGACGAAGAAGACGACGCCCGCCTGATGCGACGTCGCCGTGAGGATCTCGAGGCCGGTCATCAGGAACGCGCCGTCGCCGACGATCGCGACGACCTGCCGGTCCATCCGGGCGAGCTTCGCGCCGATCGCGGCCGGCACGGCGTAGCCCATGCAGTTGAAGTCCGTCGGGCTCACGAAATGGCGCGGCTTCGTGACGGGGAAGAGCTCGGCCGCGAGGAACGTGTGGTTCCCGTCGTCGACGACCATCACGGCGTCGCCGTCGAGCCTGGCGCGCAACGCCGTGAAGAAGCGGGCGGGATTGACCCGCTCCGTGCTGCGGGCGAGCCACTCGCCCTGGTAGGCCTTCTTGTCAGCCGCGATACGCGCCGCGACCCTTCGCCGCCTCTCCGGGCGGTCGACGCCCCTCGCGAGGAGGCGCTCGAGAAGCCTCGGCAAGACCGCGCGCGCGTCCCCCGCGATTCCGACCTTCGCCGGAAAGTTCGCGCTCAGGACCCGCGGGTCGATGTCGATGTGAACGAGGTTCTCCGGTACGGCGCAGCCGAAGCTGCCCGTCGGGATCTCCGCGAAGCGCGTCCCGACGGCCAGAAGCGCATCGCAGCCTCGAAACGCGTTTTCGGCGGCCGGAACGGCAGCCCTCGAAAAGCCCATCCCCGTGTGCAGGGGATGCGTTGCCGGAAACGAGGAGAGGCCCTGGAGCGTCGTTGCCACCGGCGCTCCGAGCCGTTCGGCGATCGCCGCCGCGGTCTCCGCGACGTCGACCGCCCCCCAGCCCGTAAAGATGCCGGGGGACTCTGCCGCCGCGAGGATCTCGACCGCGGCGTCGAGGAGGCTGGCCGAAGGGCTCTCGGGGGGCGCCGCGGCCTCGAAGACCGGCACGTCTTCGATGAACTCCTGAAAGAGCTGAAGATTGACGGGGATCTCGACGAACGTGGGGCCCTGCAGCCCCGCGACCGCGGTCCGGTACGCCTCGAAGATCGCCGGAACGATCTCCGCATGCGTCTTCGGGTGCCACGAGCCCTTCGTGAGGCCCTTCAGGATCGCGTGCTGGTCGAGCTCGTGGAGTTGATAGCGGAAGGGAACGTCCGTGCGCGTGCCGCCGGAGATCACGAGCATGGGAATCCCGTCGAGAAACGCCTCCCCGATTCCGCTCATCGCGTGCGTGAGGCCCGCCGCGGGGACGATCAGGAGCGTTCCGATCTCGTCTCCGCTCGTCCGGCTGAGCCCGTCCGCGGCGAAGGCCGCCCCCGCCTCGTGAGTGACGAGGACGGGCTGGATCTTTCCTGACTTGTTCAGCTCGTCGTAGATCTCCGTGTTGTGCACGCCCGGAATCCCGAACGTGTGCGTGACGGGAAGCTGCTCGAGCGCGTGACGCACGAGCCAGGCTCCGGATTTCTTTGCGCCGATTCTGAGGGTCTGCGTCATGGCGGGATCCCCGCGATCGTACGCGCGGCGACGCGTCCCGTCAGGACGCAGCTCCCGAGAAAGGTCCCCTCGAGCGAGCCCATCCCGTGGATTCCGCCTCCGCCGAATCCCGCGGCCTCCCCGATCGCGAAGAGGCCCTCGACGGGCGAGCCGGCTCCGTCGAGAACGCGGCACCCGAGGTCGGTTTGGATGCCGCCGAGGCTCTTGCGCGAGAGGATGAATTCGCGGATCGCGATGAGCGGCATCGCGCCGGGGTCGAGGATCTTCTGGAAGTTGCAGACCCGCAGCCGGTCTCCCCGATATCTCCGGAAGTTCCCGATCCGCCGGAGCTGATCGTCCGTGTAGAAGGCCGGGCCGCGGTCGATCTGAGCGTCGTATTCCGTCACGACGGTCCGGAGCGTCGCGAGGTCGGTCGTCAGGCCGTCCAGGTTGCGCTCGTTCATGCGGTCCACGAGCTCCTCGAGGGACCCCGCGGTCACGATGTCGTCCGGGCACTCGTCGGTGAGGCGGTCGACGAGATCCTGGTTCCCGAAGAGCAGCTGCCGGGCCATGAGGAGCTTTCTCTTGTGCCGGAACGCCGTCATGTAGTCGCAGCCCGAGACCGCGAGCTCTCTTTTCGCGATCGTGTTGTTCAGAACCTGCCAGGAATACTGGCCAGGCTGCCGGAGAATGCTCTCCACGAGGAAGCGCGTGTCCGTCGAGCCCACGAGCGGTACGGGGCCGATGCGCTCTCCCTTCGCGTTGAGCCAGAGCGCCGAGCGGGGCGGGACGAGCGAAAGGCCGTCGTGAGGCCTCCTCTTCGCCGGGTGGTGAATGCCCGCCGCGTAGTGCCATTGCCTGTCGAGGTGCGTGACGGCGCCGCCGGCCCGCGCGACGGCGTCGTGCATCGTCCCGTCGCCGAAGGCGTGAGCCCCGTTCAGCAGCACCTTCGGAGGCGGGCCCCACGGCGCGTACCAGTTCGCCCGCACCTTCGACAGGTCGCCCCCGCAGATTCCTCCCGTGGCGATGACGATCTGGTCTCCGCGCGCGACGAACCGCCCGCCGGTCGCGAGGTCGGTGCCCACGAGACCCGTCACGCGCCCCTTCGAGAGCTCGAGGTCCTCGACCGCATGACGGAAACGGATCGCATGGCGAACCCCGCCGCGGTGCGCCGCCAACGCGCGCACGATCTGCTCGATGATCGCGTAGCCCGTCCCCCACGCGATGTGCCACCTGGGGACCGTGTTGCACGGTCCGAAGACTCCGCGCTCGGGCCAGTTCACAACGGGCAGAAACGTCACGCCCACGCCTTCGAGGTACGCGTGAATGAGGTCGAGCGAGCGGTCGCAGTAGAGCTCGGCCCAGCGTCGCGGCCAGGTGTCGCCGGCTCCGAACCGCGCGTACGAGAGCCAGTCGCGGAGCGCGAGCGCGGGCGAGTCCGAGATCCCGGATCTCTTCTGGTGAGGCGTTCCGACGAGGTGCACGCCGCCGAACGATTCCTTCGCGAGGCCGCCGAGTTTCCCGGGTTCGTCCCGGTCCAAAACGAGAACTTTCTTCCCGTGGTCGAGCAGCTCGTGGGCGGCGACGAGCCCCGCGAGCCCGGCGCCCGCGATCACGACATCGGCTTCCAGGACGTTCTCGGTCATGAATTCAGAGGTGGGCCGGCTCTCGCCGCGCTTTCCGGGGAATTTCGAGACGGATCTTATCCGGAACCGGGCGGACCCCTAGAATCCCGCGCATGACGGCGGTGCTGCAGAGGCCGGAGAAAGGCGTGCCGGAGGCGCTCGCGCGGTTCGGTTTCTTCGGGCGCGGAATCGTCTACGTTCTCGTCGGGGGGATCGCCGCGCGGGTTGCGATCCTCCAGCGGGGCCGTGCGAACGGCCCGGCCGAAGCGCTCGCGCGGACTCTCACAGGGTGGGGCGGGCGCGTCGCGCTATTCGTCGTCGCACTCGGCCTCTTCGCGTTCGTGCTCTTCCGCGCCGTCCAGTTCTTGCGCACGAAGAGCGGCCTGGCGCGGATCGGATACCTCGGGAGTGCGATCGGAAACCTCGTCCTCGCGATCTCGGCCACACGGATCCTCCTCCATTTCCGCCGCGGCGGCGACGCCTCCGCGCTGCGCGCGCTCGGCACGCGGCTCGTCTCGGAGGCGTGGAGTCGCGACTTCCTCGTCGTCGTCGGCGTGATCGTCGTGGTCGTCGGGCTCGTCGAAATCGCGCGGGCCGTCCTCGGGAAGCTTCCTCCCGACTTCACGTCGGCCCTCATGCCCCGCGAAAGAAAGAAGTGGGCATCCGCCCTCGCGAGAGGCGGCGTCTTCGCGCACGGACTCGTGCTCGCTGTCGCCGGCTATTCGATCTGCCGGGAGGCCCTGGAATCGAACCCGCGTGTTCTCGCGGGCACCGAGGCCGCGCTGCGTACGATCCGCCGTGGCGAAGGAGGCCCCTTCGTCTTCGCGGTCGTCGCGGCCGGACTCCTCGCGTACGGTTTGTCACACCTTCTTCTCTCGATCCACCGGCGGCGGCGCTCGGCCTGACCCTCGGGACAGGTACCCTTCGAACAGGTGGTTCCATGTTCCCGTTAGGTAACATGCTGCTACGACATTACGGACCGAGAACCCTGGCAAGACCGTGTATTCAAATTTCGAACGAGTCTCACGATGACAGTAGCCCTTGCGTCCGCGAGCGGCCGGAGGCTGTTTCGGATTTGTGTGACGGCGGTCGCGGTACTTCTTTCGTCCGGCCTCGCTGAGCGGTCCGAGGGGCAGTGCACGCTGCTCTCGAACCCGATCGCGTTCGAGCCGAACCCTCCCGGCAATGGGCGCCCGGTCTACCTGAGCGGAGGGTTCACGAGCAATCTCGCGCTCTTCCGTCCTGGCGGAACCGGACCGCGGCGCATCCTGATGCAGGAGTCCTTTGGATACTCGATCCTCGACCTCACGAACCCGTTGAATCCCGTCGCGATCTATTACCACGACGTGAGGAATCCGGTCGGTGGGCCGAACAGCATTCCGCAGCACGGCGACGGCCAGAACATGGTCCAGACGATCGCCGTCTCACCGGACGGTCAGAGGGTCGCCTTCTCGACGACCGGTCCGGCCGCTCCCTTCAACACCGTGGTGGGAAAGCCCGACGGCGCGACGGGATTCACGCTCTGGGGCGACTTCTACCCCGACCGCGCGAACGCGACGGTCATCCAGCAGGCGGGATCCCGTTACATCGCGTACGACGTGCACGGGAGCCTCGTCACGGCCTCGGACATCACGGCGATGCCGTCGTCCCTCGGGATCCTCAACATGGCGAGCGAGACGACGGCCTGGCCCGGCGGATACCTCGCGTCCATCGCCGGAAACAACCTGCTCTACCTGTCGGGGGGGGCGATCCAGGTCGTCAATCTGTCCAACCCCGGCCCCGCGGGGAGGATAACGACCGCGTTTCCCCGCACGACGATCACCTCCGCGGACTTCCTCGGCCGTTCGATCGCCTACTACTCCGCCGCCGTGGATCCCGGTGACGCGACGAAGATCTGGGTCCTCGTGGAGCTGAACGCGCAGGCCGGAGAAAAGTCGCCGAGCTACGGCCTGCTGAGCCTCACGAGCAACTTCACGAAAGTGTCGGCCGGACCGATCTGGCGCGTTCCGTCGCAGGCCGGCGAGGTGTGGTGGGCAAATCCAGGACCCAGCTCCACCCTCGTTGCGAGCAACGGAAGCCTCTTCGTTCTGATGTGGGCGCAGCGGGCGCTTCCGGGTCTCCTCATCCGGCTCCATTCCACGACGACGTCCGCATGGGCGGGTGTGAATTCGTCGCTTCCTCCGGGCTCCTTCGACATCCCGCCGGCCTTCTACAGCACGTTCTCGCCGGGCCAGCCCATGGCGGGATTCTCGAACGGCACGTCGGTGTACGCGTACCTCCCGACCGCGACGTCCGCGTACGTGATTCCGATGACGTGCGTCTCCGTGAACGCCCCCGCGGCGGCGATCGTGGGCTCCCTTCTCGTCAACGACGTCACGCCGGTCCAGACCTGTGAGACGGGAACTCCCGCGGAGTGCACCGTGTTCCTGGGAGACAAGGTGACCGGGACCCTCGCCGTTCTCCCGTCGCCCGCGCTGCAGCCCGTGACGGGCTGGAACTTCGATTTCGACTTCCACCCGGGTGCCGCGAGCGAGGACTTCGGCGGTTCTTCCTTTCCGCGCCTGAAGGCTCCCGACAACGGGGTCTTCGGCAACCCGTCGGCGCCTCCGTCCTCGTTCACGCTCGTCGGCCCGTGCGATCCGAACGTCGGTGGAACGAATCCCGTGAGCGGCGCGGGGTGCTGGTCCTCCGTGAAGAACAACGGAGCGTTCGCGGGCGGCTCGCCGGACTTCTCCGGGTCGGAGACGCCCGGTACGAATCACCCGTCGAGCTTCGGCTTCGAGGTCCGGAATCAGTTCGGAAGCAACGGACCGACGATCTCGTCCCTGAGGTGGCAGGTCCCGGTGATCCGCCTGAAGTCGGCACAGATCCTGACCGGCAACGCGGTCGACGCGACGGGCTCGGACGGCCGGCCCGTAGCCTCGGGCTACTCCTGGTACTTCGGTTCCAACCCGACGGCTCCGGCCGGAGAGATTCTCACGCGGGACGCGGGCTGCGGAGGTCCCGCCTGCACCCATTCCTTTCCCGGGAACGGCACGCGGAACTTCAACGTCTGGGTGAAGGTGCCCTACGCAAACGGGTACGTCTCGCCCGATTGTCCGGGCCTGCCGGCGGCCTGCGCTCCGACGGCGCTCCAGCCCGCGCTCAAGATCCAGGTCGCGGACGTCCAGCCCGCGTTTCTCGTGAACGGCGCGTTCGCCGGGCCGATCATGGTCGTGACGAGCAACCCGACGATCGCGATCACGAATCAGACGAATCCCGGCAGCTTCAGCCCGCAGTATTTCTACGGACTCTGTTCGGACGCGACCGGCGTCGCCGCGGCGTGCCAGCCCACCACGAGCCTCTCGTTCTCCGCGGGCGCCGGCACGATCCCGACGCCCCAGACGGGCGGGGCGTGGTTTCTGAGGCTCCGCGTCACGTACGGTTCCGGACTCTTCGTCGACTGGCTCTCCGGCGCGCCGGCGGGGCCCGTGTTCCCGATCGACGTCACGGCGGTGAGCCCGCTCGTCGTCGGCGTCTCGGCGGCGCCCTCCTCCGCATTCACGAATCAGGTGTTCGTGTTCTCGGCGAACATTTCCGGCGGCCTTCCGCCCTACACGTACGAATGGCGGTCGCCGCTCACGTTCGTCGTCGGAACGTCGCCGACGTTCCAGACGTCGTCGCCGGTTGCGGGAACCGTAGCCGCCTGGTGCTTCGTGACGGACGCCGCTGGTACCGTGAGCAGCAATTCCGCGACAGTCCACGTAACGGCCGCGCCCCCCGTGACGGTGACGGTCACGGCCAGCGCGAACTCCGTGAGGGCGGTCGCCACTGTGAACTTCACCTGCAGCGCCACGGGCGGCACCGGCGCGGGATTCTCGTATTCGTGGTCGGGCAACGCGGTGAGCGGCACGGGCCCGGCCATGAGCCAGACGTTCTCGGCCGCCGGAAATTACGTGGCGACATGCACCGCCTCCGACCTCGGGAGCGGCGCGGTTTCGCTCAACTCCACGACGGTCTCCGTGAGCCCTCCCGTGGTGCCGCAGATCCACGTCTTCGTGAACGGCGTCGACCACTGCGCGCCGGGAAACACGTGCGGACAGGTGAGTGCGTCCCCCGGCGACACGCTCAACGCATGGGCCTACGTCGCTGGAGTCGCGGACGCCACCCCGCCGTCGATCGCCTGGACGCTCGCCGGTGCCTTGCCGTCGAGTGCCGCGGGCCAGAACGCGGCATTCTCCTATGCGTCGTTCGGCACGTACGCGATCCAGCTCGCGGGCTACGGCCCCACCTACACGTTCACGGTCATCGTCGCACCGCCGATTCAGGCGACGGGCGGAGTGAGCCCGTCATGGGTCTATCCCGGAAATCCCGCGAGCTTCTCGTGCGCTGGAGCCGGGGGGACCCCTCCCTACACCTACACCTGGTCGTTCTCGGACGGCGCCTCGTCCTCATCCCAGAATCCCGCGCACGCGTTCGCTGCGCCCACCGGTCCGTCCGGAACGTGCACGGCTCGCGACACGTACGGCGTGATGGCCTCCGTCACGCTGCCGGTCACGGTCATTCCCGCGGCCGCGTCGGGTCCCACGGCCTTTTTCGCTCTCTCCCCGTGCCGGCTCATCGACACGCGCGTCGCGGGTCCCCGCGGTGGCCCCTCGATCGGAGCGAGCGGCAGCCCGGACCGCGTCTTCGTCCTCGCGGGCGCCTGCAGTGTCCCCTCGGACGCCCGGTCTCTCGTCACGAACGTGACCGTCGCGAACGCGGGAGCCGGAGGCGATCTGGGCGTGTTCGGCGCGAACGACAATCTCGCCGGGACGACGTCCGTGAGTTTCCGGGCCGGTGTGGCGCGAGCGAACGCGGCGGTCGTGCGACTCGCGACCGACGGCTCCGGGACTGTCCGGGTGCGCAACAACTCCGCCGCCCCCGTGGACCTCATCCTCGACGTCAGCGGCTACTTCCGGTAGCGCGGCTCATTCCCGTTGAACCCTCCACGGCGGTAGAATCGCCGCGACGCCGATGCTCGCTTTACTCCTCCTCGCCCAGGTGGCTTCCGCGGTGCCGGTCCCGATGCCGGCCGTTACGCCCGTCGCGACGCCCGCCGCCATCGCGGCGCCGGCGCTCGGCGCCGGGTCCGCGTCGGTATCGGGGAAGCCGAGAACGCTTGCCGACCTCGCGCGGGAACGAAAGCTCGGCAGGAAGGGAGTCGCGGGTGGGACGCTATCGGTCGCGGGCACGACTGGAATGCCCGAGGTCGTCCCGGCGGCGGACGGCCGCGCTGGGAGGCCCACCGTCACGGTCCGCAGTACCCGGCTTCGAAACGCCGAGAGCGACGTCGCGGCCGCGCGGCGCGCCGTGGACGAGGCGGCGGTCCGGAAAGGGATGACGTCCGAGGACACCGCCGCGGCGCGAAGAAAGCTGGACGAAGCGCGCCGCGACTTGAGCAAGGAGCGCGAAGCAGCCTCGCGGTAAGGGCTCCGCGCTGTCAGGCTCCATCGACGAGGATCATCTCGGAGCGTGCCGTCGCGAGGCGGAGAGCCTTCGGACCGGCGTACTCGGGCGAGGCCCACCACGCGCGGGCCTTCCCGGCGTCCGGGAATTCGAGGATCACGAGGCGCTTCGGGCGCCAGGTTCCCTCGAGGGTCTCGATCGAGCCTCCGCGGACGATGAAGCGGCCACCGTATGCCTCGATCGACGGCAGGACGATGGACCGGTACTTTGCGTAGCCTTCGAGTTCGTGAACGTCGACGTCGACGAGAACGTAGGCTGGCATTTCGGACCTCCGCGTCGCGCGGAGACTACCCGAACGTCAGATTCGCTCCGGATTCCTCACCGAGCGGTCCCCGCCGGCGTCGCCCGTGTTCAGCGTGCCCGCGGGCTCGAAAAGCAGGACGTGGACTTCCGCTTCCGCCACGGGTCGGTGCTCCACTCCGCGCGGAACGACGAAGAACTCGCCTGCGGACAGGGGAATCGTCCGGTCCCGCAGCTCCATGTCGAACGACCCCTCGAGCGTCATCGCGCGACCTTATCCCGCGGGACGGATCTCGACCGAGACGACGATCCCGGGCTCGAGGCCTGCTTCACGAAGGAGGTCGTCGCCGAGCTCGAGCCACCACTTCTTCTGCCGTGAGACGACCGCCGTGTCGAAGGAGTGCGCCCCGAGGCGCGCCGCGACGCGGTGCCCGCGTCGGCTGGGCCGCAGCGCAACAGGGGAGCTGCCCCAGCGCTCAGCGGGGTCGAACGGCACCTCGATCGCGCAGCCCTTGTGGCCCTCGAGAATGACGCCGGAAAAGCGGGCGGCGGAGCCGCGGCTCACGCTCATGAGGAGAGTCTATCGCGGACGGGACGGATCGTTTCCGATCCCGGGACGTTCCTCGGGGCGGCTGGTTTCAGTATCGTCCCTGAGGCGGAGGGGGGGTGCATGGACATGTCAGGTTCCGTAGCAAAAGGCGAAAGGCTCAGGATCGTCCGAGAACACATCCGATTCGAGAACGCCCACGACCTCGCCTCTGTCCTCGGTACGTTCGGCTCCTCGGCGCGGTACGACGACGAGCCGTGGGGCGAGCACCATGTCGGGAAAGGGCCGGTGCAGGCGTTCTACGAGGATCTGCTCCGCGCGCTCCCCGATCTCGAGATCGCGGTGCTGAATGAGCATGTAGGCGCCGACGCCGTCGTTGTCGAGTGTCTGATCCGCGGCACGCATGGGGGCGCGTGGCGGGGCCTGCCCGCGACCGGCCGGCACATCGAGTTTCCGCTCTGCGGCGTCTACACGTTCGACGAACACGGCAAGCTTCTCGGCGAGAAGATCTACTACGACCGCGCGACCGTCTTCAGGCAATGCGGAGTCTTTCGCGAGCCCACGACCCTGGGCGCGCGCTTTCTCCTGTTCCTGAACCACCCCATCGCACTCCTCTGGGCCGCGCTGCGCGGGATGCGGCGCGGGTAGTCACGGGTCAGGCCGTGCGACGGCGAGAAGCAGGCAACGTTTCAGGGACTCCCGCGCACCCTGCGAATTGCGCTACGCCTGCTCGAGCCCGCGTCCGAGCATCCTGGCGCAGCTGGTCTCCGTCCGCTGGAGTCAGCCTCGGATGAAAGCGTCGATCGCGTCGGCCGCCTTCTGGGCCGTTTTCGCCTTGTTTCCTACCTCCTGCGATTTCGTCCCACCCGAGACATGCCCGAGGTCCTCGTCGGTGAGCTCCGTGATCGGCTTTTCAGGGATTTTTTCGGCATCCTTGCCGGTGCGTTCATCTGTCATATTGAGCCTCCGTCTCAAATGCTATTCCCAGAATCAGGACCGGCAAAGCGGAATCGTGCGAGCCGGGGAGGGGAGAAGGCCATGACCAGTTTCGAGGAAGCCACGTTCCCGCCCCTTTACGCTCCCTGGCTCCGCGAGATCGCGGGCGGCCCGATCCCGCGCGAGACCGTCGCGACCTGCGACAACTGCGTCATGCTTCCGCCGGAGGGTTCGGCCCCGGATCCCGCGTTCTTCCTGCCCGGGCTCAAGTGCTGCACGTTCGAGCCGACGATCCCGAACTTCCTCGCGGGGGGGCTCCTGGTCGACTCCGATCCTTCGATGGCGCAGGGGCGCGCCGCCCTCGAGGAGCGGATCGCGCGGCGGGCCGGCGTCTCGCCACGGGGCGTTCACCCGAGCGCGGTCGCCCGTCTCTTCTACGAGCGGACTCCGGGCGCGTTCGGACGCGCGCCCGCGCTCCGCTGCCCATACCTCGTCGACGAGGGCGCGTGTGGAGTCTGGCGGCACCGGCCCGGCGTCTGTGCGACGTGGTTCTGCAAGCACGTTCGCGGCGAGACGGCCTTCCGGTTCTGGAAACTTTCCGACAGACTCCTGCGCGCCGTGGAATCCGACCTCGCCGTGTGGTGCGCCGCCGAGATCGATCCCGGTTCAGACGAGCTTCCCGCGCCGGAGCCCGGCCGGCTCGCGGTATCCGACCTCGGCGGACCCGTCGATCCGGTCGCGTACCGGGCGGCGTGGGGCGCGTGGGAAGGAAAAGAGCGGCAGCTCTACATCGCCGCCGCCGAGCTCGTCGGAGGGTTGAGTTGGGAGGGCGTTCTCTCGATCAGCGGGCCGACCGTCCGCGTTCTTTCGGGTCTCGTCCGTGAAGCGGCCGGGAAGCTGACGTCGGAATCTCTTCCGAAGAGACTTCGACTCGGCTCGGTGACGCTGGTCCAGGGCAGCGGCGGCGAGATGCGGGTCTTGGCGTACAGCCCCTACGATCCCCTGGCGCTGCCCGTTGGGCTCGTCGACGCGTTGCGATACTTCGACGGCCGCCCGGTCGACGACGCCGTGGCCGCGATCCGACGTGAACGAAATCTCGCTCTGTCTCCGAGCCTGATCCGCCGGATGGTGGACTTCGGAATCCTCGAGTCCGCGGACTGAGCGGATCAGGAGTCTCGTCGGTGAAGCGCGCTGCTGCGCTGCTGCGACGCGGCGCGCCCCGGCTTGACGAACCCCGCGGCGGCAAGTACTTTCCTCCCGCCACGGCCACCGAAAGCGGGTGTAGTTCAGTGGTAGAACGTCAGCTTCCCAAGCTGAATGTCGCGGGTTCGATCCCCGCCACCCGCTCCACTTACGACCTCGGCCGACAGGCGGAGCCGGGCGCGTTTCCGCACATTTTTCCTCCTTCGTCGGAAAAACATACCGCAGGTAGTCTCGCAGGCTCGCCGCGAGGCCACCGGCAGCCGGTGTGTCCGCTTCGGGTGCGGGCGCGCGAATTGCAGTGATCTGGCGACAACCGAAAGGAACCTGCCATGACGATCTCGCTACCGGCTCTCCTCATTCTCATCGTGATCGCGGCTGTCTGCGGCGCAATCGGCAAGGCGCTTGCGGGCAGCGCTCGGGGCGGGCTCGTCGTCTCGATAGCTCTTGGCTTCATCGGCGCCCTTCTCGGGCCGTGGATCGCTCGGCAGCTCAAGCTCCCGGAGCCGCTCATGGTCACCGTCAGCGGACATCCGTTCCCGGTGCTGTGGTCCATCATTGGCGCCGCGCTGTTCGTGGCGATCATTCACCTGCTCTCTCGACGGAGGTAAGCCGCACGACGGTGATTCCGCGCACGGCGCGGCCGAACCGGCGAGAATGCGGCGTGCGCCGCGGCTTCTCGACCCCGGACTCCGTCGCCTTGTCCGCTGGTGCGCTCTCCGAAGGCACGAAATGACCGCGGACGCCGGAGTCGAGGGACCGGTCGCGGTCTTTGGCGCTGGTGCCGTCGGATGCTATTTCGGCGGGGTGCTGGCCCGAGCGGGAGCGTCCGTGACGCTGATCGGGAGGCCCCGATTCGTCGACGCCGTCTCCGCCGACGGGCTCCTGCTCCGGACGACCACGTTCACGGAACGCGTCCGCGTGGCCGCGTCGGCCGACGCGAGCGCGGCACGGGGCGCGCGTCTCGTCCTCGTCGCGGTGAAGACGTGGGACACGGAGGAAGCGGCTCGCGCACTCGCGCCGTACCTCGGGGAGGGGGCCACGGTAGTCAGCCTTCAGAACGGCGTCGAGAACGCGGCGCGGCTCCGCGCAGGAACCGGGCGAGAGGTGTTTCCGGCCGTCGTGTGGGTCGCCGCCGAGATGACTGGGCCGGGAACGGTCACCCATTCGGGCCGAGGCGATCTCGTGATCGGCGACGAAACACCGGCCGCGCCCGGTGCCGCCGCGAGGCGGCGGACGCTCGACGCCGCCGCGTCGCTCTTCGCGAACGCGGGCGTTCCGTGCGTCGTCTCCCCGGACATCGCGGGCGACCTGTGGGCGAAGCTCGGCGCGAACTGCGCGTTCAACGCCGTCTCGGCCCTCGGCCACGCCCGGTACGCGCGGATCACGGCGAACGCGAACCGCCGCCGCCTGCTCGAAGACATCGTCGGCGAGGTCGTCGCGGTCGCCGCGGCGAGCCGCGTCGACCTCTCGGGCCGCGACGTCTTTGGCGACGCGTGGAGGCTTGGAGGCACGATGGCCGGAGCGACGTCCTCGATGGCGCAGGATCTCGCGCGCGGGCGCCGGACGGAGATCGACGCCCTGAACGGGTTCATCGCGAGGCGCGGGGAGGCGCTCGGCGTTCCCGCGCCCGTCAACCGCACGCTCGCGACACTCGTGAAGCTGCTCGAGGAAGGGGCCGGGAGTGTTCAGCGGGCCTGAGCCCAGGTGGCGGAGGAGACGAAGGAGTTCGCGAAGACCGTGAACCGATGGTTTCAGCGCCCCTCGACGGCCTTCTTGTACGCCGAGAGGTGGCGAATCGCGGCGGCCGCCTTGCCGAGCTTCTCGTAGACGAGGCCCGCGTTGTAGTGCGCGTCGAGGAAGCCCGGGTCGGATGCGAGGGCGCGCTCGTAGGCCTGCGCGGCGTCGCGCAGGTCGCCGCGGTCCTCCAGCGCGACGCCGAGGTTGAACGCGGCCGCCGCGTGCTTCGGCTTCGACGTGAGCGCGATCCGGTAGTGCACCTCGGCCGCGCCGGTCTTGCCCTCCTCGTGGAGGAGGCGGCCGAGGTTCACGTGCGCGTCGGCGTGGTGAGGCTCGAGCTCGACGGCGCGGCGGTACGCGTCGCGCGCGTCGGCGGGGGAGGACGCTTCCACGTCGCAGCCGAGGCGGTACCAGTCGTCGGCCTTCAGCCTCTCGCCGTCCTGCCGCGCTTCCTCGGCGGCGCGCTTCGCGAGCGGAGCGGCGGCGGTCGCGAGATCGGAAACCGCGAAGCCGAACAGGGTCTGTCCGGATTCGGGGTTCCAGGCCGCGGTACCGTCCTGCACGACCACGCGCTTTCCGTCCGCCGCGATGCGGACGCCCGTCAAGGGCCGCCCCTCTGGCAGCTGGCCGCGCAGCTTCTTCAGCGCGCGACGGACGGTGGCGGGCGGGACGTTCGCCTCGGAGAGCCCCTTCGCCGTGCGGAGGAGAACGAGGTCCTGGAACCCGAAGCGCAGGTCCGGGGAGACCTCGAGATCCATCCATTCCGCCCAGGCCTTCACGCGCGCGAGAGAGACTCCCAGCATCGCGGCGGCGTCGCGCGCGGCGTAGCCGTTTGCATGGGGCATTTTCAGGACCTTCAGCCCCGGGAGGCCTTCTTCCCGTTCGCCACGGCACGGAGCGCCCGCGGCCTCGCCTCGCCCGCGTCCGCGCGGGTCGCCGGCTTCCGCTCGGGCTTCGCGTCACGGGCCGGAGCGTCGGCCTTCGAGGCGCCCTTCCGCCCGCCACGCGCCGCGAGGCTCGCCTTCAGCGCTTCCATGAGGTCGATGACCTGCGTCTTCGGGGCCTCGGGAGCCGACTCGGAGATCTCCTGTCCGTCGATCTTTCTCCGGATCAAGCCTTCGACGCGCTCCTTGACCTCGTCCTTGTAGTTTTCGGGGTGGAACTCGTCCGTCGCGATCTGGTCCGTGAGCATGACCGCGAGCTTCAGCTCGGCGTCCTTCACGTCGACCTTCGGCACCTCGACGTCCGCGAAGGAGCGCACCTCGTCGGCGTAGTTCAGCTGCTGCATCATGAGGCCGCCGTCGTGGCCCGTGACGGGCCGCACGACGACGAGGTACTGCTTGCCGCGCACCGCGTACTTCGCGAGACCGCAACGGCCCGTTTCGATCATCGCTTTCGCGAGGAGGCCGTAGGCCTTGTCCCCGCCCTTGCCGGGCGAAAGGTAGTAGCCCTTGTCGAAATAGACGGGGTCGATTTTCGCGAGGGGGACGAACTCGATGATCTCCATGACCTGATTCGCCTGCTCTTCGAGGGCCTTGAGCTCGGCGGGCGTGAAGACCACGTACTGGCCCTTTTCGAACTCGTAGCCCTTGACGATGTGGTCGCGCTCGACGATCTCGCCGTCCTTGCTGCAGACGAGCTGCTGCTTCACGCGGGCGTGGTCCTCGTCGTGCAGCATGTTGAAGGAGATCGCGGCCTTTGACTCGCTCGCCGAGAACAGGTTCACGGGGATCGAGACGAGACCGAAGGAGATGGTCGCGGTGCCGTTCGGTCGTAGTGCCATGCGGGAATTCTACCAATCCCGGTGCGACGGCATCTCAACGGGCCCGCGTCGGGGGAGGACACGGCCCCCGGGGTGTAGATTCACGGCAGCGACGGCGTTCCTCTTCGACGTGCGCGACGTGCCGGAGACGTTCCGCGTCCCACGAGGTCAACCAGGCCATCCGGGCGGCCGAGGGCTACTCGCTCGAGCGCATCAACAACGCGGAAGGGATTTTCGCCTCCTTCCGCTCGCCCTCGAGCTGGAGGAGCAGGCCGTTAGGCTCGGGACCGGTCGGGCTCAGGCCGGGACGACGACGACGGGGACGGTGCCGGCCGCGAGGACCTTTCGCGTCGTGCCGCCGAGAAGCCCTGAGATCCCGCCGCGGCCCGTGCGTCCCATGACGACGAGGTCGCAGGCCTTCGCGGCACGAAGGATCTCCCGGCTCGCGCGCCCGGAGACGAGGCGCGTCTCGGCGGAGCCGGCTCGGGCCGCGAGGGCGGCGAGGCGCCCGGCGTAGTGGAGCTTCATCGCGCCAGCGAGCGCGCGCGGCGGCCCCTTGAGGAGGTCTTCCCGGCCCTCGGCTATGGCGGCGCGGACGTCCGAGATCGGCCGGACGTGGAGGAGAGTGAGCGACGCGCCCATCCGTGCCGCCATGCGCCTCGCTTCCCGCAGCGCCTTCAGGGACGTGGGCGAGAAGTCCACGGGGACGAGGATGGAGGGCGTCGGACTGGCCACGGTGGGATCCTATTTCAACTCTTGATCCGAGCCGCGAGAGTCTTGCCGGCCTCGACGGCGACCAGCGCGAGCGCGGCCATTCCGGCCATGCGGAGCCAGTCCGCCACCGCCAGCGCTTCGGTTCCGAGGATCGCGGCGAGCGGCACCCAGACGACGGCGACGGCCTGGAGAAGGAGACCGCCGGCGAGCGCGAGCCAGAAAGGCGGCGCGAGACAGCGGCGCATCCGCCAGAACGGTTCCGAATCCGAGAGGGTCGCGAACGACTGGGCGAGGAGCGCGATGGCGAGCGTCGCCATCACGAGCGTCTGGCCGCGCGGCCCGTCGTGGCGTCCTCCGCCGGAGGTATAGCTCCACAGGACGACCGCGACCACGACGGCGCTCTTCAGGGTGGTCCGTCCGGTCGCCGCCCAGGTCAGGAGCGGTTCTTTCGGGTCGCGTGGAGGGCGCTTCAACACGTTCTCTTCGCCGGGGATGAGGACGAGCGCGACGGCCGGGAAGATGTGGACGACGAGGTTCAGCCACAGGATCTGGAGCGGGTTCATCGGCAGAGGCAGATTCGTGATGACGGAAACCAACATGACGCCGATCGTCGCGAAGCTGCACAGCAGCAGGAAGTGGACGGCGCGGCGGATGTTCGCGTAGATATGCCTGCCCTCGGCGACCGCCGCCGGAATCGTCGCGTAGTCGCCGCTCGTGACGACGAGGTCGGAGGCCGCGCGCGCGACGTCCGCGGATCCGAGCCCGATCGCGATTCCGATGTTCGCCGCCTTCAGCGCGGGCGCGTCGTTGATGCCGTCGCCCGTCATGGCCACGATCCGGCCGGCTGCGCGAAGTGCCTTCACGATCGAGAGCTTGTCCTCGGGCGTGACGCGCGCGAAGACGGCGGTATTCCGAAGGTCCTCCCACCGGTGCTCCTCGACGTACCGGGCGAGCTCCGCCGAGTCGAGACTGAGGTCTCCGGGGGCGGCGATCGAGAGCGCCGCCGCCACGGCCATCGCCGTGCCCTTCTGGTCTCCGGTGACCATGACGGTGCGGATTCCGGCGCCGCGCAGCGCCTCGATGGCGACGCGGACGTTTGCGCGCGGCGGGTCGAGGATGCCGACGAGGCCCGTCCACGTGAGCGTGGTCTCCACTGCCTCGGGGGCGGCCCCTTCGGGCGCGTCCGCCGCGTCGAGCCGCCGGTATGCGAGCGCGAGAACGCGATGGCCCGACTCCCCGAGCGCGCGAGCGCCGGCGAGCAGCCGTTCGCGCCCTGGCGCGTCGAGAGGCTCCTCGACACCGCGGACGAGCACCCGTGTCGCGAGGCCGGCGACGGCCTCGGGCGAGCCCTTCACGAATGACCACGCCTGACCGTCCGGGTCGCGCGCGACGACCGCCATGCGCTTGCGGGCCGACGTGAACGCGACCTCCCCCACGCGCTGGAAACGCGCGGCGTCGACCCTGCCCTTCCCCGCGAGCGCGAGGAGCGCACCCTCCGTCGGCGAGCCATGCACGTGCCAGCCGTCGTGGGATTCGAGTCGCGCGTCGTTGCAGACGGCGGCGATCTCGAGCAGACGCCCGAGGTCCGCGTCCAGATCCGGCGGGACGGATCGGCCGCCTTCGAGAAACTCTCCCGCCGGTTCGTAGCGTATGCCGGTGACCTCGAGGTCGCGGCCAGGAAGGACGACCCGCGTCACCCGCATGACGTTTTCCGTCAGCGTGCCCGTCTTATCCGTGCAAATGACGGATGTGCAGCCCAGCGTCTCGACCGAAGAGAGCCGGCGCACGAGGCTGTCGGCCTTCGCCATCCGCCTGACTCCGGCAGCCAGCGCGATCGTCGTGACGGCCGGCAGTCCCTCGGGGATGGCGGCGATCGCGAGGATGACGCCCGTTTCGAGCATGAGCCAGAAGGGTCGTTCCCGCAGGAGCCCGAGGATCGTCACGAGGGCCGAGAGCCCGATCGCGAGGAGCGCGAGCCTCCGGCCGAGCTGCTCGGCCTGTTTCTCGAGCGGCGACTCCTCCCGATCCTGCGCCGCGACGAGCTTGCCGATGCGGCCGATCTCTGTATCTCCCCGGATTCCGGTCACGACCATGCGTCCCCACCCGCTCACGAGAGTCGTGCCGGCGTAGGCCATCGACGTGCGGTCGGGCAGCGGGACCTCGGCGCCGACCGGGTCCCGCGATTTCGTGACGGGCGCGCTCTCGCCCGTGAGCGCAGATTCGTCGGCCTTGAGGTCGCGGACGGCGGAGATCCGCCCGTCGGCGGCCACGATTTGCCCACCCGTCAAGACGACGAGATCGCCGGGCAGGAGGTCGTCCGCGGGAATCTCCTGTTCCAGGCCCCCGCGAACGACGCGCGCCGTCGGGGCGGAAAGCGTCCGGAGCGCGTCGAGGGCGCGCTCGGCGCGGAAGTCCGTGATGAAGCCGAAGACGACCGAGAAAACGACGGATGCGCCGATCGCGAGCGCGTCTCCGACGTGTCCCAGCGCGAGCATGACTGCGGTGGCCGCGATGAGAACGAGGATCACGCCGCCCTTGAGCTGGTTCCAGAGAATCCGCCAAGGGCCGCGCGCGTCGAGAGTGGGGAAGTCGTCGGCCGGCCGGGCGGGAAGGGCGTCCGGCGACAGGCCCGTTTCGAGATGCGTCCGAAGCTCGCTGACGACGTCCTCGATCCCGCGCGCGTGCCAGGCCGGGGCGGTTGGCGTCCCCGGCGCCGGATTCAGTTCGGTCTGCATGGGCCGTTTCCCGCAAGGAGCGTACTCCGGCGCGGAGACGGCATCCCGGGAATGACACATCCGCATCATCGACACCCCCCGGGCCCCGGGGGGTATACTCTTGAAGATGCGACTCAGTCTCAGAGCGTGCGCGGCGGTGGCCGGCCGGCTCCCCACGAGCCTCGACGATCTCGCCGTCGGCGAGTCCGCCGTCCTCTCGTCGCTCGACCTGCCCGAGGGGGACGCGAACCGGCTCATGGAGCTCGGATTCCTACCCGGCGCGCGGATCGTCGCCGCGCGCAGCGCCCCCGGTGGGGATCCCCGCGTGTTTCGGGTGGACGGGACGGAGTTCGCTCTGAGGCGCGAGACGGCGCAGCGCCTGCGTGTCGCGCCCGCGAAGCCGGAGGCGGCGTGAGCGCGAACGGGGACCTTCCGACGCTTCCAGGGCTTCCGACTCTTCCCGTGCTGCCGGTTTTTCCGCCGAAACCGTTCACGCCCCCGGACCGCGGACCCCGTTTCGTCGCGCTCGTCGGGCCTCCGAACTCCGGCAAGTCGACGCTCTTCAACCGCCTGACGGGCCTGCGCCAGAAGGTGGCGAATTTCCCGGGTGTCACAGTGGAGCAGCGCCGCGGGCGCGCCCGTCTCGAAGGGGACGGACGCGAAGTCGTCCTCATCGACCTGCCGGGCGTCTATAGCCTGATCCCGCGATCGGAGGACGAGCGCGTGACGCGCGACGTGCTGGCGGGCGAGATGGCGGGAACGCCGAAGCCGGACGCGGTGCTCCTGATCCTCGACTCCACGAACCTGAACCGGCACCTCGTCCTCGCGGCTCCCGTGCTCGCGCTCGGACTGCCGACGCTCGTCATCCTCAACATGGCCGACGAGCTCTCGAATCGCGGGGGAGCGGTCGACCCCGAGGCCCTCGCGACGCGCCTCGGCGTGCCGGTGGCGCTCGTCAGCGCGTCCCGCGGAGAGGGTCTCGAGATCGTGAGGGAGTTTCTGAGCGGCGCCGTGGGCGTGCCTCCCTCTCTCGACCTCCCCGTCCTCGCCGATATCCCGAAGTGCCGGCAGTGGGCCGTGGCGATGGGCGACAAGGCGGGCTACGCGCAGCCGGCGCCTCCCGTCTGGACCCGCCGCCTGGATTCCGTTTTCCTGCACCCGGTCTGGGGCCCCCTCGTCTTCCTGGCCGTCGTGATCTCGGTCTTCCAGTCGATTTTCTCCCTCGCACGGCCGCTGATGGACGGCGTGGACCACGCCGTGTCGGCCTCCGGCGCGTGGCTTTCGGCGGTCCTCCCGGCGTCCGCGCTGAAATCGCTCCTCATCGAAGGCGTGTGGGGCGGAGTCGGGTCCGTCGTCGTTTTCCTTCCTCAGATCCTTCTCCTCTTCCTCTTCATCGGAATCCTCGAGGATTCGGGATATCTCGCACGCGCCGCACTGATCGCGGACCGGACGATGAGAAAGGCCGGCCTGCAGGGAAAATCGTTCCTGCCGCTTCTTTCGGCTTACGCCTGCGCCGTCCCGGCCGTTCTCGCCGCCCGGACGATCGAAAACAAGCGCGACCGCATCGCGACGATTCTCATCGCGCCCTTCATGACGTGTTCGGCCCGGCTGCCCGTCTACACGCTCATCATCGCGGCCTTCCTCCCGGAGAGGCCGATCCTCGGTCCGTTCTTCGGGACGCGCGCGGCAGCCATGCTCGGGCTCTACATCCTCGGATTCCTCGCGGCGTTCGGCACGGCGCGCCTCCTGAAGTCGTCCGTCCTGAAGAGCGACGGCGCGCCTTTCCTCCTCGAGATGCCCCCCTACCGCCGGCCCACGCTCAGGCAGATCGGCCTTCGGATGTTCGACCGCGCGAAGATCTTCCTGAGGCGCGCGGGCACGGTGATCCTCGGAGTCGCGGTCGTGCTGTGGATCCTCGCGCACCTCCCGCTTTCGGGAGGTCAGATGCCGGAGATCGCGAACAGCGTGGCGGGCACGATCGGCAGGATGATCGAGCCGTTCGTGAGGCCGCTCGGCTTCGACTGGCGCGTCGGTATCGGCATCGTGATGTCCCTCGCGGCGCGGGAGGTCATCGTCGGAACGCTCGGCACGCTCTACGGAATGGACCCGAAGGCCGGTAGCGAGGGGCTCCAGGCCGCGCTCCGGCACGACCTCACGCCGGGCGGGGCGGTCGCCCTCCTCGTCTTTTTCGCGTTCGCGATGCAGTGCCTCTCGACCGTCGCCGTCGTGCGGCGCGAGACCGGCGGCTGGAAGTGGCCGGCCATCCAGTTCGCGTACATGGGGCTACTCGCCTACTCGGGCGCGTTCGTAGCGAACCGGATCGTCACGCTGTTCCTCTCCTGATCGCACCCCTGGGGCAGGAAATGGTCCCGAGGACTTTTACGCAAGGGGTATATCCTGATTTCGGCCGACCGCCAGGCCGGAAAGGCGCCTTCGTGTCGGTATTGCCGAAGATCATTCAGGGGGGCATGGGCGCGGGCGTCTCGAACTGGACGCTCGCGAACGCCGTGTCGCGTCTCGGACAGCTCGGAGTCGTCTCGGGCACCGCGCTCGATGTCATCGTTTCGCGCCGGCTCCAGGATGGCGACGCCGGCGGCCACATGCGCCGCGCGATCGCCCGCTTCCCGTTCCCCGAGATGGCCTCGCGCGTCCTCGCACGCCACTTCGTCGAAGGCGGGCGCCCCGCGGGGACTCCCTATCGCGCGATTCCGATGTACGCGCGGACGGGCTCGGCACGCGAGCTCATCGAGCTTTGCATCGTCGCGAACTTCGCGGAGGTCTTTCTCGCGAAGGAGGGGCACGGCGGCCCGGTCGGGATCAACTACCTCGAGAAGATCCAGCTTCCGCTCCTCCCGTCGATGTACGGGGCGATGCTCGCGGGGGTGGCCGCTGTACTCATGGGCGCCGGCATCCCGATCCGCGTCCCGGGCGTCCTCGACGCACTCGCCCTGCACGGGCCGGCGGAATATCCGCTGAGCGTCACGGGATCACTGGCGGGCGAGGACACGATGATGCGGTTCTTGCCGTCCACGTATGTCGAAGGCGAGCTGCCTCCTCTGGAGCGGCCCGCGTTCTACCCGATCGTGTCCTCGAACACTCTTGCGCTCACGCTTCAGCGCAAGGCGAACGGTCGCATCGACGGCTTCATCGTCGAAGGGCCGACGGCGGGCGGCCACAACGCCCCGCCGCGCGGCAAGCCGCCGCTCTCGGCGGCGGGAGAGCCGGTCTACGGAGAGCGCGACGTCGTGGACCTGGAGAAAATGAAGGAGCTCGGCCTTCCGTTCTGGCTCGCGGGCGGACGCGGCACGGCCGAGGGGTTGCGCGGCGCGCTGCTTGCCGGCGCGGCGGGCATCCAGGTCGGGACCGCGTTCGCTTACTGTGCGGAATCGGGGCTAGAGGCCGCGACGAAGGAACGTGTCCTCAAGCTCGCGGTCGCGGGCCTCGCGCACGTTTTCACGGACCCCATCGCCTCGCCCACGGGCTTTCCGTTCAAAGTCGTCCAGCTCGAGGGAACGCTTTCTGGCGAGGCGGCCTACCTCGCGCGCACGCGCATCTGCGATCTCGGCTACCTGCGCGAGCCGTATCGTAAGGAAGACGGCGCGACCGGATACCGCTGCGCGTCGGAGCCCGTCGCGCAATACGTGGCGAAGGGGGGCACGGAGGAGAGCGCGCAGGGCCGCAAGTGCCTCTGCAACGCGCTCATGGCGGACGTCGGGATCGGGCAGACGCGGGCCGGCGGCATCGGCGAGAAGACGCTCGTTACGTCGGGCGACGACGTCTCCGACGTGGCGCGTTTCATGCTACCCGGCGGAGCGTCCTACTGCGCGGCGGATGTCGTGGCGCGGCTCCTCGAAGGATGACGCCTCAAGCTTTCGCCCGGCCGTACTGAACGGGCCACCCGGGCTCCGCTCCGAGCTCCTTCGCGGCACGGACCGGCCAGTACGGGTCGCGCAGGAACGCGCGCGCCATCACGATGACGTCGGCCTTTCCAGCTTGAAGAATGGCTTCGGCCTGCTTCGGTTCGGTAATCATCCCGACGGCCGCGGTGGCGATACCCGCATCGTGCCGGATCGCTTCGGCGAAGGGAACCTGATAACCCGGCCCGAGGGGAATCTTCGCGCGAGGAACGAGACCGCCGCTCGAGCAGTCGACGAGATCGACGCCTTCGGCCTTCAGGTGCTTCGAGAATTCGATCGACGAGGCGAGGTCCCATCCGCCGTCCGCCCAGTCTGTCGCTGAGATTCGCACGAAGACCGGCCTTTCCGGGGGGGACGCCTCCCGCACCGCACGGACGACGCGCAGCGGGAAGCGCATCCGGTTCTGTAGCGAGCCGCCACAGTCGTCGGAACGCGCATTCGAGAGCGGAGACAGGAACTCGTGCAGGAGGTAGCCGTGAGCGGCGTGCACCTCGACGGTCTGGAAACCCGCGTCGGTGGCGTGGCGCGTCGCGGCTGCGAACTCTTTCGTGACCTGGTCCATGTCCGCTCGAGACATCTCCTTCGGTGGCGGGAATCCCGCGTCGAACGGGATCGGGCTCGGCGCGAGAGTCGTCCAGGCGCCTTCGTCCGCGACGAGCGCGCGACCGCCTTTCCAGGGCACGTGGGTCGAGGCCTTGCGGCCTGCGTGCGCGAGCTGGATCCCCGGCACGGCTCCGCGGGCGGACACGAATTCGGCGATCTTCCGGAACGCGTCGACCTGCGCGTCATTCCAGATCCCCGTGTCGCCGAGGGAGATCCGCCCCTCCGGGGAAACGCCGGTCGCCTCGACCATGACGAGAGCAGCGCCGCCAACCGCCCGGCTGCCGAGGTGGACGAAGTGCCAGTCGTTCGGCACGCCGTCGACGGCCGAATACATGCACATCGGGGAGACGACGATTCTGTTCCGTAGGGTGACGCCACGCAGACGAAGTGGCTCGAAGAGGAGCGGCATACGGCCGCGATCATAGTTCGACGCGCACCGCGTACCATGGTGCCGCAATGCGCCCGCCCACCCGCAGGGGAGCCCGGCTCCTCCCGGCCGTATCGCTTGCAGCCCTCGCGGCCAGTTGCGGCGGCGCGCGGCCGATGCCCAGCCTCGAGGACTACTCCCACGGCGTATCGGCGAGGGTTGAAGAGCTGAGAGAAGAAGTCTTCGAAGGGAAGAGAGAGAGGAACGCGGGGACGTCGGACTCGGCTGAGGGGCAGTCCCTGCGGCAGCTTTCGGAAGCGTGGCGGGGCGCCTGCTCCTTTCGATGCAACTCGGCCGTTCGGATCATCGACCTTCAACAGAAATCCTCTTCGAGCCTTCTCATTCGAGTCGAATTCCGCCTCGAGGGCTGGGCGCGCGCCGACGGGCCCGAGCGTGTCGCTGCGAAGGCGCTCTTCGATCTCGTGTTCTCTAGCAGAAATTCCTCCGAACCCTCCCCTGCGAGCCACTGGCAATTGCTCTCGGCTCGTCCCGTGGACGGGCCGCTCGTCATCCAACGCGCGTCTCCTCACCTCTTCGAGGAGGCGGCGGCCCGGGGTCTCGTTGCTCCCCACGAATCCCTCGATCCCGTCGAGGCGACGAACCTCTGCCTGCCCGCGACTCACCACCATGCCGGCGTTCTCCTCGTGGACGTCGACGGGGACGGCTTCGTGGACGTGATCGTGCCGAACCGGCGGCCGAGGCTCTTTCTGAACGACGGTACCGGACACTTCCGGGATGCGACGGCAGGCTCGGGACTCGACCTGCTGCCGGAGATGGAGGCGTCGGGCGGTGCCGCCGCGGACGTGGACGGCGACGGCCTGCCGGATCTCTTCCTGTCGAACCACCTCTCCGAGAGCCGCATCCTCCGCAACATCGGTGCCGGCAGGTTCCAGGACGTCACGGAGGCCTGGGGGCTCGCGGGCCTCTCCGGGCCGTTCACGTCGGCCGTCTTCTTCGACGCCGACCGGGACGGGCGCGTGGACCTCTTCGTGGCCAGTTACGGCGACGCCCGGGTGACGGGTCCCGCGTACGACGGGAGGAACGGCGGAGGCGGCCGCTTCTTCCGCAACGTCGAGCGGGGCGGCCACCCGTTCTTCGTGGACGAGACGGAAGCCGCTGGCTTCACGGGCCGCGGCTGGGGATTCGCGGTCGAGGCCTGCGACGCGGACGACGACGGAGACGACGACATCTACATCGCGAACGACTTTGGGAAGAACGCATTCTTCGAGAACCGCTCGACGCCCGGACACCCGAAGTTCGTCGACATCGCGCGAGCGAACGGCACCGAGGACGAGGGCTACGGAATGGGCGTCGCGTGGGGGGACTACGACGGGGACGGGCGGTGGGACCTTCACGTCGCGGATTACTGGACTCCCTACCGCTGGGTGCTGAAGGATTCCCGCTGGCCGATGCCTTCGGTGCCTCTCGCGGGTCTCGTGCGCCCCTTCATGGCGAAGATCATGAGCAGGAGATCGCGCGGCGACGGCCTGTTCCGAAACCTCGGAGGGCTGAAATTCGAGCGCACCTCGGAAGCGGCCGGCGTCGCGGACGGCGGATGGGCGTGGGGAACGGAATTCGTCGACCTCGACGGAAAGGGCAGGGAGGACCTCCTCGTCGTCAACGGCATGTTCCGGGCGACGACCGGCAAGGACGACGAGGTCGCGTTCTGGAACTCCATGGGGCGCGAGGGCGTGAACTTCCACGACGGGGTCTGGGGAGGGATCGACTTCGGAGCGAACGGAATGGCGTCGCGCACGCCGAAGAAGCTGTTCTGGAATCGCGGGGACGGCACGTTCGAGGAGCGGGCGTTCGTCGAGGGATTCGATACGCTCGAGGACACGCGCGGTCTCGCGTTCGCGGACCTCGACGGCGACGGGGCGCCGGAGGTCGTGCTCTCGTGCTTCCGCGGCCCCATACATCTCTATCGGAACGCGTGGGGAGAGGGCGGGGGCCGCATCGTCGTCCGGCTTTCGACGGGTGGCGGAATGAACCGCGACGCGCTGGGTGCAGTCGTTCGCCTCTATGCGAAGGGACACGTGCAGCTCCGCGAGGTCCGGGCGGGTTCGTCGTATCTGTCGCAGTCGTCTCACGACCTGCTGTTCGGTCTCGGTGGCGCGAAGGTGGCGGACTCGGTTGAGATCCGCTGGCCCGACGGCCGCAGGGACACGCTGCGCGACGTCGCGGCGGGCACGCTCGTCAAGCTGGTCGAGGGAAGAGAGGAGAAGAGGGATTTGCTTGGAAAGAGAGAAGCGAAGAGGAATTTTCTCAGAAGGTGAAGAGGGAGGGGGCCAGCGACTCGGTGATAATCACTCTTGATGAAACCCTCGCTCCTTGATTTCCTGTCCAAGAAACGGTCTCTCTTGGGACATTCCCCGTCGCTCGCCGCGAGTGTCCTGGCTGCTACCACTTTCCTGGCCTCTTTTTCTTCGGCAGAAATGTCTTCTTCTTCGAAGATCCTGACGCTCCGGAACGTCGGCCTCGCGCAGCTCGAGGAGGACAAGCCGAAAGAAGCCCGCGCGACGTTCGCGCGTCTGACGGGCCTCCTGCCGGGCGAAGCGCTTCCGCTCGCGAACGGCGCGATCGCGGCCCTGCGGGAGAAGGACCTGATCGGCGCCGAGGCCCTCCTCGGAAAGGCAATGTCGCTCGGCGAGCGCGCGGACCTGTACGCGATCCGCGCCGCGCTCGAGAACGAGAAGAACCGCCCGTCCGCGATGCGGGCCGCGCTCGAGAGGGCTGCCATCCTGGACTCGCACGATCTCGAGTCCCGCTGGCGGTTCGCGCGAAGCGTGGAGACGGACGCTTCGTCCTCGGCGGTGGAGAAAGCTGCTCGAAGGGCACGGCTTGTCGAGATCACGGAGCGTTCGCCCGCGAACCTGCCGGCGCGCCTGAAGGTTCTCGTCATCATGGGCGAGGCGGGTGACGCTCCGGCCCTGGCGAAGGGCCTCGCGGGACTCGACCCTCTCGTCTCCGACGGCGACGCGCGCGCGCGCCAGTTCCTCGCCGAGGCACGATCCCTGGCAACCGGTGGGGACTCGAAGGGCGCCACGCTCAAGGTCCGTGTTCTCGAGAACGTTCTCCGCGTCACGCCGCGCTACCAGCAGTCGCTCGCGGAGGTCTTCACGCATGTGGTCGGGCTGCCGCTGGAGAAATTTTCTTCGAGAGTGGAAGAGATGCTGCGCGCCGGGGCGGGCTCCGGGATTCCGGTGACGTTTCGTGCGCCGCTGGCGTCCGAGGAGCGCATTGAGAAGCTGCTCCGAAAGGCGGATCTCGCGAACTCGGGGACGGCGGCGCTCTATTCGATCCCCGCTCCGTTCGTTGCCGCCGCCTTTCTCGACTTTGACCTCGACGGCGATCTCGACGTCTACCTTCACGGCGGCAACAAGCCCGACCAGCTTCTCCGCAACAACCTCGACGGCACGTTCACGGACGTGACGGCGGGCACGGGAGACGCGGCGTTCATGTCGAGAAAGGCGGTCGTCGCCGACGTCGACCGCGACGGCGATCCCGATCTCGTGACGATCGATGCGCGCGGCGACGTCGTCGTTCGGCTCAACCTCCGCCAGGGCGTCTTCCGAAACGCGCCGCTCCACATTTCGGGTGCGGCGGACCTCGCGGTGGAGGACGTGAACGCGGATGGAATTCCGGATATCGTCGTCGCGACGGCAAAGGGACTACGAATTCTGTTTGGGAAGGGGGACGGGGAGTTCTTGGAAGGCGCGGGGAGCGGGCTCGACGTTGCGGGCGGCTCGGCTGCGATGCGGGCTGTGGTTCTCGCCGATTTCGACAACGACGGATTCCCGGACGTGATCGCGGCCTCGTCGGGCGGCCTCCATGCGTTCCGGAATCTCGGCGGCGGAAAGTTCTCCGTCTGGTCTGTTTTCTCTTCGAGCATCGCAGGAATCGACGCGTTGCTTGCGTTCGATATCGACAAGGACGGAGATCTCGACCTCCTCGTCTCTGCCGGCGGAAAGACGAGCGTCCTCCTCAACGACGGCGGGAACGCGAACGGATGGCTCGTCGTCGAGCTCGCCGGCCTCCCCGCGGGCTCCGGAAGAGTGAATAGGGCGGGGGTCGGAAGCCTCGTCGAGGTGAAAGCGGGAAGCCTCTACGTGGCCCGGCTCGTGGGCGTCCTGCCGACGCACATCGGTCTCGGCCCGCGCGGCAAGGCGGACGTCGTGCGCGTCACGTGGACGAACGGCGTGCCGCAGAACCTCCTCGACCAGAGGGCGCGGTCGGTCGTCCGGGAAGTCCAGCAGCTCAAGGGCTCGTGTCCGTTCGTCTACGCGAGGAACGGCGATACGGGCGTGTGGACGTTCGTTTCGGACGCGCTCGGGCGCGCGCCGCTCGGGCTCCTCTACGATGGCGTCCACCTCGCGGGCTGGGACGCTCGCGAGTGGCTCTTCATCGACGGGGGAGCCCTGCGGCCAGATGCGGGCGGCCGCCTGCTCCTCGACTACACGGAGGAGCTCTGGGAGGTCGCGTTCCTCGACGAGGCGACTCTCATAGCCGTGGATCACCCCGAAGGCACGGGCGTCGTGCCGAACGAGCGCACGGTTCCGGGCGTTCTCGAGAAGAAGCTGTTCACGGTCGCACGCCCGCGCCCCGTGCGCGCCGCGTTCTCGGACGCCGCCGGCCGCCCGGAGAACGTCACGGAGCGGCTGGCGCGCCGCGATCAGGTGTATGTCGGGCCGGGGCCCGAGACGCTTTACCAGGGCGTTCGCAAGGAACACGCGCTCGTCCTCGACCTCGGGGACGTGTCTGTGCGGGACCGCGTGATGCTCTTTCTCACGGGCTGGATCTTCTATACGGACACGTCGATCAACGTCGCGCTCTCGCAGCGAAAGGACCTCGCGCATTTTCCGCCGGTCCTCGAGGTGCCGGACGGTTCGGGAGGCTGGAAGATCGCGATCGAATCCCTCGGGTTCCCGGCGGGCAAGACGAAGACGATGCCGGTGGACCTCACCGGCCTCATCGATCCGAAGGATCCCCGCGTGAGGATCCGGACGACGATGGCGATCTTCTGGGACCAGGCGTTCGTCACGGTCAACGATCCCGCCGTGGACGTCCTGACGACGTCCCTCTCACCGGTGTCCGCCGTCCTCTCCGAGCGCGGGTTCCCGCGTGGGTCCCGAGAGACGCCCGACGGCCCCGAGGTGTTCGACCACGGCGACGTCTCGACTCGGCCGCGCTGGGAGGACATTCCGGGGCGGGTGACGTCGCTCGGCGACGTGACGGAGCTTCTCCGGAAGACGGACGACCGATGGGTCGCCTTCAAGGGGGGCGACGCGATCCGCATCGCGTACGACGCGTCGAAGCTCCCCTCCCTGCCGGCGGGCTGGCTGCGCGACTGGGTCCTCGTCTCCGACGGCTGGGACAAGGACTTCGACAAGAACACCGTGACGGGACAGTCCTACGGACCCTGGCCGTTCCACGGGATGTCGGCGTATCCGTATCCCGATACCGAGCATCATCCTGACCCGGACTTCCTGAGACGGACACTCACGCGAGAGGTCGGGCCCGAGCGATTCCGGAAGGCGCTCGGGGAAAGAGAATAGGGAGCACCGAAGACTTGCTTGGAAGGGTGAATATCCGGAGCTCGCTATTCGCGGGCACATTTCTCGCCGCGCTTCTCCTGTGGCACCGGCCCTCTTACCCATTCGAAGAAAAATCTTCTGGTGCTCTTCGAACCCCGCCCATCCGCTTCACGGACGTCACAAAACGCTCGGGGGTGAATTTCAAGTTCGACACCGACCTCCGGCGTGGGCGAAATCTCGCGACCATGGGCGGGGGAGTCGCGATGGGGGACTTCGACGGGGACGGGTACCTCGACCTGTTCTTCACGGGATCGGTCGCGAACGGCAACAGGCCCGAAGGCGGGCCCTGCGGCGTGCTCTACCGGAATCGCGGCGACGGGACGTTCGAGAACGTCACGGAACGAGCCCGCGTTCGAGCATGCGGGTGGACGATGGGTGCCTCGTGGGTGGACCTCGACGGCACGGGCCGCCTCGACCTCGTCGTGACGGGCATCGGAAAGACTCTTCTCTTCCGGAATCTCGGGAATGGGACCTTCCGCGAGGAAGCGGCCTCGCGTGGCCTCGTCGCGCCGGGCTACGCCGTCGGCCTCGCAGCCGGAGACGTGAACGGCGACGGGCGCGTGGACCTGTACGTCGTCGGCTATCTCGACACGAACTATGCGAAGGAGAACTCGTTCGGGCAGTTCGAGGTTCGCGTCCCCGAGGACTACGAGGGCCAGGAGGCGAAGCTGAACGTCCAGGGCGAGGACGGACGCTTCATCGAACGCGCAAAGGAGGCGGGCGTCCTCAACTCGGGCGGGCGTGGCCTCTCGGCGGTTTTCTTCGACTACGACGGAGACGGGAAGCAGGATCTCTACGTCGCGAACGACCGATCGTCGAACGTCCTCTATCGCAACCGGGGAGACGGGACCTTCGAGGACGTGACCGTCGAAGCCGGGGCCGGAAGGCGTGACCACAAGGAAGCGCGGGCCGGAATGGGCATCGCGGTCGGGGACCTCGACGGCGACGGCAGGCCGGAGATCTTCGTGACGAACTTCGCGAGCGAGCCGAAGACGCTCTACCGGAACGTCGAGGGGACGCTCTTCGACGACGCGACGGAGGCGTCGGGCATCCAGCGCGCGTCGCTTCCATTCGTTCAGTGGGGGACCGACATCGCCGACTTCGACGACGACGGGAGACCCGACCTCGTCATGGTCTCCGGGCACCTCATCCCGAAGCTCGTGATGTCGCTCGCAAGGATTTTCGGGGCCGGGCAAGGCCTGGGTCCGTACGTGAAGGGCGACCGCAGCTACCGACAACCGCCCGTTCTTTATCGCAACGGGGGCGCGGGAAAAATGGAGGACGAGACCGCGTCCTCGGGCGATCTCGGTGTGCTTCGGCTCGCTGCGCGCGGCCTCGCCGCCGGGGACCTCGACGGGGACGGCCGCGTGGATCTCGCGATCGCGGCCGTTTCGGGCGGCGTGCGCGTCCTGCGCAACACGACCGCCCCGGGAGGCCACGCGCTCGAGATCCTGCCGGTCGCGGGTGCGGACCGCCGCACGGTGCTCGGGACGAAGGTCGCCGTCACGGCCGCGGGAGTCCGCCAGGTGCAGGAGTTCGTCCTCCGGCCCTCCTATGCATCGGGCGCGTGGGTGCCTCTTCACTTCGGGCTCGGGGACGCCATCGTGGCGAAGGTCGAGGTCGTCGCCCCCGGCCAGACCGCACCTTCCGCGACTTTCGAAGACGTCGCGGCCGACAGTCTCTACTCACTCCGCGACGGGAAGCTCGTGGAGAAGAGGGGATTTCTTGGAAGGTGAAGAGGGGAAAGAAGAGAGGGGATTTTCTTCGAAGGGAAGAGGGACGGCGGGCGGCGCTGTGGCGGAAACCCCGGTGCCGCTCTTGCCGTATTGACTTTCTAAGAAGACCTCTTTGTCCGAAGGGAGCCATCACATGAAACGCGTCCGGAACGCATTGATCGCTTTCGTCCCTGTTTTTCTCGCTTTCGTCCCAATCGCTCCAGCGGCGCTCGCCCAGGTGCCCATCGTCCTGCCGGACGGGAGCCCGAAGGCGTCCGTCAGCCAGACCGTAGGCCTGACCGAGTTCACGGTGACGTATCACCGGCCCGCCGTGAACAAACGCAAGATCTGGGACGGTCTCGTCCCGTACGGCCAGACGTGGCGGGCGGGGGCGAACGAGAATACGACGCTCTCCTCCTCGACGCCGTTCACGTTCGGGGGCAAGGCAGTGCCCGCCGGGACCTACGGCGTCCACATGCTGCCTGCGGCGGGGGAATGGGCCGTGGTCCTGAGCTCGCAGGCGCATGCTTGGGGGAGCTTCAGCTACGACGCCAAGGAAGACGTCGTCCGGGTCACGGTGAAGCCGGAGCCGGCGGACTTCGTCGAGCGGCTCTCGTACACGTTCGACGATCCCACGAACGACACCTCGGCGCTGGCCCTCCGCTGGGAGAAGCTGCGGGTCGCGGTTCCCCTGACCGTCGACACGAAGGCCGTGGCGCTTGCGAGCATCCGCGACCAGCTGCGCGGCCTGCCGCGCTTCTCCTGGCAGGGCTGGAATCAGGCGGCGGCCTGGTGCGCGCGCAACGACATCACGACGGACGAGGCCCTCGCGTGGGCGGATCGCTCGATCGCGATGCAGAAGACGTTCGCGAACCTCCGCACGAAGGCGACCCTCGTCGAGAAGAAGGGCGACGCGAAGGCCGCGGCCGCGCTGAGGGCCGAGGCCCTGCCGCTCGCGACCGAGATCGACGTGAACCTCCTCGGCTACCAGCTCCTCGGGGACGGGAAGACAGCCGAGGCAATCGAGTACTTCCGCAAGAACACGAAGGACCATCCCCAGTCCTGGAACGTCTGGGACAGCCTCGCCGAGGCCCTGGGGAAGGCGGGCGACAAGAAGGGGTCGCGCGAGAACTTCGAGAAGGCACTCGCGATGGCGCCTGAGAACCAGAAGAAGCGCATCGCCGAGGAGATCGAGCATCTGAGGTAGCGGAGACGCGGCGTCCGGCGGGCGAGAGGGGCTCTCAGTAGAGCGTCGAGAGTCCCTCCATCTCGTCCGACGTGTAGACGTGCGCGCCCGCGGACCCCTCGCGAGCCACGACGACCATCGACCGGGCGACGGTGTCGGCTTTGATGGGGCGGTATTTGCGCGCGGGCCCGAAGAGGACGCCCGAGACGAGACGCGCGGCAGCGATCCCCAGCTCCTCGGCCGCACGCTTTTCGCGCCGGCTACCGAGGAGGAAGGACGGTCGGAAGACGTGGAAGCCGGAAAAGCCCAGGCGGCCGACGGCTTCCTCGGCTTCGCCCTTCACCCGGCTGTAGAAGACCCGCGATTTCGGGTCGGCGCCGACCGCGCTCACGAGGAAGAATCGCTCGGCGCCCGTGCGGATTGACGACTCGGCAAGCCGCACGACGTACTCGTAGTCGACCTTTCGGAACGCGTCCTCGGATCCCGCGGTCTTCATCGTGGTGCCGAGGCAGCAGAAAACGTCCTGCGCCCGGGGAAACGCCGACATCCGGCCCAGACGCTCGAAATCGACCGTGCGCTGCTGGAGACGCTTGTGCGTGACACTGAGCGGCCCGCGAACGAAGGCGACGACCTGTTCATGGAGGCCGCTGGCCAGAAGGCGGCGCAGGCAATGGCCGCCCACGAGTCCGCTCGCCCCCGCGACGATGGCCGTGCGTCCCGACATGATGTTGCCTCCCGATTGTAGGCGAGAATCGGGTGTGCATACGGTGGAGACAATCCTGGCGCTCCTGGGCCTGACGACGGCCCTCGCGCTCCTCGCGCGGAAGATGGACGTTCCCTATCCGATCTTCCTCGTCGTCGCGGGAATGGGCCTCGGCTTCGTGCCTTCCCTGCCCGAGGTCGTATTCGACCCGCAGCTCGTGTTTCTTCTCTTCCTTCCGCCGATCCTCTATGCGGCCGGGTACTTCACGTCCTGGCGCGATTTCAGGGCGAACATCTTCTCGATCACGCTCCTCGCGGTGGGACTCGTCGTCGCGACCACGACCGCGGTGGCCGCCGCGGTCCACATGCTCGTTCCCGACATCGCGTGGCCCGTCGCCATCGTTCTCGGCGCGATCGTCTCGCCGCCCGACGCGGTCGCGGCCATGGCGATCGCACGGCGGCTGCGTCTTCCGAGGCAGATCGTGACCATTCTCGAGGGGGAGAGCCTCGTGAACGACGCGACCGGCCTCGTGCTCCTGAAGTTCGCGACGGCCGCGGTCGTCACGGGCTCGTTCTCGGTCCCGAAGGGCGTCCTCGAGTTCGTGCTCATCGTCGCCGGAGGCATCGCCGTGGGCGCCGCGCTGAGCCTCGCCTTCATCTGGGTCGAGCGATTCATCGACGACGCGATCCTCTCGACGACGGCGTCCATTCTGTTTGCGTTCGTCGTGTACATCGTGGCCGAGCGTCTCCGCGTGTCCGGCGTTCTCGCCGTCGTGGTGGCGGGTCTCCTCCAGGGCCGCTACGTGCCCCGCATCTGGAGCGCCGAGACCCGAGTGGAAGGCACAGCCGTCTGGCAGACGCTCGTCTTCATCCTCAACGCGCTCGTCTTCGTGCTGATCGGACTCCAGCTTCCGATGATCCTCCGGGGACTCGACCGCCCGTGGCCCGCCGTCGTGGACGGGATCTTCGCCGCGTTCACGGCGATGGTCGTCGTGAGGATGGCGTGGATGTTTCCGGGCGCGTATCTCCCGCGCTACCTGTCGCCGAAATACCGGACGACGCACCCGTATCCGCCGTGGCAGGGCGTGACGATCCTCGGTTGGGCGGGGATGCGCGGCGTCGTTTCGCTCGCGGCGGCGCTCTCTCTTCCGCTCACCCTCGCCTCCGGCCAGCCGTTTCCGGCGCGCAACTTCCTCATCTTCATCACGTTCGCGCTGATCTTCGGAACCCTGGTCGTCCAGGGCCTCACTCTGCCTCCGCTCATCCGGTGGCTGCGCGTGGAGGAAGACCGCTCGTCGAAACGCGAGGAGAAGAAAGCCCGACTCTCGCTCGCGGAGGCGGCTCTCGGTCGCCTCGACGGGAAGCTGGACGACGGAACGGTTCACGCGCACCAGGTCCACCCCGTCAAGGACGAGTACGTGCAGAAGATCCGCGCGCTCAAGGGGCTGGATCAGGGGGGCTCCCACAACGGCCTCGCCTCGATCCAGACCTCGAGATCGCTCCGGAAAGAGGCGCTCGACGCGCAAAGGGAGGAGCTCCTCAGGCTGTGGAAGGAAGAAGTCATCGGCGACGACGTGCTCCACCGTCTTCAGCACGAGCTCGACCTCGAGGACATGAGGCTGCGCTGAAGGCGCGGCGCTCGCGCTCCTATACTGGCGGGAGCTCAGGGAGGTCGAGGAGCACGTGACGGATCTGGGGCCCGGGTCCCGGCTGGGGCCTGGCGGACGAATCGGCCCGGGCCCGCGTCCACAAGGAAGCGGTTGTCCTCGCGCGGCTCAAGCACCGGAACATTGCGCACCTCTATGACGTCCTCGCGGTTTCGGGAACAGAGGCGCTCGTCATGGAGCTCGTTGAAGGGCCGACTCTCGCCGATCGGCTCCGGGAGGGCCCGCTTCCCGAGGCCGAGGTCGCGCGGCTCGGGATTCAGCTCGCGGACGGCCTTGCCGCGGCGCACGCCGTCCGCTTTCCTTCCGCCCACCCAGATCGCGCTCGTCTACGCGAGCCTCGGAGAGAAGGAGACAGCATGGGCCTGGCTCGAGCGGTCGTGGAACGACCGGGCCTGGATCATCGACGGGATGGGAGTCGACCCGCTCTTCGACGTGTTCCGGAGCGACTCGCGCTTCCAGGAGCTGCTCCGGAAGATGAACCTGCCGCACGCGCGTTAGCGTCTTGCGGGCTCCGGTGCTCCGCCCTCGACCCACTTGTAGAGTCCCGGGGCGAGGTCCTTCGCGGAGGCGGTCGTGCCGTCCGGCCAGCGGACGTCGACCCCGTCGAGCTTTGGCGCGGCGCCGAGCCCGATCGTGATCGTCCTCTCGCTGACCGACAGGTAGCCGTCGCCGCCCGAGACCTCGTCGACGCGCTTCTTTGCGCCCATCGTGCACGTGACGCGCGCACCGACGGCGCCGCGGTTCCGCCCGTTCGTCGCGAGGACGAGGCGGACGGCCTTCGCCGGCGTCTCCGTAACATTCCGGAAGACGTGCGCGGGGCCGCCGTTTTCCGTCACGACGAGGTCGGGCCGGCCGTCACCGTCGAGGTCGGCGACGGCGAGGCCGCGCCCGACGAGCGGCGAAAGAAAGTCCGCTCCGGCCTGGGACGAAACGTCCGCGAACTTGCCGGCGCCGAGCCCCCGGAAGAGGAGTGGCGGCTGGCGATACGTGACGATCGGCTGTACGTCCTGGACGGAAGTCTCGACATGGCCGTTCACGCCCACGAGATCTAGGACGCCGTCGAGGTCGAAGTCGGAGAATGCGACGCCGAACGTCAGCGGAAGGAGAGATGTCCGCCCGATGCCGCTCTGGACGGACTCGTCCACGAAGAAGTCGCCCTTCGGCCCCGCGGTCCAGACCGACCACATCTCGTTCGAGAAGTTGCCGGCGACGAGGGACGTGCCGCCCTCGTTCTTCGTGTCACCGAACGCGACGCCCATCGCGCCGCGCGCCCGTCCGTCCTCTCCGACGGCCACGCCCGCTTCGACGGCGACGTCCCGGAACACCGGCACACCGTCGACGGTCTTCTCGTTCCGGTAGAGGTTGTTCGGCGAGGTGTCGTTCGCGACGACGAGGTCGACGCGCCCGTCCCCGTCGATGTCACGCACGGCGACGCCCAGCGCCTTGCCGAGCGGGTTCACGAGGCCGGCCTCTTGCGTAACGTCCCGAAACTTCCCGCGCCCCAATCCCTTGTAGAGGCGTGAGGGACTCCCGTTGTAACGCTCCGGCGTGCAGTAGGACTTCGTTTTCCCGTCCAGCGAGCAGTACATGTCCGTCTTCGGAGTCCATTCGACGTATTGGCCCACGAAGAGGTCGAGGACGCCGTCGCCGTCGAAGTCCGCGAACGCGGCCGACGTGCCCCACCCCGCGCCGACCAGCCCCGAGCCCTTCGTCGCGTCGCGGAAGTGCCCTTTGCCGTCGTTCAGGAAAAGCCGTATGTCGTCGAGCCCGGTGACGACGACGTCCGGAAAGCCGTCGCCGTCGACGTCGCCGATGGCGACGCCCATTCCGTAGAGCGCGACCGCGAGTCCAGCGTCCTTCGTACGGTCTTCGAAACGGATCGGACCGCCGGGCTCCGTGACGTTCCGGAAGAACGCGATCGTTGGCTGATGCGCGGCTCTGGGATCGCCGGGCCAGAAGCGGCCATTCACGAAAAGGAGGTCCGTCCGGCCGTCGCCGTCCGCGTCGAACGCCGCGACACCTGACCCCATCGTCTCGGGCATCCATTTCTTTCCGGCGGCGCCGTTCGCGTGGACGAAGGTCAGGCCCGAGGACTTCGTCACGTCCTCGAATCGGATCGAGGATGCGACCTTCGTCGGTTCCGGGGCCGGAGTCGGGGAGACGGGCGCGGGAACGGGTTTGCCGCAGGCGGCGGCGAGGGCGGCCAGGAGCGCCGAGAAGAAAACCAGGGGATTTCTTTGAATGTTCATGGACGGACGAATGCTACCCGAACATGGGGCGGTTCGATTCGTCGTAGAGTCGGTTGATGAGCAGAGCCTGGCACCCTCTTCCTTTCGCAGAGATCTCTCTCTCTCTTCTTCTCGCCGCGATGTCGTCGCACGCGTACGCCGAGTCCCCCGCTCCCCCGAAGCTGCGGCTCCCAGCGGGCGCCACGCCTGTGCGCTACACGACGGAGCTGTGGATAGACCCGGCGAAGGCGACGTTCGAGGGGAAGATCGAAATTGAGACTTCTTTGAAAGGGGAGACGGGCACGGTCTGGCTGAACGCGAAGGAGCTGGACGTGCGATCGGTGTCCGCGCACCCCGTCGGAGGGGGCGAGACCGTCCCCGCCGCCGCGGCCGCGGGGGGCAGTAACTACGTCGGTCTTACGTTTCAAAGAAGTCTTTCTCCGGGTCTCTGGCAGATCGACCTGACGTATTCGGGCCGCATCGAGTCCAAGGACACGGAGGGCATGTTCCGCCAGAGAGAAGGAGCCGATTGGTACGCCTTCAGTCAATTCGAGGCGATCTACGCACGGCGTGTCTTCCCGTGCTTCGACGAACCCTCGTACAAGGCGCCGTGGCAGCTCACGATTCACGCACCAAAAGGCGCGATCGCCGTCTCGAACACGCGCGTGGCGTCCGAGTCGGCGGACGCGGACGGCGGCCGCACGTACGTCTTTGCGCCGACGAAGCCTCTCCCCAGCTACCTCGTCGCGTTCGGGGTCGGCCCGTTCGACGTCGTGAACGCGGGGGTCGCGGGCCGCAACCGGACTCCGATCCGGATGATCGTTCCGCGGGGCCACGCCGCCGAAGCGCGCTGGGCGGCCGAATCCACGGGTCCAATTCTCGAGGTCCTCGAGAACTACTTCGGCATCCCGTATCCCTACGAGAAGCTCGACCACCTCGTCATTCCGGAGACCGTGGGTTTCGGCGCGATGGAAAACGCAGGGCTCGTGACGTACGCGTCGAGCCTCGCCCTGGCGAAGCCCGCCGACGAGACGATCCGCTTCCGGCGCGCGTATGCGAGCGTCTGCGCGCACGAGACGGCCCACCAATGGTTCGGGGACTACGTGACGACGGCGTGGTGGAACGACATCTGGCTGAACGAGGCGTTCGCGACCTGGATGGCGTTTAAGATCGTCGACCGCTGGAAGCCCGAGTGGAGCTGGGCCGTTCAGCGCGCGGGAGCGCGCAGCACCGTGATGGACCAGGACTCGCTCGTGACGGCGCGGCGCATCCGGCAGCCCATCGAGGGCGACGACGACATCGTGAGCGCGTTCGACGGCATCACGTACCAGAAGGGCGCCGCCGTGATCGCGATGTTCGAGGGCTGGGTCGGCGAGGAGGGCTTCCGCCAGGGCATCCAGCGCTATCTGAAAGCACACGCGTGGGGCAGCGCCACGGCGGATGATTTCGTCTCGGCGATCGCCGAGGCGACGAAGACGCCCGAGGTCGTCCCGGCCTTCCGTTCGTTCCTCGACCAGCCGGGCGTCCCGCTCGTGACGGTCGACCTCGTCTGCGCGGACGGGCCGCCAAAACTCCTGCTCTCGCAGAAGCGTTTCCTTCCGACGGGCTCGACGGGCTCCGCGAAGGCGACGTGGGAGGTGCCGGTGTGCGTGCGCACCGGCGAGCCAGGCTCGCCGGCGACATGCACGCTTCTCAAGGAGGCGACCGGTGAGCTCGCGCTGCCGGGCCCCTGCCCGTCCCGGGTTTTCGCGAACGCCGGCGCCGGCTACTACCGCGTTCTGTATGGCGCGAGCCTGCTCGGAAGGGTGCTCGCGGACGGCGGCAAGCACGTAACGGCCGCAGAGCGCGTGGCGACGCTCTCGGATGTCTCCGCCCTCGCCCGGAGCGGCGACGTGCCGATGGCGACGGCGCTCGCGCTCGTCCCCGTCTTCGCGGGGGACCCGGAGCGTCAGGTCGTCGAGGCGGTCCAGAAGATCGCGGCCGCGCCGCGCGATCTTCTCGTGTCGGACGCGATGCGTCCCCGCTACCGCAGCTTCGTGAGCGACGTCTTCGGTGCGCGGGCGCGCGCGCTCGGGTGGAAGAGAAAGCCCGGCGAGGACGAGGACACCCAGCTCCTGCGCTCCGAGCTCGTCCCCTTCGTCGCGAACGAAGGCGACGAGCCCGCGCTCGTCGCGGAGGCAGAACGGCTCGTGAAGGAGTGGCTGCGCGATCGCGGCTCGGTGGACGCGCTCGTGGCGGCGGGCGCCCTCGAGGTCGCGGCGCGCCACGGGGACATCGAGCTCTTCCAGTCGATTCTCTCCGAAGCGCGGAAGGCGAAGGATCGGCGCGACCGCGCGCGGCTCCTCGCGTCTCTCGGCCAGTTCCGCGACCCGCTCGTCGTCCCGGCGGCGCTCCGCGTCACGCTCGACGAGGGGTTCGACGCGCGGGAGACGATCTCGATTCTGAGGGAAATCGCTTCGAGCCGCGAGACGCGCGGCGAGGCGTGGACGTTCCTGAAGACGAACTTCGACCGCATCGTCGTGCGCCTTCCGCGCGAGTCCCCGGCGCGATTTCCGTCCCTCGCGGCCGGCTTCAGCGACGGAGAGCACCGGGCCGACGTGGAGGCGTTCTTCCGGGACAAGGCGCCGAAGTTCCTGGGAGGGCCGCGGACTCTCGCGCAGACGCTCGAGCAGATCGACCTTCGCGCCGCGCAGCGCTCCGCACAGCAGGAAAGCGTCAACGACTTCCTGAGCCACTACGAGGCGAAGCCGACGATCGACCTCAGGCCCCAGGCGGGAATGTAGGTCTCAGGCGGCGCGACCCGCGTTCCGCCAGTACCGCACGAGGCCGGTCACGTTCATCGCGAAGGGAAGCGCGGTCCGATAGGCCTCGAGGCCGGAGTCCCCGACGCCGGCGGCCAGCAGCCGCGCCGAAAGCCACGCCTCGAACTCGGGGACGATGCGCGGCTCGTCCTTTCCTTCGGCGAGGCGCACCCTCACGAACTCGGCCCACACGTGCAGCTCCTCCAGCATCTCGTCCATGCGGCGGGGGACGTCCGGGTGCAGGCCGAAGTGCGTCGGATAGAAGCCGTCCGGCCGTGCGGCCTTGATGCGCTCGACAGAGCGCACCCAGGTCGGAAGGTCGATGTCCGGCGGCGGCGTCGGCGGCAGGTTCGGCCCGCCGCCGATCGCGACGCCGCCCACGTCGCCCGTGAAGACGATCCCGTCGAGGAGGTAGGCGTTGTGGTGGATGGCGTGCCCCGGCGTCTCGAGGACGCGGATCCGCGCGCCGCCGACCGGGATGTCGAGCCCGTCCCGCGTGACTCTCAGCCGGTCCGTTGCGATCGGCTCGAGCGTCCCCCACAGGACGTCCATCTGGTCCTTGTAGATCCTCCGGGCGGACGCGAGAAGCTTCGAAGGGTCGGCCATGTGGGGCGCGCCGGCTGGGTGCACCCAGACGTTCGCCCCGGCGCGGGCGAGGCGCCACGCGGCGCCCGCGTGGTCGAGATGGATGTGCGTCACGAGGACGTCCGTGACGTCGGACGGCTTCACTCCGTGCTTCGCGAGCGCAGCGACGAGGTGAGGCCATGTGGACTCGGGCCCCGTCTCGACGAGCGCGAAGCGGCCCTCGGACTCGACGAGATAGGCGGCGATCGTCTCGCCGCGGAAGAATTCGAGGTCGAGCGTGTGGATGGGCATGAGGCGGTTATTCTCGCCGCAATCCATGGCGACGGGGGGATTCCGTCAGTGTTTGCCGGGGGAGGCTCCGATGCCCTCTCGAGCGTCCGGCACGAAGCCCGCGCGCGGCCGTCAGCGCGATTCCGGCGGGCTCGCGAACTTCCGGATGAGGGCGACTGTCCAGACGAGCGAGAACGCGAGGTAGGCGACGAGCGCCGGAAGGAAGTAGTTCGAGTCGAGCCCCGCGCCTCGGCTCGCGCGGGCGGCCAGCTGAAAGACGACGAGGAGAAGCAGCACCGTCGCGGAGGCGAAGACGTCGAAGTACGACGCGAGCCGGTCCATCGTCTCGTCGCGCCTTTCAGACGCGAGCCAGTAGGCCTTGTTCGGAAGGTTGATGAGACTCACGGGCGTGAGTTTCAGGAGTATCGGGAGCGCGAGGAAGAGGGCGGCGATCCCGAGTGAAACTCCCGCTTCCAGCGCGAAGAAGGCGTTCCGCGAGGACCACGCGTTCGGGCGCCCGGCCGCGTCGAAGTGCGAGGGCACGATCGGCGGGGCGGAACTCCACTGGAGCGCCGCCATGAGGAGGGACAGGAAGACGAGACCGAGGAGGAAGAGCCGGGCCGGTCGCATGGCCTAACGATACTCCGGGGACGACCCGGAGGCCTCTCCCGTTTCCCAGTCGAACCTCCGACGGAGGGTACGGAAGCGGCCGTCCGTGGCCTGGAAGACGACCGTGACGCCGTGGCTCCCGTCGTCTCCCGGCAGCATCGGAAATGTCGCCGCGTAACCCGCTTCCGCACAGCCTCCGAGCTGAGGCAGCGCGGCGGACACATCGGGACGCGGACCTCGGGCAAACGACCCGGGCCGGCGCCGATCGCGATCGATCCGGATCTCGACGATTCGGGCGGGCGCCGGGGGGGTTCCGCCTGCCGCCGCCGTCTGGCTCCACCCTCGCACGCGGAGCGTGCCGTGGACGACTTCGCCTTCCGCGGGCTCGTCGATGGACGCGGGGAAGTCCGACTCGTCGAACCGTGCGATCTTCGGAGTCGCATCGGCGTGCTGGAGAAAGAGGCGCCCGGAATCCATGGCACGGTCGGCCGCGTGCGCAGCGGACGCGCCGTCGCCGAGCGGGAAGACCCAGTCGTCCCCTCCGAGGTGTTCGAAGTGGTAGGGCGCGGCGAGGGAGCCTTCCCGAAGCGCGCGCGCGAGAAAAGCCATCGTTCCGGAGATGCGGTCGAGCGGGAGCGCGTGCTCGTGGACGACGAGCGTCCGGACCGGCCACGCGCGGAGGCGTGCGAGCATGCCGTCCGGAATCGTTTCTTCGGCGAGCAGATTGGCGAGCTCCCGGTTCTGCAACGGGATGTAGCTCGCGTAACCGTTCACGACGGGCTTGAAGTGCGCGAGGCTCGCGAACACCCAGCGCGCGTCGCCGGGCGCGTGGTAGAGCGGCAAGTGCAGGATCGGACCGGGCGCTTCCGGACCCGCGAGAAACCGGTCCACGGGCGCGGCCGATTCCGGACGGGTCTCGAATCGAACGGTGTTCCTCACGTCGTAGGCGATCGCGAGCCCGAGCCCCGCCGCGAGGATCCCCCGCGCGGCGGGCGTCCGCGCCCGCTCGAGAAGCGCGGCCGCGCCGGCCGCGGCGAGGAGGGCGAAACCGATCTCCGCGACGAGACCGAACCGCGTGAACGCCCGGATTCCCGAGAACACGAACGGAAGGCCGAGCCTGAGCACCGGCACGACGGGACCCGACGGGCCGAGAGAGCCCGCCATGCCGAGCGCCGCGAGAAGCGCTCCCGCCGCAACGAGGCCTTCGCCCCGCCTGTCCCTCGCGAAGAATGCGAGGCCGACGGCTGTCAGGACGAGCGCGGAAGTTCCAGGATAAAGGCTTCTCTCGGAGTCGCTCCGCCGCTTCAGGAAAGCCTGGCCCGGGTTCTCGTTCGTCGTCGTGAGCCAGTCCCGAGCCGAAGCGGAATAGAGACGGCTCTCCGCGTCGTCTCTCTTGAAGCCGTGGTCGCGCCGGGCCTCGAGCATGTGGAATGCGAGCCGGGCGATGAGGAGCGCGGCGAGCCCGAGAGACGCCGCGAGCCTGAAGGTGACCTCGAGCCGGCGCGTTCCAGGGTGCGCGATCGTGTCGGCAACGATCGTGGCCGCGAGCGCCGCGAGGCCGAAAGCGAAGAGCTGCAGGGAAAACCAGGCGAGGAGCGAAAGGGAGGCCGCGAGCATCACCGCGGAGGCCCAGCGGCCGGTTTCGAAGAGCCGCTGCCAGGCGAGAAGGGAGAAAGCGACGAGACCGAGGGCAACGAAGGAGATGTATCCGAGATTCGTCGCCGCGGCGGCGCCCAGCGCCGCCGCGAAAGCGCCGAGGAGGGACGCGGTACGCGACGCGCCGTGGGACACCGCGAGGCGGGAGATCGCCCAGACGGAGAACGCCGTCCCCGCGAGGCAGAGCGTGTTGAATACGGCGGCCGGAGAGAGTCCCAGGAGGCCCAGGGGGATCCCGAGGACTCCGTAACCGACGAGGGGCTCGGTGAACGTCAGCGTGTTCGGAAGCGGCGCGAAGATGTTCGCGTCGAAGAGATGCCGTGGAGAGTGGAGAAGCGCGTGGCCGACCCAGGCCACGCCCCACGCCTGGAACTCGGAATCGTAGGAATCGCGCAGGTGCGTGCCGAGGCGGGGCAGCACGCGGGCCGCCCACGCCCCGACCGCGATCAGGCAGACGAGGAAATCGAACGCAGCCGCGCGGGTACGGCTCACTCCGGAATCTGGACGACCGCGACAGGAACCGCCACCCCGGACTTCCGGCCGGTCGCCGTCCGAGGCGAGTCCTGCCTCGCGAACGGCCTTGCGGCGCCTCTCGGACGGTCGTCCTTCAGGACCAGCTCGCCTTTCGGCGCGTCGCCCTTGTACGCGTAGCCCGCCGGCCCGATCTCGGCGAGCCACGAGGGAGGCTCGGCCTTCGCGGGGAGGGCGTCGTCGTGGACGTGAATGGGCAGGGATTCGCGGTTGTCGAAGGGATGCGACCTTCGATAGTCCGCGAGGACCGCGCGCGAAGACTCATCGTCCTTGTAGTAGCGGTACCACTTCTCCTCGGCCGCCGCTTCCTCGGCGCGCCCGAGGGCCTTCAGGCAGAGCATCGCGTTGTAGTGCGCGGCGAGGTCCTCGCCGTCGATCGCGAGGACCGCGTCGATCGAGGGCAGCGCCTCTCGATACCGGCCCGCGAGGTAGAGGACTCGCGCCTTCTGGTTCAGGACGAACCGGTCCTTCGGGAACTTCGAAAGGACGCGGTCGAGGTCCGCCAGGGCGTCCTCGAGCCGGCCCTCTTCCTTCGACACGAGTGAACGGAAGAGCTGCGTCTTGCCCCAGTTCGGCCGCCGCTTCTCCGTCTCGGCGAGCGCGGCCTTCGCGGCTGGGAGATCGCCCTCCTGTACCTTGCAGCGTGCGAGATTCAGGGGTCCGTCCGGCTTGTCGGCCGCAATCTCCGCGACCTTTCCGAATGCGTACGACGCGCCCCTGAGGTCGCCCTGCAGGAGGAGGCCGATGCCGTAGTCGTTCCAGCGGATCCACTGCCGATCGGGATAATCCGGATTTCCGCGAGTGGTCTGGGACGGTGCAGCCGCAAGCGCGGAGGGGGATTGGGGGAGCCCGGAGTTCGGGTTCCCGTGAGACACCGGCAGCGTCACGCTGTCGGCCGAGATCCGCGTGACCGGAAGAACGGGCGCGTCCTTTCCGCCGGCGAAGATCGAGTAGTCACGCGAGAACTTTCGATAGTTCGCGGCGGCGGAAAGCGTGATCGCGTCCTTCGCGTCCCGGGGCACCTTGAAGCGGTAGTGGACGACGCGCGCGGCGCCCGGCCCGATGGAGTTGCTGTAGAGCGGGACATGGATGTCCTGCGGCTGCCGGCGGTCCACGTGGCTGCCGTCGTGGGCGATCACGATCTGGGAGAGCATGTCCGCGGCCGGGTCGAGGCGCCCGGCGGCGTCCAGCGTGCCGGACGCCATGAGCGGGCGCGCCCCTTCGTCGGCCTTGAACTCCACCCAGGTCTCGTTGCTGTCGGCCGTTCCGTTCGTGTACGGGTGCCCGAGCGTGCGCGTGCGCACGACGACCTCGACGTCGACCGTCTCGCCGGGGCGGAGAGCCGGGAGGGAAGGCCCGATCGGGACGACCTCGCCGCCGCGCTTGACGCCGAACACGTCGATCGAGAGTGAGCCGAGGAGGACCTTCTTCTGGATGTCCTCGATCGTCTGCGTGTCTCTCCGGATCGCCGGGAGCGCCGTGTTCGCGGCGGGGAAGACGTGGTCGTGCAGCATCCCGGCCTGGTTGCCGAACTCCTGGGACGGCACGAGCGGCAGGTGGCAGTCCCGGCAGGCTTTCGGCTTAGGCGGGTCGTAGAACGATCGGACCGCGTTGCCGGAGACGCCGGAGTCGTACCAGCTGTCGTAATGATTCTGCCCGCGCAGCCAGTGGTACTCGTTCATCGGGGGAAGGAGGGACACCTTGTGGCAGGACGCGCAGAACTCCGGCGTGCGCATGAAGGGCTTCATGAAGGTCTGCCGGTGGAGGGAGGGCTCCATGCGGATCAGGAGCTTGTTGACCTCCTTGAGCGCCTTGTTGTCCGTGAATGCGAAGGGATACTGCTTGCTCTCCTCGATGACGTAGCCGCCGTTCCCGCGCACGTCCTTGACCTCGGCGATGGAGTGGCACGCCATGCACGTGAGCCCCTGCTGCGCCTCGAACTGGTCGTAGGAGAACGTCGCCATCGTCGCTTTGCCCATCTGGCCCGTGAAGAGCACGACGGGGTCGTGGCAGCCGGCGCACCACTTCGTCTTCTCGCGGCCGACGCGGTCGGCGGCGAGCTCGACGGACTTCCTGTAGAAGGGGTTGTTGAACGACGAGAAGCGGTGCGCCCCCTTCTCCCAGCGCTTGAACGAGTCGGGGTGGCACTCCTGGCAATACGTGTTCGCGGCCAGGCGCTTCCCGTCGAGAAGGCCCTGGTCGAACGTCTCGGCCGACGAGAGAAAGAACTGCGTGTCGCCGTTCGTGTTCACGATGCGCTGCGGCGGCCGCTCGAGCTTGTGAAGGCCCGCCATCACGAGGAGGAACGCCGCGACCGCGCCACCCCACTGTGCGAGGAGCCGGAAGTGAAGCTTGTGGACCGCGGCGCGCCTGTGGAGGATGAAGGCGACGAGCGCGACGGGAATCGCGAAGACGTGAGCGAGGTAGACGGGGCGGTTCGTGAGCGTCGCGCCCTTCCACGCCATGAACAAGCCCGTGGCGATGCACAGGAGCGCGAGCGAGACGATCGTGATGCCGGCCGCCTTCGCCTTCCGGTTCCGGATGTTCGCGAGCATCCGGGCGCCGTGCGTGAGGGCGAAGACGAGGAACGGGATGGCGATGAGGAGGCCCAGCGCGAGATGCATGAGCAGCATCGCCATGAAGAACGTCGAGTATTTCGTGAAGGCGACGAGATAGATCGAATTGGCCGCCATGAGGCCCAGCGGCACGAGCAGGATCGTGTAGAGCCGCCTCTGCCAGGGGAGAAGGACGCCCTTCGCGCGAACGGTGCCCTCGTTCCTGGTGTTCATGGGCGGGGATTCTAGCGCTCGGAGAAAGTCTCAGCGAGACCCGGGCTCGGCCGCAAACCACTCCACGGCGTCGCGAAACGCCTCGGATGGGAGAAGGCCTTTCTTGTTCGGAGAATAGAGCTTGAGGACCGTTCCGTCGTTTGCTTCCGGCGGCGCGCTTTCGAGGAGCGCAGCAAGAAAGATCTTCTTGGAAGGGGAGAAGGGCGAGGGCACGGCGTTCGTCGGCGGCGTGGCGCGAACCTTCAGCGAAGCGCCGGCGACGATGAGGGTCCCGGTCCTTGAAGGGTCTACCTCGAAACGGGAGCCGATGACCGCCGCAGGCTCGTGCGTCAGGAGGACGACGAGGCCCCGTTGCGCTGCCTGGTCGAGGATCTCTTTCTGGCGGCAATCGCCCGTCTCCGGGCACACGAGGACGAGCGCGGGGCGACCGATCGCGGGCACGGGCGCACGTTTGTCAGGGTAGATCGAGCCCGGGAGGAGCGGCGCGTAGAGCTTCGGGACGTAGAGCTTCCCGCCCGGAGCGTTCTCGGTCCGCTCCCATGGACTGGACGCGCAGCCGCAGGCGAGGACCGCGGCGAGAAGGGCGACGAGGAGCGAGACCCTTCTCACTCGTCGAACAACGAACCTTGCCGTGGCGCTGGCCCCGCCCGCTGCGCGCCGCCGCTCTCCGCTGCCCCATTCCCTTTCAAAGAAATCTTCTCCTCATTTTCCTTCCTCTCTTCCTTCTCTTTCTCTTCGCCGAGCCAGACGACCTCCCCGATGTCCATGAAGAACAGCCCGGCCTTCGCCTTCTGCCCCGTGAGCGACTCCCACGCGCGCCGATAGTGGCCGATCTGGGGACCGTAGTGCGCGACGAGCGCGGGGAGGCTGTCGCCGACGACGTCGGACTTCCAGTCCACGACGTGCCAGACGCCGCCCTCTTCGAAGACGAGATCCATCGCGCCTTTCAGGAGCGTCGCGTCAGGCGCGTCCGTCCGGCCGAGCTCCTTCGACGGCACGACCATCTCGAACGGGACCTCGACGTAGCGCCGCAGAGACTTCCGTGCGCGAGTCCAGAGATCGGATGAGGTGACGGACGACGCGACGCGGAGGACTTCATCGAGGAGACCGGGCGGGACTTCTTCGTCGCGCATGAGGTTCACGGCGAGAGCCCGCAATTCCACGGCGGGATTCCGCATGGCGGATTCGAGGAGCTGGTGGAGCACCCGGCCCCACGCGGTGCCGCGGGCCTCCTCCGCGGGCGACGGTGCGCGCGGCCCCTGCCTCTTCGCGAGAGCAGTCACCGTCGAGACCGCGTAGGAAGGCGTCGCCGCGGCCTCGCGCGCGAGAGCGATCTCGCGCCGTGCACGGGGGAGGCGTGCCGCGAGCGGAGGCCCGGCAGCGGACTCTTCGGGCTCGTATTCCGCCGCCGCGGCGGGAAGGTCCCGGAGAACCGTGCGCAGCGGCGCCCACGCACCCTTCTCGGGTTTCTCTTCGTTCAGGCTCACGACGAGCGTGTCGCGGGCGCGCGTGGCCGCGACATAGAGAAGGCGCACACGCTCCGCTTCTTCGAAGGAGGCTTCGATCGCGCTCCGGTTGTCCCAGTCGGGAGGTACGGCCGTCACGTTCCAGGAGGGCGCGCGCCCGGCCGGATGGGCGTAGTAACCCGCGGTGAACCACCCGCGGGATCCGCTTCGTCCGCGCACGACGTGCCGCTTCGGGCTCGGTTTCCCCTGCGGGCCGCCGAGTTCCGCGAGGACGACGATCGGTGATTCGAGGCCCTTTGCCCGGTGGAGGTTCATCAGCCTTACGGCGTTCGCCTCCACGGGCTCGACGCTCATCTCCTCGAGATCGAGCGCGGGATCGTCCTCGGCGAGCCTTTCGACGACGTCGCGGAACGAAAGTCCGGCGCCGGAGAGACGCCGCGCGAGGGCGAGCACCTTGAGAAGGTTGCCGCTCGCGGTGCGGCCCTCCGGCCCGGCGGCAAGGCGCGCCACGGCGCCCAGGCGCTCCACGATGAGGCCGATCGCGGCGCCCGCGCCGTGCGAGAGAACATCCTTCCTCGACGCCGCGAGAAGCTCCAGCCCGGAGACGATTCGGGCGTCCGTTCCGGAAGGAGGCTCCGCAAGATACGAGAACCGGCCGCCCGCTCGGCGATACGCGTAGAGCGCATCGTCGTCGACGCCGCAGAGAGGCCCCGACAGGAACGCCACGACGGACACGCCGTCGTCCGGGTCCTGGACCGCGCCGAAGAACGGGCGGAGCTGCCGCAGTCCCTGCGAGATCGGAAGCGACCGGCTGCCGGAAACGTCGACGGGGATCCCGTAGGCCTCGAGTGCGCGGGCGTACGCGTCGATGTGTTCGCGGGTCCGCGTGAGGACGAGGACGTCTCCGAAGCGCGCGCCCCGGGTCGGCCCGTCCGAGGAGACGGGCCATCCGCTGTCCACTGCCCACCTCACGAAGCGCGCGACGTCGAGTGGATTGCGCGCGGCGCTGGACGGCAGCCGGAACGCGCCCGCGTCGGGCCCGGGATCCGCCCGCACCGCCTCGAGCGGCGCGAACGCGGCCTGGCGTTCGTCGGCCATCTGCGGAAGAAGCGTCCGGAAGGCATCGTTCGCGGCTCGGGTCAACGAAGGGACCGCCCTGAAGTTCGACGTGAGGGTCACGACGCGGCCGCCCGAGGCCGAGAGCGCCCGCCGGAAGGCGCCATACGACGCGATGTCCGCCCGCCGGAACCGGTAGATCGACTGTTTGGGATCCCCGACCACGAAGAGCGAGCCGGGCCGCGGAACGAGGCGCGAGACGTCCTTCTCGGCGGGATCGCTCCCCGCGAGATAGAGGAGGATCTCCGCCTGCAGCGGGTCGGTGTCCTGGAACTCGTCGACGAGGATGTGCGTGAACCGTGCGGCGAAGGCGCTCCTCACGGCAGGGTAGTCGCGCAGGAGATTCCGAGTCGCGAGGAGGAGGTCCGCGTACGTGAACGGTCCCCGGCCCGCACGCCGCTTCTCGACGAAGACGAGCGCGGGTCTGAGGACGGCGTAGATCCTCTCGTGGAGCGCAAGCTGCCACTCGGCGAGGGCGGGCTTCACGAGGGTCTGGCGAAGAAGCTCGAATTCCCGCCCCAGCTCCTTCGCGGTGCCCTTGTCCGGCCACTTGTACTGTGTGACGCCGCCAGACGGACGAAGAATTCCTAGAAGGTGAGCGAATCCGGCTGCCGTCGAGTAGTCGGGAAGCTCGAGCAGATCCCTTACTTCGAGAAGCCGCGATTGCAGGTCGTCGCGGCCCGACGCGCCAGGCACTTCCGGTACGAGCGGGATCGCCTTTCCAAGAAAATCTTCGATCCTTCCGCGGATTCCCGCGAAATCCGGCAGAGCCAGCGGGTCCGCGACCTCGGGCACGACGTCGGGGTATTCCGCGAAGAGCTCGAAGCTGTCTTCGAGCTCGTTCATCTTCACGCCGAGCGCGAAGAGCGCCGCGACGGCGCCGCCCGTGTCCGCGCCAGACGCGACGAACTCACGGAACGCCTGCGCCTGAAAGAGCTTTGCCTCCTGCAGCTCGACTTTGAGCGCCGCCGGGTCGATTCCCGCTTCGAGCGGGCGCTCGGACAGGAGCAGCGCGCAGAACGAATCGATCGTCCCGATCGTGAGCCGGTCGAGGGACGCGCGCGCCTTCTCGGCGCGGACCTTATGCGCGGGTTCCGTTCCGCTCTGCGCGACCTTCTCGAGCGCCGCCTGAAACCTGCGCCGCAGATGGGACGCCGCCTTCCGCGTGAAGGTCACCGCCGCGAGGTTCTCGGGCTCGACGCCGCCTTCCGTCAGGAGCGCGAGCATCCGATCCACGAGCATCGTCGTCTTCCCGGACCCGGCTCCCGCCTCGACGAGGAGCGTCCGCGAGAGCTCGGTGCGGATCGCGTGGCGGGCCTCCTCGTCGGGCAGGAGGACCTCGGACTTCGGGGGAGCCGGCATCAGACGCCCCTTCCCAGGATCGATCGCACGGGATCGAGGAGCGGGTCGCCGTCCTCCGCGTCCCTCTTGGCCCCGGCAAGCTCCGAGACGAGCGCGACGTCGCCGCAGATCGCGCGGAACGCGCAGAAGCGGCAGTCCCCCGCGTCTGCCGTGTGCGGGAAGGAGCCCGACGCGACGAGGGCGAACAGGTCGTCGAGCGTTCCGTCGACGTCCGCGTCGGTGGCGTTCATCTCGAAGCGCTGCATGCGGCCCTTCCGTGTCGTGAGGAAGTAGCCGGACGCGACCTCGGGAGCGGAAATGCCCGACCGCCCGAGGAGCTGAACCGCCGCGCGCCGGTAGAGCGCGTGCTGGAGGAGGCGCCCGCCCTTGAGAGGTCGCGCCGCGCGCGCCTCCTCCTTGAACGAGAAATCGCCCCCGGACTTGTAGTCCCACACGGTGTAGCGGCCCGGCCCGGTTTCGTCGATCCGGTCGATCTGCCCCTGCAGGAGGAACGATCCGCCCGGCGTCGCGATCTCGACGGGCTCGGGCGAGCCGAGCGGTTCGTCGTGCTTCGCGCGCTTCAGGCCGAACGGAACCTCGAACCACTTCGGCGTCGCGGTGTTCGAGGACTCAGCGCGCAGGAAGATGTCGCACGCGGCGAAGATTTCGTCCTCCTGCCCGCGGTAGGCCGCGAGATTCGGCGGCGGGACGATCTCCTTCCAGCGCGCGAGGCGGCGCCCCGCGACCGCCCTCAGCCGCGCGGCGTCGCGGGCCGGGTCGAGCCTGAGGCCTTCGGCCCGGAGGCCCGCCATGAAGTCGTAGAGCGTCTCGTGGAGGAGGTTCCCGAACTCACGGGGGTTCAGCCACTCGTCCTCGCGGCGGACCTCGTCCGGCGGTACGAGGTCGAGGACGTATTCGTAGAAATAGGCCCGCGGACATCGCGCGAGCTTCTCGAGGCGCGACGCCGAGAGCGGCACGCGGTTCTTCCGGGGGTCGAGCTCCTCGGAGTCGGCCGAGAGGCGGCCATCCCACGCCGTGAACTCGGAGCTTGCACGCGCCACCTGCGCGCGCGCGCCTTCGCCGAGCCATGGGTACGCGCGTCCGACCTCGACGTCGAGGCCGGACGCGCCGGGAGTCTCGCGAAGCCGCGCGAGCCACCATTCGATCTCGTCGAGAGGCGCGCCGTCCGGCACGAACGTCGCGGGCTTCGGAAGAGCGCTCGCGAAGTCTTCCCATGAAGCCGCCGCCCGGCTCTCGCGGGTCCGGAACAGCGCGAGGAGAACCGGCGAGGGAAAACGCTCGGAGTCCTGCAGGATGTCACGGTTCGAAAACGTCAGGACGCTGCGCCCCCGGCTCCTCGCGAGAAGGGCGTGGAGCTCGGCGACGCGCTTGCCCGCTTGGGTGCGCCCCGGGAGCGCGAGAGGGCTGCCGGCGTGCGTGCGGTTCAGGATCTCCCGCTCGGAGTCGAGGAGGACGGGATCCTGTCGCGGCGGCCCCGGGAAGCGCGCCTCGTCGAGCCCGAGAACGAAGGTCCACTTTCGCCCCGCCCACCCGGCGCGCCCGAGCCGCGCCGCGTGGACGTGACCAGCGGACGGGCTCGCGGAGTCGACGGCGAGGCCCTCGACGGCTTCGCGGAGGCGCCCCGCCGCGTCGTCGACGGAAAGGCGGCGCTCCGGAAGCTCCGCGAGCTGCGCCATGAGGTCGCGGAGGGCCTCCGCGGCCGCGCCGTCGAGATCGCTCGCGCGCGTGAGAAGCGTCCCGACGATCTCGCCACACGCTTTCGCGAGCGCGGGAAGCGAGACCATCCCGCGCGAGACGGGTGGGAGAGCGGCGAGGAAGCGCGTGACGTACGAACGGAGCGCTTCCGCGGCGGCGAGGCGCTCTTCCCGGGCCGACTCCGCCTGGCCCCCGGCCTCCTCGTGAACGGAGGCCGCACGCTCGCGGTCCACGAGGGCATCCAGGCGCGGAGCGTAGCGCGATGCGCCCGCCACGACGCGCGCCCGGCGCAGGAGCCGCGCCGCGCGCACGCCACCGACGCGATGCCTGCCCCGTGCGTCCGAAGACAGCTCCGCCCGTCCGTCCGCGAGGAGGCGCTCGAGGAAGGACGAACGGTGGCCCCGCGCCACGAAGTCGAGGACGTCGAGGATTCCCTGCCCCGGCCGCGTGTAGGTGACGGGCACGCCATGAGAGAGCGTGCAGGGAACGCCGTATTGCGAGGCCAGCTCGTGCACGAGCGGGCGGTACGTCGCGTCGTCGTCGAAGACGATCTCGACCTCGTCCACGTGAAGGGCCTCGTCGAGAATCCTCCGGAAGACCGACCGGACCTCGTTCTCCTCGCTGAGGGCGTGCGCGAACTCGACACCGGGACCGTCGCGCGCGCCGTCGAAGGTGTCCTCGGGGAGGGCGGTCGTCTTTCCCGCGTATGCCTCGAGGAACGCCTCCTCGAGCGGGGCGAGCTCGAGGCTCGAGGGCCGGAGAACGTGGGCGGCCGTGGCAGGTTCGCGCTCCGCCCTGCGGGCCGCGGTTCCCCTCTCGAGGACCTCCGCGACGTCCGCCGCGCCGAGCTTCTCGAGCGCGACCTCGTACGCCTGGGCGAGCGCCGCCAGCTCCACGCCCTTTCGCCGATCGTCGAACGCGGCGGCTTTCAGGTCGGCGGGCGTCACGCGCGCGCGGCGCAGCTCGTCGAGCGTACGGTGGAGCGCGCGGTGGAGCCCGACGCTCCGCCTCAACGCGCCGAAGTACGAGTCGGCGCCGAGGACCTCGTCGCACGCGGTCTCGACCACCGCGAGGAGCTGGGCCCGCGAGAGAAAGCGCCTTCCCTCGGCCGCGAGCGCCGCACCGGCGATTCCGTGCGCGAGCGAGAAGACCGTCGCGGGCCTGAGGTTCAGATGCGGCGTTCCCGAGCGCGCGAGAGCGTCCAGGATCTGCTGGCCGATGGGGAAGGACGGGACGAGGAGGATCTTCTCGTCCACCGGATGTTCCGCGCAGAACGCGGCCAGCTCCGAGAGCAGCCGGTTCTTCTCGACGGGGGACGCCACGGCCCGAGTGTATGCGCGGCGGAGCCCTGTGTGATCATCGCCCGCGCATGGAAGGGATCTCCCTCGGGCTGCCGACGCTCATCGCGATCGCGGTCTACCTCGCCGGCATCAACGTGCTCGGCGCCTGGCTCGGAAGAGGCCAGAAAGACGCGAAGGACTACTTCCTCGGCGGCCATGCAATGCCGTGGTGGGCGGTCATGGCGTCCATCGTCGCGACGGAGACGTCGGCCCTGACGTTCCTCTCGGTGCCGGGCGACGCTTATCGCACGGGCTTCACGTTCCTGCAGCTCGCGTTCGGCTACCTCATCGGGCGGATCGTCGTCTCGTTCCTGCTCCTGCCGGGATATTTCCAGGGTGAGATCACGACGGCCTATGCGCTCCTCGAGAGGCGCTTCGGCATCGGTGCGCGACGGTTCACGTCGCTCATCTTCATGGTCACGCGCGTCATGGCGGCGAGCGTCCGGCTCGCGGTGCCCGCGATTCCTATCGCGCTGATCCTGAACATCCACGTCTGGGTCGCGATCCTGCTCCTCGCGGCCGCGACGGCTCTCTACACGTACGTCGGCGGCATCAAGGCGGTCATCTGGATCGACCTGATCCAGGTGTTCGTATACATCTCGGGCGCGGTGATGGCTCTCTCGGTTCTGCTGCATTCGTTCGGAGGGGGATTCGGAGGATTTCAAGAGATTCTCAGAAGGTGCACGGAGCTCGGGCGCCCGGTCCACCTCATAAACCCTTCCATGAGTCTTTCCGAGCCCTACACGCTCTGGGCCGGGATCATCGGGGGAGCCGTCCTCGCCATGGCGTCCCACGGCGCCGACCAGCTCATCGTCCAGCGCCTCCTCGCTTGCCGCGGTCTGCGCGACGCCCAGAAAGCCCTGATCGGATCGGGCGTCCTCGTGATTCTGCAGTTCACGCTGTTTCTCGCGCTCGGCGTCGGCCTCTTCGCGTTCTACGGCGGGCGGGTCGTCGGGCCCGGCGGTTTCGCGTCCTCGGACGCGATCCTGCCGACATTCATCGTGAAGAGCCTGCCGCCGTTCGTCTCGGCGTACCTCGTCGCGGGCATCTTCTCGGCTGCGATGTGCTCGGAGTCGTCCGCGCTGAATTCCCTCGCGTCGGCCCTCGCGCTCGACATCGTGGCGCCGCTCCTCGGTCAGAAGCACGTCGAGGGGAAGCGCGGGCTCGTCCTCGGCAAGCTGCTGACGCTGTTCTGGACGGTCGTCCTCGCCGCGCTCGCGGTCGGCTTCTCCCGGCTGCCACAGAACGTACCGGCCGTTCAGGTGGCACTGGGCCTCGCAAGCGTTACGGCCGGCGGCCTCCTCGGCGGTTTCCTCCTCGCCCTCTGGGCGAAGAAGGCGACTCAGACGGACGCGATGATCGGCATCGCGACGTCGGCCATCTTCATGTTCGTCCTGTGGTTGGGCTCGAAGGGCTGGATTCCGTTCCCGCTCGGCAAGGCGATCGCGTGGCCCTGGTACTCGCTCCTCGGCTCGACGATCGCGTTCGGAACGGGGTGGCTGCTGTCGCTGCGGCGGCCGGAGCCGGGCGGGCGCCCTACATCCCGAGCATGACGCGGGCGACGCGGGACATCATCCCAACTGTCCAGGGTGGATCCCAGACGAGCTCGACCTTCGCGCCCGTGATGCCGGGGACGCCCTTCATCTTCGTCTCGACCTCGCCCGGAAGCGATCCCGCGACGGGACACGCGGGCGCCGTCAGCGTCATCTTCACGTTGGCGACACCTTCCGGCGAAACGGCGACGGAATAGATCAGCCCCAGCTCCCAGATGTTCACGGGGATCTCGGGGTCGAAGCACTTCTTCAGGGCCTCGTCGATGACCTTCTGTTCGAGAGGGGAGGGAGAGGAAGGCTCGGATTGCTTAGAGAGCACGTCAGAGGGCGCAGCAGTCTGTGCCGCCGGTGCCGCGACGGTGGCGGCCGTGCCCTCGGCCGACGTACCTTCTAAGAAAATATTCTCTTCTCCCATATTCCGATTCCTCTATCGCTTCTATTCCGTCTTCGCGACGATCTGTTCGCCCTTGAGCGCGGATTCGAGCGTATGCCAGGCGAGCGTCGCGCACTTGACGCGCGCCGGGAACTCGCGCACGCCCGCGAAGACCGCGAGCTTTCCGAGGCCGGCGCCGTCCGCCTTGACGTCCGGCGGGCCCGTCAGAAGGTCGTGGAATCGGCCGTAAAGCGCCTCCGCCTCGGCGAGAGTCTTGCCCTTCACGGCATCCGTCATGATCGAGGCCGACGCCTTCGAGATCGCGCAGCCCGAGCCCTGGAATGCGACGTCGGCCACGCGGTCGTCCTCGATCCTCACGTAGAGCTTCATCTTGTCGCCGCAGAGCGGGTTGTGGCCAAGAGCGATGCGGGACGCGTCCGCCATCTCCCGGTAGTTGTGGGGAGACTTGTTGTGGTCGAGGATGACCTCCTGGTAGAGGTCGCGGAGCTCCGTCACGTGAACATCTCCGAGACCTTCGCGATGCCGGCCGCGAGTGCGTCGACCTCCTCGCGGGTGTTGTAGAGCCCGAACGACGCGCGGGCCGTCGCGGGAATGCAGAAGCGGTCCATGACGGGCTGCGCACAGTGCTGGCCCGTGCGGATCGCGATGCCTTCACGGTCGAGAATCGTGCCGATGTCGTGCGGGTGGACGTTCTCGAGCGTGAACGAGATCACGCCCGCCTTCTCCCTCGCGCGCCCGACGATCGTGAGCCCCGGGATCGCGGACAGCCTCTCGGTACCGTAGACGAGGAGGTCGTGCTCGTGCGCGGCGATCGCGGGAAGCCCGATTCCCGTCAGCCAGTCGACGGCGGTGCCGAAGACGATGCCACCCGCGATGTTCGCGGTGCCCGCCTCGAACTTCCACGGGAGCTCGTTGTACGTCGTCTTCTCGAACGTGACGGACGAGATCATGTCCCCGCCGCCCTGATACGGAGGCAGCTTCTCGAGCCACTCCTCGCGGCCGTAGAGCGCACCGATGCCGGTGGGGCCGTACATCTTGTGCGCCGAGACGGCGTAGAAGTCGCAGCCGAGGCCCTTCACGTCGATCGGAAGGTGCGGCGCCGCCTGTGCGCCGTCCACGAGGACGGGCACGTCCCTCTCGTGCGCCAGGCGCACGAAATCCCTCACGGCGTTGATCGTGCCGAGCGCGTTCGAGACGTGCGACACCGCAGCGAGCTTCGTCCGCGCCGTCAGCCGCTTCGCGAACTCGTCGACGGGCACCTCTCCCTCGTCCGTGATCGGGACGACGACGAGCCTCGCGCCGGAACGCTCGCACGCGAGCTGCCAGGGCACGATGTTCGAATGGTGCTCGAGGCCCGTGAGGAGGATTTCGTCGCCGGGTTTCAGGAACGCCTGCCCGAACGTGGACGCGACGAGGTTGATCGCCTCCGTCGTGCCGCGCGTGAAGACGATCTCCTTCGGGGAAGCCGCCCCGAGGAACCGGGCGACCTTCGCGCGGCCGGCCTCGTAAGCCTCGGTGGCTTTCTCGGACAGCCAGTGCGTCCCGCGGTGGATGTTCGCATTCTCTTCCTCGTAGTAGCGCCGATCCCGGTCGATCACGGCGTGCGGCTTCTGCGTCGTGTTCGCATTGTCGAGATACACGAGCGGCTTGCCGTGGACGGTTCGCGCGAGGATCGGGAACTGGGCGCGGAGAGCCGCGACGTCGAGCGGCTTCGCCGGTGCATCATGTTTTTCGGACACGGCGGGGGAGGGCCTCATCGGCTCTCCGGCGCCGCGAGATTCACGGGCAGCCAGGCGCGCAGGTGGTTTTCGAGGAAGGCCCGCACGTCCGCGGACGGCACTCTCTCGATCAGCTCGCTGCCGAAGGCATACGTGAGGAGCGCGCGCGCCGCCTCGGGGGACAGTCCGCGCGAACGCAGGTAGAAGACGGCGTCGGCGTCGAGGCGGCCTGTCGTCGAGCCGTGCGTGCAGCGGACGTCGTTGTTGTGGATCTCGAGCTGCGGCTTGCTGTCGACGAGCGCGTTGTCGGAAAGGACGAGGTTGCGGTTCGACTGGCGCGCGTCCGTGCGAATGGCTCCGGCACGCACGAGGATCTTGCCGTCGAAGACACCGCGGCCGGTGCCGTCGAGGGCGCCTTTGTACAGCTCGACACTGGTCCCGCGCGGCAGCGCGTGGTCGATGAGGGTATGGCAGTCGACGTGCTGGGAGGAGGCGGCGCAGAAGAGGCCGTTCAGCTCGGCAAAGGTGCCTTCGCCCGAGAGCGTGACGGCGACCTCGTTGCGGGCGAGCCTGCCCCCGAACGAGAAGACGTGGGACGTGGCGTGCGAGGCCGCTGCCTGCGCAACGGAGAGCCGTCCGACGTGGAAGGCATCGGGGCCCTCGAGCTGGAGCTTGACGTGCTGCAGCCGGGCGCCGCGGGCGAGCGTCACGTCCGTCCGGGAGTTCATCAGGGAGGGTCCGCTGCCGCCCAGATAGGCTTCGATCACGGTCGCAGAAGAATTTTCCTCGAAGGTGAAGAGACTCCGCGTGTGGACCATTCTCGGCGCTTCCAAGGGGCCGGGAGGCGTCGAGACGTGGAGGATGAAGAGAGGCTCGGTGAGATGAATACCCGCCGGCACCTGCAGCACGGCGCCGCCGTCGAGGAACGCGTCCCCGAGGGCTTCGAAGAAGTGCCTCGGCACGCTCTTCTCGTGCGAGCGGGTGACGAGCGCTCTCTCGACTCGCTCGGGGGCGACCCGGAGGACCGTCGCCAGGGATTCGAAGAAAATCCCCGGCGGGTGCACGCCGGCGTTCCGGCGGAGGAGCCGCCCGTTCGCGAACGCCATTCGCGGCTCCGGTGACGACAGCCCGAGGGACCCGAGGCGCGCTTCCAGCTCGAGTGCCGCGGTTCTCTCGGCGAGGGAGACCTCGTCGGGTGCGAGCGCGAATGCCGTCCGGGCGAGGGGCGCCAGATTCGTGAAGCGCCAGTCCTCGTCGTTCGTCGACGGGAAGCCGAGCGCCTCGAAATCCGCGATCGCGGACGACCGAAGCTTCTGCAGCCAGGGCGGGCTCGGCCGCCGGGCCGCAAGCTCCGCGGCGCTCGCGGCGAGCGCGGGGATGCCCTCACGAAGGGCCGTCGACGGAGCGGGACGCGTCATCGGGGTCCGGTTCCCGCGGCCGCCGGAGCCGCGTGGCCGGCCGCCTTTTCGATCCAGGAATAGCCCTTCGCCTCGAGCTCCTTCGCGAGCTCCTTGTCGCCGGACTTGACGATCCGCCCGTCCGAAAGGACGTGGACGAAGTCCGGGACGATGTAGTCGAGGAGCCTCTGGTAGTGCGTGATGACGAGCATCCCGCGCGCGCCGTCGCGCAGCGCGTTCACGCCCGACGCCGCGATCCGGAGCGCGTCGATGTCGAGGCCAGAGTCCGTCTCGTCGAGAATCGCGAGCTTCGGATCCAGGATTGCCATCTGGAGGACCTCGTTCCGCTTCTTCTCGCCGCCAGAAAAGCCCTCGTTCACGGAGCGGTTCAGGAGCGCTTCCTCCATCTCCACGAGCTTCGCCTTCCCGTCGAGGAGTGCGAGGAAGTCGATCGCGTCGAGCTCGGGCTGGCCGCGGTGCTTTCGGATCGTGTTGACCGCCGTGCGCAGGAAATACGTGTTCGAGACGCCGGGGATCTCCACGGGATACTGGAACGCGAGGAAAACGCCTTCCCGCGCGCGGATCTCGGCCGGCATCGCGAGGAGGTCCTTGCCGAGGAACCGCGCGCCGCCCTTCGTCACGACGTAGCCCGGGCGGCCCGACAGGACGTGCGCGAGCGTGCTCTTGCCCGAGCCGTTCGGGCCCATGACCGCGTGCACCTCGCCCGGGCGGATCGTGAGGTCGATTCCCTTGAGGATCTCGGTACCGTCCTCTTCGATGGCGGCGTGGAGGTTCGTGACTTCGAGAAGATTCATCCGACCGATCCTTCCAGCGACACGCCGAGCAGTTTCTGCGCCTCGACGGCGAACTCCATCGGGAGCTCCTTGAGGACGCGCTTGGCGAATCCATTGACGATGAGCGAAACGGCGTCCTCCGCCGAAAGGCCGCGCTGGCGGCAGTAGAAGAGCTGATCCTCGCCGATCTTCGACGTGGACGCCTCGTGCTCGAGCGTGGCCGAGCTGTTCTTGACCTCGATGTACGGGAACGTGTGCGCGCCGCACTGGTCGCCGATGAGGAGCGAGTCGCACTGGGAGTAGTTCCGCGCGCCCTCGGCGTTCTTCATGATCGTGACGCCGCCGCGGTACGTGTTCTGGCCGTGGCCCGCGGAGATGCCCTTCGACACGATCGTCGAGCGCGTGTTCTTCCCGATATGGATCATCTTCGTTCCCGTGTCGGCCTGCTGGTAGTTGTTCGCGAGCGCCACGGAGTAGAACTCGCCGACGGAGCCGTCGCCGAGGAGGATGCAGCTCGGATACTTCCAGGTGATGGCCGAGCCCGTCTCGACCTGTGTCCACGAGATGCGGGAGTTTTTTCCGGCGCACTTCCCGCGCTTCGTCACGAAGTTGTAAATGCCGCCTTTGCCGTCCTTGTCGCCCGGATACCAGTTCTGGACCGTCGAGTACTTGATCTGCGCGTCGTCCAGGGCGACAAGCTCGACGACGGCGGCGTGCAGCTGGTTCACGTCACGCTTCGGCGCCGTGCAGCCTTCGAGGTACGACACGACGGCCTTCTCCTCGGCCACGATGAGCGTCCTCTCGAACTGTCCCGTGTCGGCCTGATTGATCCGGAAGTACGTCGAGAGCTCCATCGGGCAGCGCACGCCTTTCGGGATGAAGCAGAAGGATCCGTCCGAGAAGACGGCCGAGTTCAGCGCCGCGAAGAAGTTGTCGCTCGAGGGCACGACACTCCCGAGGTACTTCTTCACGAGATCGGGGTGCTCGCGCACCGCCTCGGAAAACGAACAGAAGATGATGCCGAGGGACCCGAGCTTGTCCTTGAACGTGGTGGCGACCGACACGCTGTCGATGACGGCGTCCACGGCGACGCCCGCGAGGATCTCGCGCTCCTTCAGGGGCACGCCGAGCTTCTCGTACATCGCGAGGAGCTCGGGATCGACGTCGGCGAGGCTTTTCGGCGCGCCGTCCTTCGCGGACTTGGGCGCCGCGTAGTAGACGATCTTCTGGTAGTCGATCGCGGGGTACGTCACACGCGCCCACGTGGGCTCCGTCATCGTGAGCCAGTGGCGGTAGGCCTTGAGGCGCCATTCGAGGAGCCACGCGGGCTCGCCCTTCTTCTTCGAGATGAGGCGCACGACGTCTTCCGAGAGGCCGGCCGGAATGCTCTCGGTGTCGATGTCCGTCACGAAGCCGTGCTGGTATTCCTGCCGGGTCAGGGTGTCGATGACGGCGTCGCTCACAGAGCGCTCCTTCCCTCGGGAACGCGTACCGGGAGGACCGACGAGAACGCCTGGGGCCGGTTTCTGGGCGCGAGAGGCCGCGTCATTTCGGCGAGCGTCAGGCCTTCGAGAGCGCCGCGGATCGTGTCGTTGATGATCTGCCAGTTCGGGCGCACCGAGCAGAAGCTCTCGTGCTCGCAGCGGCTGTGAGTTTCGCCCGTGTTGCACTCGGTGATCGCGACGGGGCCTTCGAGCGTCGCGATGATCGTGGAGATCGTGATCTCTCGCGGGGGCCGGGCGAGGATGTAACCGCCCTTCGTGCCGCGCTGGGAGGCGAGGAGCCCGCCTTTCGAGAGCTGCTTCAGGAGCTTTCCCACGGTGGGAAGGGGCAGCCTCGTCTCGAGGGCAAGCTCGCGGGCCGTGTGGGCGACCTGGTCGTCGTGCGCCGCGAAGTGCGTCAGGAGCACGATCCCGTAGTCGGTCAGTTTCGTCATCCGGAACATCGTTTGACTCCCCGGCTCCCGATACGGAACCGAATCGGTACGATATGAAATAGGACCGATCCAGTCAAGTCATCATAAGTCACTCGATTGCAGAGCCTTCAGCCTCCGGAGTCCGGTCTCTCGAACAGCCAGCCGATCCCCGTAAAGATCGCGTTGATCACGGCGATCCAGAGCAGCATGTCCAGGACGACGAGCATCGCCGCAAGGCCGATGTCCGTCGTAGCACCGAGCGCGGTGAGCGGGGAGAAAACGTAGAGGAGAAACGGCCGCGGGCGGCGCGGGTGGTCGAGAAAGGCCATGTAGAGGAATCCGAGCACCGGGAAGAAGATCGCCGGCGGGATCGACAGCGCCATCCGCACCCGGAGCGGCGGCCCCAGCCGCCGCCGCCGGTACATGTTGTCGAGCGCCAAGGTCAGCCGCCGAGGATTTCGTTCAGACCCTCGAGCACCTGCTGCAACTCGTCGAGAGTCGCTCGCCCGAGGCGCTTGCCGAACCTCTCCGTCGAGAGCGTCCGTATCTGGCCGATCTTGACCCAGGATTTCTTGGGGAGTCTGGTGTCAGAGAGGGCGAGGATCAATGCGATCGCGCTCAGTACGGGGGCCAATCATCGATCGGCTGGATACCTTCGTCGGCGACGGCGCGCTCCAGGCGTCGATCGAGTTTCTTGCACTCGCGGACCAGGCAGCGGCGTCTCTTTCGGCGCTTCGGCACTGCCGCACTCCTAACGGTCCTCATGGATACGACGCTAGGCCATACCCATGAGGCCGTCAAGGGCGGAGCCGTGTGCTACTTCGCGAACACGTCCTCGACGGGCGTGATCGTGACCGCTTCGGGCTTGATGCCGAGCTTGAGCGCCCCGATCGCTTTGTCTTCGTCCAGCAGCGCCTTCGACTTCTCGCCGTCGTACTTGATCGGCGAGAACGCGTCCGCGACGAGCGCGGCCTTGAGACCTTCGGCGTCCTTCGTCACGAAGACGATAGAAAGGTTCTTCGCCTGGAGGTGCTTCTTCGCCGCCGCGTTGACGTCGGCGCGGGTCAGCTTCGCGAGCTTCGCGCGCGTGTCCGTCACGTAGTCGGGCAGCCCGTACCATTTCTGGTCGAGCGCCGTGCCGAGCGCGTGATCCTGCGTGGCCGTGAGGAGGTAGACGTTCTTCATGAGGTAGTCGCGCGTCGTCTGGAAGTCGTCTTCCGAGAGGCCGTCCGACGCGAGCTTGTCGAGCTCGTGAATCGCGACGCGCAGCGCCATGTGCGCGTTTTCCGGCACGACGGGCCGGATCCAGATCTCGAAAAGTTGCGCGCGGCGCGCCACGTTCGGTTCCGGGAGCATGCGGAACATGCCGCCCGGGAACGCCTCGATGTACGCGTAGTCGCCGTAATTCATCCCGCGCACCTCGCGGATGCGCTGGTAGAGGTGCGAGCTCGAGGAGCGGTGCTCGCCGAGCCAGGAGCGCGCGACCGAGAGCGCCGCGAAGTCGGGGCTCGTGCGCGTGACGTCGAGCGGGAAGCCGAACGAGATTCCCGTCGAGCGGGTCTCCTTCTTGACGATGTCCACGTCGATACCCGAAGGCATCCGTCCGGCGACGCCCACCGGGGCGGGAAGAGCGGGGCCCGCGGGAAGGGTCGCGAGGTCGGCCCTGATTCGCGTCTCGAGCTCCGCCGGAACGTCACCCGCGACGCCAACCGTGAGCGCGGCCCGTGTGTAGGCCTTCTGCGCGAAGGCCCTGACGTCGTCGAGCGTGATCGCGTCGATCCCGGCGACCGTTCCGAGCGTCGGGTGGCCGTACGGCGTGCCCGCGAAGATCCGCTGCTGGAGGCGCTCCTTGCCGAGCTCCTCGTCGTTGTTGTTCTTCAGGTTCTGGACGAGCGCGTTCTTCTGCGCGTCCTTGATACGGCGGAAGTCCTCTTCGCGGAAGCCGGGCGCGACGAGCTGGGGGAGCGCGACGTCGGCGAACGTTTTCCAGGCGTCCTTGTGAACGACGCCGGTGAAAATCGTCATCTCCCGGTCCACGCCGGAGTCGAAGCTCGCGGCGACGGGGAAGAACGCCTTGCGGATCTCGTCGATCCTGAGGTCCGACGAGCCTGCGTCCGAGATCATCCGGGCCGTGAGGGCGGCGAGGCCTTCTTTGCCGGCCGGGTCGTGCGCCGAACCCGCGGCGAACATGAGCTTGACCTCGAGACGCGGGAGCGGGGACTTCTGGACGATCCACGGGGCGCCGGAAGCGGGTGCGGCGGGCTTCGCGGCCGAGGCGTAACTCGCGAGCGGCGCGACGGTCGCCATCGCCTCGGGCATTGGATCCTTCGAGAGCGTCGTGAGGACGAGGTTCGAATCCGTGAGGTACGTCTTCGCCGCCGCCTGGAGGTCGGCGGGCGTGAGGGACGCCACGAGGCGGTAGTACTGGTTGATCGTGCCATACGAGCGGCGCAGGCGGACGAAGCGCGCGAGAAGCCCCGCGATCCGCTCCGTGTCGTCGAGGCCGCGAACGAGACCGTAGCGCGCGTTCGACTTCACGTCGGAGAGGCGCTTCGCGTCGACGGGGGTGTCGCGGAGCGCGGCCATGGCCGCGAGGATCTCGTTGCGCACGTAGACGGGGTCGGTCCCCTTCTTCAGCCGCGCGAAGACGGCGACGAGCTCGGGGTCCTCGTTGATGCCGACGTTCGTCTCGAGGGCGTCGACCTTCTGCTCCTTCTCGACCAGCTTCTTGTAGAGGTCGGACGTCGGTCCGAACGTGAGGTCGAAAAGGGCGTCCATCGCGGGCAGGTCCTTCTTCGTCTCCGAGAAGGCCGGGCCGTGGAAGGCGACGACGACCCACGGAAGCGTGTCGGACGGCCATGGGACGTGCGCGGTGACGGGGCCCTTCGCGGAAGGCTCCGGGGGAATCACTGCCGAGTAGCTGCCCTTCTTCCAAGCGCCCCAGTACTTCTCGACGAGCCGGATCGTCTCGTCGGGCTTGACGTCGCCCGCGACGATGACGGTCGTGTATTCCGGCCGGTACCAGCGGTCGAAGAACGTCTTCGAGTAAGCGAACTGGTTCGGCATGTCCTCGATGTCCTTGATGAAGCCCATCGTCGTGTGCTTGTACGTATGGACGTCGAAGGCCCGGTCGCGCGTGACCTCGTAGAGCTTCGAGATCGGGTTCGCGCTGTTCTTGTTGTACTCCCCGAGGACGGCCCTCGCCTCGGTCTTGAACTCCGACTCGCCGTACTCGAGGTGCTCGAAGCGGTCGGCTTCGATCTTCAGCATCGTCTCGAGGTCTTCCTTCGGAAACGTCGTGTGATAGTTCGTGTAGTCGTCGGTCGTATAGGCGTTCTGGCGCGCGCCCGAGCGCGTCACGATCGCCTGGTACTTCGCCGGCGGGTAGGCCTTCGTCCCGCGGAACATCATGTGCTCGAAGAAGTGGGCGAACCCGGACTTGCCGGGCTCGACCTCGTTCCGGGACCCCGTTTTCACGGGAATCTGGATCGAGACGATGTTCGGGAATCCGGTCGGAACGACGATGATCCTGAGGCCGTTCGGAAGGGTCCTCTCGGTCGCCTTGAAGGGGAGGATGTCGGCGGCAACCCTCGCGGCCTTCGCGGCCGGCTTCGTCGGGGCGGAAGCGGCCTTGGGCGTCTCGGCACGGGAGCGGGAGGCCATGAGGGCGAGGAGGATAAGGGTAAGCGGACGGGAACGTGTCATGCGGTGCTCTCCTTCGTTTCGGGCAATCCAGTTTGATACGCGGCGGGGCGCTCCGATGTTTCGGCGCACGCCTCTAGAATCGCGGAATGAGCATTCTCGGCCTGCCGGCATACGAAAGGGAACCCTATCTCACGGAGCTCGAAACGTCCGTCGTCGAAGCCGGCGAGGACGCGGGCCGCCCGTGGGCGGTCCTCGCGGACACGGTTTTCTATCCGGAGGGAGGCGGGCAGCCGGCGGACCACGGCCTCCTGAACGACGTCGAGGTCGTCGACGTCCGGAAGGAGCCGGGCGGGCGGATTCGACACGTGCTCGTGTCGCCCGTTGCGGTGGGACCGGCCCGTCTCAGGCTCGACTGGGCGAGACGTTTCGATCACATGCAGCAGCATACGGGGCAGCATCTTCTCTCCGCCGTCGCGCAGGATCGATTCTCCTTCGTGACGACGGCGTTCCATCTCGGCCCCGAGGTGTGCGACGTCGAGCTCGACGCGCGCGCTCTCGTTCCCGCCGACGTCGCGGCGCTCGAGGACGCGGTCTCAGCGGAGATCCGCGCCGCCCGCGTCGTGACCTCGAGGCGCGTCACGCTCGAGGAGTTTCGCGCGCTCCAGGTGAGGACGCGGGGGCTGCCCGAGGGACACGGCGGAGACGTGCGACTCGTCGAGATCGCGGGAGTGGACCTCAACACGTGCGGGGGGACGCATCTCGCGAGCACCGCCGAGATCGAGCTCGTGGCACTCCTCGCAACGGAGCCGCTCAGGGGAGGGACGCGGCTCTCGTTCGTCGCGGGGCGCCGCGCCCGGCGGAGGCTGAAGGCCGACGAGGATCACCTCCTCGACCTGCGCCGCATCCTCGGGGCACCCGACTCCGGCCTCGCAGAAGCCGCGAGCGCGAAGCGCGACCAGATCCAGGAGACCCAGAGGCTCCTGAGGCGCGCCGAGGATGAGCTCGCGGAGGCCGCGGCGGTCGCCGCCGCGGCCTCGGGAGGTGCTGCCGTCCACGCCCACTTCGAGGGCTGCGATATGGGGTTCGTCCAGTCCGTCGCGCGCAGATTCTCGGAGAAGGCTGGACCGGGAGCCGGACTCTTCACGGCGTCTCGCGGAGGGGAGCACGTCTTCGCGCTTGGTCTCTCCGAAGGCTCTCTCGGCGCGTCCGCGGTGCAGACGCTCGGCCGGCAGGTCGCGGCCCTCCTCGAGGGAAAAGGCGGCGGTTCCGGGCGCGTCTTCCAGGGAAAAGCGCCCGGCCTCGCGGGGGTGGACCGGGCGCTCGCGACGCTGAAGGAAGCCCTGGGCTAGGAGTCTCCTAGCGGACCTCGGGGCAGAAGTCGTCGAAGCCGCGCGCTCGTTCGCGCCGGGCGATGCGCGCGGGATCCGGATCGGAGGGCAGGACGCCGAGAGCCACGAGCTGCGGCCGGAACTCGTAGCGCAGCCTCACGACCGACGCCGGCTCCGGCTCGAGGTCGATGTCGACGCGCTCGATGCCGAAGCGGGTCTTGCTGCCCATCCCGGTCGCGGCGTACTCGTCCGAGAGCTTCTGTCCGGCGGCGGAGGACTGGAGAGCCGGGGATTCGGAAGGAGAAGGTTTCTTCGACTGGTCGCGGGAAGCGCTTTCGCCCGGGGCGGGCGGCCGCGCCGTGCCCGCAGCCGCCTCGGAGCGGTAGGGGAGCCTTTCACGATAGAAGACCGCCTCGATGATGCCGAGGTCCTCTGTCTTGCCGAGGGCCGCGCCGTACGACCCGCGCTCGCCGGTGAAGATGAACCTGCGCGAGACCGCGTTGTTCACCTGCCAGCCCGGGATGACGACCGTCTCGTAAGGTGCGAGGACCCACTTGCGCGCGTCCCGGGCGGCGGTGTGCTTCGCGTCGATCGTGTTCAGCCCGTCGACCGAGAGCGCCACGGCGACACGGCTGCCTGTCGGATTCGAGAGACGGAGCGCGTAATCGCGACCTTTCAATGCCTCGACGTAGACGGTGCCCCGCGCGGCGAACTCCGGTCGCGGGCTCCCGTTCACGAGGACGTCGAGCGAGAAGCCGGCGGGAGAGGAGGCGTTCGCGGCCCCGGCGGCGAGAAGAAGGGCGGTGAGGATCTGGTGGCGCATGGGAATCTCCTTTCGCGGAATTGGACCCGCGCGCCACGATTTGGTTCCCGAAGCCGTCGATCCGGCTTCCGGTCCGGACTTCGGTTCCACGTTTTTTGACCACGGAGAGCGCGTACCGTAGATTGCGCGCCGATGAAAAGCGACCGCAGCGGGACGGTGAGGGTGGGCCTTCTCGGCCTCGGCACGGTGGGCCGGGCGTTCGTGAGTCTTCTCGCGCGGGAACGGAGCGAGCTCGCGAGAAGGCGCGGCGTGAACCTGTCTCTCGTCGCGGTCGCGAGCCGGCACGCGGGCGAAGCCCGGTCCTCGGCCCTCGGCGCTTCACTCGGACCCGGCGTCCGCTTTTCGACGGACCTCGCGTCGGTGGCTTCCGGGGCGGACGTGGACGTCGTCGTGGAGCTGCTCGGCGGGGTCGAACCCGCGAACGCACTCATCCGTGCGGCGATCGGGAGCGGCAAGAGCGTCGTGACCGCGAACAAGATGCTCCTCGCGCGGCACGGGACGGCGCTCCAGGGTCTCGCGCGGGAGAGGGGCGTCTGTCTGGGAATCGAAGCGGCTGTCGCGGGGGGAATCCCGATTCTCCGCGCGCTGCGCTCGAGCTTCACGGGCGACCGCGTGACCTCGGTCGCGGGCATCCTGAATGGGACGTGTAACTTCATCCTCACGACCATGGAGGCGACGGGCCGCGCCTACGCCGACGTCCTCGCCGAGGCCCAGGCGCTGGGGTACGCAGAGGCTGATCCGTCGAGCGACGTCGAGGGCGAGGACGCCGCGAACAAGCTCGCGCTCCTTGCGCGGCTCGCGTTCGGGCGGGACGTCGCGGTGGAGCAGATCGCGCGGGACGGGATCACGCGCCTCCTCCCGTGTGATTTCGTCTACGCGAAACGTCTCGGCCGGACCCCGAGGCAGCTCGCGGTCGCACGCGTCTCTCCGACCGGCCATCTCCTCCTCTCCGTAAAGACGCATCTCGTCTCCGAGGCGTCTCTCCTCGCGAAGGTGACCGGCCCTTTCAACGCCGTCGAGGTCCTGGGGGAGAGCGGGGGACCGTTCGTCTTCTCGGGCCGCGGTGCGGGGGGCGATCCGACCGCCACGGCCGTCCTCGCGGACGTCGTGGAGATCGCGCGGACCGCTTCCGGAACTCTCGCGCCGCCTCTCGGCTTCGCGTCCCTCGCGCCGTGCACGCCCGCGACGGCCGAGGAGTTCGTCGCGCCCTTCTATCTCCGTTTCATCGTGCGCGACCGGCCCGGCATCCTCGCAGACCTCGCGCGGGCCCTCGCGGAGAACGGCATCAACATCGACGCCGTGTTCCAGGCCCCCTACGAGGACAAGAGCGCGCTGCCGTTCGTCGTGACGCTCGAGTCCGTGTCGGGCCGGGCGCTCGCGGCCGCGCTCGACGCGATCGGTGCGCTCGACTTCCACGTCGTTCCGCCGGTCGCGCTCCCGATGACGGAGTAGGCCGGGCGCCGGCGCTCCTCCCAGACGAGGAGAGTCGCCCAGAAGCCGATCCTCACCATCGCGAGGATCCAGAAGCCGACCTGCCGGAAGAGGAACAGTCCGGCGACGCCCGCGTTCGTGTGCGGACCGATCCGCAGGCCGGCGGCGGTGAACGCCGCCTGGACGACGAGGCCGCCCGCGAGCCAGGACACGATGATCCGGATACCGGACAGGCGGCGCCCCGCGAGGCGCTGCTTCGCGACGCGGTAGGCCGCCCGCGCGTTCCGGGCGTCGCCGCGCGCAAGCGCGACGCGCGCGAGGTCGAAGCGGAGGCTGACGTTCAGGAACACGAGCGCCGAGACGACGAGGCCCCACCAGAAGCGCATCTCGGGGAAAAGCGTGTGCGGCGCTGCATCCTTGCCGAGCTTCGCGAGGATCGCGACGGGCGCCGCGACGAGGAGGCCCATCCAGAAGGTCGCCGTCAGCGCGAACCGGGCCGTCGCCCAGAGATTCGCCTTGAAGAGTCCGGCGGACTCGGCGACGACGCGCGCGAAGACGGGCCGGTTCTTCCCGTCGAGCAGCACGCGCAGCACGCCGCCTGTCAGGAAGACCTGGAGCAGGAGGAAGAGCAGCAGCGCGCCGGCGAAAGCGGCCGTCGCGATGGAGATCTCCGTGCCGTGGGTGACGACGAACGAGACGAAGGCCCACCCGTCCCAGCCCTTCAGGAGCGCCTCACGGAACGCGCCCTCGTCGAGGATCGAGAAGAGCCGCCGGAGCGGAAACCACGTCACGAGCGCGGATGCGAAGAGGGAGAGCCAGAGGACGGCCGCGAGGCGCCGGTGTCGGAAGGCCGACGCGAAGCCGCTGCGCGTCGCGCTCACAGGACACCCCACAGCGTGGAGAGGAGGATCTCCACGAGGTGCAGTCCGTAGGTCGTCGCCTTGGACGCCGCGGACGGGCCTTCGTACCTCTTCGTGTAGCGGGCGTTGTTCCAGGGGTTGCGGTCGAGGACGACGCGGCGCTCCGGATCGACCTCCGCCTTGACGAGGGCTGACGGGGACGTGACGTGGTACTTGATCCACTCGTTCGCGCCGTCCCACGTCTTCGTGATCGTCGTCTTGTCCTTGAACGTGAGGACGACGGTCACGGGCATGACGAGGTCGCCGTCGCGGCCTACCGTGACGAGCGACTGCCACGGGCCCTTGTGCTTCTTGTCGTCGGGCTTCTTCGGCGGCTTCTTCTTCGGGTCCGGATCGAAGTCCACGGGCTTGTCGGCGTCGTCGAAGCCCGTGAAGCCGTAGTCGGCCTCGTTCCTTACGGTCAGGATCGAGAAGTCCACCCAGCCGCGTCCGTACCAGGCCTTCCGGATGAGGTCTGCGACGAGCGGATTTCCGGGCGCGCGCATGAAGTCGAAGAAGTCCTCGGACGTCGGGTGGTCGAAGCGCCAGCGCTCGGCGTAGAGGCGGAACGCTTTCCAGAACGCCTCCTCGCCGAGGAGGAGCCGGATCTGCTGGACGGTCGTGCCGGGCTGGGGATAGGAGTTGCGACCGTAGGAGTCTTCCGTTGCGTACTTCCACGCCTTCGAGAGGATCGGGTCGTGGTCCTGCGTGAGGGCCGCCTGCGCGCGGTTGAGCTCCTCGTTCCGGAACCCGATCCCGGGCGGGACGCTCATGTACGAGCCGTACTTGCGGTCGACCATCACGAACTCGGTGAACGTATTGATCCCCTCGTCCATCCAGCTCTCCTCGAATTCGTTGGACGCGAGGAGGCCCATCCAGTAGCCGTGCGTGAACTCGTGGATCGTGACCATCTCCGGCAGGTAGATCCGGTCGAACGGCCAGTACGCCATCCACGTGAAGGAGAGCGTCGTGTAGATCGTCTCGTACTCCATGCCCGTCGCGCCCATGCCGTCCTCGGGCGTGTCCACGATGGAGATCTGCGCGTACGGGTACGGGAACGCCCACAGGCCTGTCCACGCGAGCGCCCATTTCTGCGCGTCGATGTGGCGCCGGTCGAACGCCCCGTGCTCGGGCTGGCGGTAGAGGTGGATCGCGACCCTGTGGAAGCCGGAGAGGAGGTCGGCCTCGGAGCGCCCGAGCGTCTTCGCGGCGCGGGCGAGTTCGTCCTTCGGGATGTCCTTCGCCGGGTCGAAGACGTCCTCGACGACGACGGTCCTGGGGTCGGCCGTGAACGCGAAATTGTGGATGGCCTTCTGCTCGAACGTGAGTGTCTTCTTTCCCCCCGCCTTCGTCTCCGAGACGAGGGCGCCCGCCGAGCCGACGACGAACTTCTCGGGGAGAGTGATCGCGACCTTCCAGTCACCCCAGTCCGCATAGAACTCGGAATTCGCGTGGTACTGGTGGCAGTTCCAGCCGGCCTCGGTCCGGCGGCGGCGGCCTCTCGGCTCGTAGACGCCGATCTGCGGGAACCACTGCCCGAAGAAGAAGAAGTCCCGGACGTAACCCGCGCGCGCGTAGACCCTCGGAACCCTCGCCTTCCACGCGATCGCGAGGGTCGCGGTCTCGCCGGGCGCGACGGGGCGGGGGAGCGGGACGACGAGGACGGTCCGGTCGTCCGGGTTGGCGTCGTCGGGGCTCTCGAAGCGCGCGCCCTTGACGAGCTCGACACCGTCCCACTCTAGCGACGTGACGTCCGTGTAGCCCCAGCCCTTGCCGGTGTCGGCCTTGTCGCCGCGGAGCTGCCCGCCGGACTCCTTGAAGAACGTGGAGCGGTCGTTGCGGAATGCGTTCCAGTAGAGGTGGAAGCGCATCTCGCCGACGGGACCGTCTCCCAGGTTCGTCCATTTCAGGGTCTCGGATCCCGTGACGATCTTCGTCTCGGGATCGAGCGAGACCCGGATGTCGTAGTCGACGATCTTGCGCGGCGCCTCGAGCGCGGCGGCGGGAAGAGCGAGCGCGAGCGTCGCGGCGGTTGCACAGAGGAGTTGCTTCATGTTCGCGGCGAATTCTAGCCCTGCGGTAGAGTCGTCCGATGAAGAATGGCGACGTCGTCGCGCTCACGGGCGGCACGGGTTTCGTGGGCAGCCACGTCGCGGACGCGCTCCTCAAGGAGGGCCTCCGCGTGCGGGCTCTCGTGAGGCGCCCGGAAGCCGTCGCCTGGCTGAACGGCACGCCCGTCGAGCTCGTCCGCGGAGACGTGCGCGACGCCGCGTCGCTTCGGGCGCTCGTCGAGGACGTCTCCGCGGTCGTCCACGTGGCGGGGAAGACCTCAGCGCGAAACGAAGCCGACTACCTTCTCGCAAATGCCACGGGCACGGAGAACGTGGCGGCCGCGACGCGCGTCCATGCGCCCGGTGCTCAGGTCGTCCTCGTCTCCTCGCAGGCTGCGGGCGGACCGAGCCGGGACGGGGTACCTGTGAAGGCGGCCGACTCCCCGCACCCGGTCTCCGCATACGGCCGTTCCAAGCTCGCGGGAGAAGACGCGGTCCGAAGGGGCCACGTCCCGTTCACGATCCTGAGGCCGAGCGCGGTCTACGGGCCGCGGGAGACCGCGATCCGCGACCTCTTCACGGCGGCCTCCCGGGGATTCGTGCCGCTCCTCGCGGGAGGCTTTCCGCGGATCCAGATGGTCTACGCCGAGGACGTCGCGGCGGCGGTCATTGGGGCCCTGTCCCGGGGGGGGCGCGAGGAGACGTTTTTCGTCGCACATCCGGAGGTGCTCGACTACCGGAGGATCGCCGAAACGCTCGCGGCGCTGCCGACGCGGAGACCCCGCCTCCTCCCGGTGCCGGGCGCAGCGATCCGCGCCGCGGGGCTCGTCGCGGGGCTCTTTTCGGGCCTCGGAAAAGGCCCTCCCGTGTTCAACGCCGAGAAGGCGAACGAAATGCTGCAGGCCGCCTGGCTCTGCGACGTATCGGACGCGCAAATTGCTCTGGGACAGCCGTTTCGGACCGATTTCGCGGCCGGAGCAAGGCAGACGTGGGAGTGGTATCTCTCACGTGGCTGGCTCGTGGACAGGGGTGGTAAAATCCGCGTGACAGGGGAGCCGAATGACACAGCCTCGAATGGCGCGGCCCATGGCCGCTGAGGGTGAGCCGGTGCTCGGAGAGCGGATCGGGGTCGCGACCCCTGCCGGGAATCGTTCGATCTTCGAAAAGTGTCGGACGTACACCGTGCCCGACGATCTTCAAGCCGCCGGCCTCTGGACCTTCTTTCGGACCATCGAGTCCGGCCAGGATCCCATCGTCACGATGGGCGGCCGCGAAATGGTCATGCTCGGGTCGAACAACTACCTCGGCCTCACCTCCCACCCGAAGGTCAAGGAAGCCGCGATCGCCGCGGTGAGGAAGTACGGTGCGGGCTGCGCCGGGAGCCGTCTCCTGAACGGCACGCTCGACATCCACGTGGAGCTCGAAGAACGCCTCGCGGCCTTCATGAAGAAGCCCGCCTGCGTCACCTTCTCGACTGGCTTCCTCGTCAACCTCGGCGTGATCTCTTCCATCGCGGGCAAGGGCGACACGATCTACCTCGACCGCCAGGACCATGCCTGCATCTACGACGGGGCGCGCCTCGCCGTCGGAGCCGAGGTCAAGAAATTCAAGCACAACGACCCGGCCGACCTCCGTCGCCTCCTGGCGCTGAACGGGGACCGCAACGGGCGGATGCTCGTGATCGACGGCGTCTTCTCGATGGAAGGCGACATCGCACCTCTCCCGGATTACACCGCGATCTGCGATGACTACGACATGGCGCTCATGGTGGACGACGCGCACGGCATTGGCGTCCTCGGCAAGCACGGCCGCGGAACCTCCGAGCACTTCGGCCTCGAGGACAGAGTCGACATCATCATGGGAACGTTCTCGAAATCGCTCGCGACCGTGGGCGGGTTTGTCGTGGGCGAACCGGACGTGATCAAGTTCGTGAAGCACCGCGCCCGCGCGCTCATGTTCACGGCGGCCCCGCCGCCCGCGTCCGTCGCGGCCGTCCTCGCGGCTCTCGACATCATCGAGAGCGAGCCCGAGCGCCGCGACCGCCTCTGGGAGAACACGCGCTTCATGCTCACGGCGCTCCGCACGATGGGCTTCGACTGCGGCGCCTCGTCGACTCCCGTGATCCCGATCGTCGTGGGGCCCGACCTCGTCGCGTTCAAGATGGCGAAGATGCTCGAGAACGAAGGCGTTTTCGTGAACGCCGTCGTGAGCCCGGCGTCCCCTCCGGGGCGCGCCCTGATCCGGACGTCCTACATGGCGACGCACACGCAGGCGCATCTCTCGCGCGCGCTCGAGGCCTTCCACAAGGTCGGGCAAGAGCTCGGGCTCGTCTCGTAAGACATCCGCTCCGCCCCGAACGGACGAGGAGCGCGGCCCTCGGATAAGAGCCGCGCTCATTTCGTATGGGTCAGCGCGGGAGGATCGTGCGCGCGTCGCCCGAGTCGTTCTCGATCACAGAGGCGATTGCCGCGAACGCGCCATCCGTCGTCGGCGTCGAGAGCACGATTCGGCCGCCCGTGAGGGCGCCGGTCGCTCCGAGCTGCCGCGCGACGCTGTTGAGCTGAGTCATCCCGACCGGCGGAAGCGTGACGACCCGCGAGCCGAGCGGCGCCCCGGCGTCGGAAACGAGCGTGAGCGTCACGTCGAGACTCGCGGACGTGGCGTTCGCGAGGACGAGGTTCGTGCGCGCCCGGGCGTCCTCCCGGATCGCGAGAAGGGAACGGCTCTGGCCGGGGCGCACGTAGTCGGCGTTCGAAACGGCCGGGAGCCCTTGGCCCACGTGGCCGGCCGCCGTCTCGGCGAAGACCTCACCGTACACCGAGAGGTCGGGCGTCGAGGCCGTGACGAGGATGGCTCCGTACGCGCCGGTGAGGCTGAAGACCGACGAGACGACGTCCCGGTAGGTCGCGGACTTGCCGGCCGCGAGCGTGAAGTTCTGCGACGGGCCGGACCGCCCGTCGACGTCGTGGCCGAGGAATCGCAGCGTGTAGGAAGCGTCCGTGTCGCCGGTGTTCGCGACGGTCAGGTTGGTCGTGTATCGGACGCCGGAAGCGCCGGAGATGATGCTCGCGCTCGTCGGCAGGAGCCACGAGGAGTCGCCGAGCTGGATCTTGACGACCTCTCCGAGGCCGACGGGAGGCGGACCGAACCCGACGTTCGAGACGTAGAGCGCGCCGTCCGGGCCGAAGGTCATCGCGGTCGGCAGGGACAGCCCCGTCGCGATGACCTCGAGCTCGCCCGACGCCTTCACCCGCAGAACCCGGCCCGTGCCGGGCGTCGGGAACGGATGGCCCGTGGTGTTTTCGAGGACGTACATTCGGCCCAGCTGGTCGAACGTCACGCCCAGCACGGTCGTCAGCCCCTCGGCGACGATCGAGATCTGCCCGTCCAGCGTGACCTTGTAGATCTTCGACGAGCCCTGGACGATCGGGAACGGGTTGAGGTTCCCGACGTAGAAGGCGCCGCGGTGATACGCAATCGCCGTCGGCACGATGTGCCCCTGGCTCGCCGAGACGTCGATGAGCCGGCTGATGGCCCCGCTTTGGGGAGCGATTACATCGATCTCTCCGTGGTTCGGCTCGACGGTATAGAGCGCGCCCCGCGCCTCGACGAGGCTGTATGGCGTGCCGTCCGGCTCGAAGTCGTCGGGCTCGGGATGCGCGACGGGATGAACCTTGAGGAAGGCGCTCACGTCGGCGACCATCTCCCACGTCCCATCCTTATGGACACGAATGACGCCGTTCGGAAAGTTCGAAACGCCGTGCGAGCAACCTGCCCCGGCCAGAACTGCATAGAGGGTATCGCCGACAAACGCGACGTCGGCGACGCCGCTGACGAGGCTGCCCTGGTCGGCGCTCGTCTGACTGGACGGCAGGTTGTCGACGAAAGTCGTGCGCACCCCGTTGCGGTCGAACATCGAGATCCGCGAGCCAGTCTGGCTGCCCTTGTACGGTCCGACGGGAGCCACCACCTGGTCGCACTGACCCACGGTCGAGTTCGTGCCGCCGGTGCCGCCCTCCGCCACGTAGAGATTGCCGTCCGGCCCGAACTTGAGGCCGCGCGGGTTGTTCAGCCCGGTCGCGAATACGGAAACGGTAGCCGCTTGCGGCCCGGGCCCCGCCGCCATTGCAACGTTGCCAGCGAGCACCGCCGACACGGCGACCGCTACGAAGAGGCACGCGGGCCTCGATGCCGGATGCGGACTGTTCGAGTTCTTCATTTGGGGCTCCTTTCGCTCTGGAAGGTCGATTCCGCGCAACGTCGCGGGGTTGTTCTTCCGAAGAACGTTGGGGCGTCAGGGTCCCGAAGTCCTTAGACGATCCTTAGGAATGTCTTAGATTTGCGAGGGTCGACCGCGGCCGAGAGCGGCTGGCTGAAGTCCTTGTAGAATTCTCAGGATTTTCTGATGATCGCGAGCCTTGGCCCCTCGAAGCAGGTTTTCATCGGCGCTTTCGCCTTCGATCCGGAGCGGCGCCAGCTCATCGGAGAGGGCGGTGCGGTCGCGTTGGCATCGAAGGAGTTCGAGCTGCTGTCACTCCTGGTCTCGAAACGGCCGGGCGCCGTGTCGAAGCACGAAATCCAGGAGGTCCTGTGGCCCCGGACGATCGTGACGGAGACGAGCCTGACGACGCTCGTCAAGGAGCTTCGGACGAAGCTCAGGCAAGCCGGGCGGCTGGGACCGATTCGGACCGTGCACGGGTACGGGTATGCGCTACAAGACGAGGCGCCCGACGCCACCCCGGCACCAGCCCCCCGCCTCGTGCGCGGCACGACGGAGATCCGCGTCGGGTCGCCGGAAATCATTCTGGGCCGGGAGCTCGCGATGCCCGGAACGATCGACGACTCGTCGGTGTCACGTCGCCACGCGCGCTTGGGGTGGGACGGACTCACGGCCTCGGTCACGGACCTCGGGAGCAAGAACGGAACGTTCGTGAACGGCGTACGGATCTCCACACCCACCGCGCTCGAAGACGGTGACGAGCTGAGGCTCGGCCTCGTGACGTTCGGATACAGGGCGCCCGCTTCTCCTGAGCTGTTGGCAACGAAGACGATCGCCTGACGCGGAGGGTTCCCGCCGTGGCGGTGAGGCCCGGAAGCCGCTGCGCGTTCCCGGAACGCGCCCGCGCTGGCCGTTTCCGGGCGCGTCAGTAGCCCTCGCCGTTCACGGCCGCGACGGCTTTCCCGCGGTGCAGACGGAAGACGATCACGAAATAGAGAAGAGCGAGAGGAAGTCCGACGGCGAGCCACACGACCGCCGTGCGCAGGCCGGCGGGATCGCCCGCCGCGTTGTGCGCCGTGAGCGAGAGTCCGGGATTCGACGTCGACCTCAGCATCACCGGAAACACACAGGCGGCCGTCGCCATGGAGAGCCCCGCGAGGAACGCGGACGAGCCGAGGAACGCCGCTCGATCGCGGCCGCGGGGCGAGGCCACGAAGACCGCGACGAGACCGGCGGCCGCGGCGAACGCCAGAAAGATCGCGAGCGGCCGGCCCGGGAGCGCCGCGAGAAGATCGCGGTTCACGGCCGCGGTCGCGGCGGTCACAGCGATCCAGAGTCCCGCGATCACGCCGTGGAGCGGGCGCACGAGCCTGCGGGTGCGCTCCTGCACGCTGCCATCGGTCTTCCACGACAGGAACGTCGCACCGTGCCCCACGAGGGCGGCAAGCGCGAACACTCCGACGAGGACCGTGTACCAGTCCAGGATTCCGACGGGATCCTTCGCCGAAAAGTCCGTGAAGAGCGCGAGCTCGAACCAGCCGCCGGCGTCGAGCGGGACGCCGCGAATCAGGTTTCCGAGCGCGGCGCCGAAGAAGACCGGCAGAAGGATGCTCGCGACGCCGAATCCGAGGTCCCACGTTCTCCGCCAGATCGTGTCCTTCACGTGGCTCCGGAATTCGATCGCGATCCCCCGCAGGATGAGAGACCAGAGGACGAGGAAGATCGCGAAGTAGAAGCCCGAGATCCCGGACGACAGGATCTTCGGGAATCCCACGAAGAGGGCGCCGCCCGCCGCGAGGAGCCAGACCTCGTTCCCGTCCCAGTAGGGTCCGATCGCGCCGAGCACCTGGCGTCTCTCGGAATCGGTCTTCGCGACGAAGAGGTGGAGGGCGCCAGCCCCGAAGTCGAACCCGTCGAGGACGACGTAGGCGGTCAGCATGAAGACGGAGACCGCGTACCAGAGCTCAGGCATGTGCGACCTCCACGTGGGACGCGGGCGCCGGCCCGTGCGCGATCTCCCTCCCGATCAGGAAGAGAAACAGCACCCCGAGGACGAGATAGAGCCCGCAGAACCCGAGAAGGGTGAAGAGCGCGGTACCTCCATGCACCGTTGGGCTCGAGCCCTGGGCCGTCCGGAAGAGCCCGTACACGAGCCACGGCTGCCTCCCGAGCTCCGTCGTGACCCAGCCCGCGATCACGGCGATGTACGAGAACGGGAATGCGAGCATGAGGACCCAGAGCATCGGGCCCGTCCTCTCGAGCCGTCCCGTCCAGTCCAGGAGGGCGGCGACCGCCATGATCGCGATCATGATCGTGCCGAGGCCCGCCATGATGTGGAACGCGTAGTAGAGGAGCTCGATGTTGTCCGGCCAGTCCTTCTCGGGAAAGGCGTTCAGACCCTGAACCTCGCTTGCCGTGTGTCCGAAGGCGAGGACGCTCAGGACGACGGGCACGGTGACGGGGTTGTCGAGTCGCCTCTCCCTCACGTTCGGCTGGCCGATCACATTGAGCCCGGCGCGGGGCCCGCTCTCGAAACGGCCCTCCATGGCCGCGAGCGCCACGGGCTGGTACCGCGCCACGAGCTTCGCCTGGGCGTCGCCGGTCGGGAAGGCGACGAGGACGCTCGAGATCAGGCCCGCGGTCGTCCCGATCCTCAGGAAGAGACGGGCCTCGTCGAGGTGTCTTCCCTGAAGGAGGTAGAACGCGCCGAGGGCCGCGACGACGAACGAGGCCGTCACGACCGTCGACGTCATGTTGTGGAGGTACTGCGCGACCGCCCAGGGATTGAAGAGAAACGTGCGGAAGTCCGCGAGAAGCAGCGAGCCGTCCGGTCCGATGCGGTGCCCGACCGGATGCTGCATGAACGCGTTCGTCGTTATGATGAAGTAGCCGGAGAGCCAGCTCCCGACGAAGAGCGCGACGGCGGCGGCGAAGTGCCCGAGCCGCGACAGCCGCTTTTCTCCGAAGACGAGGAGGGACAGGAAGCTCGATTCGAGGAAGAAGGCGAAGAGGCCCTCCATCGCGAGCGTGTGGCCGATGACGTTTCCCGCGTAGCGCGAGAAGCGCGCCCAGTTCGTCCCGAACTGGAACTCCATGGGGGTTCCGGTGACGACGCCGACCGTGAAGTTGATTCCGAAGATCCGGATCCAGAAGCGCGCCGCGTCGTTCCACCGCTCGCCGCCCTTCCGCAGGCCCAGCGCCTTCATCACGACGATCAGGAACGCGAGGCCCATCGTGAGGACGGGGAAGAGGTAGTGGTAGACGAGCGTGAAGGCGAACTGCAGCCGGTGGAGAAAGAGAGGGTCGCCCATGGGACTCCTTATTAGCGCCCGGCGGGGTCGAGGGACGATAGCTCAGGAGAATCATCGGCGCTTGATCGCCGAAAACCCCTGTGAGACCGTTCGCACATGGAGGCAAGGCACGACGTGAGTGAAAAGACGCCGCTGAGGGTCTCTCCGGTCTCTTCGCCGCCCGATTTGAAACGATTCGTCGAGCTCGCGTACCGGCTCTACGCCGGCGACCCGAACTGGCCGCCACCCCTCCGCTCGGACGTCCGCTGGATGCTGGACGAGGTGAAGAATCCGTTCTGGAAGCACGCGAAACGCCGGCTGTTCCTCGCGTGGCGGGGCGACGCGGTCGTAGGCCGCATCGCGGCCATCGTGGACGACGAGCACAACCGGGTTCATGGCGAGAAAACAGGATTTTTCGGATTCTTCGAGTGTGAAGAGGATCGGGAAGTCGCGGCGGAGCTGTTTCGCGCGGCCGAGGCATGGGTGCGAGGCGTATTGCCGGGGGCCTCGCTCCTGCGCGGGCCGGCGAACCCGTCCCTCAACGACGAGGTCGGCGCGCTCGTGCCGATGGAGAGCGAGCCGGGTCTGCCGTTCCTGATGATGACGTACAACCCCGCGTATTACCTCGATCTGTTCGCGTCCGCCGGATACCTGAAGGTCAAGGATCTGGTCGCGATCCTCGCGCCCGTCGGCGACGCGTCGCTGAAGAGGCTTTCGCGCCTCTCGGAGGGCGTGAGGCGCCGCGAGAAGGGACTCGTCGTCCGGCCGATCCGGATGGACAGGTTCGACGACGAAATCGCGATCGTCAAGAAGATCTACAACGGCGCGTGGGAGAAGAACTGGGGCTTCGTCCCGATGACGTCGGACGAAATCGACGCGATGGCGAAGAAGCTCAAGCCGATCATCTATCCGCCCTACATCCTCTTCGCGGAGATCGACGGCACGCCGGTCGGCTTCCACCTCGCACTGCCGGACTTCAACCAGGTTCTCGTGAAGATGGGCGGCTCGCTGTTCCCTCTCGGCTGGCTGAAGTTCCTCACGGAGAAGAAGAAGATCGACCGTGTGCGCACGATGGCGCTCGGGGTCCTGCCCGAGTACCGGCGGAAGGGCATCGATGCCGTCCTCTACTACGAGGCCGTGAAGGAGGGGATCCGCATCGGACACAAGTGGGCGGAGTTCTCGTGGATGCTCGAGGACAATCTCGACATCCTGAAGCCGCTCCAGGTCTTCGGCGGGCGGATCTACCGCAGGTACCGGCTCGTGGAGCGGAGGCTCGATTCCGGCGCGGCCCAAGCGTAGATCCGGTTCCCGAGCGGCACCGTCACGAACGCGAGCAGGAGGCCCGCGAGTACGTCCGCGACGTAGTGGTAGCGGCAGTAGACCGTGGCCACGATCAGTCCGACCGCGAACGGCAGAAACCACCAGAACGTCTTCATGGACCGGCGGCGCGCCTCGAGGAGGATCGCCGTGAGGACCATCGTGTGGCCGGACGGGAAGCAGTCCCTCTTGTTCTTCTCGAGGACGTCCAGCGTGTGGTCGATCGCCTGTGCGATCGCGCCGCGCGGGAGCGGCCCCGCGTGGGACACGGTGTACCTCGGTCCGATCGCCGGAACGAGGAAGTAGCAGGCGTAGCTCACGTAGAAGACGAACACCATCACGAACGCGTAACGCGGGAAGTCGCGCGGGCGCTCCGGCCGCGCGCGGTCGTCGAGGAAGACGAGCGCTCCGAGGACGAGCGGGTGAACGTAGTAGAGCGCGTAGAAAATCGTCAGGACATCCGAGAGAAGAGGAGTCGCGAAGCGCTCGAGCGCGACGGTCGGGTCCGTACCGAAGAGCGCGCGATCGAACGCGATGAGCATGGCGTCCCGGTCGACGGGTTGGACGGCGCGGATGAGCGGTCCGAGGCCGTCGAAGATCACGACGATGCAGACGACCACGTAATAGTCGAAAAGGAATTGAAGAGCCTTCGAGGGGTTCGACGTGCGGCCCCGCAGGATGGCGATCAGCGCCGGTACGAGGGCGACGCATGCCATTCTCAGAAGAACTCCCCGGTCTTGCAGGGCACCGAGCCGAAGAAGGCCGGTTACCAGGAGGAGCGCCGCGAACACCGTGGTGAGAACGTCGACCGGCTTCCAGCGCACGGTGCGTTCTAACACGAACCTATAATGCCCTCGTGCGTCTCGCCGCGGCTCTCGTCCTCTTCGGATCGCTGGCAGCATCGACCGCCCTCGCGGCCGCGCCCGTGCCCATCGTGGACCTCGATTCCGAGATCCAAGCCGTGAGCGCGCGGTTCGTGTCCGAGGCGCTCCGCGAAGCGGGAGACTCCGGCGCGCCGTTCGTGATCCTGAGGATCGACACGCCGGGCGGCCGGCTCGACTCGACGCGCGAGATCACGCGGGCGATCCTCGCGTCCCCGGTGCCCGTGGTCGGCTGGGTGGCGCCTCCCGGGTCGCAGGCGGCGTCCGCGGGCTTCCTCATCCTGATGTCCTGCGACGTCGCCGCGATGGCTCCTGGGACGAACGCGGGCGCCGCGTCACCCGTCGGCGGAGGCGGCGAGGATCTCCCGAAGACGATCGCGAAGAAGGTGGGGGAGGACGTCTCGGCCCTGCTCCGCTCGGTTACGGAGCCGCGCGGCCGTCCCGTGGACGACGCCGTCAAGGCTGTGACGGAGGCGACGTCGTACTCGGAGACGGAGGCCCAGAAGCGGAAGCTGATCGAGGTCGTCGCACGAGACGTTCCCGAGCTCCTCTCGAGACTCGACGGGCGCGCGGCGAAGCGCGTCGGGAGGCCCGACGTCGTTCTGAAGACCGCCGGCCTCACCACCGAAGTCCGGGGGATGACGCGGAAGGAGCGGATCCTCGGCGTGATCGCGAATCCCGCGCTCGCGGGAATTCTCTTCCTCGTCGGGCTCGTCGGCCTCTACTCCGAGCTCTCGCATCCGGGCGGCATCCTGCCGGGCGTCCTCGGAGCGATCTGCCTCGTCCTCGCGCTCTTCGCGATGTCGGTCCTCCCCGTGAACGGCGCGGGGGTGTTTCTCATCGTGCTCGGCGCGCTGTTCTTCTTTCTCGAGGTGAAGCTCGCCTCCCACGGCGTCCTCGCGGTGGGAGGGGCCGCTTCGATCATCCTCGGTGGCCTGCTCTTGTTTCCCGACCGGGCCGGGGCCCCGCGCGGCGAGCTCGCGACGCTCGCCGTCTCCGCGGTCACGGCCGCCGCGATTCTCGCGACGCTTTCGTTCCGGGCCCTTGCCGTGAAGCGGCTTCCCGCTCGTACCGGGGCGGAAGCCCTCGTCGGCCAGATCGTGGCGGCCCGTACGGCGTTCGCCCCCACGGGGAAGATCTTCGTGGATGGCGCGCTCTGGAATGCCCGTTCGTCCGCGCCGGTCGCCGCCGGCGAGCGCGTGGAGATCACCGGCCTCGACGGCCTTCTCGTCCTCGTTCGTCCCGCCCCGGGTGGGGCATAAGGAGACTCATGTCGAACCTCGCGCTCCTCGTCCCGGTTCTCTTCGTCGGGCTGATCTTCCTCTCGAAGTGGATCAACGTCCTGAACGAGTACGAACGGGCCGTCACGTTCTGGCTCGGACGGCTCTCCCCGCAGCCGAAAGGCCCCGGCCTCACCCTGATCTTCTGGCCGTTCGAGACGATGGTCCGCATCTCGCTGCGCACCGTGGTGCTCGACGTCCCGCCGCAGGACGTCATCACGCGCGACAACGTCTCCGTGAAAGTGAACGCGGTCGTCTACTTCCACGTGATGGACCCCTCGAACGCCGTCGTGAAGGTCGAGAACTACCTCTACGCGACGTCCCAGCTGGCCCAGACGACGCTGCGATCGGTCCTCGGCCAGGCGACGCTCGACGAGCTCCTCTCCTCTCGCGACAAGCTGAACGAGAGCCTGCAGGAGATCCTCGACAAGCACACCGACCCGTGGGGCATCAAGGTCACGATGGTCGAGCTGAAGGCCGTGGACCTGCCGATCGAGATGCAGCGCGCGATGGCGAAACAGGCCGAGGCCGAGCGCGAGAAGCGCGCGAAGATCATTCACGCCGCCGGCGAGTTCGAGGCGAGCAAGCAGCTGTCCGAGGCCGCGGAGATCATCGGGCGCCAGCCCGCGACCCTGCAGCTCCGCTACCTCCAGACGCTCACCGAGATCGCGACCGAGAAGAACTCCACGATCATCTTCCCGCTGCCGATGGACCTCATCTCGGCCTTCCTGAAGAAGGGTGAGAAAGAGGGATGACGGCGCTCGGGCTGTCGGAGGGCGGGGAGGACCGGCCGGACCGGTCGGCGAGGCCGCCCGTCCACTACCAGATATCGGTCACCGGGCGCCAGGCCGGATTCTTCTTTCTGCTCCTGCTCGCCGCGCTCGCGCTGGCGTTCTTCTTTGGGATGCGAACGGGCGCCGCCGCGCGGAAGGGCCCAGGCGCGGTCGCGACGCTCGTGAGCGCCTCGGACCTGCCCGTGCCGACGCTCGCGCCGGCGGAGGGGTCTCGCGAAGGGCACGCCGCGGCGTCTCAAGCGGAGAAGCTGGCGGAGGATACGCTCGGATTCTCTCCCGAGAAGAGGGCCGCCTTGAGAGACGCGGTCGTGCCGACTCCGGCGCCGGCGGCGACGCCGGCTCCGTCGTCGTCGTCGCCCGTCGTTTCGGCCGCCGCGCTCGCCGCTCCGAAGGAAGCCGCTCCGAAGGAAGCCGCGCCGAAGAAAGTAGCGCTTCCGAAGGAGGCTCCCCAGGCGAAGGGCTCATCCGGCGCGTCGAAGACGAAGGGTCCATTCTACGTGCAAGTGCTCGCGACGAAGAAGGCCCCGGCCGCGGACGAGATCCGGAAGCGGCTGAAGGACGAGGGCTTCGCCGCGGACGTCTCGGCCGTGCCGGGCAAGGACGGCTGGTTCCGGGTCCGCGTCGGCCCATTCAAGGAGCGCGCGAAAGCCGAAGCGACCGCACGGAAGATCAAGACGACCGACAAGCAGATCCGAAATACGCCGCTGGTGGTGCCGTGACCCTTCGGCCCCTGCCCGTCCGGGGCGAACCCGTGCTGCCCCCGTGGATCCGCGAGAAGAAGATTCGCCTCGCGGACCTCCACGAGATGAAGGCTCGCATGCGCCGCGGAAGCCTGTCCACTGTGTGCGAGGAGGCGCGCTGCCCGAACCGGACCGAGTGCTTCGAGAGGAAGACGGCGACGTTCCTCATCGCCGGGGACGTCTGCACTCGCGCGTGCGGCTTCTGCCACATCACGTCCGGGCGGCCGGCGCCGCTCGACCCTGAAGAGCCCGAGCGGCTCGCGCGAGCCGCGCGGGAAATGGGGATCCGCCACATCGTCGTGACCTCCGTTGACCGGGACGATCTTCCGGACGGAGGCTCGCGTCACTGGGCGGCCGTCGTGAGAGCGCTGAAGGAGGACGACGCGTCGCGCACCGTGGAGGTTCTGACGCCGGACTTCCAGGGCGCGGCGGACCAGATCGACCGGGTGTCCGATTCCGGCCCGGACGTCTACAATCACAACGTCGAGACCGCCCCGCGTCTCTACGCGTCCGTGCGCCCTAAGTCCGTTTTCGAGAGATCCGTGGCGCTCCTCGCGCGCGTGAAGGACCGGCATCCCGCGATGACGACGAAGTCGGGCCTCATGCTGGGGCTCGGAGAGGCGGACGACGAGGTCGTGGACGTCTTTCGCGCCCTTCGCGCCGCCGGCGTCGACGTCGTCACGGTCGGCCAGTACCTTCGTCCATCCGCGTGGAATCTCCCCGTCGTGGAGTACGCGACTCCCGCGCGTTTCGCGGGGCTCGAGGCGCGCGGAATGGGGATGGGCTTTCAGGCCGTCTTCGCGGGCCCTTTCGTTCGCTCGAGCTATCGGGCGGACGAGTTCGCACCGAAGAGAGATTCCTTTGAAGGTGAATAGGTCCTCCCGCGCGCCCGCGCTCCGCACATGCCGGCGAGCCACGGTCCTGGATGTTGATTCTCTTACCTTCTAAGAAAGTCCCTCGTCTGCTCTTCTCTCTCGCCTCCGGCGTGCTGCTCTCGCTGTGCTTCCCGAATGTTTCGATCCTTCCGCTTCTGCCGGTCGCGTTGATCCCGTTGGTCGCCGCGCTCGACGGCGTTCGGTCGCGGCAGGCGATCTTTCTCGGCTACGTCTTCGGGCTCGCGTTCTGGCTGCTCACGATTCCCTGGATCGCGTATACGGTTCATCATTTCGGCGGCGTCGCCTGGCCTGTCGCCGGCCTCGCGCTCGCGGCGGCAGCCGCGATCTGCGCGGTGCCGTTCGCCGTGATGGGAGCTCTCTACGCCTGGGCCGCACCGAGATCGGCCGTGGGCATCGTCGCGGCGTTCTCCGCAGCCTGGGTTTTCCAGGAATTCTTCCGGACGTACGTCTACGTCTTCGGCGGCTTCCCGTGGGCGCTGCTCGCGAATCCGCTCGCGGACGTTCCGCAGCTCATGGGAACCGCCGCCCTCGGAGGCGTTTACCTGACCTCCTTCCTCGTCGCCGCCCTGAACGCCGCGCTGTACGCCGCGTTGACGCGCGCCACCCGCAACGAGCGGCTCTCGTGGCTCACCGGCGCGGCTCTCGCGGGCGTGATCGCGGCGGCGGCCGGGCCGCGCCGGCCGAAGCCCGCGTCCGAGGTCCTCGTCGTGGGCGTCGTCCAGCCGAATGTGAGGCAGGACCTCCGGTGGGAGCCGGGCACGGCCGAGAGGATCCTCCGGGAGGTCGAGGACCAGACGCGCTTCCTGAGGCGCCAGGACCGGCCCGCGCTCGTCCTGTGGCCCGAAAGCGCTTCGCCCTTTGCGTGGTCCTTCTCCGCGGCCTACCGCGAGCGCGTCGTCGCGCTCTGCCGGGAGCTCGACGTCGCGATCCTTCTGAGCACAGTCTGGTCCGACTCGCCCGAGGACCCCGACGCGCCGTTCTACAACGCCGCGGTCCTCGTGACGAAGGCCGGGGTAGCCGGGCGTCCCTACTTCAAGCAGCGTCTCGTGCCGTTCGGCGAGTACGTCCCCCTCGCCGGGCTCCTGCGCATGGTCAAGCCGATCAGCCGCGCCGTGCCGTCGTCGTTCACGCCCGGTACCGACACGAACCTGCTCTCCCTTGGGTCGTGGCGCCTCGGTGGTGCCGTCTGCTACGAAGTGGTGTTCCCGTGGATCGCGCGCGCCGAGACGCGCGCGGGTGCCGACGTTCTCTTTACCCTCACGAACGACGCGTGGTATGGGCGCGCGGGCGCGCAGCGGCAGCACTTCCAGTCGGCCGTCGTGCGCGCGATCGAGACGGGGCGGCCGCTGGTCCGCGCGGCGATCACCGGGATCAGCGGCGCCGTGGACGCGACGGGCCGCGTTCTCGTGACGCTCGACCCGGACGTCAAGGGCGCGTTCGCGGTCCCGCTCGAGCGCCCGTCCGCACCGCCGCCCGCGGTCGCCGCCGGCGACGCCGTGGCGTGGGTTTGCGCCGCGGGCCTCGGGGCCGGTATCCTCCGCGCGCGGCTCAGGAAGCCGCGGAACGCCAAGGAGGAAACATCACGTGAACGAAGAACGAATTGAGCGCCTGCTCGAGCTCGCCTCGTCCGTGAGCGCCCTCCGCGGCTATCTTTGACGTCCGGAAAGCCGCGAAAGAGAAGGAAGAGCTCGAGCGCACGACAGGTGAAGCCGGCTTCTGGTCGAACGCTCTCGAGGCGCAGGACACGCTCCGGAAGCTGAAGCGTGCCGAGCGCGTGCTCGCGGACGACAAGGACCTCAAGGAACGGCAGGAGGAGCTCGAGATCCTCGGCGAATTCCTGCGCGCGGGCGAGAAGGTCGAGGCGGACGCCGACAAGGCCCTCGCCACGATCGCGCCGTGGGCGCGCCGCAAGGAGCTCACGTTCAAGCTCACGCACGACGAGGACCCTCTCCCCGCGCTCGTCGAGATCCACGCCGGCGCCGGCGGTACGGAGGCCCAGGACTGGGCGGACATGCTCATGAGGATGTACCTACGTTTCGGGGAGCGCCGCGGCTGGAAGACGGACGTCCTCGAGGTGACGTACGCCGAGGACGCGGGGATCAAGACCGCGACGCTTCGCTTCGAAGGGGAGTACGCCTACGGGCACATGAAGGCCGAGCGTGGCGTGCACCGGCTCGTGAGGATCTCGCCGTTCGACGCCGCCGCCCGAAGGCACACGTCTTTCGCGGCCGTGTACGTTTCGCCCGAGATCGACGACACGATCGAGGTCGACATCAACGACAAGGACCTCAGGATCGACACGTTCCGCGCGGGCGGCAAGGGCGGACAGCACGTCAACAAGACCGAGTCCGCTATCCGCATCACGCACCTGCCGTCCGGGCTCGTCGTGCAGTGCCAGAACGTGCGCTCCCAGCACAAGTCCAAGGATTCCGCGATGAAGGTCCTGAGGTCTCGGCTCTACCAGCGCGCGGTCGAGGAGCGCCTCGCGAAGGACGCCGTCCGCGCGGGCACGAAAATGGAGATCGGCTTCGGGTCGCAGATCCGCTCTTACGTCCTCGCCCCCTACAGGCTCATCAAGGACCACCGGACGAACTACGAGGTCGGGGACGTGGACCGCGTGCTCGACGGAGACCTCGACGGCTTCATCGAGGCCTACCTCCAGACGTTCGTGAAGAAGGGCGAGAAGGCCGCGACGGACCGGCAGGGCTTCGGGACGTCCGAAGCCGGGGCATGACGGAGGAAGAGCGCGGGCCGTACAGCCCGTGGATGGAGGATCTGAGGAAGCGTCTCGTCCGAAACTGGCCGGAGCGGCCGCTCGTCTCGGAGCGTGGCGAGGCCGAAGGAACGGCCGCCCTGCGTCCGGCGGGCGTCCTGATCCCGCTCTACGTGCGCGAACGGGCGCTCTGGACGCTCTTCACGAAGCGCACGGACCTCGTCGAGCACCACAAGGGCCAGATCTCGTTCCCAGGCGGCGGGAAGGACGCGTCCGACGCGACGCTCTGGGACACCGCGCTGCGCGAGACGGAAGAGGAGATCGCCGTCCCGCGAGGGAGCGTGAGGCTTCTCGGTGCCCTGCCGCGCCTCGTGACCGTCACCGAGTTCGAGATCGCGCCGTTCGTCGGCGCCATCCCGTATCCCGTCGCCTTCGCACCCCGGGAGGGCGAGGTGGAGTCGATCATCGAGGTGCCGCTCGCGTATCTTCTCGACCCGATGGTCGTCGAGGAGCGTCCCGTGAAGTGGAAGGGCAAGGACGTTCGGACGCTCGTCTACCACTACAAGGGCCACGCGATCTGGGGCGCGACGGCGCGCATCCTCGCGGATCTCCTGACGGTGATGCGGGAGAAGCCGGAGTAAGGCTCAAGGTTCCGGTGAAAGACTGATGCCCGAGTCCTTGAGGAACGTCGCCGCCGCGGCGGCCTTCTCGCGGTTCGCCTTGTAGACGGGTGAGTTCGGCTCCTTCGCGAGCGCGCGGTCGAAAAATCCGACGGCCTCTTCGTAGCGTCCCCGCTCGTACGCGACGGCCCCGGCCTCGTCGTCGAGCGGCGCCTTGCCGAGAGCCGCCGACGCGGAAAGAGTCTCGGCCGCATCCTTCAGAGCTCCGGTCTGGCGCTGCGCGCGCGCGAGCGCCCACGCGCTCTCGACGTTCGTGGGGTCGCGTAGCACGGCCTTCTTGAGGGGCTCGATCGCCTGCTCCGCCTGTCCGAGCTCGAGGAGGAGCGTCCCGAGACCACGCAGGGCGGGGGCGTAGTTGGGATCCGCCCGGACCGCCTCGCGGTACTCTTTCTCCGCGTCTTTCCAGAGGCCCTTGCGGCGGAGCGTCGACGCGAGATTCGCCCTGACGATCTCCCGGTCGGGTTCGATGGCAGCGGCTTTCATGAGCGGCTCGAGGGCGGCGTCGAGATCCTTTGCCTGGAGGAGAACGCTCGCGTACTCCGTAAGCACGGAGACGTCCTTCGGCGACGCCGCGGCCGCCGTCGCGAAGACCTGCCGCGCGTGCGCGAGGTCCCCGTCGGCCCGGGCCTTGCGGCCCAGCGCGACGAGTTTCGCGCCGTTCTCGGGGTTCACGAGCGTGGCCCGGCGGAGCGCGTCGAGCGCGCCGTCCCAGTTCTTGTCGCCCATCGAGAGATCGTAGAGGTCGAGTAGAGCTCCTTCGTTGCGGGCGTTCTTGAGCAGCGCCTGCTCGAGGTTCGCTTTCGCAATGGCCTTCTCGCCGCGGAGCGCATAGGCGTTTCCGAGCAGACGGTAGGCGTCGCTCGACTGCGGATCGATCTCGAGGATCCGGTTCGCGGCGGTCTGGGCGTTCAGCGCGTCCCCGCGCGAGAGCGCGCCTCGGCCCGCCGCGAGATAGTCGGCTGGAGTCATCGCGGGAGCCGCCGGCTGGCCCGTGGGAGTTCCGGGGCGGGGGGCTCCGCCCGGCGCGGACGGAACGGGCGGGTTGGCCGCCGCGTTGCCGCCCTTCCCGCCCGAGGGCGGCGCCGCTTCGGGTCCGTTCGCCCGCACGCGCGCGGCCTCGACGAACTTGCCCTGTCTCTCGTAAGCCTGTGCGAGGAGGTCGATCGCCTCGGCGTCGAGCCTCTCGCGCGGCACGTTGTAGAGGAGGTCGTGGATGACGTCTTCGGTGTTGCCGTCCGCGAGCTTTTCCCGTGCGACACGCTTCAGTTCTCCGATGTCAGCGGCCGGAGGGGGCACCGCCGCGACGGCGGTCGCCCGGACCTCCGCGGCGAGCTTCACGAAGTCGGGCGAAAAAAAGTCCGCCACGATCTCGAGATCGGGGGTTCCCGTGTACGCGCGCCTGAGAGCGTCCTGCGCGTCGGATTTCTTTCCGTCGTTGAAGTGGGCCCATCCGGCCTGCACCAGCATGCGCGCACGCCTCTGCGGGTCGCTCGCGGCGGACGCCGCGCTCTCGAACTTGAGCGCCGCCTTGCGGAACTGACCGGAGTTGACGGCCTTCCGAGCTTCCTTCTCGAGAGACTCGGAGCCTTCCTGCGCCCGCGCCATCCGGGAAACGGCAAGAGCGGTGGCGAGGAGGAAAACGAGCGAGAGAACGCGCTTCACGGGCTCGATTCTAGCTATTCCTTCCTCAACTCGATACGGGGGACCGCGAAACTGACCCCGTCCTCGAGATCGACCGTCCTCGTGAACGTCCGGTAGCCGGCGAGGCTCACGCTGATCTCGTGCTGGCCCGAGCGAAGAGTCCTCTCCACTTCTCCGCCCGTCGATTTCCCGATCAGGAGGCCGTCCACGCGGATCTCGGCCCCGAGGGGAAGAACGGTCAGCGTGACGCGGCCGCGCCCGGGGAATTCAGCGAAGACGGTGAGCGCTCTCGGCTCGGATGCCACTTCGAATTCCTTCGGAATTTTCATGAAACCGGGAGCGTCGAAGACGGCGGTGTAGCGCCCCGGCTTGAGGGAGACGGTCGTCGGACGCGGCAGATTCGCGGCCTGCCTTTTCCCGTTGATGGAAAGCTCCGCGTAGATGTTCGATCGGAACGTCACGGGCGCCGAGGTGGCGACCTCCCGGACTCTCACGGGCGGCGCCGTCGGCTCGGGCTTCGGCGCGGGTGTCGATTCCGGAGCCACGGCGGGAGCCACCGTCGGGGGAGGCACGGATGCCGTAGTCACCGTGGCCGCCGGCTCGGGGCCCGCCGTCGACGGCGGTCGGGTCCCGGCCGTGGCCGCCCCGGCGGGACCGGCGGAGGTGGAGACGGGGGGCTTCGGAGGCCTGTTCTGAATGAAGAACCACGCGCCGCCGGCGATCACGAGGAGGACGAGCGCCGCGAGGAACACCTTCAGGGCCGATCCGCCCTCCTCGCGCGCGACGCGGTGGCCGGAGGATCCCGCATTCGTGCGGAGATCGACGTCCGCGAGACCGCCGGACGCGGATCGGGACGCCGTGGAGTTTCCGAGCGGCGTGTCGAGCACGCGGGAGGACTTCGCGGTCGGAGTCGCGCCGAGGGAAGAGGACGTCGAGACCTGGAACCCGGCGGACGGCGTGGCGAGCGTCCGGTCCATGTCGCTCTCGTGCGGCATCGGGAACGCCGGTCCGTCGGGGACCGTCTGGAGGAGCGCGAGGCACTCGGCCCGCATCTCGGCGCAGGAGGCGAATCGCCGCGTGCGGTCCTTCTCGAGGGCCTTGAGGATCATTGCGTCGAGGCCGCGGGGCAGAGCCGGGTCGAGAGTGCTCGGCGCCGCGGGAGCCTCGTTCATGATCTTGTAGAGGACGGTCGAGATGTGGTCGCCCGTGAAGGGTTTCTGACCCGTCACGATCTCGTAGGCGAGGACGCCGAGCGAGAAGATGTCCGTGCGGGGGTCGAGCTCCTCGCCGCGAATCTGCTCCGGCGCGAGGTAGGACGCCGTCCCCAGCGTGATGCCCGTCTGGGTGAGCGTGGACTGGGAGACCATCGACTTGGCGATGCCGAAGTCCATGATCTTGACCGTCCCGTCCTCGAGGATCCGGATGTTCGAGGGCTTGATGTCCCGGTGGATGATCCCCCCCGCGTGCGCGTAGCCGAGCCCGTCGCAAACGTCGACGAGAATCTGGAGCTTCCGCGCGAGCGAGAGCGGCTCTTTCTTCTTGATCGCCTTGTCGAGATCGTCGCCGGTCAGGAACTCCTGGACGATGTAAGGCGTGCCGTCGTCCGTGACGCCGAAGTCGTAGATCGTCGTGATGTTCCGGTGGTGGAGGTTTCCGGCGAACTCGGCCTCGCGGAAGAATCGCTTCTTGATCTCCTCTTCCTCGCTCTGGCAGGTCTTGATCGCGACGTTCCGCTTGATGAACGGATCCCGCCCCTTGTAGACAGTGCCGAAGCCGCCCACACCTATCTTCTCGACGATCTGGTACTTCCCGACCTGCGTCAGCATGGAATCAAAAAATCGTACCACGCGACTATCATTCGGGGGTGCGGCACCGCCTTTCCAACGTCGCGGCGCTCCTCGCCGTCATCAGCGCCGGTTGCGGCGCGAAGGACCCGGGCCCGGGCATCCCATCGAGCGCGCCGCTCTCGCGGGCCGAAACGCGCGACGTCTACCGGCCTCCCGCGGACGGCCGGGTGATCGCGGCGCAGGTGGAGACGTACCTTTCGATCCTGGATCGGGTGCGCCTGGATCTCCGCGGAGCGCGCGCGACTCCCGCGGGTGACCCTCTGACGACCGTGCCCGCCGACGTCGCGGCCGCGAAGGCGCGCGGCGTGAACGTCGAGGAGTTCCTCTGGATCAAGGAGCGCGTCCTCGAGGCCGATGCCGCGGCGATGACCGTCCGGCTGAACGCGTCGGCGCTCTCCCTCGTCGACAAGACGCTCTCCGACCTGAAAGCGCGGCGGGCGGACGCCGCGGACGACGGCTCCCGGAAGCTCCTCGCCGAGCAGACCGCGCAATTCGAGGCCGAGGCCGAGCGGCTGCGCCGGGAGTCGAAGGTCAAGGAAGCGGACTCCGTCCGCGCGAACATGAAGACTCTCGAGCCGTTCCGCGCGCGCCTCGCCGCCGCGCAGGAGGCCGTCGAGAAGCCGGCCCGGGCTCTATGACGCCCGCCGTCGTTATTGCCGAGGGCGTGCGCACGCCGATGGCCGACTACAACGGCCTCTTCGCGGAGACGACGGCCACCGATCTCGCGGTCGTCGCGGCCGTCGAGGCGCTCCGGCGGGCCCGGTTCGAGCCGGCGGAGATCGGTCACGTGATCTTCGGAAACGTCCTTCAGACGTCCTCCGACGCGATCTATCTCGCCCGGCACGTCGGTCTCCGGTCGGGAGTTCCGAAAGAGGTCCCGGCGCTCACGGTGAACCGACTCTGCGGCTCCGGCTTCGAGGCCCTCGTGCAGGCGAAGCACCGGATCCTCCTCGGGGAGGCGCACGCCGTTCTCGCGGGCGGAACCGAGAACATGAGCCAGGCGCCCTTCGTGATTCGCGGCGCGCGCATCGGCTTGAGGCTCGGACGGGGAACGCTCGAGGACACGCTCATGAGCGGGCTCTTCGATTCCGTTCCGGGACTCATGATGGCCCAGACGTCGGACAACATCGCGCGCCGGCTCGGCATTTCGCGCGCGGAGCAGGACGCGTTCGCGCTCGAGAGCCAGAGGCGGGCCGCTTCGGCGCGCGCCGCGGGGCGGCTCGCCGAAGAGATCGTCTTCGTCGACGCGAAGAAGGGGCGGAAGACCGTCGCCGTCACGGAAGACGATCACCTGACGCCGGACTCGACGGCGGAGGGGCTCTCGCGCCTGTCTCCCGCATTCGGCAAGGACGGAATGGTGACGGCGGGAAACGCCTCGGGCATCGTGGACGGAGCCGTCGCGATGATCGTGACGACGGAGGAAAGGGCGCGGGCGAAGGGGATCGTCCCGCTCGGCCGCCTCGTGGCCGACGCGGTGACGGGCTGCGATCCTTCCGAAATGGGCCTCGGTCCCGTCGACGCCTGCCGCGCGGCGCTCGCGAAAGCGGGGAAGTCGCTCGCCGACATGGACCTCGTCGAGATCAACGAGGCGTTCGCAGGGCAGATCCTCGGTGTCGTGAAGGAGCTCGGGATCGACCGGGAAAGACTGAACGTGAACGGCGGCGCGATCGCGCTCGGGCATCCGCTCGGCGCGAGCGGCGCGCGCCTCGCGCTCACGCTCCTCAAGGAGCTGCGGCGCCGGGAAAAGCGGTGGGGTCTCGCGTCCGCGTGCATCGGCGGGGGGCAGGGGATCGCGCTGGTCGTCGAAACGCTCTCGTGACGATGACGTTCGAGGAGCACGAAGAGAAGACAAGGATTTCTTTGAATGTTTAGGAGGAAGGAAAGGCAGGGGCCGGCTGTTGGTTGAAATCCGTAGGGTCGGGGTTCTGGGCGCTGGCCTCATGGGATCCGGTATCGCTGAAGTGTGCGCGAAGGCGGGCTATGCAACCTGCGTCCGTGAGGTCGACGAGCGCGCGCTCGCCGCGGGCCGCCGCCGCATCGAGAATTCACTCTCGAAGGCAATCGAGCGCGGCAAGCTGGACGCCAGGACAGGCGACGAGATCCGCGGACGATTGCTCTTCTCTTCTTCACTCGCAGATCTTTCTTCCTCCGATCTCGTCATCGAGGCGATCGTCGAGAACCTCGACGCGAAGCGCGAGGTCTACCGCACGCTCGACGGGATCTGCGGGCCGGAGACGATCTTCTGCTCGAACACGTCGTCCCTCACGATCGCCGAGATGGCGGCCGGTACGAAGCGGCCAGACCGCTTCGCCGGCCTGCACTTCTTCAACCCCGTGCCCGTCATGAAGCTCGTGGAGGTCGTCCGTGCGATCGAGACTTCCGACGACACGGTCGCGCGCGTAACGGCGTTCGCGGCGGCACTCGGAAAGACGCCGATCGCCTGCCGCGACAGCTCCGGGTTCGTCGTGAACCGGCTTCTCGTGCCGTATCTCCTCGACGCGATCCGCGCGCACGAACAGGGGGCGGGCTCGATCGACGACATCGACCTCGGGATGAAGCTGGGCTGCGCGCATCCCATGGGGCCGTTCGAGCTTCTCGACTACGTCGGGCTCGACACGGTGTACGCAATCGCCGAAATCATGTACACGGAGTATCGCGAGCCGCGGTTCGCACCGCCGCCGCTCCTCAAGCGGATGGTGATGGCCGGGCGGTTTGGAAGGAAGTCGGGGAGAGGATTCTTCTCCTACGGCGAGAAAGGGAACCGAACATGAGACTCATCGACCCGCTCATCATGGAGCTGGACCGCGAAGCGTCGTCCACCCGGAAGATGCTCGAGCGCGTGCCGGAGGGGAAGAACGACTGGAAGCCGCACGTGAAGTCCATGACGCTCGGAAAGCTCGCGACCCACGTCGCGACGATCGCGGGCTGGTCGGAGTCCCTGAAGCAGGACGGCTTCGACGTGGGCGTGGACACGCTCGGCGTCCCGCCGCCTCCCGCGAGCACGGCTGGGCTCGTCGCGCTCTTCGACAAGACGATCGCCGAGGCGAAGACCGCCCTGAACGCCCTCGACGACGCGAAAGCGATGGCCCCCTGGACCCTGTCGATGAAGGGGAAGGCGGCTTTCTCCATGCCGCGAATCGCCGTCGTGAGGACCATGATCCTCAACCACGGCGTGCACCACCGCGGCCAGCTGTCCGTCTATCTGCGGCTCCTGGACGTTTCCATCCCGGGGATGTACGGCCCGAGCGCGGACGAGAACCCCTTCGCCTGAGACAGGAGTCGAAACGATGTCCGTCGTCCTGACCGAAACCGCCGGGCGGATCCATACGCTCACGATCAATCGTCCGGAGAAGCTGAACGCGCTGAACGCCGAGGTCCTGGACGCGCTCGCGGCCGCCTTCGATGGCGCGGCGGCCGACGAGGGCGTGGGTGGCGTGATCCTGACGGGCACGGGCGAGAAGGCCTTCGTCGCGGGCGCGGACGTGCGCGTCTTCACGTCGCTCTCGCCGGCCGGAGCGCGTGCCTTCGCGAAGAAGGGTCAGGCGCTCTTCGACCGGATCGAGAATCTCGGCAAGCCCGTCGTCGCGGCGGTGAACGGTTTCGCGCTCGGAGGCGGGTGCGAGCTCGCAATGGCGTGCACGCTGCGCGTCGCGTCCCGGACGGCGAAGCTCGGCCAGCCCGAGGTGAATCTCGGCATCATGCCGGGATACGGCGGATCGCAGCGGCTCCCGCGCCTCGTCGGGAAGGGGCGCGCACTCGAGATCCTCCTCACGGGCGAACCCGTGTCGGCCGAGGAGGCGTTTCGCATCGGCCTCGTGAACCGCGTCGTCGAGCCCGGCGAGCTGCTCGCGGCCTCCCGCGCGATTCTCGAGAAGATCCTCTCGCGCGCTCCGGTGGCTGTCGCCTGCACGCTCGATGCCGTGAACCGCGGCCTCGACATGCCGCTCGCGGCGGCGCAGGACTACGAGGCCACGCTCTTCGGCCTCTGCGTGTCGACCGAGGACATGAAGGAAGGGGTGACCGCCTTCCTCGAGAAGCGCCCGGCGAGGTTCACCGGGCGCTGAACGCGAGGAGGCCGCGAGCCGTCAGGGCTTCGCGGGCGGCTGGTAGGGCTTGAGCTGCTCGTCGATGATCTTGCGGTCGCCGACGACGACGAGAGTCATTTCGTCGGGCTTCAGATAGGCCTTCGCGACTCGCGTGACGTCGTCGGGCGTGACGGCGTGGACGCGCGTCGGGAACCCAGTGAGATACGAGTCCGGGAGGCCGTGAAGCTCGAGAAATTGCAGCTGAGCCGCGATGCCGGCCCGCGAGGAGTTCGAGAGGACGTATGTTCCGGCGAGGTAGTTCTGGATTCCGTTGAGCTCCGCCGCCGACGGAGGCTCCGCGCGCAGCCGTTCGATCTCGGCGAAGATCTCCTTCAGCGCCGGCCCCGTGACGTTCGTCGTCACGTCGGCGGCCTCGGCCCACGTCGCGGTCTTCAGGCGCGACGAGACCTGGCTGCCGGGAGAGTAGGTGTAGCCCTTCTGTTCCCGGATGTTGCTCGTGATTCGCGATCCGAAGGACCCTCCGAGCAGCGCGTTCGTCACGAGGAGCGGCACGTAGTCTGGATTCGTCGGGTCGATCACGAGGAGCCCGAGGCGGAGCGTGGACTGCGAGGCGCCGGGGCGGTCGACGACGACGAATCCGCGCCGCGACGCCGCCGGGGGCGCCGGCGGGGCCGGAGACGTGGCCTTCCCCCAGCCCGCGAAGGCGGTGCGAATCGCGGCCTCGGTCGCCGTCGCGTCGAAGACGCCGACGACGTACAGGGTCGCCCGGTCCGCGCCGTAGTTCGCGGCGTAGAACGCCTTCGCGTCGTCGAGCGTGAAGGCCTGGAGGTCCTCGACCTTCGGGAAAATTCGTCCGTAGGGATGGCCCGGATAGATGGCCGCGCGGAACGCCTCGTTCGCCATCTGACCGGGCTCGCTCTTCGCGATGGAAAGGCGGCGCGCCTGGTTCGTCTTGAGGCGCGCGAGCTGGGACGCGGGAAAGGCGGGGTTCCGGGCGACGTCGCCCACGAGCGTGACCATGCCGGCCGCGAACTCGGAGAGGACCTCGCCGCCGATCGTCGTGACGTTCTCGCCGGGGTTGACGCCGACCTCGCCTCCCATGGCGGCAGCGTCCTGCGAGATCCGCATCGCGCTCCGCGTCTTCGTGCCCTCAAGAAGCAGTTCGCCCGTGAGGTCGGAGAGCCAGGTCTGCCTTTCGCTCTCGTTCACGTTCCCGGAGCGGAGCACGAGCCGCACGAGCACCTTCGGGACCGACCCGTACGGCACGAGGGTGACCTTCAGACCGTTGTCGAGCGTGAAGCGGGTGGGCGTCGAGAGACGGAACGGGCGAGGGGCGTCCGGCTCAGGAGCCTTCTCCCTCGCGTCCCGCGCGGCGGGTTCGTCGGCGCGGGCACCGGACGGAATGAGGGCCGCGAGGGTCAGGGCGGCGAGAAATGGGCGAATCGTCATGATGTCCTTCACGCGTCACGTCTCACATCTTCGGGCCGGAGGCGGTCGGAAGCTTCGGCGGCTCCTCGGCCTTCGGCTCGACGGTCAGCGTCGTGCGGTTGCTCTTGCGCAGGTATTCCTGAGCGGTCCTCTGGAGAATTGCGGGCGTCAGCTTCTGGAACTGCTCCTCGAGGTGGTTGATGCGGTCGGGGTCGTCGTCGAAGAGCGCAAACGAGGCGAGGAGATCGGCACGGCCGAATCCCACGAAGCTTTCCTGCATCGCATAGAGGTCGGAGCGCATCTTGACGAGCGCGCGGTCGAACGAGGGCTTGTCGACGGGTGCCGAGCGCACCTTCTCGATCTCCTCGTCGAAGGTCTTGAGAATGGTCTCCGGGGACTTGTCTCGGTCGTGGAACAGGGAGACGGTCCACAGCGTGGGCCCGGCGATGTTGAACATGTTGCCGAGTGCGTTGATCGAGGAGCTCACCTCCCCCGTCAGGCCGGTCCGCCTCACGAGGGCCTCGTGGAGGCGGCTATCCGTGCCGCCCGCGAGGATCTGGTCGAGGAGGGCCAGTGCGTAGTACTCCGGCGTATTGCGCGGAGGAGCGTGGTACGCGATCGCGAGCGCCGGACGGGGCGCGAGGGGATCGCTCTTGCTCGCGTTCCTTTCCTTCTCCTGCCGCGGCTCGGAGATGTCCGGTTTCGCCGGTTGCGCGACCGCAGGGATCGGCCCGAAGTACTCCTTCACGAGAGAGAACGCGGCCTCGGGCTCGATGTCACCCGTGATCACAAGGGCGGCGTTGTTCGGCGCGTAGTACGCCTTGAAGAACGATTCCGCGTCCTTCAGCGTCGCCGCGTCGAGGTCCTTCAGATCGCCGTAGAAGTTGTGCGCGTTGAACCAGTTCGTATTCGCGATCTGCGGGAGGTCCAGCCAGGGAAAGCCGCCGTACGGCCGGTTCAGAACGTTGACCTTGACCTCGTTCTTCACGACGCCCTGCTGGTTCACGAGGTTGTCCTGGCTGATCGAGAGGCCGCGCATCCGGTCCGCTTCGGCCCAGAGCGCCGTCTTCAGCACGTTTGCCGGGACGACCTCGAAGTAGTTCGTGAAGTCGAAGCGCGTCGAGCCGTTCAGGATGCCGCCGTTCGACTGGACGAGCTTGATGAACTCCATCTTCCCGAGGTTCTTCGAGCCCTGGAACATCAGATGCTCGAAGAGGTGCGCGAACCCGGTCCGGTCACGCGGCTCGATCCGGAATCCAATGTTGTAGTAGACGGCCACGACGACGGTCGGGGACGTGTGGTCCGGCGAGAGAACGACCTTCAGGCCGTTCGGCAGCTTTCGGTAGTCGACGGGGACTCTCGCTCTGGCGGGGACGGCCGGCGCGGCTGCGGGGGCCGGCGAGCCGAAAGCCGCCGCGAGGGCGAGGGCGGAAAGGGCGAGGCGTGCCTTCATCGTTCCTCCACAGTGGGGTTTCCCCGAGATACGCGCGGCGCCGGGCGAGGGTTTCCGGGGGAATCGAGTATGAGCCAGTTCGCGAAGGGCGGACCCTGCGCTCCCTCCTTAAAGAGGGACTCCGCGAAGTCCTCGGGAGTCGCAAGAGGGAAGGGCGATTCCGTCTGCGCGACGGCAGCTTCAGAGGGAAGGGCCTTCGGGCCGGGTTCGACCTGTCGAACTGGGAAGGAATTCGATCTCTGATCTACGAAGGGCGCGGCGGTTGATCGCGGTCGACTCCAACATCCTCATTCACGCCCACCGCTCGGACTCGGAGGGACACGAGGCGGTCCGAGCGGGCATCGCGAGGCTTACGACCTCGGATGAAACGTGGGCGATTCCCTGGCCCTGTGGCGTCACGCGGGCGGGACGTAGCCGAGCGCCTTCAGCTCCGCCGCGAGCTTCTTTCTCGCGAGGTGCAGGCGCGACCAGACCGTCCCCTCCGGAATCCCGAGCGTCTCGGCGATCTCGTGGTGAGACAGCCCGTCGAGGGAGAAGAGCGCGAGGACGGTGCGGTGCTCGTTCGTCAGGCGCGCCAGAGCCGCGCGGACCTGCCGGGATCGCTCTTTGTCCAACGCCGGATCCCGCGCCTCGCTGGATGTCTCGGGTGTCTCGGTAAGGAGGGACTCCCCGGTCGGGCGCCGCGCCTTGACCCGGTAGGCGGTTCGGATGGCGATGCGGAAGATCCAGGTCGCGATCGCGCAGTCACCGCGGAAGCGAGGCAGTCCTCTGTAAACCGCGAGAAAAGTGTCCTGTGTCGCATCTTCCGCATCGGCGCGGTTCCCCGTGAGATGGAGGGACAGCCCGAATACGCGGCTCCGGAAGGCCGTAAAGATGCCGTCGAAAGTCGCGGGGTCAGAAGAGGTGTGGGAAGTCGTCAAAGAAGGGAAGGTCCTCTTCCTCCCGTTCGAGCCGCGGTAGCTCGACGAAACGCTCCCACAGGATGGCTGAGAGCAGGACGGCGTAGAGGGCTCGCCACGCGAGGGCCTCGAAGCTGAAAGCTGGCCCGAAGACGCCGAAAATCGCCAGAAGACAGATCGGCGCGCTGCCCCAGAACATGGCGCGGGCCGAACGGATGCGGCCCGCGAGGTCCTGTCGATAGAGGTGGTTCAGATAGCGCGGGGACGTCGCGTCCCGGATTGCCCGCCACCGCCGCCAGAGGTGCCAGGATACGAGGCCGACGGCGGCCACATTGAGGAGGAGGCCGAGTGGAACGAGCGGGCTGCGGGGCCCGGTCTCCGAGGGGCGGGCGATCCGGCCGAGCCAGTCCTCCAGCGACGCGAGGATGACGAAGGCAGAGACGACGCCAAACACGACGGCGCCCTTAGAGCGCCATCCGATGACCCGGGCGCGCAGGCCGGTCCAGTCCACCCCCGCCTCCTCCTCGGCCGCCGCGCGTCGCAGGACCTCTCCGACGATGTCGCCGAACCGGTCCCCGGGACCCTCACTCATCTTCGTGCGCCTCCTCATCCTTTGGTGCGGCGGCCAGCGAAAACCTTCACCGCATCGGCGAAGAAAACGAAGGCGAAACCGTCAGCGCTGGATCCAGCTCTCGTGGTAGCCCGGTGATTCGAGATCGAGGGCCTCGCGCGTCAGGTGCAGGGGCGCGAACGTGTCCATCATGACGGCCAGCTCGTCCGTGGAGCGGCTGCCGATCGAGCCTTCGTAGGCCCCGGGGTGCGGGCCGTGCGGAACGCCGGCCGGGTGCAGCGAGACGGCTTTCGCCCCGACGCCCTTGCGGCTCGTGAAGTTGCCGCGGACGTAGTAGATGATCTCGTCGCAGTCGACCGACGCGTGGGGGTACGGACAGGGGATCGCGTCGGGATGGGTATCGGTCACGCGCGGGACGAACGAGCAGACGAGCGCGTTGCGCCCCGCGAACGTCGAGTGGATCGTTGGCGGCAGGTGGATGAGCCCGGTCTTCGGCTGATACTTCAGGATGTCGAACGCGAACGGCCACACGGCGCCGTCCCAGCCGACGACGTCGAAGGGCGAGACGGCGGGGAAGCGCTCGACGAAGGCGTCTCCCTTCTTCACGAGAATGCGCTTTGGACCGGGGCGAGGACCCTTGAAATCGGGACGGACGAAGTCGCGGTGCGTGTACGGTGCGTCCATCCGGAGCTGGCCGACGGGGTTGCGGAACTCCTTCGGAAGGTGCAGGCCGCCGCGCATCTCGAAGAGAATTCCTTCGAATGGGGAGGAGATGCGAAGGCGATGCGGAACTCCTCTGGGAACGACGAGATAGTCGTTTCGGCGAACGGGAACATCGCCGAAAGGCGTCTCCAGCGTTCCCTCGCCTTCGTAGAAAAAAAACAGATCGTCGCCGTCGCCGTTGCTGAATCCGTCCTCACTCTGCGCCTCCCGCGGGAGACGGAAAAGGGAGACGACGACGTCGTCGTTCTGGAGGATCGGAGTAAACCCTTCGGGGGACTTTTCCCCGAGGACGAGCCGGCGCTTGAGCGGCTGCGGCGGAGCGTTCGTTCCGGCGCGCCTTTCGAACCGGCCCGGGGACGCAGGACCGATCCTGAGGTCCGTCATCGGCGGGCCTTCGTGATACAGGATCGAGAACTCGCCGTCGAAGCCGCGGCGCGTCAGGCACTCCTCGAAGCGGAGGGTGCCCGAGGCGGAGCGAAATGCCGTGTGGGGCTTCGCGGGCAGCTCGCCCGCCGCCATGCGGTCGATCACCCCACGACCTCGAGAGCGGTCGAATCGGCCCGCTGCGCGGACTCGATCGACTCGAAGAGGGCGCGGAAGTTACCGTAGCCGAAGCCCCGGTCCCCCTCGCGCTGGATGATCTCGTAGAAGAACGGACCGGCCTTCTCGTCGCCGTACATCGCCATCGCGTCGAGCATGAAGATCTGGAGCATGTACTTGTCGTCCGCACCGTCCAGGAGGATGTGATTTTTCCTCAGGGCGTCCATCGGCTCCCTCACGTTTGTGATCTTCACGTCCTCGAGGCGCTTCGGCAGCCGGTCGTAGTACGCGTCGGGCGCCGGGAGGAACTGGATCCCCTTCGCTCTCAGGAACTCCACGGCGGGAATGATTTCCTTGACGAGGAACGCGATGTGCTGCACGCCCGCCCCGTGATGGTCCTCGCAGAAGCGGTTGATCTGGCTGTCGCGGAAGAACGGCCGCATGGGCTCGTTCGTCGCGAACTTCACGCCGCTGCCCGGATCGGCCATGACGATCGAGCGCAGGCCCGAGCCGGTCAGCCGTTTCGCGCCCATCTCGGCGGTGTGGAACTCGACGTCCCAGTAATGCGAGAAGCCGAGGACGTCCCGGTACCAGTTCACGACCGGGAGCATCGTGTACGCGTTGGACGTCACGTGGTCGATCGTGGCGAATCCGTGAGGATTTTCGCGGGGCCGGCCGTCGCCGACGTTCTCGAAGTCGGGCGCGAAGCGGGGGTACTTTCCGTCGCGCTCGATGAAGCGGAACGTCGTGTCGTCGAGCGGGGTTGCGATGTTGAAGGTCCGGAACGCGCCGCCCTCGAACTCGTCGACGGCGATGTCGGACAGGAACGTGGCGCCGCGGGGCGCCAGGAAGTCCCAGGCAGCCCGGATGTCGCGCACTCGGAATGCGAGCGACGAGATGCCGTCCGGGTGAATTTTCAGGAACCGGGCCGCGCGCGAGTCCCTCCGCTGGGGGCTCGAAACGAGGACCCGGATCTGTCCAGCCCCGAACACCGACGCGATCTCGCCGCCCTTTTCGATCTTGGCCGTCGAGGCACGGGCAACTTCCGTGAAACCGAGCGCTTCCGCGTAAAACCGGCGGCTCCGTTCGAGGTCCTGGACGACGAAATGAAACGAGTCGTAGCCCACGATGCCGAGAGAATCGACCATAATGCGATCTTAGCTCGATGGACCCCCAACGCCTCGTCTACGACTGGAATCGAACCGCTGGCGAGGGCCGGCCGCGGCACATTCCCGTCGAGCTGGTCGACGAGACGCTTCGGGACGGGCTCCAGTCGCCGTCGGCCGTGACGCCGACCCTGGACGAGAAGTTCGAGCTTATCGTCCTCATGGAAGAGCTCGGGATCGACACCGCGGTCGTTGGGATCCCGGCGGCCGGGGGGAGCTCGCGTGAGGACGTGGAATGGCTCGTCCGGCGCATGACCGAGGCGGGCCTCGCGATCCGTCCGGGCTGTGCGGCGCGAACGCTCGCCTCGGACATCGAGCCGATCGTCGCGATATCCCAACGTGTCGGCCGGACGCTGGAGATGACGACCTTCATCGGGTCGTCGCCAATCCGGCAGTACGTCGAGGGCTGGGACCTCTCGCGGATGATGAAGCTGACGCGGGACGCGGTCTCGATGGGAGTCCGGGAGGGCCTTCGGGTCACGTACGTCACGGAGGACACGACGCGCGCCCGGCCCGAGGACCTCGTCGCCCTCTACGGGACGGCGATCGCCGCGGGAGCGTCCCGCATCTGCGTCTGCGACACCGTGGGCCACGCGACGCCCGAGGGAACCGCGGCGCTCGTGGGCTTCCTCGGGGAATTCGTGGCGCGGGAGAATCCCGACGTGCGGATCGACTGGCACGGGCACCAGGACCGGGGGCTGTCGATCGCGAACTCGCTCGCGGCGCTGCGCGCGGGGGCGCACCGCGTCCACGGCTGCGGGCTGGGGGTGGGAGAGCGCGTGGGAAACACGCCTCTCGATCTTCTCCTCGTGAATCTCCAGCTCCTCGGCTGGATCGACCGGGATCTCTCCGCCATTCCCCGGTACGTGTCTAAAGTCTCGGCCATCGTGAGAGTGCCAATCCCTGACGGATACCCGGTCGTCGGTCGCGACGCGTTCCGGACGGGGACGGGCGTGCATGCCGCCGCGATCGTGAAAGCCCGCGCGAAGGGCGACGACTGGCTCGCGGATCGCGTCTATTCCGGCGTTCCGGCCGCGATGGTGGGCCTCGCCCAGGTGATCGAGGTCGGCCCCATGTCCGGGGAGTCGAACGTGATCTTCTGGCTGAAAGAGCGCGGACTCGCGCCCACGGTGCCGCTCGTGGCGGCACTCTACCGGGCCGCGAAGGCGTCCGACCACGTTCTTTCGGAGGCCGAGATCCGGGCGATCCTGTCGGCCGTCCCGGCTTCGGCCGGCGCTGCCGCAACCGCCCCCGGGCGCGCTCCGGTCCGCTGACCCGACGCCCGCGACCCGGCTTCCGTAGAATCATCGAGTGAGTTCGGAATCTCCTGCCAAAACGCCGGCCGGCGTCTTCTTTCAGAAGCACCTTCCGCTCTATATCGACTACCTCTCCGCGGAAAAGGGGCTTTCCGCGAATACGCTCGAGGCCTACCACCGCGACCTCGCGACGTTCGGGGCGTTTCTCGCGTCGGCGCGGATCGATCCCTCTCGCGTCACGCGGGGAGACGTCGTCGCGCACCTCTCCGCCCGCCGCGCCGAGGGCATGTCGCCGCGCACGCTCGCACGCCTCACGTCGGCCCTCCGCGGGATGTACGGGTTCCTGGTCGCGGAGAACGTGCTCGAGTCGGACCCGACGGCCGATCTCACGAACGCCCGGCGGTGGGCGTTGCTGCCGAAGGTCCTTTCCCAGGACGACGTGACCCGCCTCCTCGACGCGCCGGACGTCACGACCGCGAAGGGTCTGAGGAATCGTGCCCTCTTCGAGCTGCTCTACGCCTGCGGCCTCAGGGTCTCGGAGCTCGCGGCCCTGCCGGTCGAGTCCCTTCGCCTTCCGGAGGGGTTTCTCGTCGTCCGCGGCAAGGGCTCGAAGGAACGGGTCGTCCCGATCGCCGATTCTTCGGCGCGCTGGGTCGCGCGATACTTGCAGTCCGCACGGGCCGGCAAGGCTTCCGCGGGCCGGTGGGTGTTTCCCGGAGCCGGTGGAAAACCCATCACGCGCCAGACCGTCTTTCTCGCGTTGAAAGCCGCCGCCCGGAAGGTGGGCCTTTCTGCTTCCGCCGTTTCACCGCACGTTCTCCGGCACGCATTCGCGACGCATCTCGTCGACAACGACGCCGACCTCCGCGCCGTCCAGATGATGCTCGGGCACGCGGACATCGCCACGACCGAGATCTACACGCACGTCTCGCGTTCACGCGTGCGCAAGGTCTACGACCGGACGCATCCGAGGGCCTCGTGATCAAAAGCCTCGCCGCCGCCGCGGGCTTTGTTCTCGCTTTTCTGTGCGCGGCGCTTCCGGCCGCCGCGACGCTCGTCGTCTTCGAGGACGGGAGGCACCTCCGGGTTGCGGGCTTCGAGGTCGTGGACGGCGACCGCCTCACGCTCTCTCTCGTCGGGGGAGGCTCGATGACGATTCCGCTCGACGTGGTCGACCGCATCGTGGACGAGGAGTACGAACGACCGGCCCCGGCCGTTCCGCTCACGCTCGAGGACGAACGGCTCGTTTCCGTTCCACCCGACGAGGGCCGCTCCGTCCGCACCTTCTCGGGTGGCTTTCCCTCCTCTCCCTCCTCGGGCTCGACCCCGTATTCCTCCCAGATCCTCGCAGCCGCGAAGGAACACCGGGTCGATCCCGCGTTCATCGCGGCGGTGATCCGGGTCGAGTCGAACGGCTACGCCCACGCGGTGTCCCGCAAAGGGGCCCGGGGTCTGATGCAGCTCATGCCCGCAACGGCCCGGCGGCTCGGGGTGAGAAGCCCCTTCGATCCTCGCGACAACATCCGGGGGGGCGTGGCGTACCTCGCGGAGCTCGCGGAGCGATTCGGCGAGACGAACGCCGACCTCATCCTCGCGGCTTACAACGCGGGGGAGCGCGCAGTCGAGGAATATGGCGGCGTGCCGCCGTACCGGGAGACCCGCGACTACGTGAAGCGCGTGCTCGCCCTGTGGGGCACTCCGGCGCGGATCGCGCGCGCGGCCCTCTGACGATGTTCCGAACGGCACGCGGGTTTCTTCTCGCCGCTCCCCTGGCGTTCGTCCTCGTTCTCGTCACGTACCTCGTGGCCCATCCCCACGCCGCGGAAGCCTTCATCGCCTATCCGATCCTCGCGGACGCGCTTGGGGCCGCGCTCACGAAGCGACCGCTCGTGCGCTTCGTCGCCGCGTCGGTCGTCTCGTTCCTGCCCGCCTACCTCGTCGCGGGGCTGCTGCTTTTCTTCGCGGACGCCGGCGTCTCGGCCGCGTCTCCGCTCTGGTCGCAGCGTCCCGGGCGCCGGCAAGATCCGGAGTCCCCTCCCGAAAGCCGGTGGGCGTTCCTCGGAACGGCGGGCGTCTCTTCGGTCGTGTTCGGAGCCTCCCTGCATCGGGTCGCTCACGGAGGGGACCTTCCGGGGGGCATCAACGTCGGCCCTCTCCTCGTCGGGCTCGCGGCGTTCGCGGCTCTCGCGGCGGGGCTCCTCGCCGGCGCGATCGCGGCGGTCCCCCGGGCGTTGATCGTGCGGATACGGCGGCCCGCGAAGGCGGAATGAAGACCGAATAAATCCGTCCCGGCGTCTATGCCGGGAGCGTTTCCGTTCCGTCAGTCCTCCCGAATCGGGTCGTGTGGCCCGAGGGAGGACATCGTCGATGAAGGCACTTCTCAAGGTCGCGTCCCTCGCTCTTTTTCTCACGAGCGGCATGGGGTTCGCCGCGCCCCCGGCGCAGCTCAATCAGCAGCTCAGCGCGAAGCTCAAGAAACTGATCCTCGCCGAGCCCCTGACCCTCGCGTGTCCCGTCGTCACCGCCACGGCCGTGATCGGCGTGATCAGCCCGTGGACGCAGAAGAACTTCACGAAGACGGGTGTCACGGCGCAGTCGGTGTACACGACGCCCGGGGTCTCTCACGATTCCTGCTGGTGCGTCTACAAGGCGGTCTCGGACCACGTTGCGGGGTCCGAGACGAATTTCCTCCTCGAGAGGGAGTCGACCCCGGGGAAGCCCGTCTGCCAGGCGGACTCGACGAAGATGGCGTTCTCCTGCTATTCGCTCAAGCAGGGCGAGTTCTACTGATGGTCACGGAAGGAGCGAAGCGATGAAACCGTCCAGAAGTCTCATTCCCCTGATCCTCGCACTGGGCCTGTCTTCCGGCCGGGCGCACGCGGCGCCGAATCCCCCGGGCCCGATCACCCTCACGTGCCCGACGACCGTCCTGGCGACCGGCCTCAACGGCGGGACGAGCGTCGACGTGACCCTCAAGGGAGATGCGACGTGGAGGGTGAAGGCCGTCCACAAATACGGCTTCACCGCGTTTCAGGTCCGGCGCAATCCGGGCGCCACGAGCGATCTGCTCTGGTGCGACTACCGGGGAGCCTCTGACGAGAGCAGCGCCGTTTCGATGCAGATGTCGGCCGTGACGCAGGCGCCGGCCGATCACCCGAAATGCACTCCGGGCGGGGACCTGAAGTCCTTTACCTGCCGCGCTCTCGGGCAGGGAGAGAGCTACTGACGCCGCCTATACTTCGCGCGTGAACGAAGCGTCCGATACCGTCGTCGTCCTCGATTTCGGCTCCCAGTTCACGCAGATCATCGCCCGGCGGATCCGGGAGGCGCGCGTCCGGTCGGTTGTCCTCCCGTTCGACGCGAAGGCCGAGGAGATCGCGAAGCTGAAACCGAGGGGCGTGATCCTCTCGGGAGGTCCGTCGAGCGTCTACGACGAAGGTGCGCCCCAGGGGGACGCCGGGCTCTTCGACCTCGGCGTGCCCGTGCTCGGCCTCTGCTACGGAATGATGTGGATCGCGCAGCGCTACGGAGGGCGGGTCGGGAGCGCACCGGGGCGCGAGTATGGACGCGCCTCCGTGAAAGTGCGCGGCGGCCGGCTGTTCCGCGGGCTTGGGCCGCTCGAGACCGTCTGGATGAGCCACGGCGACCACGTGGAGGCGGCCCCTCCCGGATTCACGGTGACGGCGGACACCGGAAACGCTCCCGTCGCCGCCTTCGAAGACGCGGCGCGGGGTCTCTACGGCATCCAGGGCCATCCAGAGGTCCATCACTCCGAGCACGGGGCCCAGATGCTCGAGAACTTTCTCTATGACGTATGCGGCGCGAAGGCGACCTGGACGATGGCGGGTTTCCGCGACGCGGCGGTCGCCCGGCTCAAGGAGGAGGTCCGCGAGGGCCTCGTGCTGGGCGCCCTCTCGGGCGGTGTGGACTCCACGGTCGCGGCCGCGCTCGTCCGCGAAGCGGTGGGGGAGCGCTTCCGCGGCGTCTTCGTGGACACGGGGCTCCTGCGCAAGGACGAGGGCCGTCAGGTGATGGAGGCGTTCCGGCACCTCGGGCTCCCCGTCACGGCGGTGGACGCGTCCGAGCGGTTCTTCGCGGCTCTCGCGGGCGTGACGGAGCCCGAGACGAAGCGGAAGATCATCGGCGGCCTCTTCATCGAAGTGTTCACGGAGAACGCGAAGGCCGTGGACGGCGCTGGCTGGCTGCTGCAGGGCACGCTCTATCCGGACGTCATCGAGTCGATCTCGATCAAGGGCCCGTCGTCCGTCATCAAGACGCACCACAACGTCGGCGGCCTGCCCGAGAAGCTCGGGTTCCGCCTCCTCGAGCCCCTCCGCGAGCTCTTCAAGGACGAGGTGCGCCGCCTCGGCGGGGAGCTCGGCATTCCAAAAGAGATGCTCACCCGGCACCCGTTCCCGGGACCCGGACTCGCCGTGCGGATCCCCGGCGAAATCACGAGGGAGCGCGTCCGCATCCTCCAGGACGCCGACGCGATTTTCATCGCGGAGCTCCGCGAGTCGGGCTGGTACGAGAAGACGTCCCAGGCATTCGCCGTTCTCCTGCCGGTCAAGAGCGTCGGCGTCATGGGCGACGGCCGCACTTACGAAAGCGTCCTCGCGCTTCGCGCCGTCACGACCGAGGACTTCATGACCGCCGACTGGGCGCGCCTCCCGCACGAGCTCCTCGACCGCGTCTCGAGGCGGATCGTGGGCGAGGTGCGCGGCGTGAACCGCGTCGTCTACGACGTGACGTCGAAACCGCCGGGCACGATCGAGTGGGAGTGAGCCTCGCCATTCCGGGCGGCGGGACGGATCAGCGGGGCGCCTCCCCGAGCGCCTTCTTCCGGGCGGCTTCGAACTCGTCCCCCCGAATCCACTCGGGCATCCCGGGGGCATTGGCGACGCGGCAGCCGAGATAGAACGCGAGCTGGGCGTCTTCGACGGCACCCGAGAAATCCCAGTCCTCGCGGAACTCGTCGGAGGGCTGGTGGTAGTCCTTCCGCTCGTACTCTTCCTGCTGCCGCCGGCCGAAGCCCTCCGGCTTTCCGATCACGTCGGTCCCCTTCTTCAGGTACGCGGCCGGAACGCCGATGCGCGCGAAATTGAACTGGTCCGAGCGATAGAACGAGCCGCGGTCCGGGAACTGGTCGCCTTCGACTCGTCGCCCCTGCATCGCCGCGATCGCCTGGATCTCGGCGTCGAGGGAGGACTTGCCGAGGCCAATCGCCGCGATGTCGCGGGTCTTCCCGTACCAGCCGATACCGTCGAGGTTGATGTTTGCGGCGATACGGCCGGCGGGAACCGGAGGATGCTGCGCGAAGTATTCGGAACCGAGAAGGCCCTGCTCCTCTCCGGCGACGAACGCGAAGTAGACAGAGCGGGCCGGCGGCTTTTTCAGCCTCGCGAATGCGCGCGCGACCGTGAGAATCGCGGACACGCCCGAGGCGTTGTCGAGCGCTCCGTTGTAGATCGCGTCGTTCCCAGCCTTGGCGCCGGTCTTGATGCCGAGGTGGTCGTGATGGGCGGTGTAGACGACCGCTTCCCCCGCGCGACTCCCGCTCGCACCGGGGATCACACCGACGACGTTGCCAGACGACTTCTCCACGATCGTATTCGTGAGCGACAGCGACACCTTCACGCCGAGCGGCACGGGTCTGAACATGCGGCTCTCGGCCGCGGCCCTGAGCTCGTCGAGGCTTCGGCCGCCCAGTTCCGCAATTTTCCTCGAGAGCTCTTCGGTCGCCCACATCTTGATGCGGACGCGCGGCGCTCCGTCGTCGGGAAGCTCGAACTTCTCGCCGGCCCACGACGTCTGCACGACCTGCCACCCGTAGCCCGCGGAAGGAGTGGTGTGGATGACGATCGCTCCGATCGCTCCCTTTCTCGCCGCCATGAGGTACTTGTAGTCCCAGCGTCCGTACCAGAGGCGCGTCTTGCCCGCGAAGAGGTTCGGTTCCTGAGGCGTGCCTTCGGGGTCGTTGTTCATGACGAGAAGGACCTTGCCCTTGAGGTCCACGTCCTTGTAGTCGTCCCACTGGTACTCGGGCGCCACGATGCCGAAGCCGACGAAGACGACTTCCGCATCTTCGATCGTCGCGTCGGCCTTCTGGATTCCCGAAGACGCGACGAGGTTGTCGCCCGGGATTCCGGCCGCGCTGCCGCGCTCCGAACGAAACCGGGCCGGGCCCGAGAACGCAGGAGTGATCCCGACGAGAGGCACTCTCTGGATCCACCCACCGGCCGGGGCGCCCGGCTTGATCCCCAGCGCCTCCATCTCGGTCTTCAAGTAGGACTCGGTGAGGGCGTCGCCGCGCGTCGCCGGCCCTCTCCCTTCGAAGAGATCCGAGGAGAGGAAACGGATGTGCGCGCGGAGGGCTTCGGCCGTGATCGCCCGCGCCGCCTCCCGCTCGTCGGGAGTGACGACGGCGTCGGCAGCCTCGAGGCCGGACGTCGCGGCGCCGAGCGCCGCGACGAGGAGAAGAACGATCGGGTTTCGCATAGGGCGGGAGTCTAGCGCCCGCCCTCGCCGCGTCCGCACGTGGCGCGTCGAGCGTCCTTGGTCCGCGGTGTTCTGGGGTACCCTCGGTCGGATGACGACCTCAGGCTCCCGGCGCGGCAAGGGGCCGCCCGTGTTCGCGATCATTCTCGTCTCGATCGCGTCGGGCTACGCTCTCGCGATCACCGTCGCGAAGGCGGGCGCTCCGGAACGGACCGTTTACGAGCTGCCCCACGACTTCGCGGTGACCTCCGCCACGTTCCTGCCGTCGGCCTTGCCCGGCGCGCTGCTCACGTCCGGCAACAGGCTCGACCTCCTGGAGAATGGGAGCGCGATCTTTCCCGCGATGCTCTCCGCGATCTCCGCCGCCCGGAGGACGATCAACTTCGAGGCCTACATCTTCTGGTCGGACGAGACCGGCGACCGCTTCCGGGACGCGCTTAGCGAGCGTGCCGCGCACGGCGTCGAGGTCCGTCTCCTCCTGGACGCCGTCGGGTCTCCCGGCAGCCGGATGAAGGCGGCAGACGTGGACGCCCTTCGCAAGGCGGGTTGCCGTGTCGAGTTCTTCCATCCCAGGAAGCCCTGGATGCTCTGGGTGTTCAACCACCGCAACCACCGGCGAGTCCTCGTGGTGGACGGCGCGCTCGGATTCACCGGGGGAGTGGGGATCGCCGACCTCTGGCGCGGCGACGCGGATTCGAAGCAGCACTGGCGGGACTCGCAGGTGCGGGTGGACGGCCCTGCCGTGCGCGGCCTCCAACGCGCCTTCCAGGAAAACTGGTCGGAAGCCACGGGCGAGGCGCTGGTCGGCGAGGAGTTCTTCCCGCCGCTCCGGGATGCCGGCACGATGGCCGCCGCCGTCGTGCCGTCGTCCCCGCTCGCTCCGATGTCCGGCGCGGACCGCGTCTACGCGATTTCGCTCGCGGCCGCCGCGAAAGAGATCTGGATCGCTAACTCCTATTTCCTGCCGGACGACACGGCCTCCGACCTGCTCGTTGCCGCGGCGAAGAGGGGCGTTGACGTGCGGGTCATGGTCCCCTCGGACGAACAGAGCGACGTGCCGGCCACGAAGGCGGCGGGCCGCTTCTCGTTCGGCCCGCTGCTCGAGGGCGGCGTGAAGATCTTCGAGTACCAGCCCACGATGATCCACGTGAAGACGATGGTCGTGGACGGCGTCTTCTCGACGGTCGGCTCGGCGAACTTCGACGAAAGGTCCTTCCACCTGAACGAGGAGATCAACCTTTTCGTGTACGACGCCGCGTTCGCCGGGCAGATGAAGACGAGCTTCTTGAGGGATCAGGCGCGGTGCCGTCCCTATACGCATGCGATGTGGACGAAGCGCCCGCTGAAAAAGCGGGTGAGCGAGTGGCTCACGCGGCCCTTCCGCTCCGAGCTCTGACCCCGGGCCGCTCAGAGCATGTCCGCCTGACGCCACCCCTCCCGCGAACCTGAAGCGGCCACGTGTCGCTGATGCACCTGCGTCACGGGCACATCGCCCGCGGGCGCCCATCCTGTGGGAGGGAGGGTGTGTATGGCTCGTTACCGGATCGCCTGGCTCCCGGGAGACGGCGTGGGCACGGAGGTTCTGGCGGCAACGCGCCCGGTCCTCGACAGCGTCGGCTTCGAGGCGGACTACGTGCACGGCGACATCGGCTGGAATTTTTGGTGCGCCGAGGGCGACGCGTTCCCGGCGCGTACGGTCGAGCTCCTGAAGAACGTGGATGCGGCAATGTTCGGTGCGATCACGTCGAAGCCTTCGAAGACGGCGCTCGACGAGCTGGCCCCGGCGCTCAGGTCCAGCGGCCTCGTCTACCGATCGCCGATCGTGAGGATGCGGCAGCTCTTCGATCTGTACGTCTGCCTCCGGCCCTGCAAGGCCTACCCGGGTAACCCGCTCAATTTCCGCGACGGCCTCGACCTCGTCGTGTTCCGCGAGAACACGGAGGACCTCTATGCGGGGGTCGAGTTCTCCCCGGTGCCTCCCGAGCTCTCCGAGACGCTCGCGCGGCTCTCTCCGGCGTATGCGCCGTTCCGGGATCTCAGCCCCGACGACGTCGCGATCTCGTGCAAAATCAACACCCGCAAGGGCTCCTCACGCATCGTGCGTGCGGCGTTCGAGTTCGCGAGGGCGCGCGGCCGGAAGAAGGTCACGATCGTCCACAAGGCGAACGTGGTGCGCGCGTCGGACGGCGTGTTCCTCGAAGAAGCGCGGAAGGTGGCGGCGGCGTACCCGGAAATCCAGGTCGACGAGGCGAACGTCGACGCGATCTGCATGTGGCTCCTGAAGAACCCCACGAACTACGATGTTCTCGTCGCGCCCAATCTCTACGGAGACATCATCTCCGACCTGTGCGCACAGATGGTGGGGGGGCTCGGGTTCGGGTGCTCGGGGAACATCGGCACGTCGCTCGGCGTGTTCGAGCCCTCGCACGGATCGGCGCCGAAGTACACGGGACAGAACAAGGTGAACCCGATCGCGACGATCCTCGCCGCGAAGATGATGCTCGACTGGCTCGGCGAGGGCGCGAAAGTGCGCGCCGTCGAAACCGCGGTTCAGGACGTGCTCGCCGCGGGCCGGGTCCGCACGTACGACATGGGCGGCCCGGCGACCTGCCGCGAAATGGGCGAGGCCGTCGCTCGCGCGGTTCCGAAAGACTGAAAGGAAACGATCATGAAGAGAACGACCGTCCTCAAGAACGCGATCCTCGAGCGCCGCGCGCTCGTGGTTCCTGGCTGCCACGACGCGTTCAGCGCGAAGATCATCGAGGCCGCGGGCTTCGAGGCGATCCAGATCTCCGGTTACGGCCTCGCGGGATCCCTCCTCGGCAAGCCTGACGTCGGCCTCGTCCAGATGAAGGACGTCCTCGACGTCACGTGGAACGTCACGCAGGCCGTGGGCGTCCCCGTGATGGCGGACGTCGACACGGGCGGCGGGAACGCCGTGAACGCGGCGTGGATCACCGAGCGGCTCATCGCGATGGGAGCCGCGGGCATGAACCTCGAGGACCAGGTCTTTCCGAAGCGCTGCGGCCACATGGCGGGCAAGGAAGTCATCGCCGCGGAGGAAATGGCGGGGAAGATCCGCGCCTGCGCGAGGGCGCGCGACGTCCTCGACGGCGACTTCGTGATCAATGCGCGGACGGACGCGTACGCGGTCGAGGGCCTCGACGAGGCGATCCGCCGCTGCAACCTCTACATCGAGGCCGGGGCGGATCTCGCGTTCATCGACGGGATCCGGTCGAAGGTGGACATCGAGAAGGCCGCCCGGTCGATCCACGGGCCGCTGTCCGTGAATCAGATGGATGCGATCACGGGGATGAAGACCGAGCTCGTTCCGATCCCGGAGCTCCGGGCGATGCGGATCGGCCGCGTCTCGATTCCCGTCGCGTCGATCATGGTCGCGCACCGCGCGCTCCTCGACTTCTTCCGCGCACTCAAGGCGTCTCCGACGGGCCTGCTCGAGGGGCAGACTTCCTGGGCCACGAGCTTCAAGGAATACACGGATTTCGTCGGCCTTCCCGCCTACACGGCGCTCGAAGGGGAGTTCCTTCCGAAGGCTCGCGTCGAGTCCAAGTACCGCGGCGCCGCCGTCGCGGTCGAAGGCTGACGTGGGCGCCACCGCCGTCGAGAAGATCCTCGCCCGGGCGTCCGGCAAGGACGCGGTGCGGGCCGGTGACGTCGTCGAGCCGCGCGTCGATCTCGCGATGTCCCACGAGAACGCGGTCCTCGTCATCAACCAGTTCCTGGAGATCCACCAAGGGTCGGCAGCCGCCCGGCCGTGGGATCCCTCACGGATCGCGATCATCTTCGACCATCGGGTACCGGCCGAGTCCGCGAAAACCGCGACGAACCAGAAGCGGGTGCGGGAGTTTGTGGCCGAGCACGGCATCGCGAAGTTCCACGACATCCGGGGCGACGTGGGCGGCATCTGCCATCAGATTCTTCCGGAGCGCGGCTACGTGCGGCCCGGGATGGTCGTGGTCGGGACGGACTCCCACACGACGAGCCACGGCGCGCTCGGCGCGTTTGCCTTCGGAATCGGGGCGACGGAGATGGCGAGCGTCTGGGCGCTCGGCGCCGCTCTCAACATCGAGGTTCCCACCACGATCCGGGTCGACGTGTCGGGGCGCTTCCCGGCCCGTGTCGGACCGAAGGACCTGATCCTCCATCTCGTCGGCTTTCTGACGGCCCAGGGAGCGAACTTCCGCGTCCTCGAATTCGGAGGGGAGTCGATCGCGCGGCTCTCGACCTCGGGACGCCTCGTTCTCTGCAACATGTCGGTCGAGGCGGGCGCGACGGCCGGAATCGTGCCGGCCGACGCCGAGACCGTCCGCTACCTGCGCGAGGAAGCGGACGTCGCGGACCCGCTCACGCTCGTGACGAGCGACGCCGACGCGTCGTTCGAAAAGACGATCTCCGTGGACATCTCCCGCCTCGAGCCTCTCGTCGCGTGCCCGCACACGGTCGACAACGTGAAACCGGTGAGCGCCGTCGCGGGCACGGTTGTGCAGCAGGTCGTGATCGGTTCCTGCACGAACGGCCGGCTCGACGACCTCGCCGAGGCGGCTGGAATCGTGAGGGGCCGCCGCGTCGCGGACGGAACCCGCATGCTCGTTTTTCCGGCCTCCGCGAAGATCTACGCCCAGGCGATGGAGCTCGGCTACCTCCGTGACTTCATGGCCGCGGGCGCCGTCGTCATGAACCCGGGCTGCGGGCCGTGCCTGGGGATCCACGAGGGCGCGCTCGGGGACGGCGAGACCGCGATCTCGACGACGAACCGGAACTTCAGGGGCCGCATGGGGAATCCCCTTGCCGGCGTGTATCTCGCGTCGCCCGCCGTCGCCGCGGCGTCCGCGCTCGCGGGCGTCATCACGGACCCGCGGAAGGAGTTCTGATGGCCCGCACGAGCAAGATCGACGCCGCACGCCCCCGAAAGCCGGACTCTTCCCGCGTCATCCTGAGCCTGGGAGACGACGTCTCGACCGACCTGATCTACCCGGGCCGGTACATGGCGACCGTGCTGCCCGCGGAGACGCCCGCGCACGCGTTCGCCGACGTCCCCGAGTTCCAGGTGGCCGTGAAGGCGAAGGCCGTTCCGAAGGGCGCCGTCATCGCCGCGAAGGAGAACTTCGGCTGCGGGTCCTCGCGCGAGCAGGCCGCGTCGTGCCTCAAGGGCCTCGACGTCGTCGTCGTCGCGAAGAGCTACGCCCGCATCTTTCTTCAGAACGCGATCAACCTCGGTCTGAAGGTTGTCGTCGCGCCGGGCTTCGCGGCGGACGCGGGAGACGAGATCGTGTTCGACGGCGGGTGCGTCGAGAACCGGACGAAGAAGACGGCGTTCGACATCACGCCGCTTCCGCGCGCGCGCCAGGCGATCATCGACGCAGGCGGGCTCATTCCGTACACGCGCGCGCGCCTCGCCGCGGCGCGCGGAGCCGCGGCCGCTACTTGAAGCGGCTTGCGTGGCAGGTATCCTCCGGCCATGCCCAGCGAAGACAACGCAAACGTCCCCGTCATCCCGCCGGTGTTTTTCGGGCTCGCGCTCGCGGCGGGCTTTCTTCTCAAGCGGCTCTTCCCCGTGCCCCTCGTGCCCCCGGCGTTCGAACGGAGTGCGGATCTTGCGGGCTTCGCGATCTCGCTTCTCGGGCTCGCCTTCGGCGGCTGGGCGCTCGTCACGTTCCTGAGCGCACGGACCACGCCGCACCCGAACCATCCCGCGAGCGCCCTCGTCACGTCGGGGCCTTATCGCGTTTCGCGCAACCCGATGTACGTCGGCCTCTCTCTCGCACTTTCGGGAATCGCTCTCATCGCGAACACCCCGTGGATCCTCGCGACCCTCCCTCCGGTGTGGTTCGCGCTCCGGCGCCTCGTGATCGGGCCGGAGGAGGCCTACCTGGAACGGAGGTTCGGGGACGAATACCAGGCGTTCCGCGCGCGAACGCGCCGCTGGCTCTAGCGTGCAAGGCCGTCTCCCCGAGGCGCGCGGCGGCGCGGCCGTGCAGTCCGTGGCAGAGAGCGCCTGAGAGGGCTTCGGCGGACGCTACAATCCGGACCGGATGTCCGGCGACTTCGTTCACCTCCACCTTCATACCCAGTACTCACTTCTCGACGGTGCGAACCGGCTCAAGGACCTGATCAGGCAGGTCAAGGCGACGGGCATGGACGCCGTGGCCGTGACGGACCACGGCAACATGTTCGGAGCGTACGAGCTCCAGACCTCTGCGCTCGAGGCCGGGATAAAGCCGATCCTCGGCGTCGAGGCCTACATCGCGCCCGGCTCGCGATTCGACCGCGAGAACGTGAGAACGCTGGACGGCGAAGGGAGCAACTATCACCTCACGCTGCTCGTCGAGACTCCGGACGGGTACCGCAATCTCGCGCGTCTCGTTTCGGAGGCCTTCCTCTCGGGCTTCTATTACAAGCCCCGGATGGACTGGGAGCTTCTCGAGAAGTACCACGACGGAATCATCGCCCTCTCCGGCTGCCTGAATTCGGAGGTCTCCAAGCGGCTTCGCATCGGCGACTACCAGGGGGCAAAACAGACGGCCCTGAAGTACCGCGACCTTTTCGGCAAGGACCGCTATTTCATCGAGCTCATGGATCACGGGCTCCCGGAGCAGCGGCAGATCCTTCCCGATCTCCTGAGGCTTTCGAAGGAGACGGGAATCCCACCGGTCGCCACGAACGACTCTCATTACCTGACGCGGGACGACGCGGCCGCGCAGGACGTCCTCCTCTGCATCGGGATGGGGAAGACCCTGAACGACGCGAAGCGGATGAAGTTCTACAACTCGGAGTTCTACGTGAAGAACCCCGAGGAGATGAGCGACGTGTTTCGGCCGTACACGCTCGAGGCGGTGCGGAACACCGCCGCCATCGCCGAGCGCGTCACGCCGAGCGTGATCGTGGACACCGGACTGAAGATTCCCGCATTCCCCGTTCCGGGCGGAGATCAGACTCCGGAGGCGTACCTCGAGGACCTCGCGAAGGAAGGGCTCGAGCGCAGGCTCGAGCCGCAGCGAGCCGCGTTCGAGAACGGAACCGCGAAGAAGCCGCGCCTCGAGTACGACGAGCGGCTCACGTGGGAGCTCTCCGTGATCCGGAAGATGGGCCTGTCGAGCTACTTTCTGATCGTGTGGGACTTCATCAAGTACGCGAAGGACCAGGGAATTCCCGTGGGTCCGGGGCGGGGGAGCGCGGCCGGCTCGCTCGTGGCCTACGCGCTCGCGATCACGGACGTCGATCCGCTCAAGTACGACCTCCTCTTCGAGCGCTTCCTGAATCCGGACCGCATCTCGATGCCCGACATCGACGTCGACCTCTGCGAGCGCCGCCGCGGCGAAGTCATCGAATACGTGCGGACGAAGTACGGCCGCGACAACGTGGGCCAGATCATCACGTTCAACTCGATGAAGGCCCGGGCGGTTATCCGGGACGTGGGCCGCGTCCTCGACGTGCCGCTCGCGGAGGTAAACCGTCTCTGCTCGCTCATTCCCGCGAACCCCGGAAAGCCCACGATGCTCGCCGAGGCGCGGCGTGACGTGAAGGAGCTCGCGGACGCGTTGCGCGACAACGAGACCTACCGGCGGCTCTTCGACCTCGGCGAGCGCCTCGAGGGAGTCTCCCGCCACGCGGGGGTCCATGCGGCCGGAGTCCTCATCGCGCCGCGGCCCCTCGTCGAGTACCTGCCGCTCTACCGCAACAGCAACGACGAGATCACGACGCAGTTCGAGATGAAGTCCGTCGACCGGATGGGGCTCCTGAAGATGGACTTCCTCGGACTCATCACGCTGACGATCCTCGACGATGCCCTGCGGTTCGTCGAGAAAAAAGAGGGGAAGCGCCCCGACGTGGACGCGATCCCGCTCGACGATCCCGAGGTCTACCGGCTTTTCGCGGACGGGCGCACGGACGGCGTCTTCCAGTTCGAGTCCTCCGGGATGCGGGACCTCCTCAGGCGCGTGAAGCCCGAGGTTTTCGACGACCTCGCCGCCCTGAACGCGCTCTACCGCCCCGGCGCGCTCGACGCCGGCACCGTCGAGGTCTACATCCAGAGGCGACGCGGCACGAAGTTCGAATATCCCTTGCCGCAGCTCGAGCCGATCCTCCGGGAGACGCACGGCGTCCTCGTGTATCAGGAGCAGGTCATGCTCGCGGCGCGCGCCGTCGCGGGGTACACGCCGGGGGAGGCGGACAAGCTCCGGAAGGCGATCGGCAAGAAGGACGAGGAGCTGCTCAAGGCCGAAGGCGACAAGTTCGTCAAGAAGTCCGTCGCGAACGGAACGTCGAAGAAGAAAGCCGAGGAGCTCTGGGCTCTCATCCTTCCGTTCGGCCGTTACGGCTTCAACAAGTCGCACTCGGTCGTCTATGCGCTTCTGGCCTATCGGACGGCCTGGATGAAGGTTCACTATCCGGTCGAGTTCCTCGCCGCGACGCTCACGGCGAGCTCCGGGAGCTCGGACGACGTCGTGAAGTACGTGAACACGTGCCGGGAGATGAAGATCCAGGTTCTGCCCCCCGACGTGAACGCATCCGATCTCTCGTTCGCGCCGGACGGCGCGGCGATCCGGTTCGGCCTCGGTGCGGTGAAAGGAGTCGGTGAAGGTGCCGTCGCGTCGGTCCTCGCGGCGCGCGCCGGCGACGGACCGTTCCGGTCGCTCACGGATTTCTGCTCGCGCATCGACCTCCGTCTCAACAACAAGCGGGTCATCGAGGCCCTGATCAAGTCCGGATGCTTCGACTCCCTCGGCAAGACCCGGGCGGCGTTCCTCGACGGCCTCGAGCACGCCGTCGACGTCGCGGCCGCGGCGCGGGACGCCGCGGCGTCGACCCAGAGCCTTCTCTTCGACGTCCCGGCGGAGACGCGGATCGAGGACCAGTTCCCCGACAAGCCGGAGTGGAACGTCGACGAAAAGATCCGCTACGAGAAAGAGACGCTCGGCTTCTACATCACCGGCCACCCCCTCGCGCGGTTCGAGGACGAGATCCGGATGTTCGGCGACGTGACGTGCGACACGCTGCGCGACCGCCTGGACGCGCCGGTGAAGCTCGTGGGCCTCGTCGGCACGATCAAGAAAAATCAGATCAAGAAGGGCCAGAACGAGGGAAAGATGATGGCGAAGGCCGTCGTCGAGGATCTGACGGGCTCAGTTCCGGTCACCGTCTTCGCCACGCTTCTCGAGCGCATCGGATCCTGGTTCGCCCCCGGAAGGGCCGTGCTCGTCACGGGCACGGTGCGCCTCTCGATGGCGCCCGGCGGCGCGAGTCACGAAGGCTCCGAAGGGGAGACCGCCGGAGTGCCCGTCGAGCTCATCGCGCGCGAGATCCAGCCCCTCGAAGGCATGCGGGAACAGGCCGCGCGCGAAGTCGTGATCGCTCCGTCGAACTTCGACACGTTCGACGAAGGGGCGATGGCGGAGATCCTGAAGCGGTATCCCGGCTCGATGCCCGTATTCCTCGAGATGCGTCGTTCCGGCCAGTTCGAGGCGCGTCAGAAGATCGACTCGCGCCTGTGGGTCCGGCCGACGCCCGGATTCACGGCCGACCTCGAGAAGCTGCTCGGCCCCAAGTCCGTCCGCTACTCCTACGCGACGTCGGCATGATTCCGGCTCGCGGGGTGACCGAGGACCGCAAGCCCGGTCACGGCCCCACGCCGGAGGAGATCGCGGCGGCGCTCGCGTGTGCGGGAGGGCTTGCCGACAGGCGGGAAGTGGGTCTGTGGCTCGTCGGCGGCGCCCTCCGGGACCTCCTGCTCGGCAGGCGGCTCAACGACCTGGATTTCTCCGTCGAAGCGGCCGCCGCGAAGGCCATCGAGTTCGCCACGCGACTCTCGGCTCAGACCGGATGGACTCTCGGGAGGACGCACGCACGTTTCGGAACCGCGACTCTTCAGGCGCCGGGCGGGATGCGCGTGGACGTCGCGGCGACGCGGCGCGAGGAGTATCCGGCGCCCGCGAGTCTCCCCGTCGTGACCGGCACGGCGACGATCGAGGACGACCTCGCGCGCCGCGACTTCACGATTCACGCGATGGCGCGGCGGGTCGAACGTCGCGGCCTCGTGGGGCGGACGCTCGACCCTTTCGCGGGGCGAGAGGATCTCACCGCGAAGGCGCTCCGCCTCCTCCACCCGAAATCGCTCGTGGACGACCCGACGCGTGCGTACCGCGCGGTGAAATATGCGGCGCGTCTCGGATTTGCCTGGGACGGAGAGTTTCTGAGGGCCTTGAAGGCGGCGAGAGCCGCGGGCGCTTTCGCGGCCCTTTCGGGCGATCGAATGAGGAGAGGAATAGAGGAGATTTTCTTAGAAAGCAATTGGAGCGAAGCTCAGGCGCTCGAGGCGGAGCTGGAACTCTTCGGCGACGTGCTGCCGGGCTGGAAATCTCCCCTCTTACCCTCTAAGAAAAGACCAGCAGCGCCTGCCGCGCCGGGATCCGTCGACGCGCTTCATGAGGCGAATACGCGTCCGAAACCCGAGGAAATCTGGCGGCGCCTGCTCGAGCCTCTGCCACCGCCCGATCGGTCCGCCGTCGCGTCCCGGTTGAATTTTCCGAAGGCCCTCCGCCGGGCGGCGGGCGCCGCGCCGCGATGACGGGCGCCGCGCTCTTGGGTCTCCTGCTTCTCGGCGCACCCGCGCCGTCGCCGGCTCCGACGCCGACGCCGGTCGTGAATCCGCTGCCGACGCCGACGCCCGAGAAGAGAGATCCCCACCTGATCGCGGCCCTCGAGTCGCGGCAGGGCCTGGGCATGGAGCGCGTCGCCCTGTTCGACGACGGAACCCTCGTGAGGGTGCGAGGCTACCGCGCCGAGCGCCTCGTCGACCGCAAGGCGCTCGCGCCGGAAGAAGTCGCGCTCGTGAGGAGCGTCTGCCTCGAGGCTCTCGCCGTGAAGGAGAAGGACGTGGACGACCCGGCCCGTTCCGTCCTCGGCGACGGCGACGGCCGCCGCATCACGCTGGAGATTGCCGGCCCCGGTGGCGTCTCCCGCACCTACCGGTACGACGACCTGATCGCACTGCCCCTCGCCGTGGGGCGCGCGCGCGGAGCGCTGGAGGACCTCCGGGGCCGGTTCGAGAAGCAGGATCTCGACGAGACGAAATGGAACACGGAAGGCCTGAAGCTCGGGTCGTTTCTGAGGAGGCGCTCGGACGGCCTCTGGTATCGGGTCGTCCACGACGACGCCCTCGATCACGATTTCGAGCTCGAGGAGCTGACCGCGGAAGGGGGAAGCGGAAGTTACAAGATGAGGATCTTCGTCTACCGCGGTGACCTCCCTCGCCTCTTCGAGGATCCGGCTGCCGCCGGCTCGCATCCACCCCCCTCCTCACCCGCAAAGAGGCGCTGAGCGTGCTTCGGATCACCGGGGGGGCATGGCGCGGGCGGAAGGTAGAGGTCCCCGAAGGAATCCGGCCGACGACGGAGGTCGCGCGTAAGGCCGCGTTCGACATCCTCGGCTCGGCAATCGAGGGGGCACGGGTGCTCGACGCGTGCGCGGGCTCGGGAGCGTACGGACTCGAGGCGCTCTCGCGTGGCGCGGCGCACGCGACGTTCGTCGAAGAGAACCGCGGGGTCGCGAAGGTCTTGAGGGGGAACCTGGAGCGGTTCGGGTCGGGGGATCGCACCGCGCTTGAGGAGTCGTCAGTTGCCCGTTTTTCTTCGAAGGGGGAATCCACTCGGCGCTCGAATGCGGCTGGAGCGGCACATTTCGATGTGATATTTCACGACCCCCCTTTCGAAGCAAATTCCGAATCCGATCTTCAACTTCTCGTCGACCTCGTTTGGAAGGGCGGCTGGCTCTTCCACGAACGGGGCGACGATCTCGTTCTCACGCCGGGCGGCCTTGCGCCCGCGGACCGGAGGCGGTACGGGACGACGCGCTTCCTCGTTTTCCGTCCGTGACGCCCTGCTAAACTCGGCACTCCGCCGCCGTGCGGCTCTGGAGCATAGAAACATGGGCAAGAACCACAGTCTCTTTACGTCGGAATCCGTGACCGAAGGCCATCCGGACAAGATCGCGGACCAGATTTCGGACGCGATCCTCGATGCGATCCTCAAGGACGATCCCATGGGACGGGTCGCCTGCGAGACGCTCGTCACGACGGGTCTCGCGCTCATCGCTGGCGAGATCACGACGAAAACGTACGTCGACATTCCGGGCATCGTCCGGCAGACGATCAAGGACGTCGGCTACACGCGCGCAAAGTACGGGTTCGACTTCGAGACGTGCGCGGTGCTCTCGACGATCGACAAGCAGTCGCCGGACATCGCGATGGGCGTCGACACGGGTGGTGCCGGAGACCAGGGGCTGATGTTCGGGCTCGCCGTCCGCGAGACCGAGGAGCTCATGCCCCTGCCGATCACGCTCGCGCACAAACTCACGATGCGCCTCGCGGAAGCCCGCAAGTCGAAAGTCCTCGAGTGGCTGCGGCCCGACGGCAAGAGCCAGGTCACGATCGAGTACGAAGGGGACCGGCCGGTGCGCGTCGAGGCCGTCGTCATCTCGACCCAGCACGCGGAATCCGTCCCGACGGCGGTGCTGCGCGAGGCCATCCGCGACGAAGTGATCCGCCCCGTGGTCCCGGCGGCGCTCCTCGACGAGAAGACGAAATTCCACATCAATCCGACCGGCCGCTTCGTGACAGGCGGTCCCCAGGGCGACACGGGCCTCACGGGCCGCAAGATCATCGTCGATACGTATGGCGGTTACGGCCGCCACGGCGGGGGTGCCTTCTCGGGCAAGGACGCGACGAAAGTGGACCGGTCCGCGTCTTACATGGCGCGCTACATCGCCAAGAACATCGTGGCCGCGGGCCTCGCCGACAAGGTGGAGGTCCAGCTGGCCTACGCGATTGGCGTCGCCGACCCGGTTTCCGTCCTCGTCGAGACGTTCGGCACGTCGAACGTGGATCCCGAGGTCCTTTCGAAGCTCGTGCGCGAGCACTTCCGGCTCACGCCGAAGGGAATCATCGAGGCGCTCGATCTGAGAAGGCCCATCTTCCGGAAGACGGCGGCCTACGGACACTTCGGACGCAACCTGCCGGAGTTCACGTGGGAGCGCACGGACAAGGCACCTGCCCTCGCGGCGGCGTTCCGCGCGGCGGTGCCGGCGACCGCCTGACGAGCCCACTAAAAGCCTGTATCACTGGAGCATGATCGTGTGATACAGTCCTTGGGTGCTGGACGCCGTGCCCACTCTTTCCGCCCTCGCGGACTCGCTTCGCCTCAGGGCGGTGCGCCTCCTCGCGCGCGAGGAGCTGCAGGTGCGGGAGATCCAGAGGATCCTCGGTGCGAGCCAGTCGCGAGTTTCGAACCATCTCGCGGTGTTGCGCCACGCGGGTCTCGTCGAGACGCGCCGCACGAACGGCGCCGAGCGCTACGCGGCGACCGAGGGAGGCTCGAAGCTCTGGGCCTCCGTCGCCCCGGCGGTCACGGACGCGGCGTTCCCCGCGGACGACGCGCGGCTCAAGGACGTCCTCGAAGAGCGGACCGCCTCGCTGCCGGAAGGCGGATTCGACGCCGTGGCGGGGGAGTGGGATCGGCTGCAGGGCCCTTTCTATTCGGCCGGCGTCCGCGAGTCGGCCCTCCTCAGACTCGTCCCGAGAGGTCTTCGCGTCGCGGACGTCGGCTGCGGAACGGCCCTCCTGACGCTCGCGCTCGCGGGTGTCGCGGAGACCGTCGAGGCCGTCGACGCGAGCGACAGGATGGTTCGCCTCGCCCGGGAGAAGCTCCGCCGATCGGGCGCGGCGAACGTGAACGTGAAACGCGCGAGCGCCGAGAAGCTGCCGTTCGCGGACGGGGGGATGGACGCGGTCTTTGCGTTCCATCTCCTGCGTCACCTCGTGCGCCCCGAAGCGGCCCTCCTCGAGTTCGGACGCGTCGTGAAGCCGGGTGGCCGCGTCGTGCTCGTCGAACTCGAGCCGCACGCGGTCCGGGCCCTCCGGGCCGCTACCGGCTCGCACCACCTCGGGCTTCCGCGTGAGACCGTCCGCGCCGCGCTGAGGCGCGCAGGCTTCTCGGACGCTCGCTTCTCCTCCCTCGCCCCCTACCGCGTCCCCTCTGATTCCGGGGAGGTCGCGCTCGCCACCTATATCGTAGACGCCGTGCGGGAGTCCGCGCACGGCCAGAAGGAGATCTCATGACGACCGCAACCCTCCCCGCCCACGACGTCAAGGACCTCGCGCTTGCCGAGAAGGGTCGCCTTCGGATGGAGTGGGCCGACCGCTCGATGCCCGTGCTCGCGCGCATCCGCGAGCGCTTCGAGAAGGAGAAGCCGCTCAAGGGCCTGAGGCTGTCGGCGTGCCTGCACGTCACGACGGAGACGGGAAATCTCGCGCGCGCCCTGAAGGCCGGCGGAGCCGATCTCGTCCTGTGCGCGTCAAACCCCCTGTCGACACAGGACGACGTCGCGGCGGCGCTCGTCGCCGAGTTCGGGATCTCGACCTACGCGATCAAGGGCGAAGACAACAAGACGTACTACTCACACATCCAGGCCGCTCTCGCCCACATGCCGAACATGACGATGGACGACGGCGCCGACCTCGTCTCCTCCCTGCTCTTCATCTCGCTCGGCAAGGAAGGACAGCTCGAGCCTTCCCTCGCCGCCTGGGCGAAGGGACTGTCTTCGACCGACCGCAAGAGGCTCCTCGAGGGGATCATCGGAGGCACCGAAGAGACGACGACCGGTGTCATCCGCCTGAAGGCCATGGAGAAGGAAGGCGTCCTGAAGTTTCCCGTCCTCGCCGTGAACGACGCCGAGACGAAGCATTTCTTCGACAACCGGTACGGCACGGGCCAGTCGACGATCGACGGCATCATCCGCGCGACGAACCTCCTTCTCGCGGGCCTGAACGTCGTCGTGGCGGGCTACGGGTGGTGCGGCAAGGGCGTCGCGATGCGGGCGAAGGGGCTCGGCGCGAACGTGATCGTGACCGAGATCAATCCGGTCCGGGGGATCGAGGCCGCGATGGACGGGCTCCGCGTGATGCCGATGCTCGAGGCCGCGAAGATCGGAGACGTCTTCGTCACGGTGACGGGGAACAAAAGCGTTCTCGCGGACGAGCACTTCGCCGCCATGAAGTCCGGCGCCGTGATCGCGAACTCGGGACACTTCAACGTCGAGATCGACATCCCGTCGCTCGAAAAGCGTGCGGCCTCGCGGCGGATGGTCCGCGAATTCGTCGAGGAATTCCACCTCCGGGACGGCCGGATGATTTTCCTCCTGGGCGACGGGCGGCTCATCAACCTCGCCGCGGCCGAAGGCCACCCGGCCTCCGTGATGGACATGTCCTTCGCAAACCAGGCGCTCGGCGCCGAATTCATGGTCAAGAACCACAAGACGCTCGGCAACAAGGTCCACTCGATCCCAGCAGCCATCGACGCCGAGATCGCACGCCTGAAGCTCGCGTCGATGGGCGTCCTGCTGGACGTCCTCACGCCCGAGCAGGAGAAGTACCTGGCGGGCTGGGAAGAGGGGACCTAGGTCCTCACCCCGAGAAGCCCCCACGCCGCGCCGAGGCCGAAGAACACGTTCGGCGCCCAGGCGGCGAGGAGGGGAGGGATCGCGCCCTGCTCGCCGAAGGAAACCAGGAGCGCGGTCAGGAAGAGGTAGGTCAGCCCGAGGAACAGCGCGACGCCGACGCCCGCGACGGCGCCGCGCTTTCCGTACGCGAACGCGAAGGGCAGTCCGACGAGCGTCAGGAGAAGCGCGGAGGCCGCGCTCGCGGTCTTCTGGTAAAGCCCCGTCGCGAGCATGGCCGTGTCGGCGCCCGCCCGCCGCCGGATCTCGATGAATCGCGAGAGCTCGCGGATTTTCATCTGCCGGGGATCCGCCTGGCCCGCGACGAATCCCGCCGCGGCCTCGGGAGCCTCGATGAAGAACGGCCCGTCGCGCCGGATCGCGAGCACCTGGTCGTTTCGGAAAGAGCGGATCCAGCCGTCCTCGGCGAACAGCCCCTTTCCGGGTGCAAGGCGCGCCCGTGTCGCGTCCTGGCGCGAGACGAGCTTCCACGTGAGCGGGTCCACCTGGAGAACGGACACTCCCGTGGCAACCCTCCTCGCCGGGTCGTAGGCGTCGGCGGAATAGAAGCGGCCCGACTCGCCTCGGAAGAAGGCTCCTCCGACGCTGCTGGCGGGAGGCGTCTGTCCCTTGAGGAGGAACCGGATCCGGTCCGCCTCTGAAGCGGCCGACGGGACGACGCGCTCCGCGAAGACGAACAGGAATACGCCCGCGGCGACGGCGAGGACGAGGATCGAAGCGGTCGTCCGGTAGAGGGAGATCCCGTGGGCGAGAAGAGCGGTCGTCTCCGAGGAACGGACGAGGCCCGCGACGGTGACGAGGGCGGCGACGAGGAACGCGAACGGCACGATCGTCAGGATAATCGGCGAGAGCGAGGCTTGGACGTACCTCAGGATGAGCGACGTCGGAGGCCGGTGCCGCGCGATGTCGTCCGAAATCTCGAGATAGTCGATCAGCACGTACAGCGTCGCGATAGAGGCCACGACGAGAGCGAAGACCCCCAGGAACCGGCTCGCGATGTAGCGGTCGACGAGGAGGATTCCGGGGATGAGCGACCGGTGTCGGGAGGGCGAGACGGCGCGGTCGAGAGCGGGCGCGTCGGGGCCGGCGGAGCTGGAAGGGGAGACCGGAGGCGAGGGACCAAATGGAAGAGAGAAGAGTTCCTTGTCCCGGCGTACGCGCATGAGCGCCCAACCGCCAAACGCCAGGAGGAGGAGGTTCGGCAGCCACATCGCGAGCGCGGGAGACATCCGGCCCTCGATGGCCCGGGCCTCGCCGGTCGCGAGGAGCGCGTAGTAGAGCAGGACGACCGCGATCGAAACCGCGAATCCTGCGGCGCGGCCACCGCGACGGTTCACGATGCCGAGGGGAAGTCCGATGAGCCCGAAGACGAGGCAGGCGGCTGGCAGCGCAAATTTCTTGTGGACTTCCGTGAGGGCGAGCCTGCGGTCCTCCGGGCGCCGTGTCCGGGCGGAGGCCCGTTCCAGGAGCTCCCGAAGGGTCTGTTCGCGGATCTGCTTCTCGGTGACGCCGAGAGTGGGACCGCTGTCCTGAAGGACCATTCGCTGGCTCGAGAAAGAGGTGACATCGTAACGTCGCCCTTCTTCCGCGAGATGGTGGCGCTCGGCATCCTCGACCCGGAGCCAGAGGCGGCCCTGGTCCTCCTCGATCTCGAGCCAGCCTCTTCGGGCGAGCGTCAACTGAGGACCTTCGGGATTCGACCGATCCGCGATGATGAGTCCGCTGAGTTGACGGCGGTCGGCGGAGGCACCCTCGGCGTAGACGCGGAGCCCGGCGATCTCCGGGCTGAAGACCCCCGGCTGGATCCTCTGGGCGAATGCGAAGCTCGACAGCCGCAGCTTCATCCCGTAGAGGAGGTGATTCGTCTGGGGGACGACGGCCAGCATGAGGACGAGCGTCACGGCGCCGGTCGCGAATGCGACGAGTCCGATCGGCCGGTAGAGGACGAGGAGGTCGACGCCGGACGCCCGGAGCGCCGTGAGCTCGGAGTCGGCCGAGAGGCGCCCGATGCCGATCAGGAGGCCGAGAAGGAAAGCGACGGGCAGGGTCAGGACGATGATGTGCGGGAGGGAAAGAGCCACGACGAGACAGGCCTCGGCAAAAGGCTTCTCGCTCTGGACGAGAAGTTCCGAGAACTGGACGAGCCCGCGCACCGCCATGAAACCGGTGTAGGCAAGGAACCCGACGATAGTCGGCCCGGCGACCTCGAGGAATACGTAGCGATTCAGGCGGGAGAGCACGATCGATCGTAGCCGATCAGGCCCCTAAACCATCACATTCCCCGGCCAATCGGCAAGGTCCGATAATATTTATTATGTTAAATATTAGAATAGGCCAGCCTGAAAATATTCGGCAGGCACGAATGAGGGAACGAGGAAGATCTGCTTCTAAGTCTTCTTCTTCGGCTTGGGCCTCACGAACCGACCCTGCGTCTCGAGATCGATATCGCCTGCCTCTATTCGCCGAGCGAGATCTCGAACAGCTTCGAGAATTTCTTCCTTCTTGTGGAGCCGGCCCTTGAGGACGACGCTTACCTTGTAGTTCCGATCAGCCGGCGTGAAGTCGAGCGTGTAGGCCTTCTTGAGACCTCCGAGGCTCGATTTACCTCCGCTTCGCGCCGTCTCCTTCTTCGCTTCCCGAAGCACGTCACGGCTCACGCCCTCACCCTTCGCCATTGCCGCAACCGCGGCAAGCATGAGGTCCTCGTCCTTCAGGCGCCCGAGCTCGAGGAGGAAGGACCGGGAGCCGATGTCGGCGCGCCGACATTCCGCCTGAACCCGGTCAGGCAGCCTCGCGATCGAGAGCGCTTCGGTGATCGTGACGCGGGACTTGCCGACAGCGTCAGCAATCTGTTCGTGCGTGTACGCGTGTCGCTCCTGGAGCGCGCGATAGCCCTCGGCCTCCTCGAACGGGCTGAGATCCTTGCGTTGCAGATTCTCGATCAGCGCGATCTCCAGGAGTTCATTGTCTGGCACGTCCATCTCGATGCACGGGATCTCCGCAAGACCCGCGTCGAGTGAAGCGCGGAACCTGCGCTCGCCGGAGATGATCGTAAAACGGCCGTCGCCGCGGGGGCGCACGAGAATGGGTTCGAGGACGCCCTTGTCGACGATGGACTTTGTGAGTTCGGAGAGGTCCCCCATCACGCTGCGCGGCTGGTCCGGGTTCGCTTCGATGAGGTGAATGGAGATTCGCCGACCGACCGGAAGCTCGTCCGCCCGAACGAGCTGATCGACGAAGTGCGAGTCGTGGCGCATACGAGATGTTTCGGGGAGACCGCGGCGCTTAGACACGGGAAAGAATCTCCTCCGTCAGGCTGTAGTACTCGAGCGCGCCTGACGAGCGCGGTGCGAAAGTGAAGATGGATTCACGATATGCAGGAGACTCTTCGAGACGGATGGATTTCGAAATAGTGGTCTTGAAGAGCTTTCCCTTGAAGACCTGATTGATTTGGCCTTGAATGTCCCTGCCGAGTGTTGTGCGCTTGTCGTGAAGCGTGATGACGACACCGAGGATCTGGAGGTTCGGATTGGGTCGGCTCTTGATCTTCTCGATCGTCTCGAGAAGGTCGTCCGTACCCTCGAGGGCAAAGTACGAAGATTGAATCGGGATGAGGATGTGTGTGGACGCCACCAGGGCGTTTACGGTGATCATTCCGAGCGTTGGCGGCGTGTCGATGAGGATTGCATCGTATTCACCGGACTCGCGGACGACCTGGAACTTGTCCTTCAGGCGGAAGTGACCATCGATCTCACCGAGGAGCTTCGACTCGACCTTTGCGAGGGAGATTCGAGCTGGTGCGACCGTGAGCTTCGGAACTTTGGTAGGCCGGATAACATCGAAGACCGAAACAGTGGAATCGGTGAGGACGTCGTACATCGACTTCTCGATGTCTTTCCGGTCGAGAAACGACATCGTGGAGTTGCCCTGGGGGTCGAGGTCGACGAGAAGAGTCCGAAGGCCCTTTTGAGCAAGGGCGGCGGCGAGGTTGATCGCCGTGGTGGTCTTCCCTACTCCACCCTTCTGATTCGCTACGGTGATGATCATGCTTCGGAGTCGCGGATGATACGGAGGGTCGGAGGCGGCATCAAGGATGAACTTCCGCGACGTCGGCGAAATCTACATCCGGTACTGACCGAGCGTGTCCGGGTCTGCCTCCTCGAGCCACTTGCGGAGGCGCTCGGAGTTCTGCGCTTCCGAAATTCCTTCCCCGCTACGGCTTTTTTCGAGGACGGACTCCTCCACGTAGACCGGGGCCATCAGCCTCAGCGCGAGTGCGATCGCGTCCGAAGGTCGGCTGTCCAGGATCACTTCGCGGTTCGAGACCCGGAGATGAATCTGGGCGTAGAAAGTGTTTTCCTTGAGGTCGTTGATGACCACTTTCAAAACGTCTCCATCGATCTGGGTGATGAGATTCTTCAGAAGATCGTGGGTCATCGGGCGCGGTGTGGTGACGCCTTCCATCTGAAGGGCGATCGCGTTCGCCTCGAAGACTCCAACCCAGATCGGAAGAAAGTTCTTCTCGTCCGAATCCCGCAGTATCACGACCGGCATATTCGCGATCGGATCCACGATCAAGGCTTTGACGTCCATTCTGACGCTCAACTGGTCGTTCTCCTGGACTCGAATCTAGGGAGAGAGCCGAAGGAATGCAAGGATGAGGCACTTCTTAGAGTCAAGACCAGCGACGTAACCTATGAATTGCTAATAGTTTACGGCGACTCACGAACTCCCCACCTGGCCCTGCAGGGAATTCGGTAACCCCATCTCGATTTTCACGTCGACGAACGTACCCGGCGCAAGGCGGGACTCGTTTGCGATATTCACGATCCGGCCGCAACGCGACCGCCCGGAGTTGTTCCGTTTCTTCCGGTCCAGCCCTTCGACGAGGACCTCGAGCGTACGTCCCTCGAGGGAGCGATTCAGCTCGCGCTGGACGTCTTGTTGGAGCGCTTCGAGCCTTGCGAGCCGTTCGGATGCCAGCTTCGGGACGACGTCGTGTTCCCAACGGAGCGCGGCAGTCTGCGGGCGCGGCGAGTAGGTGAAAGAAAACACGCCGGCGAATCTCACTTCGGAGAAGAGCGAAAGCGTATCGGAGAAGTCCGCCTCCGTCTCGCCAGGGAATCCCACGATCACGTCGGTGGAGAGCGCGAGACCCGGGATCGCAGCCCTCAGGCGCGCGACGAGATCGAGATACTCGGCCCGGGTGTACTGGCGCTTCATGCGGCGAAGCACGGCGTCGGAACCCGACTGCACCGGCAGATGGAGCGCGGAAACCACGGCCGGCGTCTCCGTCATTGCGGCGATCAGCCGGTCCGAGAAGTTCCGCGGATGCGACGTCACGAAGCGCAGCCGCCGGATTCCTGGCAGGGCTCCGACGGCCCGGAGCAGGTCGGCGAGGTCCTCGCCCGTCTCCGGGTCGCGGAACGCGTTCACGGTCTGGCCGAGCAGCTCGATTTCCACGGCGCCCCGCTCGACGAGCGAACGGGCCTCCCCCACGACGTCCAGGAGCCTCCGGTTGCGCTCGCGGCCGCGCGTCCGCGGAACGACGCAAAACGTACAGTTCTTGTTGCAACCTTCGATCACCGTGATGCCGGCGCGGTGCACCACTTTGTGCGCCACGGCGCCGGGCGTGTACACGACCTCGTCGAGATCGAATCCCGTCTCGCAGGGTCGATCCCCCTCCTCGTCGACGCGTCGGAGGACCGACGGGAGCTTCTCGATGCGGCCCGTCCCGAGCACGAAGTCGACCTGAGGAAGCCTCTCGAGAAGCCCTTCGCCTTCCTGCTGGGCGACGCAGCCGCAGATCCCGAGCACCATTCCGGGGCGGTCCCGCTTCAGTTTCGCGAGTCGCCCGATGCGGTCATAGACCTTCTGCTCGGCCTTATCGCGCACGGAGCACGTGTTGAGGAGGACGACGTCGGCGGCCTCGGCGCTCTCGGCCTCGACGATGCCCTCGCGCTCCAGGAGGCCCACGAAACGCCTCCCGTCGAGGACGTTCATCTGGCAACCCCATGTCTCGACGAACACCGAGCGCGGTTGCTTTAGCGGCGCGGATTCCCCCACCGCGAGAGCTTAACAGGACGCCGCGGTGCCTATCGAAGCCAGCCGGGGGGAGTGTTCGACTTGCGGGCGTCCTCGGAAAAGTCGTCCAGTACGCGCTTGGCGTCCTCGACTTCCTGGCGCGCCCGCGTGAGCTCTTCGCGAGCCCGGTCCCACGCCGGCTTGACGACTGCGTCTCGCCGGTTGCCGTCGCTCATCGCGTAGAAGTCGTTCTCGAGCTGCTTCGTCTGGGTTTCGAGATCGCGCACGCGCGCCTCGCCGCTCGCAACGAGCGCCTTCTGGCGGCCGACGAGGACGCGCCAGTCCTCCTCGCTCCGTCCCTTGTCGTCCTTGGCGACGTCGAGCGTCGGCGGCGTCGGCGCAGCGCCGCGCGCGGTTCCCGTTACCCTTGCCTTTGCCTTGCCCTTTCCAGAAGCGGGCGACGGCGCGGCACCAACCTTCAGGGTCTCGTTCGTGATGGTTCCGAGGGATTTCTTCGGGGCCTGGCTCTTGCGGTTTTTCTTCGACAGCTTGACGATGTCCGCGAGAGATCCGCCACGCCCCGCGCTCGGGATCTCCCCTTTTCCACCGGACAGAGGCGAGGGCGACGGCGTCGGTGGCAGCGAGGTCGCGGACGAAGGTGTCGGCTCGACGGCCATTCCGGACAGAGCGGGATCCTGCGCGCGGGCCCCGAGCCCTGCGAGCGTTGAGAGCGCCGCGAGGAGCGTCAGTCCGAGGCGGCTCCTCTCGTTCATGGGGCCGACGTCCCTTCCCGGCCATAACGGTCGGACAGCCTCACGACGTCGTCGAGCTCCGGCGTCGAGACTTCCACGAGAAGGCAGTCCCCCGCCTCGGCGAACATGCGGTGCCTCGTGCCGGGAGCGACGTGAAAGCTCTCCCCCGGCTTCAGGCTCAGGTCCACGCGCTCGCCCTCGCGTTCGACCTCGAGGCCGAGCGTCCCTTCGAGAACGTGAATCGTCTCCTCCTTGCGGTTGTGGTACTGGTAGGAAAGCGACTCCCCCGCCCGAATGAGGATGAGTTTCCCGGCGTAGCGCTTCGTTTCCGCGAAGATCCGCTCTTCCCCCCAGGGCTTCGTCACGACCCGCGGACGACGGGACGACAGCGCGTCGTTCATGCGCGCACCCCTGCTCCGCTTCTCTCGAGATCGCGAAGCTCCTGCGCGAGGAACGCCGACACTTCGTCCGCGGTGGAGAGGGAGAACGCGGCGCGCGCCACGCGCTCGGCCTCCTGGATCGAGATCCCCCGCAGGAACTCCTTCACGACCGGCACCGTGCGCGGCCCCATCGAGAACTCGCGGATTCCGAGCCCGAGAAAGAGGACGACGAGTGCGGGATCCGCGGCCATTTCGCCGCACACGGAGAGCGGTTTCTTCGCGTTGCGGGCGGCTTCCGCGACACGCGCGACGAGGCGGAGGACGGCGGGATGCGTCGGGCGGAAGAGATCCGACACGGTCTCGTTCGCGCGATCGACGGCGAGCGTGTACTGGATGAGGTCGTTCGTGCCGAGCGCCAGAAAGTCCACCTCGGGCGCGAGAAGGTCGGCGGTCATCGCGGCGGACGGCACCTCGATCATCGCGCCGAGGGGAATGTCGTCCGGGACGGCGATGCCGCGCTCGAGGACGTCCTCGCGCGCCTTGCGGAGAAGAATGCGCACGCGTCGGATCTCCTCGACCCCCGAAACCATCGGAACGAGGATGCGCAGATTCCCGCCGGCCGCGGCCGCGAGGAGGGCGCGCAGCTGCGTCGAGAACATCTCGGGCCGGGCGAAGCAGAGTCTCACTCCGCGGAGCCCGAGGACGGGATTCGACTCGTCGGAGCCGATGAGGTGACGGGCTCCCTTCTTTCCGCCGAGATCGTACGTGCGGATCACGACCGGCCGCGGAGCCAGTCGTTGGATGACCTCGCGGTAGGCGGCGGCCTGCTCCTCTTCCGAGGGGAACTCGATCCCCTCCTTGGACAGGTACAGGAACTCGGACCGGAACAGGCCGACCCCGTCGGCGCCATATTCGATGACGTCGCCGATCTCGCTCGAGAGCTCGATGTTCGCGCGCACGGTCACCTCGGCCCCGTCCCGCGTGCGCGTGACGCCGCCGTGGCTCCGCTCTTTCAGGGACCGCTCGTGGCGGGCCTCCTGGTCCCGTCGATCGCGGAAGATCGCGACGACGTCTTCAGACGGCTCGCGCCAGACGACTCCGTCGCGTCCGTCCACGACGACGCGATCGCCCTCGCCCACCTCGGCGAGGAGTCCCGGGATCCCCACGACGGCGGGAATGCCGAACGAGCGGGCGAGAATCGCCGCGTGGGAGGTGCGGCCTCCGCGCTCCGTGACGAAGCCCACGACCCGGTCCCGCGGGATGCGGACGGCATCGGAGGGCGTGAGCTCGTCGGCCACGAGGACGATCGCCTCGCCCGCGAGGTCCTCCATCCGAAGGCGGGAGTGCTCCTCGCCGCCGAGATGCTTCTTGAGGGCGCGGGCGACGTCGTCGATGTCCGCGGCGCGATGGGCAAAATTCTCGTCGGGGAGACTCCGGAACCGCGCCATGAGGTCCGCGGTCGTCTCGGAAACCGCCCACTCCGCGTTCACCTTCTCGTGCGCGATCCTCCGCTCGATCGGGCCGAGGAACGTGCGGTCCTTCAAGAAGAGCGCGTGAGCGTGGAAGATCCCCGCGTACTCGGAACCGAGTCTCTCCTTCACATGCCTGGCGGTCGACTCGATCTCCTCGGCCGCCGACTCGGACGCTCGACGGAATCGCTCGATCTCGGACTCGATCTCCTCGGGCTCGAGCGTCCGCTTCGGCGAGGAGTCTTCCCGCGAAACCCAGAGGACGGCCCGCCCCACGGCTACGCCCGGCGACACGGGAATGCCGGTGAGGGAGAGGGGCCGTTTCACCCCGTCATCTTAACCGCGCCTCAGTCCGCCTCGTCGAACTTACGGTCCACGAGGTCGCGGAGGGCGGCGAGCGCCTGTTCCTCGTCGCTGCCGTCGGCGCGGACGACGAGCGGCGTGCCTTTCCCCGCCGCGAGAAGCAGGAGGCCGAGGATGCTTTTGCCGTCGACCTCGTCGCCGTCGCGCGCGAGCGTGATCTTCGCGTCGAACGCGGAGGCTGTGTGCACGAGCTTCGCGGCCGCCCGGGCGTGAAGGCCGAGGCGGTTCTTGAGCGTGAGCGTCTGCTCTTTCACCGCTGCGTTCCTCCCGGAGGGCCGTCGACGAGCTCGGCGGCGGCCACGATCGCGCGGCGTCCGCGTTCGACGAGGGTGTGGGCGATTTCCCGCGGATTGCGGCCCTCGCGGGCGAGAGCTCGCGCTTTCACGACCATCGGAAGGTTGATCCCGGACACGATCTCGATTACGCCGGGCTCGAGAAACGCGAGCGCGAGATTGGACGGCGTTCCGCCGAACATGTCGGTGAGGAGGACGACGCCCTTTCCGCGGTTCACGTCGGCGATCGCCTTCTCGAGGCGCCGGCTCGCGGCTTTGGGAGACTCGTCCCACGCGAGCGAGAGCGCGCCCAGCTCGTCGGGCTCGTCGGGCTCGAGCATGTGCACCGTCTCCCGCATCGCGTTCGCGAGGGGCCCGTGGGACAGAAGAAGAAGGCCGACGAAGGGGCCGCGGGACGCCGTCATGTTCAATCGAGCGCCTCGTCCCGGTGCGAGACGCGCACCGGATATCCGAGGGTCGCGAAGTCACGGGCCAGTCGCTCCGCGATGTACACCGAACGATGCCGGCCTCCCGTGCATCCGATCCCAATCGTGAGATAGGCCCGGTTCTCCCGGCGGTAATTCGGGAGGCAGAACGCGAGGAAGTCCCTCAGGCGCGTGTAGAAGGGCTCGGTCTGCTCGCCGGCCTCGATGAAGCGGGCCACCTCGGGATCCCGGCCCGTTCGCGCCCGGAGGCGCGCGTCGAAGTGAGGGTTGGCGAGAAAGCGAACGTCGAAGCAGAGGTCGAGCGCCGTCGGGTGACCGTGCTTGAAGCCGAACGAGATGAGAGAGACCGCGAGAATGCCGGGGTCTCCCGGCTCCCGGAAGTGCTGGGCCACGGCGGCCCTCAGCTCGTGGACGGTCATGGCCGTCGTGTCGATCACAAGGTCGGCCTTCTCCTTCACCTCGGCCAGGAGCCGCCGCTCGAACGCGACGGCCTCACCGAGGGAGCGGCCGTCCGCAAGCGGATGGGGCCTCCGCGTTGCCGAGAACCTGTTCAGAAGAGCGCGGTCGTCGCAGTCGAGGAAGACCACGGTGATCGGGAGCCGCTGGCGCAGCGTATCGAGGAGGCCCGGGAAGTGCTCGGCGAAATCGGGATTCCTCACGTCGAGGACGACGGCGTTCTTGCTTCGCGGCATCCGTCCCGCGGCGACCTCTCCCACGAACTCTTCGAGCAGGGAAAGAGGCAGGTTGTCGACCGTCGCGTAGCCGATGTCCTCGAGCGCGTGAGCGACGTAGGACTTTCCAGAGCCGGAGAGTCCCGTGGCGACGACGAGGCGCGTTCCGTCCCCCGTCAACGAGCCCTCTCGCGGGCGTTCAGCTTGCGCCGGGCCCGCCGCGCGACCGTGAACCGGTCGACCGCTGCCTTGCGGGCGATCTCGTCGTGTACCTTCGCCGCAATCTCGCGCGCCGCGTTGAATCCGCGCCTCTTCAGGAGCTGGTTTCGCGCGGCAATCTCCACGAGGAGGGCCACGTCACGGCCCGTAGCGACCGGCATGGTGACGCGCGGCACGAAGACGCCGAGGATCTCCTCGAACTCCTCGTCGAGGCCGAGTCGATCGATTTTGCGTTCCGCGTCGAGGTCCGTGAGCTGGATGACGAACTCGACCGTGTGGCGCTCGAGAACGGCCGCGACGCCGAAGAGCATCGGGACGTTCACGATTCCGAGACCTCTCAGCTCCATGTGATGACGGATGAGCCCGGAGGAGGATCCGATGAGGACGTCGTTCGGAAAGCGCTGCACGACGACGAGGTCATCCGCGACGAGCCGGTGCCCGCGCTGGACGAGGGAGAGCGCGCATTCGCTCTTGCCGACCCCCGAGTCGCCGAGCAGCAGCGTCCCGAGGCCACCGACTTCGAGGAGAACGCCGTGAAGCGTCGCGCGGGGAGCGAGGGATTCCTCCAGGAACGCGGTGAGGCCTTCGATGACGACGCTCGTCATGCGCGAGGTCGCGAAGAGCGGGATGCCTCGCCTCCGGCAGAGGGCCGTCAGAACGGAACCCGGCGCGATGCCCTTCGTGACGACGACGCACGCAAGGGGGAGCCGTGTGAACGCGTCGAGCCGCTGTCGCGCCACGGCAGCCGAGAGGGTTTTCAGGAAATCGAACTCGCTCTTCCCGAGGATCTGGACACGGTTCGGTTTCACGTAGTCCATGAAACCCGCGATCGCGAGCCCCGGTTTCTGGACGCGCGGCCAGTCGACGGGCCGATCGAGCCCCTTGTGTCCGCCGACGAGCTCGAGGCCGAGTCCGGCAAGCGCGGGAGAGCGAAGGTCTCCGGCGCGCACGAGAGGCTTGGTCTCTCCGGGATCCCGCATCATCGAGACCCGTTCACTCCGGGACGACGAGGCCGAGCATCCCGTCCTTTCTCCGGTACAGCACCCGAAGCGCGTGGTGAGACGCCGGATCGCGGAAGACGAAGATCTCGCGCCGCGAAGCGCTGAACGCCACGAGAGCGTCCTCTTCGAACATCGAGCGTGGAGACTGAGTTTCCCGCCTCGGGCCGGGTTGCCGTGGCACCTCCGCTGGCGCTTCCTCGGGCCAGGTCGCCGGGTTCCTCATGGGCGACGCCGCACGCTTCTTCACGCCGTTCGCCTTCGTCCGCGCCTTGACGGCCTGGACCGCGATCCGGTCCATGACATCCTGCGCGGCGCTTGCCTGGTCGGCTCCGCGTGCCGCGGCGGTGAGGGTCCCGTGGCGTCCGGCCACGGACACTTCGACCTCGAGATCCTTCTTCCCCGCCGTCACGACGACGTGGGCTTCCGCGTCGACAGGGAGCCCGCGGGAAAGCTTCTGGAGTTTCGCCTCTACGATCTGCCTGAGGCGTGGGTGAAGCCGCACGTGCCGGGCCGTGAACGTGGTCTTCATGGTTCCTCCTCGGGAATGGACGGGTCGGCGGCGCCGATCTGATCGGGTTCCGTCTGCGAGACCGCTCCGGCGGCCGTCTCCCCGACGCGGCGGATCGAGCTCGCGGGAATGCGAAGCTCCTCGCGATACTTCGCGACCGTGCGGCGTGCGATCCGGATCCCGTCGCGCAGGAGCAGCTCGGCGAGGCGCGCGTCCGACAGCGGGTGAGTGGGGTCTTCCGCCTCGACGAGGCTGCGGATCTTCCCCTTCACGGCGAGCGACGAGACGTCCTCCCCCACCGACGACGCGATTGCCGAGTGGAAGAAGAACTTCATCGGGACGAGGCCGCGGGGGGTCGCCATCCACTTGTTCGAGACGACGCGCGAAACGGTGGATTCGTGCATCCCGATGTCCTCGGCCACGTCGCGGAGGACCAGGGGCTTGAGGTGGGCCACTCCGTAGTCGAAGAAGTCGTGCTGCTTCTTCACGATCGACTCGGCGACACGTACGATCGTGCGCTTCCGCTGGTCGAGGCTCTTGAGGAGCCACTGCGCAGCGCGCATCTTCTCCCTGAGGTAGCTCTTGCCTTCCCCGTCGAGGGCCCCGTCGCGCGAGAGGAGCATCCGCCGGTAGAGCGCGGAGACGCGCAGCCTCGGGAGTCCGTCGTCGTTGAAAAGAACCACGTAGTCGTCTTCGACCTTCACGACCGCCACGTCGGGTTCGACGTAGATCGTCCGGGAGGAGTCGTAGGCGCGTCCGGGCTTCGGGTCGAGGCTCCGGATCCAGTCGTGGGCCTGCTGGATGTCCTCGAGCGGGACGTTCATCTGGCGCGCGAGGAGGGCCGCCGGCTTCGACCCGAGCTCGGAGAACCGGTGCGTCACGAGCTCGACGAGGAGCGGCGTCGCGATGTTCGCGGCCCGCGCCTGGAGGAGCAGGATCTCGGCGAGATCGCGCCCGCCGACGCCGCAGGGATCGAAAGACTGAAGGAGCGCCAGAGCCTTTTCCGCCGTCTCTATCGAGCACGGCATCGAGTCACACACTTCGTCCAGCGTGATTCTCAGGCAGCCGTCCGGATCGACGTTCCCGATCATGAATCCGCACGCCTCGCGCACGCCCGGAGGGGCGTCTGAAACGCCGAGCTGCTCCGTGAGGTGCGGCTCGAGTCCCGGCGGGGCGTCCGCGCGGTTCTCCAGGGAGAATTCCTCGGCCTGCTCGCTCATCCGCGGCGCGGTGGCCGTGCCGTCCATGTAGTCGCCGAAGTAGGCTTCGAGGTCGATGTCGCCGAGGGCATCCTCCATCGTCTCGGAGGGCGCCGGTTCGACGACCGGCTCGGGGACGAGCGTCTCGGGCGCCGACGCCTGGGATCCCCCGTCGCCCTCCCTCTCGTCGGCGATCGTGTCGAGGTTCTCGGACCCGGTTCCGGGCGTGTCGGCGAGCTCGCGCTCGCGCGTCTCCGCCACGCCGGAATCCTCGTCGGGAGCTGCGCCGCTCTCGGGATCCTGTTCCTCGAGAACCGGGTTCGAGACGAGCTCCTGGTTCACGACGTCCTGCAGTTCGAGGCGCGTCATCTGCAGCAGCTTGATGGCCTGCTGCAGCGTCGGCGTCATGACGAGCCGCTGGGAGAGTCTCAGCGAGAGCTTTTGTTCGAGTCCCACAGTTGTTGTCCGAAGCCCCGCTCAGGCGAGGCCGCGCTGATTCTACCGCCGCCCGGCTCGAAGTCAGTCGAGACGGAATCGCTCGCCGAGATAGACGCGGCGCACCTCGGGGTCCGAGGAGAGTTCCGCCGGCGATCCGGTGCGGAAAATCGCACCCGCGTGGATGATGTACCCGCGGTCGACGATTGCCAGCGTGTCGCGCACGTTGTGATCCGTGATCAGGACGCCGATTCCCGCGGCGGCGAGGTCCCGGATAACGCGCTGGAGATCGAGGACGGTGATCGGGTCGATCCCCGCGAAGGGCTCGTCGAGGAGGATGAACCTCGGGGAGAGCGTGAGGGCTCTCGCGATCTCGAGCCGGCGGCGCTCTCCCCCCGAGAGAGTGTCCGCCACGGCATGGGCGAGGTGGGAGAGCTTGAACCTGTCGAGAAGGCCGTGCGCCGTCGCCTCGCGGAGGGTCCGGCTCCCGGGCAGCGTCTCGAGGATCGCGAGCAGGTTCTCGATCGCGGTCATTTTCCGGAAGACGGACGCCTCCTGTGGAAGGTACCCGAGCCCGCGCCGCGCCCTGCGGTACATCGGAAGCGTGGTGATGTCCTGGCCGTCGAGGAGGACCGAGCCGGCGTCGGGCGCGACGAGCCCCACGATGATGGAGAACGTCGTCGTCTTGCCGGCCCCGTTCGGACCGAGGAGGCCCACGACCTCCCCCGCGGTCACGACGACCGAGACTCCCGCGACGACGGTCCTCCGGCGGTATGCCTTCACGAGCCCGCGTGCCTCGAGGATCGCCGCGGCTTCGCTCACGAGCCCTCTGGTTTCAGGATGGTCTCGGTGGGGACCGACCCGTTCGTCTCGACATCCACCTGGGAGCTCTTTTGGCGAAATGTCAGGATCGCCCCCGTCGAGCGATTGCCCTTCCCGTCGAGCGCGGTCGCGGGCGCGCCCTCGAGCGTGACGGCGTCGGTCTCCGGCCGCCAGATCGCCTTCGTCCCTTCGCCCCGCCGGTGCTGCGCGCGATCCTCGACGACCACGCTTCCTTTCGCCTCCGTATATTCGACGGTGCGGTCGGCCGCGAGGCGGATATCCGTGACGTCGGAGGTCATCGTGAAGATTCCCGACGTCATCGTCGCATGCCCTTCGAGCCTTACGAAACGCTCGTCCTCGCGGTGAATGAGGACGTCGCCGGTCGCGTTGATCGTCTCGCTCGTGCGTCCGCCGGGAGGAGGGCGGGCTCCCTTCGGAGGCGTTGCTTCACGGCGAAAGAACGCCTGCACTTTCTGCTCGGCGCGCATCGTGCGCGCGGCGTCGTCCAGCTCGAGCTTGCCGCAGCGGAGTACGTTCTCTCCCTGCCACGCGCGGACCGCGCCCGTAAGAACGAGCGTCGATGCGCGGGACGCCATCCTCAACGTCTCGGATTCCGAGAAGAATGGGGTCTTCCCGTCCCCCCCGAGGAAGCCTCCGCGGCCCGGGCCCGCGCCCGGCGCATAGGAGGCCTTGACCGCACCCGCGGCGTCGAGCTTTTCCTCGCGCGCGTTCCAGGCGAGCGATCGCGCCGCGATCGCACCGCGCTCGTCGCGGTAGCGGGCGGGAGCGTCCGGTTCCCCCGAGAAGACCGCCGTATCCTCTCGCCCCCTGAGCGTGCCGTGCGGCGCCTTCAGCACGGCCCTCTTTCCGTCCGTCAGCTCCACGCCCTTGTCGAACGTCGCGGTCTCGAGCGACCGCCCGTCCGGAAGGAACAGCAGCCGCGCGAAGCCGGCGGCCAGCGTGCGCAGACCGGAGCCCGGAGCACCACCGGCCCTGCCCGATTCGGCCGCGTCCAGCCGCTCGGGCACGGTGAGCTCCCGGAAGACGCCGTTCTCGAACCGGCCCGAGAAGCGGGGTGCGCGGGCCCGTCGCGCTCCCGTCGTTCCGGCCGGCCCGATGTCGAGACGTGCGGGCTCCGACGCGTTCCCTTCGGCTTCGAAGCCGGCCGGGAGTCCGGAGAGGTCGAGGCGCAGCTCGAGGACGTCCCCCCGGGCGATGAGCGCCGCGGGCGGCTGGACGCCCTCGGGCTGAACGAGCAGGAACGCGTTCGTGACGGCCCGGATCCTGCTCCCGGCGGGCGCCGGAAGGCGCGAGACGTTCGCGCTCCTCATGAGGAACCGATCCGTCTTCAGGACCGCGCCCCCCGTGGCATCGAGGGCGCCGTCGCGGGAGATCACGACGTGCGGCGCAGCGAGATCCACGGGCCGGCCGCCGTCACCCTGTCCCCTCAGGTGTGCGTTGCCATCCAGAATGAGATTCCCGTCCTTCACCCCGAGCGTTCCTCTCTCGGCCCGCGCCACGAGGGCGCCGCGCAGGGCCGCGACGGGCCCTTCCGATGCGAACACCCGATGCGTGGGATCGTAGTGGAACGAGGCGGCCGTCAGGCTCGCCTCCTCCCCTTCGATCGTCACGCCGTCGAAGATCCGAAAGGCACGCGATCCCTCGGTCATCTCGGCGCGGGGCGCGCGGACCGAAATCGTGCGTGCGCCGGCCCCCTCCCGCGACTCGAAGACGACGTCCTTCAGGCGGAAGACCTTCTCGCCCTTCTCCTCGAAGCGTACAGCTTCGCTGGCGCGAAGGCGGTAGCGCCCCTCGGAGGCGCGCGTCTCGTCGTACTGAAAGTCGCGGAAGCGCATCGTGTCGCGTTTGCCGCCGGACTCCTTCAGGAGAGTGTCGGCGACGGGATCGACCGCGCCTTCCGTCCGCGCCCCCGGTTTCCGGTAGGAGAGCGCGACGAGAAGCGAGAAGCCGGCGGCGGCCGCGAGCACGCCGGCGCGAAAGAAGCGATTCAACCGCGTCATGGCTCAGCCGGGGCGAGATCGACGACGGTGAGCGAAGGGCGCCCCGTGTACGAGTCGTTCGCGAGATTCGCGGCCACGTCCACCCGGCCCGCGCGCGCGGCGTGCGGGATGTCCGCGAGCGTCCACCCCACGGCCTCGAGGCGCCGCCCGGCGGACGCGAACGAGACGCGCAGGCCCCGCTCCCCGACGGCACGCCCGCGGCCGTCCCACTCGAGTCCGCGGAAGCCGAGGAGCGGCTTGGGGTTCTGCTGGCCGTGCGGCTCGAAGCGCTCGAGAGCGCGCGCGAGCGCCGCGTCCGCTTCCGGCGCTTCGACCTCGGTGTCGACGAAGAGCTCCTCGGCCCATTCGTCCTCGTCGCGCGCGGCCGCGAAGGCGGCCCGCAGGTCGTCGCGAAAGGCCTCGAAGGAGGCCGCGGGCAGCGTGAGACCGAGGGCGGCGGCATGCCCCCCGAACTCATTCGTGTAGCGGCGCGCCACGGGCGCGAGCCGCTCGAAGAGAGGAGTCTTCCCGTAGCTGCGGCCGCTGCCCGAGACGACGTCGCCCTCGCGGGCGAGGAGGAGCACTGGCCGCGACAGCTCTTTCGCGACGCGGGAGGCCGCGATTCCCAGGACTCCGCGGTGCCAACCGTCCGAGGCGTCGCCGGCCTCGACGACGATCGCGTCGCGCGCTCCTTCGAACGAAGACGCGAGCCGCGCGAGCACGATGTCGACGACGCGCTCCTGGACCGCGCGGCGCTCGTCGTTCGCGGCTTCGATCTCGTCGGCGAGAACCTCCGCCCTCGCGGCGTCGGACGTCGTGAGGAGCTCGAGCGCGCGGGCCGCATGGTCGAGGCGTCCCATCGCGTTCAGCCGGGGAGCGATTCGGAACGCAACCTCCCGCGTCGAAGGCGCGCGGCCCGCCGGTACCCCGGAGCGCCGGAGGAGCGCGGCGAGGCCCGGCGACCGGGGATCCGCGAGGCCTTCGAGGCCCCAGGAAACGAGGATGCGGTTCTCTCCAGTGAGGGGAACCATGTCGGCGACGGTCGAGAGCGCGGCGATCTTCGCGAGGGAGGCGAGCCATCGGCGGCGGGCGGCGGCGTCGACGCCCACGCGATCGCCCGAGTGGATGAAAAGAGCCTCGGCGAGCTTCCAGGCGATTCCGGCTCCGCAGAGCTCCTTGAAGGGATAGCGGCAGCCCGGGAGCTTCGGATCCACGAGGACGGCGCCGGTCGGAAGCGCGGCCGGGGGCAGGTGGTGATCGGTGACGATCACGTAGACGCCACGGTTCGTGGCTTCGGTCACCGTCTCGACCGCCGTGATCCCGCAGTCGACGGTCACGATGCCCTCCGGCTCGTGCTCTTCGAGCGCCCGCCTGAGCGTCGGCGCGCGGAGGCCGTATCCGTCCTGGAGGCGGTGAGGAATGAACGGCCGCGCGTCCGCTCCGAGCTTCCTCAGGGCCGTCGTGAGGATCGCGAGAGCGCCGACGCCGTCGCAGTCGTAGTCGCCGAAGACGACGATGCGCCCGCCCCGGCGGGCCGTCGCGGCGAGAAGCTCGACCGCCTCCGGAATGCCCGCCATCGAAAAAGGGTCGTGCAACGAGTCGGGCGCCGGCGAGAGATGCGTTCCGGCCGCGGCGACGTCGTCGAACCCTCGGGCCGCGAGGATGCGGGCCGCGGGCGCCGGCAGGCCGAGCTCCCGGGCGAGCCGGCCGGCGGCGTCCGGGTTCTGGGCTCTCAGGTGGCGCCGCACGAGGCGCGGCGCGCGCGCCCGGGCGCTCACGCGTCCTCCCAGGCCCCCATCGCGCGGAACTTCGCGTAACGCGCGTCGAGAAGCATCTCGAGCGGAACGTGGGAGAGTCGTTCGAGACGCTCTTCCACGGCGCGCCCCACCGTGTCGATGACGGCGACGGGATCGGCGTGCGCACCGCCCGACGGCTCGAGCAGGATCTCGTCGATGACGCCGAGCGCCTTGCAGTCGGCAGCCGTGAGGCGCAGGGCCTCGGCCGCCTCCTGGGCGCGCGACTGGTCCTTCCAGAGGATCGCGGCGCATCCTTCCGGAGAGATCACGGAGTAAACCGAGTGCTCGAGCATGAGCACGGCGTCGCCGATGCCGATTCCGAGGGCGCCGCCTGAGCCGCCCTCGCCGATGACCGTCGTGACGATCGGAGTCTGGAGCCGGGACATTTCGAAGAGGTTCCGCGCGATCGCCTCGGACACGCCGCGCTCCTCGCTCTCGAGACCCGGGAACGCGCCCGGCGTGTCGATGAACGTGAGGACGGGCTTCTTGAACTTCTCGGCGAGCTTCATGACGCGCAGCGCCTTGCGATATCCCTCGGGGCGCGGCATCCCGAAATTGCGGCGGATCTTTTCCTTCGTGTCTCGACCTTTCTGGTGGCCGATGACCGCGACGGCGCGCTCGCCGAGGAACCCGAATCCGGCCACGATCGCGGGGTCGTCCGCGAACGCTCGGTCACCGTGCCATTCCACGAAGTCGCGGATCAGGACGCGCACGTAGTCGAGCGTAAACGGGCGGTTCGGATGCCGGGCGACGAGCGTCTTCTGCCAGGGAGTGAGGTTCTCGTACACCTCGCGGGAGAGCTTGCGCAGCTTTACCTGGAGCTTCTCCACTTCCCGGTCGCGGGCCGGAGAGTCCGCGAAACCCTTCAGCTCTTCGAGGCGCTGCCTCACGCGCTGGATCGGCTCCTCGAACTGAGCCTCTTTCGCCATGAGGAGACTGTAGCAGACCCCCCGCGAGTCTCTCGACAGAGAGGCGCGTCCCGGGCAAGCTCCGAAGAGAGATTTCGTCGAGTGGAAAGAGAAGAGGCCCGTTCGCACGAAGAGCTCGTCTGCCCCCGCTGCCTCGGGGCATTCGAAGATTGCTCTCCTTCCTCAGGCTCCTCGTCTCTCTCCTGCCGGGCGTGCGAAACCGTCTACCCCGTCGACGACGGGATTGCTGATTTCTCCGAGCGCCAGTACTTCACGGACCACGCGGCGCCGGAGGCGATGTCCGACGAGGCGCGCCGCGGATACGCGAACGAAAACGAGGGCCGCCGTATCGAGGACTATTACCTGCCTCTCCTGCGCGCGACCGGAGCGCGGCGCGTCCTCGATTCGGGCTGCGGCAACGGCGAGGCGGTGGACGTCCTCCTCGGCGCCGGCTTCGACGCGTGGGGGCACGACCTCTCGGCGTTCCGGAAGTGGCAGTGGGCCGCGCGCGAGAGGCGGGAGAGACTCGTCATCGCCGACGGGCTGAAGCTGCCATTCCCGGACGGGTTCTTCGATGCCGTGATCTCTTCGGGGGTCCTCGAGCACATCGGGGTCGCGGAGCGCGGCGGACCGGGAATCTACGTAGTCGCCCCCCTCCTCGACCGCGACGAGAGACGGCGGGCCTTTCTCGCGAGCCTCGTGCGCGTGCTCTCCCCCGGCGGCACGCTGTACCTCGACTTTCCCAACGGCGCGTTCCCGATCGATTTCTGGCACGGCACGAGCGCGGGGGGAGTTCGCTGGCATTCCCGGGGGGAAGGATTTCTTCCGAAGGTCGGCGAGATCCGGCGGCTCGCCGCGCTTCTGGAACCCTCGTTCCACGTCTCTGTGCGCTCGCCGCACCGGCGTTTGCGCTTCAACCAGGTCGGCGCGCACTGGTACGGCCGCTTCTTCCGGGCCCCGGTGGCGGCGTTCTACAGGCTCACGTCGGTTCCCGGGTTCACGTGGCTCGCGGGCACGGCCCTCAATCCCTATCTCGTCCTCGCGCTCCGCCGCTGCTAGAGCAGATTCTGCGGATCGACGTCGAGGCGCGGGGGCTCGGGCAGAGCCGCGAGCAGGCGGCCCGTTTCCGCGATGGCCTCCCGCCGTTCGGCCTTGACGACGAGGTGATACCGCCAGAGTCCCTTGAGGCGCTCGAGCGGCGCGGGCGCCGGCCCGAGAATCCGGATTTCGCGCGCGACGCCAGCCGAGGCGAGTGCGGCGAACGCCGCTCCTGCCGCGTGGTGCGCCTTCGCGAGGTCGACGTCGGCGAAGAGGGCGAGCAGGAGGTGCGTGTACGGCGGATACCGGAACGCTTTCCGGAAGCGCAGCTCGGCATCCGCGAACGCCGGATGATCCTGCTTCACGGCGGCGCGGATCGCCTCGTGGTCGGGGCGGGACGTCTGGACGGCCACGAGCCCAGGGCGTTCGCCCCGGCCGACGCGACCGGCGGCCTGCGTCACGAGCTGGAACGTCCGCTCGGCCGAGCGGAAGTCCGGGAACGAGAGGAGCGCGTCCGCGTCCAGCACGGCGAGCGCGGTCGCGTTCGGGAAATCGTGTCCCTTCGCGACCATCTGCGTCCCGAGCAGCGCCTGGGCGCGGCCGGCCTCGAAGTCCTGGAGCACTCCCGCGGCGCCACCGCGGCGCGCCGCGGCGTCCCGGTCGAGGACGGCGTAGAGAATCCTCGGGAAGCGTTCCTCGAACCTTTCGGCGAGCCGCTCCGTGCCGAAGCCGATCGGCTGGAGCGCGTCCGCGCCGCACTTCGGGCAGGCGGGCGGCCTCCGGATCTCGTCTCCGCAGTAGTGGCAAAGGAGGCGTTCGCGCCGCCGGTGGTACGTTCGCGCGACGGAGCAGTTCGCGCAGCGGAAATCCTCGCCGCACGCGCGGCAGAGCAGGCTCGGCGAGAACCCGCGCCGGTTGAGGAGCAGGATGGCCTGCTCGCCCCTCGCGAAACACTCCGTGAGGATCTCCGCGGTTCGGGCCGCCAGCAGGACACGCCCGTGATCGCCCTCGCGGGCCTTCTCCTCTCTCATGTCGACGACCTCGACCCGGGCGCGCGGGCGCGCTCCGGGCCGGTCGGGAAGGGCGAGCCGCGGGAGCCGGCCCTCGCGCGCCGCGCGTTCCAGCTCCATCGACGGGGTTGCCGAGCCGAAGACGAGGGTCGCGCCCTCCTCGTGGGCGCGCACGCGCGCCACGGCACGCGCGTCGTAACGCGGGGACTCTCCTTGCTTGTAGGCGGAGTCGTGCGCCTCGTCGACCACGATGAGTCCGAGGCCGGGCAGCGGTGCGAAGACGGCCGAGCGGGGACCGACGACGGCATCGACGTCTCCGCGCCGCGCTCTTTCCCACTCGGCGGAACGCTCCCCGTCGGAGAGGCCGCTGTGGAGAAGCGAGATCCGGTCGCCGAACCGCGCGACGAGACGTCTCACGAGCGCCGGAGCGAGCGCGATCTCGGGCACGAGGAGGATCCCGCGCCGCCCCGCGTCCCGCGCGGCCTCGAGCGACGCAAGGTAGACCTCGGTCTTCCCGCTCCCGGTCACGCCGTCGAGGAGGAATTCCGAATGAGTCTGCGCGCGCACGGCACCCGAGATCGCGTCGATCGCGGCCCTCTGCGCGTCCGTGGGCACGGGTCTTCGGTCCGGTGACGCACCGCCGATGTGGCGCGAGATGTCCGCCCGGCGCTCGGTTTCGAGCGCGGACAGGAGCCCCGCCTTCGTCAGCGCGGAAACCACGGCCGGCGTGCCGCCGGCCGCGCGCACTTCCTCGACCGAGGCCGGCCGGCCGAGCGCGAAAAGCCGGGCGTGAAGCGCCCGCCGTTTCGGCGCGCGCGCAAAGGCCGCGTGATCCACGGAGGCGGGGCGCGCGATCCACGCCCGGTCGGACGGAGGCGCCGAGGCGCGAACGCCCTCGGACCGGATCCGCGCGAGCCCGGCCGCGAGGAGGTGCTTCAGCGCGGACGGCAGGCCCTTTCTCCCGACCCTCTCGATCAGATCGGGCAGCCGCGCCTCGCCGCGCTCGAGCAGCACGGCGAGCACGTCCCCCGCGAGCCCCTCCGGTCTCGCTCCCACGGCACCCGGCAGCGGGGAATAGACGGCATCCGAGGCCGCGAGGAGCCTCGCGGGCACCGCCGCGCGCAGGAGCTCCCCCGGAGGCACGATGTAATAGGCGGCGGCCCGGACGAGAACGTTGACGAGGCGCTCCGGGAGAAAGGGGGCGTCGTCGAGTGCGGCCACGACGTCTCGTTCGACAGTGCCATCGGGCGCCGGCGGAGGGTCGAGAGACGCGACGAGGCCGGTCGCGAGAGCGCTCCCGAAGGGCGCGGCGACACGCGCTCCCAGAACGAGGGGTCCGACGTCTTCCGGCACCCGGTAGGTCGGAAGTCCGGGGAAGCGATTGGGAAGGAGAAGCGCGGCGCGCGTCAGACGCGCGCCCTCGGCTTCTGGTCCGGAGTCTCCTCGGGAGTGTCGTCCTCGGCGGGGTCGTTCCTTCGCGCCGCCTCGTCGGCGTCGACGAAACGCCTTTCGGTCCGGTCCCAGCGCCAGCGGCGGGTCGGGTCCAGTCCGAGGTCGGGCGTGATGACGAGGAGGGAGCGCTCGATCGTGAGATCCCCGGCGGCGAGCGAGATCGCCCGCTCGACCCAGATCGGACGCTGAAACGTCCCGTCCGCCGCCCCGAAAAAGACCGCGACGTGAAACCACGGTCCGCCCGGCCCCTTTTCCACGAAGGCCTGGGCGAAATCCAGCCGGCCGTCTCCGTCGAGATCGCCACGGACGAAGAACGGGTGATAGCCACCGTAGACATCCTCGAGATCGCGGTGCTCGTCCGACTCCGCCGCGTCGGCGTCGGTCGCCGCGCGAACGAGAAGTTTCTCTTTCCGAAACGTCTCGAGAGCGAGGTCGACAGCGGCCTGTTCGGTCTTCGTACGCCCGGAGGCGTCGAGACCGCGCGTGTCCGCGGCCGGAGGGTGCGGCACGACCCTCACCGGTTTCGGGGACCGCCTCGTCAGGAAAACGGCGGCCGCCGCCGTCGCGACCACGACGGAGGAGACGAAAAGGTAGTAGCGCGCCCGGGCGCTCACGTTTGTTTTCCCTTGTGGGCCGGCGGGTCGATGCCGAGGTGCGCGAGAACGGCGAGAAGGTCCTCCCACGCCTCCTTCTTATGGGCCGGCTGGCGAAGCAGGTAGGACGGATGTAGGGTCGGCATTACGGAAATGCCACGATAACTCCCCCACTTCCCGCGGAGGCGCGTGATGCCCTCCTCGGTGCCCAGAAGGAAATGTGCGGCGAACTTGCCGAGGGCCACGAGCACTTCGGGCCTCACGAGGTCGATCTGCTTTTCGAGATAACCGCGGCAGGACGCGATCTCGTCGGGCTCGGGATTCCGGTTCTCGGGCGGACGGCACTTCAGGATGTTCGCGATGTAGACGGACGAACGTGGGAGCCCCATCCCGTCTTCGATCATCCGCGTGAGGAGCTGCCCCGCGCGCCCGACGAAGGGCACGCCCTCGGCGTCTTCGTCGGCTCCGGGAGCTTCCCCGATGAACATGATCCGGGCGCCGGCCGAGCCGTCGGAAAACACAGTCTGCTTGCGGGTCTTGCAGAGCCTGCACTTCGTGCAGACCGCCACCTCTCGCCTGATGGGCTCGAGGAGCGCTGCGGCTCCCTCCGCGGCCTTCCCATTTGCGGAGATCTTCTCTTTTTTTTCTTCCAGGTACAGCTCCGCCACGCCGAGGTCGCGGTAGTAGGCGAGCGTTTCCCCGAGCGCATCGGAACCTGGGGGGCGCGCGGGGGTCACCCGAAGATCACTCGGTCGGGAGCAGGTCGACGGCCGGAATCTCTTCGACGGCCGGTTCGGGAGATGAGAGCTGCCAGCGGACGAGGTCCAGGTTGACCTCTTCGAGCGCGACCCGCGTGACCTTCGCGTGCTTGCTGTCGATTTTCGGGCGCGCGCCCTGAACGAGCTGCTCGGCGCGCCTCGCGGCGATGTGGACGAGACGGAACTTCGACTCGACGTTCGGCGGAAGCTGCGACATGAAGAACTTTTCCTCCGTGAGATTCAGGGCGCGAAGGTCCTGAGAATCGATTCGAGGCGCTCGCGCCGGCGGCTTTTTCCCGCCCGCCGCGCCACGAGGATCGAGCGAAGCTCGTCCACCGCGGCCTCCAGATCCTCGTTGATTATCGCATAGTCGAACTCGCCCCACTCTTCCATCTCCTTGCGGGCAGCGGCGAGGCGCCGGAGGATTACGTCCGCGGCGTCCGATCCGCGGGCCTTCAAGCGTGTCTCGAGCACTTCGCGCGAGGGGGGGAAGACGATCACCTTCACGGCGTCGGGCACGTGGGAGCGCACCTGCCGGGCCCCCTGGACGTCGATGTCGAGGAGGACGTCGATCCCGGCAGCGAGACGGGGCTCGACCTCTTCCCGCGAGGTGCCGTAGAGGTTTCCGTGGACGATCGCCCACTCCAGGAACCCGCCGAGCTCCTCGATCGCGTGGAACGCCGCCTCGTCGACGAAGTGGTATTCGACGCCGGTTCGCTCGCCGATCCGGGGAGGCCGTGTCGTGTGCGACACCGAGAAGTAGAGGGAACCCGCCATCCTTGGATCCCTCAGGACCCGGTGAATCAGCGTCGTCTTTCCCGCTCCCGAAGGAGACGACACGATGAAGAGGTCGCCGCGGCTCATCGGCGGTCTCTCATTCGACGTTCTGGACCTGTTCCTTGAAGGCTTCGAGGTCCGCCTTGAGGTCGAGAACGAGCTTCGTGGCGCCCACCTCGCGCACTTTCGCGCCCGACGTGTTCACCTCGCGGTGCAGCTCCTGCACGAGGTGGTCGAGCCGGCGCCCGACGGGCCCACCCGCGGCGAGAAGGCGCTTGAGCTCGGCGAGGTGCGTCTTGAGGCGGTCGATCTCCTCCGTGATGTCCGCGCGGTCGGCGAGCATCGCGACTTCCTGCGCGATCCGCGCCTCGTCGAGGGCAACCCCCGTGACCAGCTTTGTGATGCGCTCGTGAAGGGTCGCCTGGATGCGCTCGGAGATCCCCGCCCGTGCCGCGTCGAGGAGCGCCACGCCCGACTCGATCCGCCCGAGAATGTCGTTGAAAGTAAGAGAGAGAGACGCGCCTTCGCGTGAGCGGGTCTCGTCGAAATCGCGAAGAGCCTTTTCGACCACCGAAACGAGAGCTTCTTCGAAGGACGAATCCGGATCGGCGGCCGCGTCGTCCGACCGCACGACGCCGGGCAGCGCGAGAAGGTCTCTCGGTGAGAGATCCGCCGGCAATCCCCTTTTCGAAGCATCTTCCCTCCAGAACCTCGCGTAACGCTCCGCCGCGTCCATGTCGAGACGTGCCGCGGGCGCGGTTCCCCCGACGCCCGGCGGTCTCGTGGTCCGAATCAGGGCATCGACGTGTCCCCGCGCCACGACCTTCCCCACCGCCTTGCGTACCGCCTGCTCGGCGGACGCGTACTCGTCGCGAAGCTTGATCGAGAGGTCGAGGAAGCGGTGGTTCACGCCCCGCACCACGACCGACACGTCTGTGCCGTCCGGCAGCGTTCCGGCGGCCCTCCCGAATCCGGTCATGGACTTCATCGTGCGTCGCTCCCCGCCTCCGGCACGGCGCCGGGCGCGTCGAAGACCTGAAGGTCGTGAAGCCGACGATACATCCCTCCGGCCGCGAGAAGGTCCGCGTGACGTCCCCGCTCCGCGATCCTCCCGCCGTCGAGGACGACGAGGGTGTCGGCGCGGCGTACGGTCGCGAGCCGGTGGGCGATCACGAGGACGGTGCGTCCCGCCATGAGCCGCTCGAGGGCCTCCTGCACGGCGCGCTCGCTCTCGGCGTCGAGGGCGGACGTCGCTTCGTCGAGGACGAGGATCGGCGGGTCCTTCAGGAGCGCTCGGGCGATCGCGAGCCGCTGGCGCTGTCCGCCCGAGAGGCGCGCCCCGCCTTCTCCCACCCGCGTGTCGAGACCTTCCGGAAGAGCGTCGACGAACCCGATCGCGTTCGCGGCGGAAAGCGCCGCGCGCACGTCTGCTTCGGCGACGCCGGGCCGGCCGTACGCGACGTTGCGCCGCACGGTGTCGTCGAAAAGCACGACGTCCTGCGTCACGAGGCCGATGCTCGCGCGGAGCGACGCGAGAGAGACGGACCGGAGGTCGGCTCCGTCGAGCGTGACCCGGCCGGACGTCGGATCCATGAAGCGCGGAAGAAGCGCCGCGAGCGTGGACTTCCCGGCGCCGGAGGGGCCGACGAGAGCCGTGACCGACCCGCGAGGAAGGACGAGGTCGACGTTCCGTAATACGGCCTCTCCCCCGCCGTACGCGAAGGACACGTCCTCGAACACGATGTTCCGGGAGAAACCGGTGACGGAGAAGGCACCGGGAGAGTCCGCGACGTCGTTCGGCGCGTCGAGGACCTCGAAGAGCCGCCGGGCGGACGCGAGCGCCTGCTGGAGCGCGAGGTTCGTCCGGGTCGCCCGCTTGAACGGCTGATACATCATCGCGAGCCCGACACCGTAGGAAATGAACGTACCGAGCGTCATTTTTCCCGCCGCGATGCGCGTCGTCGCGAACGCGAGAAGGAGCAGAAACGCGAGGACGGACGCCGTCTCGACGAGAGGGGACGAGAACGCCATGACGCGGGCTCCCTTGCGCGCGAGGCGGAACGTCCGGTCGTTCACGTCCGAGAAACGGGCGCTCTCCCACGATTCGGCTCCGTATGCCTGGACGACGCGCGCGCCGCGGATCGTCTCGGAGAGCACGCCCGTGAGGTCGCCCATCCGCTCCCGGGCGGTGCGGGAGAGGACGCGCAGGCGCCTGGCGATCAGGACGACGGGCACGACGATCGCGGGCGTGATGAGAAGCGCCACGAGCGTGAGCTGGGGCGAGAGCGATACGACGACGACGACGAGAACTGCGAGCGTCGCGAGGGACTGCACGAGGTCCGCGAGGTCCGTCCCGAAGAGGTTCTGGATCCGGTCGACGTCTCCCGTGACGCGCGCGATGAGGTCGCCGGACGGATTCCGCGCGAAGAACGCCCCGGACTGCCCGAGAATCCTCTCGTAGAGCGTCTTTCGCAGATCCCGCACGAACGCGAGACCCACCGCGTTGAAGCGGTACTCGGCGACGAAGGCGCAGAGGTTCTTGAGGACGAACGCCACGAACAAGAGGAGAGGCAGGATCCAGACGCGGGCCTCCGGACGCACACCGAGGGACGACTGGAGAAACGACATGAACGACGCGAGGCCCGTGTCGAGCGCCCCGGCGATCGCGGTGCGCCGGACGACGGATCTCTCGCCCACGACGGATCCCAGTCCGGGCGTCTCGCCCGCGTGGGCCATCACGGCACTGCGCGCCTCGGGCGTCAGGACCTGATCGAAGAGAGGGCCGAAGAGATAGGTCACGACGCCCGTGAACAGCGCCACGCCGAGCATCGCGAGGACGGCCGACACGGCGGCCCCGCGGTGCGGGCGGAACAGGACGAGCAGGCGGCGGAAGTCGCTCACGGGCGGCTCCCGTGCGCGCCTGCGCCGACCGCGGCGAGAACCGCGTCGGCGGTTCGGCCGGACGCACCCGGCGGTCCGAGCTCCTCCAGCCCCCGCGTGAGGCGCGCACGCGTCCGGTCGCAGAGCCCGGCGTCGTCGAGAAAGGTCTTCGCCGCCGCGGCGATACGCTCGGGTGTCGCGTCGCCCTGGAGGAGCTCCGGGACCGCACCCGCGCCCGTGCCGTCGTCGCTCACGAGGTTCGCCATCGCGACGAAGGGCACGTTCACGATCCGCCGTGCGAGCCAATACGTGACGGGATGAACGCGGTAGACGACGACCATGGGGACGCGCGCGAGGAGGCCTTCCACCGTCGCGGTCCCGGACGCGACGAGGACGACGTCGGCGCTCGCGAGGAGCGCGAGGTGCGGACCCGTCACGACGCGCCACCCGGGGAGGTCGCGGCCCGCCACTTCGTTCAGGAGATCCGACGTAATCGAATCGGCCTGAACGAGGAAAACTTCGAGTCCGGGATGGCTTCGGAGGAGGAGATTCACCGCCGAGGCGAGGACGGGAAGGTTCCGGCGGATCTCCCCGGTTCGAGAGCCCGGCATGAGGACGACACGCCGCGCTCCGGCGGACGGGGGCGGCGCGGGAACGGCGAGCTCGCGGGCCGCCCGGTCCACCAGCGGGTGGCCCACCCATGTGACCTTGGTCCCGAGCCCGCGCGCGTCCCACCACGTCTTCTCGAACCGGAAGAGGACGAGGACCGCGCGTCCGAGCCGGGCGATGGTCTCCGCACGGGAGCTCCGCCAGGCCCAGACCTGGGGCGAGACGTAGAACACGACCGGGATTCCCGCTTTGACGAGGCGCCTCGCGAGAGGCAGGTTGAAGTCGGGTGAATCGACGAGCACGGCCGCGTCCGCTCTCTCGGCCACGGCCTCCCTCACGAGCGTGCGGATGAGCCTGCGGGCGAAGCGAAGCTTCGACAGGGCCTCGACGAGGCCGACGACGGCGAGATCCTTCTGATGCGCGACGAGGCGCATCCCGCGGCCGCGGCATCCATCGCCTCCCACGCCGAAGGCGGTGAGGCTCGGAACGCGAGCTTTCAGGGCTTCGAGAAGAGCGCTCGCGTGCTGGTCGCCGGAAACCTCCCCCGCAACGACGAGAAGCTTCAACGCGACACCGCGGCGAAGACGTACCCGAGGAGGACCGCGCATCCGACGATTCCGAAGAGGGCCTTGAGAAAGAACAGGCTTCGGGCCCTGGAGTCGTCTTTCCACAAGAGCGCCGCGAACCCGCTCATGAGAGTCGCGAGAAGGACGAGCAGCGGGAAGTGATCTACCGCGAGGATCATGCGCGCCTCCCGGACCCGCGCTCGAAGACGTCGAGGACGAGCAGCAGCTGCATGATGGCGGCCACGAGGAGATACGTGCGTGCGTACTCGTAAGTGGCCGCCGAGAGGTTGCGGGGCTCGAGGAGAAAGCCGACCAGAGCCGTCGCGGCCACGAGCGCGCAGAGGCCCGCGCCGCGCGCCCTGAAACCGAGCAGGGCGTGACCGGCCCCGGGAAGGACGGCCGCGATGAGCACGAGGAGGACGAGCTTGCCGGCCGGAAGTTTCACGGACGCCGGGCGAACGCGGCGGCCAGCTTCACCCGCGTCACTCCGAGCTCCTCGGGAATCGTGCGCGTGGCACCGAGGACCGTCAGGAAGTTCGTATCGCCGTCCCAGCGTGGAACGACGTGCAGGTGCGCATGGTCCGCGACGCCGGCGCCCGCGCTGCGGCCGATGTTGAGCCCCTCGTTGAATCCGTCGGGACGATAGACGCCGGCCAGGACGCCTTCGGCCTCTGCCGCGAGGTCCGCGAGCTCGTGCCTTTCGTCCTTCGTCATCGCCGAGAGCGACGCGCGGTGCGCGAAGGGGGCGAGCATCAGGTGACCGGAGGTGTAGGGGTACCGGTTCAGCGCCGCGAACACGAGCCGGCCCCGGTGGACGATGAGTCCGTCCTCGTCCGTGCGGCCCTTCAGAACACAGAAGAGGCATCCCGTCACGGGTTCTCCGTTTCCCGCGAGGTACGCCGCGCGCCACGGCGTAAAAAGCGCCTCCATCAGCCCGGGCCGCTGCCCGGCGTTCGCGTGCCCGGTGCGCCGGGCGGGGCCGACCCCGCCGGTGGTCCGGACGTCGCCTGATTGATGAGCTCCTTGAGCTTCTTGCCGGGCTTGAAGTACGGAACCCTCTTCGGCGGAACCATGACCTTCACCCCGCTGCGCTTGGGGTTCCGCGCGATGCGAGCCCCTCTCTGCCTCAGCCGGAAGCTGCCGAAGCCGCGCAGCTCGATCTTCTCGCCGGAGCGCAACGACGCGATGATGCCGTCGAAGACGGAGTCGACGATGATCTCCGCCTGTTTCTTCGTCAAATCGGTCGCATGCGCGACCTGTTCCACGAGGTCGGCCTTCGTCGTCGTGCCTTCCGCGCGGCCTACCACAGAAAGAAGACGTTCCATCCGCCCCCCACCGGTGCGCCCGAGAGCAGGCGCCCCGTCCACGTCGATTCCGAAGGTCCCGAGAGAAGATCGAGCAGTCCGGGCCTCGTCGGGCGGGGATGCCAGACCTCCGCGGGCACCGAGAGATGCGCAAGCCGCGCCGCGAGATCGACTGCGTCGCGGTAGTCGCCGATTTCGTCGACGAGCCCAAGCGCGAGAGCTTCCTCTCCTGTCACGACGCGCCCGTCCGACATGTGCTCGAGCGCCTCGGGCTTCAGCCGCCCCTTGCGGCCCTCGGCCACGGCGCCCTGAAATTGCATGCGGAGGCGCTGGATCAGGTCCTCGAAGTACTTCCGTTCCTCGTCCGAGATGGGCCGGGACGGGTTGCCGGCGTCCTTCAGAGCACCGCTCTTGAACGTAACCGCGCGGACTTTCGCCCACTCGAGGAGATCTCCGTAGTTCATCCACTGCATGATGACGCCGATGGACCCGGTGATCGTTCCCGGATTCGCGACGATCCGGTCCGCCGCGACCGCGGCGTAGTAACCGCCGGAGGCCGCGACCGACTCCATCGAAACGACGACGGGCTTGCCGGTTTCCTTGCGGAAGCGCCGGATCTCGCTGTACAGCTCCTGAGACGCGGCGACGCCGCCGCCCGGAGAGTTGATGCGCACGACGACCGCCTTGATGCCGGGTGCGGTCTTGAACCTCGCGAGCATTTCGCGGAAGCGGTCCGCGGACAGGATGATGCCCTCGATGTCGACGACGCCCACGCGTCCCGTGAGTGAGAACGACGGCGCGCCGCTGCTGCGAGGCGCGAAGACGAGAGCCACGGCCCCGACGAGAAGCAGGAGGAACGCGAAGGCCCCGGCCGCGACGATCCAGGCGACGGTGGAGCGCTTCACGCGATCGATCTCCGGGCGCCGGCCATCGATGCGCTGCCGTTACTCGTGCGGTTCCGTGCCGGCGGGAACAGACTTCTCCATCGTCTCCGCCGCCTCTGTCGTCACGTGTTCCGCCTCGTCGCCGGCCGCGGCAGGCGCGTCGCCCGTGGGCGCGGCGGCGGACTCGTCCCGGACAGGCTGCTCCACGTCGCGCGACGAGAGGCCGATGCGCTGCTCGGCGGGCTCGATCCGGAGGACGCGGACGCGCACGGGATCCCCCTCGGCGTAGTGAGAGGCGGGTTTCTCGCCGCGCGGGAGCGGCGTCTCGGACACGTGCATCAGGCCCTCGAGGCCCTCGGGGAGGCGCACGAACACTCCGAACTCGGCGACCTTCGCGACGGTTCCGTCGACGACGTCTCCCGGCTGGTGCTTCGCGGAGAATTCCTCCCACTCGTTCGGGCGGAATTCCTTGATCGAGAGGCTGATCCGCCGGTTCTCCACGTCGATGGCCGTGAGCACGGCCTGCACCTCGTCGCCCTTCTTCAGGACCTCCGAAGGGTGCTTCACGCGGCGGCCCCAGGACATGTCGGACACGTGGATGAGTCCGTCGATGCCTTCTTCGATCTCGACGAAGGCTCCGAAGTCCGTCAGGTTCCGGACCGTGCCCTGGATGCGGTCGCCTATGTGGTACTTCTCGGCGAGCTGCTCCCAGGGGTTCGGCTCGGTGGCACGCAGCGAGAGGGAGAGGCGGCGCGTCTCGGGATTCACGTCGGCGATGACGGCCTCGATCGTGTCCCCCACGTTCAGGAGCTTCGACGGGTTCTTGACCCTCTTCGTCCAGGACATCTCGCTCACGTGAATGAGGCCCTCGACCCCTTCCTCGAGCTCGACGAACGCCCCGTAGTCGGTCAGCGAGACGACCTTGCCGCGCACGCGGGCTCCGACCGGGTAGTGAGCCGGCAGGTCGTGCCAAGGGTCCGGCTTGAGCTGCTTCATTCCGAGTGAGATGCGGCCCGTGGCCTCCTCGAAGCGGAGAACCTTGACGTCGACTTCCTGCCCGACGTGGACGGCGTCCGACGGATGGGCGAGGCGCCCCCACGTCATGTCCGTCACGTGCAGGAGGCCGTCGATGCCGCCGAGGTCCACGAACGCGCCGTAGTCCGTGAGGTTCTTGACGACGCCCTTCAGGACGCGGCCGTCGGCGAGAGCGTCGGACGCTTCCTTCTTCTTGACCTCGGCGACTTCGTCGAGGATCGCCTTGCGCGACAGCACGATGTTGCCGCGCTTCTTGTCCAGCGAGACGACGCGGAACTCGAGCTCGCGACCTTTCAGGACGTCGAGGTTCTTCAGCGGCCGCGAGTCAGCGATCGAGCCGGGCAGGAACGCGCGCACTCCGATGTCGACGGAGAGTCCGCCCTTCACGCGCTCGAGGACGCGGCCTTTGACCGACGAATTCGTGGCGAACGCCTGCTCGACGAGATCCCACGCCTTTCCGCGACGCGCTTTCTCGTACGAGAGCACGACGTAGCCGTTCGGTCCCTCCGTGCGCTCGAGCACGGCCTCGATCTCCTGGCCGGGGTGCGGCAGGCGGTCGGCCGGCACGTGGTGAAACTCGGAGCGCGGGATCATCCCCTCGGACTTGTATCCGATGTCGACGAGGATCTCGTCCGCCGTCACCTGAAGCACACGGCCCCGGATGAGCTCTCCCTCCTTGAGAGAGCGCTCGCTCTCGGCGAGAAGGCGTGCGAATTCTCCGTCCTGCGCGCCCTCATCGGCCATCTGGCCGCCGTCGTTCTTCGGGTCCCTAGGCGACATGTACGCGTGCTCCTTCTCGGGGATTGATATGGGGTCGCCAAGATTCGCCTGGAGGCAGACGCTTGAGCGGCCGGAACCGATGATGTTAGACGGGCGGGGGGAGGCCGGTCAACCGGGCGGCGGAACGGGCCGCCCGACGGCAGAAAGGATGCGTTCAACGACCTCGTCGACGGAGAGAGAGGACGTGTCGAGCCGGGCGTACGTGCCGTCGTCCGTGAGCGGCGAGTCCGCGCGCGTTGCGTCGGCGCGATCGCGTGCCTCCATGTCCGCGAGGACCTTCTCGTACGTCTCGGCCGAATTCTTCGCCGCGAGCTCCGCGAAGCGGCGGCGGGCGCGCACCGCTGCCGACGCGGTGAGGAAGAACTTGTGCGGCGTCTCGGGAACGACCTTCGTGCCGATGTCCCGGCCCTCGAGCACCCCGCCGCCCTCGAGCGCGAGGCTGCGCTGCATCCCGGCCAGGCGCCGCCGCACCCCCGGCACCGCGGAAACGGCCGAGGCGTACTTCGAGATCTCGGGCGTGCGGATCTCCTTCGAGACGTCTTCCCCGTTCAGCCACGTGCGGGCGTCGCCGGCGCCGCCCGTCACGCGGACGTCCACGCCCCCCGCGATCGCGACGACGGCGCCGAAGTCTTCGAGCGGCAGGCCGATCCCCGCGCGTTTCACGGCGAGGCCCACGGCGCGGTACATCGCCCCCGTGTCGAGGTAGGGGACGCGGAGACGCGTCGCGAGGGCCTTGCCGACGGTGGATTTACCGACGCCGGAGGGACCGTCGATCGCGACGACGAGAGCCTTCAAGCGGGCGCTTTCGGCCGCGCCGGGGGCCGGGCCCCGGCGCGCGGCGTCCGGTGGCGTTCCGCGCGCACGCGCGGCGGCGCGGGCCGGATCGCGCGGAGCGCGAAGACCTCCTCGGGAGAAAGATCCCGAAACGTGCCCGGCGGCAGCTTCGCGTCCCGTATCGGGCCGATCGCGACACGGCGCAGCTTCGTGACCGGGTGTCCCACGAGATCGAACATGCGGCGCACCTGGCGCGAGCGCCCCTCGCCGAGCGTCACCTTGAGCCACGAGTTGCCACCGGCGCCGTTCTTCTCGGGTGTCGTCTTCTCGAGCTCGATGTCCGCGGGCGCCGTGCGCGTGCCGTCGTCCGGAAGCGTGACGCCCCGGCGCAGCCGCTCGAGCTGGGCGGGCGTCGGGACGCCGGACACCTTGACCTCGTACTCCTTGCGGCAGCCGCCGGAGGGATGCGTGAGCTTGTGGACGAGCGGGCCGTCGTCGGTCAGGATGAGGAGCCCTTCGGACTCGACGTCGAGCCGGCCGACGGCGACGACGCGTTCCCCGACGCGCCCCTTGAGCAGCTCGAACACGGTCGGGATGCCGCCCGGGTCGTCGCGCGTGACGATCAGCCCCTTCGGCTTGTTCATGAGAATGTAGCGCCGTGCGACGGTCACGCGGACGAGCTTTCCGTCCACCTTGACGTGGTCCTTCGTGATGTCGGCCTTGACGCCGAGCTCCCTTACCTTGTGGCCGTTAACCGTGACCCGGCCTTCGAGGATGATCTGCTCGGCGGCGCGCCGCGACGCGATGCCGGCGGCGGAAAGAATCTTCTGGAGGCGCTCAGCGGTCATGGGGTATCCCCGATGAGTCGGAAAGAAAGATTTGCTTAGAAAGGGAAAGGGAATTAACCATTCTAAGAATCCTTTTCTTCTTCCGAATCCGTCTTCTCTTCAGGAGAATTCTGCTCCGGGAACAGCTCGGTCTGTGCCGTATTCGCCTCGACCCCGTAGAGCGCGTCGAGGTCCTCCGGGCGCGGAAGGTCCTTCAGGTCGGCGAGGCCGAAGTGGACGAGGAACTCTTTCGTCGTCTTGTAGAGGAACGGTGTCCCGACGACCTCCTTGCGCCCCGCCGTCGTGATCAGCTTCTTGTCGAGGAGAGTCCTGAGAGACGAAGCGGAGTTCACGCCCCTGAGCTCCGCGATCTCGGGCGCCGTGACGGGCTGGCGGTAGGCCACGATCGAAAGTACCTCGAGACTCGCGATCGACAGCTTGTTCTTGCCCTCGAGCCCGAGGAGGCTGCGCACCGCGACGTCGAACTCGTTGCGCGAGACGAGTCGGGCGCCTCCGGCGACGCGGTCGACGCGTACACCCCGCCCCTCGGCCTCGCACGCCTTCTCGAGCGCGTCGAGCGCGGCTTCGACTTCCGCCTTCGTGATCTCCGCGGCCTCGGCAAGCCGCTCGAGCGTGGCGGGCTTCCCGGACGCGAACAGCAGGGCCTCGAGGAGCGCGACGTGCGTCGTCACCGGTAGGACTCCTCGTAACCCTCGAGGGATGCGGACTCGCCCGTCGGGTCGAGGTAGATCTCGTTGAATTCGCCGTCCTGGCGGGCGCGCACGACGCGCAGCCGGAGCAGCTCGAGGACGGCGAGGAAGATCGCGATGGCTTCGCCGCGGCCGGACAGTCCGCGGAAGATCTCCGAAAGCGGCACCGGTCCCTCGCCGGCCTTCACCCGTGCGAGCATCTGCTCCATCTTTTCCTTGATCGAAAACTTCTGGTGGGCGATCTCCATCGACGGCGGATGCTGCGCGCGGTAGCGGTCGACCGCGCCCTTGAAGAACGTGAGGAGATCGAAGAGAGAGACCTCCGAGAGATCGGTCTCCTCGGCCTCCCCTTCCGTCAGCTCGACGCGGGCAGGCGGGCGGCTCCAGAGCCCGAGGCGGACCGCTTCCATCTCGTGCAGGGACTCGGCCACACCCTTGTACTTGCGGTACTCGAGGAGACGCCTCACGAGCTCGTCGCGCGGGTCTTCCAGGGGCTCGCCCTCGACCGCGGAGGCGCGCGGCAGGACCATCTGCGACTTGATGTGGAGGAGCATCGCCTCGACGTAGAGGAACTCGGCCGCAACCTCCAGATCCAGCTCGACCATGAGAACGATGTATTCGTGGTACTGGCGGCAGATGTCCGCCACGGGAAGGTTCCGGAGATCGACCTCGTTTTTGCGGATCAGGTGGAGGAGGAGATCCAGAGGACCCTCGAACGTCGGCAGCTTCACCGGGTAGGGCTGCATGAGGTCCGCGCCGGCGGGGACGGGGATGCGGATGCCTTCAGCCATGGGAGAAGAGAGATTTTCTTAAAAGTTGAAGAGAGGCGGTCACAGCAGCCCCATCGCGTTCGAAACACGCTCCATCGTTTCGCTCGCGATTTCCCGCGCCTTCTCGTTCCCGGCCTCGAGAACCTCGCGGACGAAGCCCGGCCGCCTCTCGATCTCCGCGCGCTTCTGCCGGACGGGCTCCATCGCCGCGTTCATGTTGCGGACGAGGTGCTTCTTGCAGTCGACGCAGCCGCGCGCGGCCGTACGACACTCGAAATCCACGACTTTCTGCTCTTCCTCGGGGGAGTACAGAACGTGGAACGGGTAGAGATTGCAGACGTCCGGATTCCCGGGATCCGAGCGGCGCGCGCGGCCGGGATCCGTAACCATGCTCATGATCTTCTTCTCGAGGTCCGCGGGCGCATCGGAGAGCGCGATCGTATTGCCGTAGCTCTTCGACATCTTGCGACCGTCCAGTCCTGGCACCTTTGGAGTCGCCGTGAAGAGCGCCTGCGGCTCGGGGAACACGTCGCCGTAGAACCCGTTGAAGCGGCGCACGATCTCGCGGCAGATCTCGAGGTGGCTCTCCTGGTCCTTGCCGACGGGGACGAGATGCGCGCGGTAGAGCGCGATGTCGGCCGTCATGAGAACCGGATATCCGAGGAACCCGAACGTGCCGAGATCCCGCTCCCTGAGCTGCTCGATCTGCTCCTTGTAGGTGGGCACGCGCTCGAGCCAGCCGAGCGGCGTGATCATTCCGAAGATGAGTGCGAGCTCGGCCGTCTGCGGGACGCGAGACTGCACGAAGATGACGGACTTGTCGGGGTCGAGCCCGACGGAGAGCCAGTCCGTAACCGCTTCGAGCGTGGACTCGCGGATCGCTGATGTGTCCGCATAGTCGGTCGTGAGCGCGTGAAGGTCCGCGACGAAGTACCGGCAGTCGTATGTCTCCTGAAGGTCCACCCAGTTTTTCACCGCGCCCCAGTAGTTTCCGAGGTGGACGCGACCCGTCGGCCGGAGACCTGAGAGGACGATTTTCTTAGAAGAGGAAGACATCAGGACCTCAGGAAGGCGATCACGAGGTTCTGCACCGGCCGCATGATGAAACCGAGGACGCCCGTGAACATGAGGACGACCAGGATGATGAAACCGAATCGCCTCAGCAAAATGACGGCGGGGAGCAGGGACGCTGGCGCGAGGCTCTCGACGACGCCAAATCCATCCAGCGGCGGGATCGGCAGGAGGTTGAAGATCGCAAGGGAGACGTTGACGAGAACCGAGAGGCCGAAGACGAGCGAGAGCGGGTACAAAGGGCTCGCTTTCGATGAAATTCCGATTCCCTTGACGAGCGCGAACGCAGCGCCGAAGGCGAGGGCAAGGAGCAGATTCGAAAGTGGCCCCGCGGCCGAGACGAGGAGGTTCGCCCGCCGTGGGTTCGGGACGCCCCGGAGCGAGACCGGTACGGGCCGGGCCCAGCCGAAGACGGGGAGTCCCGAGAACGCGAGCATCGCGGGGAAGAACACGCTGCCGATGGGATCGAGATGCTTCAGCGGATTCATCGTGATGCGCCCGAGGTCTCGTGCCGTGTTGTCCCCGCACTTCATCGCGACGTAGCCGTGCGCCGACTCGTGAAACGAGACGGCGAACAGCAACACCACGATCTGGATGACGATTTCGAGCGTTTTCTGGGGATCCACGGCGCCTCGGGCACGGATTCACCGCGCGGGCGCGAATGTTAACAGTCCGCCCTGCGAAGCGCCCGCCGGCAAGGCGCCTGGGCCATTGAACAGGCAGGTCGGCTGCCTCGTGCAGAGTACGATCGGTGATGTCCGGTCGCTTCCGGGAGGATTCAATGAAGGCTTTCGCTGGAATGGTCGCGGGATTAGTGGTTGCGGCGCTGGCCGCGGTCGTCGTGGCGTGGTCCGGCTGGTACAACGTCGCGGCGACATCCTCTCCGGGAAAGCTTGAGAAAGATACCGCGGCCCTGGTGGTGCGGCGATCTATCGAGAAGCGGGCGGGCACCGCCGCCAATCCATTCCCGGCCTCTTCGGAAAATCTGAAGACGGGCCTGGCGCACTACAAGGAAAACTGCCTGGCCTGCCACGGAGCGCCCGGGATCCCAAAGTCGGAGTTCGGAATGGGCTTGAACCCGTCGGCGCCCGAGCTGACAGTTCCCGAGGTTCAGGAGAGGTCCGACGGCCAGATCTTCTGGGTCGTCTCCAACGGCATCCGAATGACGGGAATGCCCGCCTTCTCGCCGACACACAAACCCGAGGAGATCTGGAAGATCGTCGCTTTCGTGCGGCACATGCAGAAGCTGAGCGACGATGAGGTCAAGAGTTTGAAGGCGGACTCGGGCGAGTCCGATCACCACGCGGAGAGCCCGGGAGAGGAAAAGAATTCGGCAGCACCAACGAGTGAGGGAGCCCACCATCACGACCATTCGCCGGTGGGGGCTCCTCACAAGATGAAATGAGGACAGCCCAGGCTTACTGCCCGGGGTGCCAACCCGAAGCCATTTATCTGGCCATCTGAATCATCGCGTTGAGCACGCGGATCACGCCGGTCCACTCACCGTAGACCTCGGGATAGACCCGAGCCTGCCGGATCGCGATGTCCGTCGCCTGTGCGTCGTCGAGCAGATGCTGAAGCTCTTCCCGCAGCCGTCCCACGTCGCGAATGGTTCCCCTCTCGTAGCGCACATGGAAGACGCGCGCCTGGTCGCTGAAGTGGTGAATCCTCTCAAAGAACTCCTGCGCCCGGGGGCCACTGCCCGCCGCGTTCGTCTCGGCGAGCTCGTGGGCGAGCGCGGCCCGGTCGTCGAGCTCGTGGGCGAGGGCGGCAAACCGTTCCGCCGGGAAGGAGTAGCGAACTTCCCGCGGTGGATAGTACGGGCGCCCGTAGGGTTCGGAGTCCACGCTCACGGCGTAGCCGCCGGCGCAGCCCGCGGCGAGGACGGCCAGGCCGATCGCGGTGGCGAGTCCGAGCCAGTGTTTTTGTGAGTTGTTCATGGGGGTCCTTTCTTTCTCAACGGGCGAGGGACTGGATCTGACCGACCAGTCTCATCGCTTCCTGCCATTCGATCTGTACCTGCGCAGAGTTGGCCCGGCGGACCACTTCGTCCGCGTAGCGCGCGTCTTGCGCAAGGTGGTTTGCATTGGAGACGAGCGACGGCCCGGACAGACCTTGCTCGATGCGCTCGTGAAAACGGTCGGCACGGGCCGCGAAGCGCGCGACGGCCCGGCTGAATCGGGTGTCGTTCCCGTAGCTCCAGACATCCTCGTGCTGGGTCTGGTCGGCTGCGTGCTGGGCGAGCGCGTCGAGATCATGAGACATGTGTTTCATCTGCTCGTACCCCCGATCCGAAAGGACTGAGGCCGGGCCGTGCGCGCGGGCCACCGAACGCCCGCGAAGGTAAAACCTCCATACGCGAGAGCAATGAGCAGCGCTCTGGTTGGTCTAATGTTCATAGACGATCCCCGGGCGTGAGGAAGCAATTCTCCGGCCAAGGTTTCACCGGGCGAGAAGGGTGCCGTCGCTTCGGTGAATAAGGGCGCGTGTCCCCGGACCTAGTCGCCCGCCGGCAGATCGGCCGCCCGAAGAAAAAGCGCGTTGCGGAAGAGCGCGTCTGTGCCGTCCGCGAGCATTCGATTCGCTTCGTCACGCGCCAGCTTCATCCACTTCAGGTCCCGGATCAGGTCGCCGACCCGGAAAAGCGGGATGCCGCTCTGCCGGGTGCCGAGCATGTCGCCGGAGCCGCGGCGCTTCAGGTCCTCCTCGGCCACGACGAATCCGTCGTCCGTCCTCTCGAGAACCGAGAGGCGCTCGCGGGCCTCGAGGGACGCCTTCGCTCCGAAGAGGAGCACGCAGCGGGAGATTCTCTTTCCGCGACCGACCCTTCCTCGGAGCTGATGGAGCTGGGCGAGTCCGAATCGTTCGGCGTTCTCGATCAGCATGTAGGAAGCGTTCGGCACGTCGACGCCGACCTCGATCACGGTCGTCGCGGCCAGAACGTCGAGGCGGCCCGCCGCGAACTCCCCCATCGTCCGTTCGCGTTCCTCCGGCGGAACGCGGCCGTGGACGACTCCGACCCTTCGGCCCGGCAATGCCCGCCGGATCTCCTCCACGTGTTTTTCGACGGCGCGGGCGTCGATCGTGTCGGACTCCTCGATGAGGGGGACGACGACGTAGGCCTGGCCTCGCTGCCGGACCTCGGCCTCGATCTCGCGGAATGCGCCGCCGCGCCCTGACTCCGGAAGGACGCGCGTCGCGACCGGCGTCCTCCCGGGAGGCTTCTCGTCGAGCGTCGAGACGTCCAGGTCGCCGTAGAGCGTCAGCGCCAGAGAACGCGGAATCGGCGTCGCCGACATCACGAGGAGGTGAGGTTTTCGGCCGGTGCGATCCGCCTTCGCCGCGAGCGTCGTGCGCTGGGCGACGCCGAAGCGGTGCTGCTCGTCGATGACGATGAGCCCGAGCCTCAGGAACTCGACAGGATCTTCGAGGAGCGCGTGCGTCCCGACGAGGAGGTTGATGCGCCCGCCGGCGAGCTGGTCCAGGAGAGCCGCGCGAGCCTTCCCCTTGACGCGGCCGGTGAGGAGCGCCGGCATGACGCCAGATTTCGCGAGCAGGCGGAAGATCGTCGCCGCATGCTGCTCGGCGAGGATCTCGGTCGGAGCCATGAGCGCGGTCTGATAGCCGCACGCGGCGGCGAGGACGGCCGAGAGCACGGCGACGATCGTCTTTCCGCTCCCGACGTCGCCCTGCAGGAGGCGCCGCATCGGCGTCCCGCGGCGGAAGTCCTCACCGATCTCCCGGATCACCCTTTTCTGGGCGTCCGTGAGCGCGAACGGCAGGAGCGCGCGGAGGCGTGCGCGGATCGCGTCGTCGGCGGCGAAACGTGGCGCGGGATCGCCGGCGCGGGCGCGGCGCCGCCTCTGGAGCCCGACCTGAAACTCCAGGAACTCCTCGTAGACGAGGCGGTGGAGATAAGGCGACGTGCGCTCGGTCCAGGGCGCGGCGTCCGCGGTCCCGCCCGCGCTGCCCGGGAAGTGGGCTTCGCGGAGGGATTCGGAAAGAGAAGGCAGCTTAGGACCCTCGCTCGCCGAGCGAGGCAGGCGTTCCGGAAGAAGGTCTGCAAAGTCTCTTAGGAGGTGAAAGACGACGCGCCGCCGCGCCCGGGGAGTGAGTCCGGGGAGCTTGCGGTAGATCGGAACGACGCGGCCGACGGAAAGTGGATCTGAGGCGCCGCCCGCAGCGCCGGCATCGGCCGCGCGCCGCGCCTTCGCTTTGCTCGCTTCACCTTCAAAGAAGTCTTCTCTTGGTTCTCCTCCGAATTCTTCAGCAAATTCTTCTATCTGCGGGTTCTCCATCACGAGACCCCGCCGGAAGCGTGCGGCCTGCGTCGGAGCCCCGAAAACCCAGAAGACCCTCTTCGGCAGCATCCACCTCTGAAGATATGGCTGGTTGAAGAAGATGACCCGCAGAGGACCCGAGCCGTCGTCGAGAATGGCCTCGAAGATCGTGAAGCCGCGGCGCCTTGTGCGGATGAGCTTCGCGGACAGGACCTCGCCCTTCACGGTCGTGGCCGGTCCCTCGGGAACGAGATCGGCGATGCGTCCGATCCGGGTGCGGTCCTCGTACCGGAACGGAAGGTGGAGAAGGAGGTCCAGCACCGTCTCGACGCCGGCCTCCGCGAGCTCCTTCGCCCGCGCGGGACCGATGCCGGGGAGGCTGGCAAGAGAGGGAAGAGAGGGAAGAGAAGGGAGCAGCGGGATGGGCCCTTACGACTTGCTGACGCGGAACGTGAGGTCCACCAGGCCGAACCGCGTGCGGTCACCGTCCTTGATCGTCATGGGCTGGCCCGTGACGATGCGCGTGCCGTTCACGAAGGTTCCGTTCATCGTGCCGATCTCCTCGACGACCTTGAACTCGCCGCCCTCGTGAACGATCTTCGAGTGCCGGCGCGAGACGGACCGCTGCGTGTCGAGGTTCGCGAGGTCGACGTCCGGCTTGATTCCCGTGACGGGATCGACGCGCCCGACCGTCGTCTCGCCGTCGCGGTTCAGGAAGAACTCCTCCCCGTCCCCCGCGGCCACGAGCCGGAAGATGTCGTGGCGCTCGGAGACCTTGGAAAAAATGTCGGAGGAGCTTTCGTCCAGCGCGGGGGCGGCTCCGGTGGACTGCTCGAGGAGCTTCGTCGTCTCGCGCAGCCTCCGGGAGAGCTTGCGGAGCATTCTCACGGCGATCTCCGCGTTGTGGCGGAGCATCTCGTCGAACGTCGACTGGTTGATCCGCACGAGCTCGACGTCCGTCTTCGCACGCGCCGAGGCCGTCCGGGCGACGTCCTCGAGAATCGACATCTCGCCGAAGAAGTCACCCTTCTCGAGCGTCGCGAGGAGCTTGTCCTCGCCCCGCCGGGCGTGCTTGAAGATCTCGACGCTGCCCGACTGGATGACGTACATCTCGGTGCCGACCTCGCCCTCCTCGAAGATGGCCTTGCCGGCCGCGTAGCGCGCGACGTAGTCCGTGAATCCGCCCGGAGCCCCCGACTTGACGACGACTTTCATTGGGTGCGGGGCCAGTTTATCCGATGCCGTGAAAAGTGACTCGGGCCGGACGATAAGCCGGATTCTGTAACCGGTCGGCTCACGCCTTCCGGCCGACGGTCATTCCTCCAGGCCCGCCCTCTCGGACGGGCTCGAGCGACCGACCCGGTGACGTCGGCGTGAAGCCGCGAGGGCGGGCGCCCCTTCCGTCACCCTATTTGGCCTTGCTCCGCGTGGGGTTTCGCCTGCCAGTCCCGTTGCCGGAACCGCGGTGCGCTCTTACCGCACCTTTTCACCCTTACCTGCGCCTTGCGGCGCGTCGGCGGTTTGTTTTCTGTGCCA
>JBBQRP010000004.1:0-181396 GCA_038214715.1 Thermoanaerobaculia bacterium | reverse complement strand
CCGGTGCTCCTTCACGTCCGCGGGTGGGGGGCTCTCGTGCTTCTTCTTCACGGGGTCATTCTGTCGAATCCGGCGTGCGAGAATCAACCCCTGCCCGAACGGGCCCGTAGCTCAGTTGGATAGAGCAGCGGTTTCCTAAACCGCTTGTCGCAGGTTCGATCCCTGTCGGGCCCACCATTTCTTCCATTTCGCCGCGCGGGGCGCGCGCCGCCTCTCAGGCTTCGCGCCCGCCGCAAGAACCGGCGCCAGCAGCGCCCTGGCTCCGAATCCGCTGACCTGGCCGCCGAGAAGGCCTCAGGGACGGCGAAGAGGAGGCAGAACGACTGCGGCGCGAGGTTCACCTCGAGGACCGCCGTCTTTCCCGGAGAGAACGCGCAGACTATGAACCCGATCGAGGGGGTTTCCACGAGCGGTTCGAGAGTCTTTCCGTCCTTCGACTGGACCTTCGCGATCTCATTCCTGCGCCCGGCGACAGCATCTCCTTCTGATCGTTGCGAACCGCGTCGCCGAGTGTCGCCTTGCCGAGGACCACCGTGCCGAGGGCCGCGATAACCTCCGTACCGCCTTCGGCCGCGAGAAGAGACGTTCCCAGAGTTCGTGTCCGCGAGCGAGAGTGCCGACTTGAGGACGATCGCTTTTTGCCCGCCGCGTCTACGACGCGGCCGCCGAGCGGGGCGCCCTTTTGGGCGGCGGACTCCCCCGCGTCGTCGACGTCCGCGGTATCGAACCGCCCCGGCATCCAGGCGGAGGCGACGCCCCCGCCCGCGCACGCGAGGCCGGAATCGTCCGATGGTCAAGTCAACGACGGCTCAGAAGAGCTTCATCGCACGGAGCTCGCGGATCCGATCGCGAATCTGGGCGGCCTTCTCGAACTCCAGCTCCTTCGCCGCTGTCTTCATGTCCTTCTCGAGCTCGGAGATCTCGCGGTCGAGAGACGGGGCGTCCTTCGGCTTGCGCCGCGTGTCGAGGCCCTGTGGCTCGAAGTAGTCGAGGTTCGACATCGCGAGGAGCGGCGAGTCGAGGGATTTCACGATCGACTCGGGCACGATTCCGTGCTCCGCGTTGTATGCGGCCTGGAGCACGCGGCGGCGCTCGGTCTCGCTCATCGCCCGACGCATGGAGTCCGTGATGCGGTCCGCGTAAAAGACCGCGATGCCGTTCACGTTGCGCGCGGCGCGCCCCGCGGTCTGGATGAGCGACGTCTCCGACCTCAGGAAGCCTTCCTTGTCGGCGTCGAGCACCGCGACGAGGGAGACCTCGGGCAGGTCGAGCCCCTCGCGCAGGAGGTTCACGCCCACGAGGACGTCGAAGACGCCCCGCCGGAAGTCCGAGATGATCTGGATACGCTCGAGCGTCTCGATGTCGCTGTGCAGGTACCGCACGCGCACGCCGAGCTCGAGGTAGTAGTTCGTCAGGTCCTCGGCCATGCGCTTCGTGAGCGTCGTGACGAGCGTGCGCTCGCCCTTCGCCGTCCGCTCCTTCACCCGCGACAGGAGGTCGTCGACCTGCCCCTTGACGGGACGTACCTCGATCGGCGGGTCGAGGAGGCCCGTCGGCCGCAGGAGCTGCTCGACGACCTCTCCCCCGGTTTCCGACAGCTCGTACGCGGCGGGTGTGGCCGAGACGAAGAGCCGCTGGCCGGTCCTCTCGAGCCACTCCTCGAACTTCAGCGGACGGTTGTCGAGCGCGGACGGCAGGCGGAAGCCGTAATCCACGAGTGTCCCTTTCCGCGACTGGTCTCCGTGGTACATCGCGCGAAGCTGCGGAATCGTCTGGTGGCTCTCGTCGATGATCGTGACGTAGTCGGCCGGGAAGTAGTCGAGGAGCGTCGGCGGCGGTTCGCCCGGGAGCCGTCCGGAGAGGTGGCGCGAGTAGTTCTCGATGCCCGAGCAGTAGCCGAGCTCGCGCATCATCTCGAGGTCGAAGCGCGTCCGCTGCTCGAGGCGCTGCGCCTCGAGCAGCTTGTTCTGCGCGTGCAGCTGCTCCAGCCGCACGACGAGCTCGGCCTCGATCGACCCGAGCGCCCGCTTGCGCGTCTCCTCGGGGGTCACGTAGTGCGACTTCGGGAAGAGCTCGAAACGCTCGATCGTCTCCAGCGTCTTCCCCGTGACGATCTCGAAGCGCGTCATGCGGTCGATCTCGTCCCCGAAGAACTCGACCCTCAGGCCCTGGTCCTCGTACGAGGGCTGGATGTCGAGGACGTCGCCGCGCACCCGGAACCCACCGCGTTCGAGATCCATGTTCGTCCTCTGGTACTGCGCCTCGACGAGCCGCTTGAGGTACCACGTCATCCCGTACTTCGCGCCCTTTTCGAACTCGATCGCCATCTTGCCGAACGACTCGGGGCTCCCGAGGCCGTAGATGCACGACACCGACGCCACGATGAGAACGTCGCGCCGCTCGAAGAGCGCGGCCGTCGCCGCGATGCGCAGCTTGTCGATCTCGTCGTTGATCTGGGTTTCCTTCTCGATGTACGTGTCCGACTGCGGGACGTACGCCTCGGGCTGGTAGTAGTCGTAGTACGAGACGAAATACTCGACGCGGTTCTTCGGGAAGAAGCCCTTGAACTCCTGGTAGAGCTGCGCCGCGAGCGTCTTGTTGTGCGAGAGGACGAGCGCCGGCCGGTTCAGGGCTTCGATGACCTTCGCCATCGTGAACGTCTTTCCCGAGCCCGTGACGCCGAGGAGTACCTGCTTCTCCCGGCCCTCGCGGTATCCCTCGACGAGCTGCTCGATCGCGCCGGGCTGATCGCCCTGCGGCTTCAGGGGGGAAAGGAACTCGAAATCCGGCACGGCGTCAGTGGGGCGGGTTCCGGAGGAACGCCGTGAGTGCGCGGAGCTCGTCCGAGGTCACGCGGTTGTCGGCCACGGCCGCACGCACGCGCCCCTGGAACGCGGACACCTGCGGCGCCGTCACCGTCCGGTCCTTCGCCTTCGCCGAGAACGCCTTGAGCGCGGCGCGGAAATCCTCCCGCTCCGCGGGTGTCACGTCGGGGGCGCACGCGGCCACGATCTGGTCCCCCATCTGGTCGAACGCGAAGTCCATCAGCTTCTTCGCGTTGCTCATCAGGAAAAGCAGGCCCACGATCACGGCCACGGAGGCTCCGGCACAACCCACGAGCCCCCACTTCAGGCAGCCCTGCCGGCGCGTCCGCGCCGCCTCGTCCTCGAACGGGAGGGTCATGGGCAGACGCGGAGGGAGGACCGGCTCGGACGCGGGCGGCGGCGTTTCGCTCATCGCTCCGAAATTACCACTAGTGCGAGAATGAGACGTGAGAGCGCGCCGCTGGGCGGCCCTGGCCGTACTGTCCCTCCCCGTCGTCCTCACGGCCGGCCTCGGCGCGGGCGCGGGGTACGCGCTCTCCCGGGCGATCCGGATCCCGAAGGTGTCGGAGCTCGCGACGTACCGGCCCGACATCATCACGGAGCTCCGCGGGTCGGACGGCTCGATCATCGCGCGGTTCGCGATCGAGAGGCGCATGCTGATCGAGCGGCAGGACATTCCGGATGTCATGGTGAAGGCGCTCCTCGCGGCCGAGGACGCCCGCTTCTACGACCACAGCGGCATCGACCTCATCCGGATCGGCGGCGCCGCCCTGCGCGACATCGCGTCGCGGCGCATGTCGCAGGGTGCCTCGACGCTGACACAGCAGCTCGCCCGGGCGGTCTTCCTGACCCCCGAGAAGACGTGGGCGCGGAAAATCAACGAGGTCTTCCTCACGGTCGAGATCGAGAAGCAGTTCTCGAAGGACCAGATCCTCACGCTCTATCTCAACAAGATCCCGTTCGGCCACGGCACGTACGGGGTCGAGGCGGCCTCGCGGTGGTACTTCGGCCACGGGGCGAAGACTCTCTCCGTGCCCGAGGCGGCGCTCCTCGCGGGAATCATCCAGCGCCCCGCGTACTACTCGCCGTTCAGCAACATCGTCGCCGCGAAGGGACGGCGGGACCTCGTGCTCCGCCGCATGGCCGAGGAGGGATTCCTGACCGACGCGCAGCGGCTCGCCGCGCAGGCTTCGCCCGTAGACGTCGTCCGCACGTCCCGCGAGACGACGCTCGGTCTCTACTTCTGCGAGGAGGTGCGCCAGTACCTCGAGAAAGAGTACGGCGAGGGCGACCTCTATCGCGAGGGCCTGAGAGTCGACACGACGCTCGACCCGCGGCTCGAGACGTGGTCCGAGGAGGCGCTTCGCCGCGGCCTCCGGCGGATCGACCGGCGCTCGGGCTTCCGGAAACCCCGCAATCTCGTCGCGGAAGGGATCGATCCTGAAACCTACCGGGATCCGACGTGGGCGGAAGGGGCGCCCACGTCGGACACGCTCACGGCGGTCGTCCTCCAGGCGTCGAAGACGGGCGCCGAGGTGCGCATCGGGTCGAAGAGGTTCACCGTCCCGGCGGCCGCGTTCCGCTGGACCCGCGCCGAATCGCCCGCGAAGGCGGTCGCGCGCGGCGACGTAATCCAGATCGAGACGTCCGTGAACGAAGGCGGAAAGGCGGAGACGCTCGTCGCCCAGGATCCGCACGTCGAGGGCGCCGTCGTCATCCTCGAAAACGGAACGGGCGCGATCCGTGCGCTCAGCGGCGGATACGACTTCAACCGCTCGAAGTTCGACCGGGCCGTGCAGGCCCTCCGCCAGGTGGGTTCCGCGTTCAAGCCCGCCGTGTACCTCACCGCGATCGAACAGGGCTTCACGCCGGCCGACACGGCGCTCGACGCCCCGCTCTCGATCGTCATCGACCCGAAGCAGCCGCCGTGGGAGCCGCAGAACTACGAGCGGCGGTACCTCGGCGTCGTGACCTACCAATACGCCCTGGAGCACTCCCTGAACGTTCCGACAGTGCGCGTCGACCTCCTCGTCGGAACGCGTCGCGTGATCGAGACGGCGCGCCGGCTCGGGATTCGCCAGAACCTTCTCGCGTACCCCTCGCTGGCGCTCGGCTCCTTCGAGGTGACGCCTCTCGAGATGGCGCAGGCGTATTCCGCGATCGCGAGCGGCGGGGTCACGTACAAGCCGTATTTCGTCGAGCGTATCCGGAACGCGGACGGCGTGACGCTCGAGCAGAACACGCCGGAGCCGAAGGAAGCTACATCCCCGGCGTCGGCCTACGTCCTTCTGAACATGATGAAAGGCGTCGTGGCGCGCGGAACCGCCGCGAGCGCCGCGCGCCTGAGGCTGCCGCTCGCGGGAAAGACGGGCACGACGAACGACTTCACGGACGCGTGGTTCATCGGGATGACGCCGCGGTACACGATCGCCGTGTGGGTCGGCCACGACGCGAAGAAGACGCTCGGCCCGAAGTCCGCGGGCGCGGACGTCGCGCTGCCGATCTTCGTGCGCATCGTCGAGAAGATGAAGGAGGCGGGCCTCGTCACGGAGACCGAGGACTTCGAGACGCCCCAAGGCGTCGTCCTCGTGCCCGTGGACGAATCGACCGGTTACCGCGCGACGCCGTCCTGCACCCACGTCGTCCTCATGGCGTTCGCGAACGGGACGCAACCGACGGACCTCTGCGGCGACCAGCCGCACGCCGTCGCGAGCATGCCGCAGTACCTCCAGCGCGCGATGTACTCCCCGAAGCGCGGGGAGACGAAGGCGGACGAGGTCACTGTGACCGACGCCCCGAAGCTCGCCAGGCCGCCGCCGAAAGCGGGCAAGGACGGGGGACCGCCGGGCTGAACCCGGCGGCTGATTCCGGGATCAGTTCGCGAGCGGCTTGACCTCGAGGGTCAGGGCGACGGTCACGTCCCGGTGGAGCTTCACGTGCACGACGTGGGTGCCGAGCTTCTTGATGGGCTCCTCGAGGTCGATCTTCCGCTTGTCGATCGTGATGCCCTTCGCCTCGAGCGCGTCGGCGACCTCGGAAGACGTCACGGAGCCGTACAGCGAATCGTTCTCGCCCGACTTCTTGTGGAGGACGATCTTCGCGCCCTCGATGGACTTCGCGACAGCCGCGGCCTGGTCCTTCTCGTGCTCGATGCGCGCGTCGTAACGCTTCTTTTCCTGCTCGAGCCGCTTCACGTTCCCCGCGGTGGCGGGAAACGCGAGCGCCTTCGGGAGCAGGAAGTTCCGGCCGTAACCCTCGGCGACGTTCACGACGTCCCCCCGGTGCCCCAGCCCTTTCACGTCGTCGGTCAGGACCAATTTCATCTCGAACTCCTCAATTGACGTCGGGTGACGGTGATGTGCGGTTCAGAAGCCGCCCGAAATGTCCGGACCCGCCGGACCGTCGTCGGCCCCTTTTTTCTCGAGCCGCGTCCTCACGTCGACGAATTCGTCGAAAAGGCCCGAAAACGCGAGAATCAGGGGAAAAGGCATCTGAAAGACCAGCACGTAGACGAAGGCCCGGCCCAGAAGGCCGACTCTTCCCCGATCGAGAAGAGCGCGGATTATGGCGAGCCCCCTGAGAAAAAACAAGACGCCGAGCGGCAGGAGGAGATCCAGGGCGGGCCGGCGGAGGTTTGGCCCCGCGACTGCCGCGAGGAGGCCGGCGGGCACGAACGCGACCGCGGCGGCCAGCGGCGTCCGAAAAAGCCCGAAAGACGCCTCGGACCAGTCCGCTTCGGCGAGCCCCGCTCCGCGCGCGAACCCGTAGACCACGAGGGCCGCGTGCAGCACGGCGGCGGCGAGGACGAGGCCTGGCAGCTGCTCCTCGATCAGGACCCTTCCAAACTCGAAGACCCGCGCCACCGTCGCGACGGACGATTCGCTCCAGCCGGTCGAGCGGTAGTTCGAGAGCATCTCGGGCACGAGCGCCGCGAACCGGGCCGCAAGGGCGGCGCCCGGATCCCGGCCCGTCGCCACGGCGGAACCGAGCAGCACCGCAAGGCCTCCGATCCCCGTCATCGCGAAGACGACGAGAAGGACCACGTCTCGCCGGCGCCCGTCGCGCGCCGCCGTGAAGAGTCCGACGGCCGGAAGGGCGACGAGGACGATCGCGAGGACGGCGGCGATGACGGCGCCATCCTGCACGAGCAGCGCCCCGAGGAGCAACGCCGCGGGCACGGCCAGGGCCGGCTGAAGGAAGCCGGACGCGAGGCGCCTCGAGGCGAGCGCCGCGCGGCCCAGGCGCGCGGCCGCATGCGGCGCCAGAACGAGGCCGAAGGGCGGCGCGGCGGCGGTCAAGGCCGCCGCGAGCGCCGCCCCGAGGACGGCGAGGACCCGCTTAATCGGAGACGTAGGGAAGAAGCGCGAGGTATCGGGCGCGCTTGATGGCAGTCGCGAGTTTGCGCTGGTAGAAGGCGGACGTTCCGCTGATCCGGCGCGGAAGAATCTTGGCGCGCTCGGGGACGAATCCCGCGAGGAGCTTCACGTCCTTGAAGTCGATGTACCCGATCTTCTCGACCGTGAACTTGCAGACGCGCTTGCGGCGCACGAAAAATTTCTTCTTGACGGGCTTGCGAATGGGAGCGGCCATGATGTGTGACTCCTCGTGCGTCCCGCGTTACTCGCGGGAGTCGCCGGCCGGCTCGGCCGGGGGATTGAAGGGCGCGGGCGAGGGGGAGCTGTACGGCGCGTCGGAGACCTCGGGCCGCGGGCGGCGGGGCTTCGTGTTCCGCGCGACCTTCTGCCCGTGCTTGACCTCTTCGTCGATGCGGACCGAGAGGAACCTGAGGACACTCTCGGAGAGCCGCATCTTGCGCTGCACTTCGGCGACGCAGGCCGCGGGCGCCCGGAACAGGAAGTTGTGGTACGTCGCCTCGGTCCTCTTCTTGATGACGTAGGCGAGGCGGCGGCGGCCCATGGACTCGTCCTTCTCGAGAGTCGCTCCGTTGTCGACGAGGAGCTTGCGAAACTCCTCGACGACGGCCTGGGCGCCCGCCTCGTCCTTTTCGGGGACGACGAGCATCACCATGTCGTACTGGCGTTGGGGATTCGGGGTGGTCACGTGGGTCTCCTCCTTCTGGATCGCGCCGGCGTCGGCCGGTCGCGAGGCGCGGCTGTGGACCTCTGGTCCGGTGCCGAGCCAAGGTTGTGAATCAGTTCGCCGGGGCGGATTCCTCGGGCAAACGGTTGAAACGGTTCATGGCGGCGTCGATCCCCTCGGTCACGAAGACCGAGAGGGCGTCGCAGGCCGTGGCGATCGCCTCGTCCACGACGGGGCGTTCCTTCTTCGAAAAGCGCGAGAGCACATACGCGTCGAGCGGCTCGCCCGCCTGGAACTTGTCGCCCCGGACGCCGAGGCGCATGCGCGGAATCACGTTGGTTCCGAAACAGTCGATCACGGACTGGAGGCCCTTCTGGCCCCCCGCTGAGCCGGAGCGCCGGAGCCGGATGGCGCCGACCGGGAGCGCCGTGTCGTCCGAGACGACGAGCAGCTGGTCGAGCGGGATCTCGTACTTCGCCGCGAGGCCCTTCACGGACTCGCCCGAAGCGTTCATGTAGGTCTGCGGTCGGGCCACGATCACGGATCGGTCCCCCACCTTCACGCGTCCGGTCAAGGCGCGGCAGTCGAGCCGGTCGAGACGCGGCGGACATCCGGCGACCTTCTCCGCGAACGCCTGCACGACGTCGAAGCCGACGTTGTGCCGCGTGCCGGAATACCGGTCGCCGGGGTTGCCGAGTCCCACCACGAGGACGAGCCCGTCCGTGCCTATTTCTTTTCCTTCTTCTCGGCCTTCGGAGCGGCCTTGGCTCCGGGGGCGGCGGGCTCGGCGCCTTCCTCGTCCTTCTTGCCCTTCTTGATCACTTCAGGCTCGGTTCCGGGTGCGACGGCGACGCCCTCGGCACCGGCGACCGCGGCGGCGGGCGCGGCGACCTCTTCGGCCTTCGGCATGCCCACGTGCGCGAGAACGCGGTCGGGCTTCTCGAGGACCTTGATCTTGTCGCCGAGCTTCAGGTCCTGGACGCGGAACGAGTCGTGGATCTCCATCGCGGAGACGTCGATCGTCACGTGCTCCGGAATGTCGGCCGGAAGGCACTCGACGAGGATCTCGTGCGTGACGATGTTCAGGATGCCCCCGGCGTTCTTGACGCCGCTCGGGACCCCGTCGATCGCGATCTCGCTCTTCACGCGCAGCTTGCGGTCGAGGAGCACGCGGACGAAGTCCACGTGGAGCATCCTTCGCGACACGGGGTCCAGCGCGAGGTCGCGGATCATGACGTGGCGCGACTGATCAGTGCCCTTCAGGTTGAGCTTGAAGATCGCGTTGCCGTGAAGCCCCTTGTTGAGGAGCGTCGCGAGCGCTTTGCGCGGAACCTGTAGCGACCACGTTTCCATGTCCTTGCCCCCTCCGTAGAGGACGGCCGGGATCAGGTCGGCGGCGCGCAGCCGGTTCGCGGCGTTCTTGCCTGTGGAGAGCCTCTTTTCGACTTCGACGACGATTTTTTCCTGGAGCATGGGTTCCTTTCATGGGCGCCCGGTCCCGGAGGCTTTCCTCGGGGGCGGACGGTCCGGCCTAGACGAAGAGAGACGAGACGCTCGCCCCCTGGTGAATCCGCTGAATCGCCTCCGCGAGAAGAGGCGCGATGGAAAGCGTCGTGAGGAGCGGGCAGCGTGAAAGCTTCTCGTCGAGCGGGAGCGTGTTCGTGCAGAACACGTGCTCGATGGGGCTCGCGTTGATGCGGTCGATCGCCGGCCCCGACAGGACGGGGTGGACGCAGCCGGCGAAGATGCGGCGCGCGCCCGAGTCGCGCAGCGCGATGACCGTGTTGATGAGCGTGCCGGCCGTGTCGATGATGTCGTCCACGACGACCACGTTGCGGTCTCTCACGTCGCCGATCACGTGCAGAACCTCGACCTCGTTCTTCCCCTTGCGCCTCTTGTCGACGATCGCGAGGCCGGCGCCGAGCCGTTTCGCAAACGCGCGCGCGCGCTCGACGCCTCCCGCGTCCGGCGAGACGACCGTCAGCGGGTCGAGGTTCGCGTCGCGGATCGCGTCGAGAAGCACGGGTGCCGCGAAGAGATGGTCCACGGGGATGTTGAAGAAGCCCTGGATCTGGGCGGCGTGGAGGTCGACGCAGAGCACGCGGTCCGCTCCCGCCGCGACGACGAGGTCGGCCACGAGCTTCGCCGTGATCGGCACCCGGGGCTTGTCCTTGCGGTCCTGGCGCGCGTACCCGTAGTACGGGAGCACGGCCGTCACGCGAGACGCCGACGAGCGCTTCAACGCGTCGAGCATGATGAGTAGTTCCATGATGTTCGCGTTCACCGGGGGCCCCGTGGGCTGGACGATGAAGACGTCGGCGCCGCGGACATTTTCGTCGATCTGGCAGTAATTCTCGCCATCGGAGAAGTTGTAGAGCGTGACGCGCCCCGCCTCGCGGCCGAGGTTCCGGCAGATCTCGCCCGTGAGGGCGGGATGGGACCGGCCTCCGAAGACTTTTAGATCACCGTACGCGAAACGTTCCATCGGCTCTTCAGGCCCTCTCGCCGGGGAAATGGCTGGGGAGGGAGGATTCGAACCTCCGGTAGGCGGTTCCAAAGACCGCTGACTTACCACTTGTCGACTCCCCATCCGGAAGTCCCGCGTGGATTCTCGCGCAGTCGGAACTCATACGCGTTGCGCGCCGGCCGAGGGGAACGCGCGCCGCGCGAACTCCTGCCGGGAAACGGTTCTCACGATCGTCATCGTCGTCTTCATCTCTTCCCGAAGCCCCGCGAGCCCTGTGAAGGCGCGCCGGGCGCTTTCCTCGTCGCCAAAAAGCCCGAACACCGTCGACCCGCTCCCGGAGAGGCGCGCGCTCGCCGCGCCGAAATCCGAAAGGGCTTCACGGAGCCTGCACAACTCGACCCGAAGAGACTCCGCCGCGGGCTCGAGGTCGTTCCGGTCCGGTCCGCTCCCGGCCCCGGAACCGGAAACTTTAGTGGCAGAAGGACTTCCCGTCAAGGCAGGGGGCGTCACACAGGCGTAAACCTCTGCCGTGGAAAGGGAAAAAGGGGGGAAGGCGAGGAGAACATATTCGGTGGGGCCGTCCGGCAACGGCTCGACGACCTCCCCCCGCGAGGTTCCGCGCCCCCGCCCCCCCACGAGGAAGAACGCGACGTCGGAGCCCAGCCCGGCAGCGAGATCATGGGAATCTTCTTCCGACAGCGGGAGATTCCAGAGAGCGGAGAGACCCAGAAGCGTCGCGGCCGCGTTCGAGCTGCCGCCGCCCAGCCCACCGCCGACGGGGATTTTCTTCGAAAGGTGAATGCGGGCGCCGCGGCGCGATCCCGTCCGGTTCACGAGCGCCCGCGCGGCACGAAGAATCAGATTTTCTTCGGTGACAGGCAGACTCAGCCCTTCGATCGTGAGCGAGACCTCGCCGCTGTCCTCTTCACCTTCCAGGAAATCCATCCGATCCGACAAGTCCACCGTCTGGAAGATCGTGTCGATCTCGTGGTACCCGTCGGCCCTCTTCCCGAGCACGCGCAGGGAGCGGTTCACCTTCGCGAAGGACTCGAGGGTGATCGATTTCACGGGGTCGGAACCCGTTCGCTTTCGGGCCAGGCGGAGTAGGACTCGAGGGTCAGGATCGCCCGTCCGCCGGAGCCGTTCGCCTCGATGCGGCGCGGCACGCCGTCGCCGGGCTGGAACGTGACCCGCTCGCCGCTCGCGAAGCGCATCTCTACGACTCTCCCCTGTTCATCGAGCCGGATGGACGGCGACGCGGGGGCGTCGGGAACCCCGAGGAGGCACGCGATGAGGTCGGACGGCGCGAGCTTCCCCGGAAAAATCGACGCGCCCTCCCGGATCCCCTTTCCGAGAAGTCCCCCTCTTCCGCTCCCCGCGATCGGCGCGGACGAGCGCCATTGGAGGGTGCCGGCGGCGCCGTCCCACCACACCGAGAGGTAACCCCGCGCGATCGCGCCGACCTTCGGCGAGACCTCCGCATTGAAGAGCGCCTTGAAGCGGCGGGTTGGATCCCAGGCGCGCGCACGGAAGCGGTCGTAGGCTTCGGAAGATGAAGAAGAAGGATTTTCTGTGAATGGGGAAGAGGGGGGAGCCGCGGCGCGAGACGGCGGTGTGCCGTCACTCGGCGCAGTGGGCGGCCGGCCGCTCCCACATCCACTTTCTAAGCAAAAAAAAACCGAGACGAAAACCGACACTCCCGCCCGAAGCGCGAGGGTCGCCGTCACTTCTTCGCGACGGTCTTCTGGAGCTTGTCGTCGAGGCGGCGCTTGACGTCTTCGTCCGGTTTCAGCGTCAGGGCGCGCTTCCAGCTCTCCCGGGCGCCGGAGAGGTCGCCTTTTTTCTCGAACAGATCCCCGAGGTGCTCCTCGACGGTCGCGTCGTCGGGATTGAGGACGGCCGCCGCGCGGAGGTTCTCTTCGGCTTTGTCGAGCTTGTTCATCTGGAAATAGACCCATCCGAGCGAATCGAGATACGCGCCGTTTCCGGGCTCGAGCTCGACGGCCTTCCGGATGAGCTCGAGAGCGCGAGGCAGGTTCTCGCCCCGGTCCGCCCACATGTAGCCGAGATAGTTCATCCCCGGAGCGTGGTCGGCCCGGACCTTCAGGAGCTTCTCGAACGCGTCCACCGATTCCGAAAGCTTTTTCTCGCGCTCGAGGGACGCGGCGAGCCGGAAGAGGAGGTCCGGGTCCTCCTTGTCTCGTTCCAGGCCCCCGCGGGCCACTGCGGCCGCGCGCCCGTACTTGTCGAGCCGCTGCCAGGCGTCGGCGGCGAGAAGCGTCCCCGCCTTGTCCTCGGCGGCAAGCGCGTCGAGCATCTTCGCGCCCTCGGCCTGCTCTTCTCCGGACGACGACCGGAGCCGGAACTCGGCGTAGTTCGCCCGGAGCATCGGGGTCTTCTTCGGCGCCTTCTCCCAGGCATCCTTCGAAAGGCGAAGCCCCTCAGCCCAGTCCTCGCGGTCGCGTGCGATCTGGAGAAGCAGGCCGTACGCCTGCGGATTGAGGCCGTCTTCCCCGCGGAGATGCGGTTCGAGCCGCGCAACCGCCGCCGCGTAGTCCTTCCTGAGGTACGCCGCGTACCCGAGCTGGCCGTCGATCTGGGCGATCTCCGGTCCGTTCGGCTTTTTCGCGAGAACCGACGCGCGCAGATCCCGGAGGACGGTCTCCGCCTCCGGAATCCTTCGGGCCTCGAGGAAGTTCATCGCACGCCGGTAGGGAACCTCGAGATCGTCGGGGTCGAGACCCTGAAGCTTGCGGAGAGCCTCGTCGGCCTTGTCGGGCTCGCGCGTCTCCGAGAGGAGCGCCGCATAGAGGCGCAGGGCTTCGCGGTTCCCGGGGTCGCCCGCGAGCACCTCTTCGAAGATCTTGCGCGCTTCGGCGAAGCGGCGCGCGCGGAGGAGGAGGCCGCCGTACTGGGTCTTGAGCCCGAGGTTCCCGGGCTGCTGCTTCAGAAAGCTCTGGAGGATGGGCGCCGCCTTGTCGAACTGACGCCCCCGGTCGTAAACGCGGAGCAGGCCCAGAAGCGCTGCCCTGTTCTCCGGGTCGAGCTTCAGGAGTCCCTTGTAGACCTCCTCGGCCTGCGGAAGCTGGTTGCTCCGCTCCAGGGTCTCGCCGTAGAGGAGAAGTACGGCCGGACCGTTCGCGCGCTCCAGAACGCCTTCCAGAACCGCTGATGCCTCCTTCGCCTTGTCGAGGCGGAGGAGGACCTGGGCGTATGCGACCGCGCCCTGCGGGTCGGAGGGGGCCAGCTCGTTCGCCGTCTTCAGCTGCGAAGCGGCCTCCTCGAGGCGCGGGCCTTCCTTCGCGGTCGCGAGAAGGACCTGCCCGAGGAGCCGGTGCGCCCCCGCGCTCGCGGGCGAGAGCTCGACGGCCTTGCGGGCCTCCTTCTCGGCCTCCGGATAGACCGGAAGGTCGCGAAGAAGTTCGCCGTACTCGCGCCGAAGTGCGCCGTCCGTCGGGTCCAGCTCCACGGCCTTCTTGAACTCGCGCACGGCCGCCTCGAACTCGCTCTCCTGCGCGTAGAGCTTCGCCCTGAGGTAATGCTCCACGGCCTCGCGGCGGCGGCTCTCCTTCTGGTCGAGCGCGTCCTTGACGGAGACCTTCCCTGTCTCGGCGGCACTCGTCTGCGCGGCAAGGGGCGCGGCCGAGATCGCCGCGAACGACGCGATGGCCGCCGCGGTTCGGGGAAAACGAGGAAAACGGCGTCTATCCGGCATCGACATGAAGTGTACTCCGCAAGAAACGGGCCGCGGCTGGACGCTAGAAGACGGCAGGTTCTTCGTACGTCGCGAAGACCTCGCGCATGACGTCCGAGATCTCGCCGACGGTCGCGTAGACCTTGACGGCCTCCACGAGCGGGGGCATTACGTTCCCGCCTCCCGCACAGACGGCCTTGAGGTCGTGCAACTTCTGCGTCACGGCCCGCCCGTCGCGGAGCCTCCGGACCTCGTTCAGCGTCTTGAGCTGCTCGGCCGCCGTCTCCTCGGAGATCGTGAGGATCGACACGTCGTCACCCGGAACGGACTCCGTGAACGCGTTCACGCCCACCATGACCTTTTCGTTCGCGTCGAACGCGCGCTGGAAGCGGTACGCCGCGTCCATGATCTCCCGCTGCGGAAATCCCGCCTCGATCGCCTCGACCATCCCCCCGTACGCATCGATACGCCGGAAATAGTCGAGGGTGCCAGCTTCCATCCGATTCGTGAGCTCCTCGACGAAATACGAACCTCCGAGCGGGTCCACGGTGTTCGCGACGCCCGTCTCGTGGAGGAGGATCTGCTGCGTCCGGACCGCGATCTTCGCGGCGAACTCGGTCGGGAGTGCGAGCGTCTCGTCGAGCGCGTTGGCATGGAGGGAGTTCGTGCCGCCGAGAACGGCCGCGAGCGACTGGATCGCGACGCGCGCGACGTTGTTGTAGGGCTGCTGCGCCGTGAGCGTGACGCCCGCCGTCTGCGAGTGGAAGCGCATCTTCCAGCTTTCCGGCCTCTTCGCGCCGTAGCGGTCGCGCATGACTTTCGCCCAGATCCGCCGCGCGGCCCGGTATTTCGCGATCTCCTCGAAGAAGTCGTTGTGCGCGTTGAAGAAGAAAGAGAGGCGCGGTGCGAAGTCGTCAACGTCGAGCCCGGCGTCGACCCCGTACTTCACGTACTCCATTCCGTCGCGCAGAGTGAACGCGAGCTCCTGGAGCGCCGTCGAGCCCGCCTCGCGGATGTGGTACCCGGAGATCGACACCGTGTTCCACTTCGGGACGTTCTTTGCGCAGAACGCGAACTGGTCCGTCACGAGACGCATCGACGGGCGGGGCGGGAAGATGTACTCCTTCTGGGCTATGTATTCCTTCAGGATGTCATTCTGCAGGGTGCCGCCGACCTTCGACCACGGCGTCCCGTGCTTCTCGGCGACCGCGAGGTACATCGCGAGCGCGATCGGCGCCGTCGAGTTGATCGTCATCGAGGTCGTAACGGTGCCGAGGTCGATCCCGTCGAAGAGCGCCTCGAAGTCGCGGAGCGAGTCCACGGCGACGCCGCATTTCCCAACTTCGCCGGCCGACATCGGATGGTCGGAGTCGTAGCCGTAGAGCGTCGGAAGGTGGAACGCCGTCGAGAGGCCCGTCTGGCCGTGGGCGAGGAGCTGCTTGAACCTCTCGTTCGTCTGCCGAGCCGTTCCGAAGCCGGCGAACTGGCGGATCGTCCAGGGCTTGCCGCGGTACATCGTCGGCTGGACGCCGCGCGTGTACGGGAACTCCCCCGGCCAGCCGAGATCGCGCGCGAAGTCGAAGCCGCCGAGGTCGTCGGGCGTCGCCAGCGGATTGACCTCTGCCGACGAGGCCGTCGTGAAGTCCTTCCGCCACGCGGGCGTCTTCGCGAATGCCGCCGCGGTTTTCTGCCGCCAGTCCGCCTTCGCCGCGCGGATGCGTTCCTGCTCGGGGGTGAGGGGAAGGGCGGCGGTCTCCGGAACCTTGACGCTCATGCCCGGGATTCTATTCGACGGGAGGCGACCGAGGTCCCGCCAAACTCGAGGACGTCGGTCAAGCGGTCACCGCGCGAGCGTTCGCGCCGCGAGGCGACCCTGCGCGAGGAGGAGCTCGGCGTTGAGCAGCGCCGCGCCGGCGGCCCCGCGCACCGTGTTGTGGACGAGGAGGGTGAACCGCACGTCGTATACGGGATCCGCTCGAAGCCGTCCGACCGTGACGGTCATGCCGGCCCCGGCGTCCACGTCCCGAATGGGCTGCGGACGATCGCGCTCGTCGCGGACAGCGAGCGGCCTCGCGGGGGCCGAAGGAAGCTTGAGTCGCTGCGGCTCGCCCGTGAAGCTCTCGAGCGCCGCCCTCACGTCCCCGAGGGACGCTTTCGCGCGGAGCTTCAGGAACACAGACTCGGTATGGCCGTCACGCACGGGAACGCGATTGACCGATACGCTGATCGGAAAATCCGCGTCGATGACGCGCCCCGCCTCGAGGCGGCCGAGAATCTTCTTCGGCTCGCGCTCGATCTTCTCTTCCTCTCCGTCGATGAAGGGGACGACGTTCGCGTTCGAGTCGAGAGAGGGGACACCCGGATAGCCGGCCCCTGACAGCGCCTGAAGCGTCGTGACCGTGACCGCCTCGATCCCGAACGCGCGGTGGAGCGGCGCGAGCGCCATCGCGAGCCCGACGACGGAGCAGTTCGGGTTCGTGACGATCCCGCCGCCCGAGGCGCGCGTGGGCTGGGCGTCGAGAAGGGCGAGGTGGTCCGCGTTCACCTCGGGGATCACGAGCGGAACGTCCGGGCGCATCCGGAAAGACTTCGTGTTCGAGACCACGAGCTTGCCGCGGCCGGCCTGCAGCGGCTCGATCGTGTCCGCGACCGCGGCGTCGAGGCCCGAGAGGAGGACCGGCGACGAGAAGTCGACGTCCACGCCCGTCACAAGGAGGCCGCGGGCCGCCATGGGAACGTCGCCCGGAAGGATCCACCGCGTCGCCTCGGCGTAGGACCTCCCCGCCGATCGCTCCGAGGCCGCAACCTCGGCGAGGACGAACTGAGGGTGCCCTTCCAGAAGCGAGACGAGGCGCTGCCCCACGGCACCCGTGGCTCCGAGGATCGCGACGGGAATGCGGGAATCGGGTCGTGACATGCGGGGCTCCTTCGAAAAAACGAAAGGGCCCGCCGTTTCGGGCGGGCCCTGGTGTGTCTTGCGATCGCCGAAGCTCCGCGACCTAGAGAACGCTCCATTGCCCGCCGATCGGCGGAGTCGTCTTCCCGGCGGTCTTCGGCTTTCGGGAAAGGACAGCGGCGTTCATGGGCGCGAAGGGTAGGCGCGGGGACCGCTGGGTGTCAAGACGCTTCACGGGCGGCACCCCACGCTTCCCCGTTCGCGAGGAGCGGGACACGGCTCGCAAAACGGGTCCCCGAAGTCGCCCTCATTTCGATTTCACGACTCCCGGGCTGAACCGGTTGGGGGAGGCCACGCCCGGGCCGGGTCGCGACGAACTCTTCTGCGCGGCGTACTTCAGCTCGGCAGACCCGAAGTTGATCGTCGCGTGATCGGACGGAACGGCGCCGCCTCCGCCCAACGAGTAGGACGAGATCATGACGTTTTTCAGCTCGTACTTGAGATAGGTGTTCCCGCCGCCCGGCTTGAGAATGTCGAGAGACACGTTCTGGAAAACCTTCCCGGCGGCCGCGGACTTCTGCAGCACGGGCGACGACTTGTCGATCTTCTTGGAGAAACTGAGGGTCCCGGGGCCGATTTTCGCGATGCCGGCGGGTGACGGGGCGGCAGGTGAGGCAGGGAGGGAGTTCGACCCGAGGCTGTATGACTCGATCTCGATCCAGGCCCGATGGTCCGCGGCCGCCGACTCGCCGTCGACACCCTCGAATTTCATGTAGATCGGCGCCGCGGTCGCGGCACCAGATGCGAGCACCGCGAAGGCGCCCACGAGAACCAGACTCGACCTCTTCATTTCGGGTCTCCCTTTCTCATCTCCCTCGAATCATGTCAGGAATATCCGGATACCGGTGTGCCGTCCCGGGCGGCGCGACCTCGCTTCGTGACCACAATCTAGGGCGCCGCACGGCATCCGCAAGGCCTATCGCTGGTCCGGGCGCGAAAGGCCATGGTCCCTGCGCGCCGGGCCCGTCATTCCGTGAGCCAGCACACCGGGCATGTTCAAGATCCGGAAGCGCCGGTTTGACCCCCTCGAGACGTGCTTCGATAATCGCCCTCCCTCCGCGCTTCCGCGGCGGCCCCAAACATGACGACGTCCCTTTCTCCCCAACGCCTCGCGGACCTCTACCGCTGCATGCTGCTGAACCGGCTGCTCGAGGAAAGGCTCGTGAATCTCTATCGCCAGGGCAAGGTAGTCGGCGGACTCTACCGCTCGCTCGGCCAGGAGGCGACCTCGGTCGCGACCGCCTTCGCGCTGGACGAGGGCGACATCCTCGCGCCGCTCATCCGCAACCTCGGATCGGTTCTCGCGCGGGGGATTCCCGCCCGCGACGTCCTCACGCAGTACATGGCGCGCGCGACCGCACCGTCCGGGGGAAAAGACGCGAACCTCCACTTCTCCGTCCCCGCGAAGGGCGTGTACTCCCCGATCGCGATGCTCGGCACGCTCGTGCCGGTCGTCTCGGGGATGCTCCTCGCGGACCGCATGCTGGGGAAGGACACCGTCGGCATGACGTACATCGGGGACGGCGGCACGTCCGTCGGCGCGTTCCACGAGGGCATCAACTTCGCGGCGGTGCAGAAGCTTCCTCTCGTGCTCGTCGTCGAGTTCAACGGATGGGCGTACTCGACGCCTTACGAGAAGCAGTGCGCCGCGCGAACGCTCGCGGACAAGGCGGTCGGCTACGGGATCCCGGGCGTCGTCGTGGACGGCAACGACGCGCTCATGGTGTACGAGGTCGCGCGGGCGGCCGTCGACCGCGCACGCGCCGGGGGTGGCCCCACGCTCCTCGAGTGCAAGACTTACCGCATGAAGGGCCATGCCGAGCACGACGCCCAGGCGTACGTCGACGCGAAGGAGCTCGCCACGTGGCGCGCCCGCGACCCGCTCGCCCGGCTCGAAACCGCGCTCGAGGCCTCGGGGGCGATGCCGGCCGCGGAACGGCGGCGCATCCACGACGCGGTCGAGAGAGAGCTGGACCTCGACGTCGCGTTCGCGGAGGCGTCGCCGTTTCCCGAGCCGGCTCTCACGTTCCGCGGCGTCTACGCGGACGAGGGGATCCTCGAGAGGGCGCGGGCGGGCGTCTACTCGGGGGGCCTCTGATGGCCGACCCGCGCGTCGCACGGGACGGAGCGACCCTCACGCTCACGACGGACGGCGCGGCCGGCGTCGAGATCTTCTACCTCGAAGCCATCCGGCAGGCGCTCTTCGAGGAGATGGAACGCGACCCGCGCGTCTTCGTCCTCGGCCAGGACGTGGGCGCCTACGGCGGCGCCTTCAAGGTGACCGAGGGACTGCAGGAGAGGTTCGGAAAGGCCCGTGTCCTCGACACGCCTCTCGCCGAGGAGGCGATCGTCGGCGGGGCCATCGGGGCGGCGATGCGCGGCATGCGGCCGGTCGCCGAGATGCAGTTCATCGACTTCATCTCCCGCGCCTTCGACCTCCTCACGAACTTCGCGGCAAAGAACCGTTACCGGACCGGCGTCGGCGTGCCGATGGTCGTGCGCGGCCCCTGCGGCGGCGGCGTGCACGGGGGGCCGTACCACTCGCAGAGTCCCGAGATGTATTTCGTGAAAACTCCGGGCCTCAAAGTCGTTGCCCCCGCGACGGCATACGACGCGAAAGGCCTCTTGAAGGCCGCGATCCGCGACGACGACCCGGTTCTCTTCCTGGAGCACAAGTTCCTCTATCGCAGGGTGAAGGACCGCGTGCCCGAGGAGGACTATGTCGTGCCGATCGGGAAGGCCGCGATCCGGCGATCCGGCACGGATCTCACAGTCGTGACGTACGGCGCGATGGTCTGGACCGCTCTCGAGGCGGCCGATCTCCTCGCGAAAGACGGCGTCTCGGCCGAGATCCTCGACCTCCGGACGCTTCTCCCGCTCGACGAGGAGGCGATCCTCGCATCCGTTCGCCGCACCGGGAAGTGTCTCGTCCTCCACGAGGACACGCGCACGGGCGGGCTCGGCGCCGAGGTCTCCGCGACGCTTTCCGAAAAGGCCTTCGAGTGGCTCGACGCCCCGATCCTGAGGGTCACGGCGCCGGACACGCCGGTGCCGTACTCTCCTCCCCTCGAGGAGGCGTTCCTCCCGAACGTGAACACCCTGCTTGCCGCCGCGCGTAAGCTCGTGCGCTACTAGCTGACCGGAGAAAAAAGACCATGCCGACCAACGTCATCATGCCCCAGATGGGCGAGTCGATCGCCGAAGGAACGCTCACGAAGTGGCTCAAGAAGCCGGGAGACGCGGTCAAGCGCGACGAGCCCCTCTTCGAGATCTCGACCGACAAGGTCGACGCGGAAATCCCGTCCCCCGGCGCCGGGACGCTCCTCGAGATCCTCGTTCCCGAGGGCCAGACCGTCCCGATCAACACGGTGGTCGCACGCCTCTCCGAGGCTGGCGAGGCGGCCGCACCGGCTCCCGCGGCGGCTCCGGCTCCGCCGCCGGCAACGAGCGAAACAGATTCTGCGAATGAAATAAAGAGCTCGACTCCTGCGGGAATGGCGGCTCAGGCCGCTGGATCAAGAGAAGATTCTTCGAAGGGTGAGAGAGCTGCAGCCCCCGCGGCGGCGCCGGCGCAAGCCGCCGGACCCGCACCCGCGCCGTCTCATCAGTCCTCGGTCCCCTCTTCTCCGAAGCCTCCTTCGCCCCCCGCTCCCCTGCAGCCGCCGCAGCCCGGCGAATCCCAGGAAGACCTCGTGAAGCGCCGGTCGTCGCCCGTCGTCCGTGCGATCGCGGAGGAGAAGGGCGTCGACATCTCGAAGATTCCCGGGACCGGCATCTCCGGCCGCGTGACGAAACAGGACATCGAGGCGTACCTGGCGACGCCGGGGGCAGGGAGAGAAGATTCTTCGAAGGGTGTGCGGGTTGCCGGCCCCGCGGATTCGCCGTCTCAGAGTGCGGCCGCGATTCCCGCGCCTTCCAAGCCGATTTCCGAGACTCCCGTTTCTCCTTCCCAGCCAGCCGCGATCGCCGCTCGCCCGGCCGACGCTCCCGTTCCGGCGCGCGCTCCCGCGCCCTCCGCGACGGCCCTCTCCTTCCCGTCGGGGAGCAACATCACGATCGAGCCGATGAGCGCGATGCGCAAGAAAATCGCTCAGCGCACGGTCGAGTCCAAGCAGACGTCCGCCCACGTCACGACGGTCTTCGAGATCGACTATTCGTCGATCGCGAAGCTGCGCAACCGCGTGAAGGGCCGCTTCGAGGAGCAGTACGGGACGAAGCTGTCGTACCTGCCGTTCATCCTCAAGGCGGCGGTCGCGGCGCTCAAGGCCCGGCCCCTCGTGAACGCGTCGATCGTCGGCGACGACATCGTCCACCACCGCGAAGTGAACCTCGGCATCGCGGTCGCCCTCGACTGGGGCCTCATCGTCCCCGTCATCCGGCGCGCCGACGACCTCTCGATCGTGGGCCTCGCGCGCGCCGCGAACGACCTCGCCGCTCGGGCTCGCGCGAAGAAGCTCGTGCCCGACGAGGTCGCAGGCGGGACCTTCACCGTGACGAACCACGGCTCCTTCGGCTCGCTCTTCGCGACTCCCGTGATCAACCAGCCGCAGGTCGCGATCCTCGGCGTCGGCGCGATCGAGAAGCGCGCGAAAGTCGTCGAGATGCCGGACGGCTCGGACTCTCTCGCGATCAAGACGATGGGATACATCGCGCTGACGTTCGACCACCGGATCATCGACGGAGCGGAGGGTGACGCCTTTGTGAACGTCGTGAAGTCGGCCCTCGAAAAGGGTTCCTGGCCCGAGCTGGACTAGACGATCGTCAGCGCCTCGCCCAGATCGGCGACGACCAGGCCTGCTCGCCGTCGGCCTGCGTGACCCTTACGTACCAGCTCGTCTCCCCCGAGGCATCCGGTGAATCCTGGACGGTGAACGAGACGCGCCGGGCGTCCGCGGCCGGAAGCCAGGTCACGGCCTGCGGTTCCTTCGGGTCGTAGAGAACATATTCGGCCTCCGGCGCGCCTGGCGTCTGCCTCATCCGGACCGCCGCGAACGTGTCGCGGAGATTCCGGACGATCTCGATCCGGTCGATTGGTGCCGTCCCCTCGACGCGCACGGCCAGCGTGAGCGGACCCGAAGCCGTACGGATCGAGCCCATCGGTGCGCCGTCGGCCGTGAATTCCAGGACGATGCGCGCGCCCGTCGTCGCGTAGTTGCGGCGGTCCCGGATCGCCTCGAAGATCGAAGCGCGGTCGAGCTTCTCCGCGAGGACCGCGGTGAGCCCGCCTTCTCCCGGGGAAAGGTGGTGCGTGTCGCTCGCTCCCATGACGCCGACGTGTCGGCCGAGGCGGAGAGCGTCCTGGTACTGGTGGCCCGGCACCTGCCGCCTTCCCTCTCGCGGGTTGCCGTAGAACTCGTAACGGCCGTGCCACGACGCGATCTCGAAGTTCGGCTCGAGCGCCTCGTCGTGCGGCGCGCCCGGGTTCCAGCGGCCCCAGAGCGCGTGCCCCGTGTGGTGAGGGGACAGGAGCGCTCCGTGCTCTTTCGCGTGGCGATAGAGCTTCTCGATCGTGTCGCTGTCCGGATCCGAGGAGCGCAGCGTGCGCTCGGGACCGGCGTCCCCGTAGAGGAGTACGCGGTGCCCGAAGAGGGAGCCCGCGGTCCACTCCCAGCCGGCGAGGCTCACGAAGCGTCCGGGCTCGTCGAACGCCGCCGCGGTCGCGCGGATCTCCGCGAACTCGGAGGGCTGAAGAAGACCCATCTCGGCGTGGTCGCTCACGACCGCGAAATCGAGGCGGAGCGGGTCGCGGGCGAGCGCGAGGAGCTGGTCCGGAAGCCCGGTCTTCGCGTCCGAGAGGATGCTGTGGCTGTGAGGGTCGCCGAAGTAGACGTGCCACCGTCCCCCGCCCGCCGTGGCCGTGCGCGGTTCGGGCCCGGGCGCCGGCGGCTCGAGGTCGGGGCGCGGGTCGAAACGGTCTGGGGGAACTGCGGCGATCTCAGCCGGCGTCCACGCCTCTGTGGGCGCCGTCAGGCGTCCGGCGAGGATCACGTTTCTGTTCGAATGCGTGTTGTAGGCGTCGACGTCGCCGCCGGACAGGACCTCCCCGGGCTCCGGCAGGGCCTGCGCCTCCCAGACAAGAGCGAGTGATCCGTCGGGCCCGAGCGCCGCAGCCGGAAACTCGTCGCGGCCGGGCGAGAATGTCGTCAGATGAAGCTCGGCAGACCAGCGCCGGCCGTCATGGACGCGCGCCCACAGGTCGAAGTTATGGGCCCCCGTGGCATCCGTTCTCCAGACGATCCACGCACGGTCTGCTCCGTCGAGGAAGACCGAAGGGTAGTTCTGAGTCTGCTTCCAGTGCCAGTAGGGTTCCTCGACATCGCGAGCGGACTTGTCGACGGCCCCGAAGCTCACCTGACCCGGAAGCGCCGAGGGCGCGGTGCCCGGGGGGGCACGAAGCACACCGTCCCGGTAGGTCCTCACGAAGGCGTCTCCTCCGTGCCGGTCCGAGCGGAACGGGTCGGCCGAGTGTCCGCGCATCGAGTTCCACGCGATCCAGAGCGTCCCGTCCGCCGCGCAAGCGAGTGACGGCGAGTCGTCTATCGCGGCGTCCGAGGTGACCGGGAGGGCTGTGTCGACGCGCGGTGGGCCTCCCGGTGTCGCGCGGGCCCGCGCGAGAAAGACGTCGAAGTTGCCCGTCCGCGTCGAGTCCCACGCGATGTAGACGCCGCCGGAAGGGGCCGCCGCGAGGGCGGGCCGCCGGTCGCTCCCGTTACTCGCGATCCGCGCCGGAGGGGAGAACACCGATCCGCTCTCCGAGACGAGGTCGACCGAGAATCCTCCTCTCTTCAGAACCTCCCACGCGACCCACACTCGCCCGCCGGTATCGCGCGCCACGGCGGGATGCAGCGCGTCTCTTCCCTTCCCGGAAATCCTCGTCTCCTCGCCCCATCCTCCGCCCGTCCGCGTCCGCGAGAAGATCGCCCATTCCCCGTTGCGTCGCCCGTGCCAGAATGCGCGCAGGCACCTTCTGCCGTCGAGAAGAAGCTTCGCGCCGGATTCGATTCCGTCACCCGCGTCGAGGCGCTCCTCCGTTCCCCACGAGCCGCCCTTGCGCCGACGGACGACGACGCGGTCGTTGCCGCCGTCCGTCGACGTGTACGCGCACCAGAGGTCGCCCGCGGCGTCGAATGCGGCGGAGGGGTATTTGTCGAACCGGCCGGGCGAGGAGAGCGACACGACGGCATCCAGCGCGGAACCGGCGGCGGCCGCACGCGGCGTGCCTTCGGCGGGCGCCGCGGAGAGAACGGAGGAGAGAATTGCGGAGTGAGACGCGAGGAAAAACGGGACGAAAGCTGCGAGCAGCGACCGGCGTGGGAGCGTCATGGCGAGCGAGTCTAGGTCAACGCCCCGATCGCTGTAACATTCGCCATGCGCCCCATCGACGTCGTCTCGCTTCTCCCTGAAGGCCGAGTCTCCTGGGACGCGGCCTTTGCGCTCCAGAAGGAGGCCGAGACGCGCGTCAAGTCCGGCGGGCGCGAGACGCTCTTCCTCCTGGAGCACGCGGACGTCATCACCGCGGGCCGCAACGCCGACCTCGGCGAGCTGCTCGTCACGGAGGATCTCCTCCTCCAGAGAGGCGTCCAGCTCCGTATCGCCGACCGCGGAGGCAAGCTGACGTTTCACGGACCCGGCCAGCTCGTCGCCTACCCCGTCCTCGACCTCTCTTCCGGACGCCGCGACGTGCGCCGTTACGTGCGCGACCTCGAAGAGGTCCTGATCCGGACCGCCGCCGATTTCGGCGTCCCGGCCGGGCGCAGTGCGCTTCCCGGGCGCTGGGCGTCGATCTGGGTGGGAAACGACAAGCTTGCCGCGATTGGAGTCCACCTCTCGCGATGGGTCACGACGCACGGAGCGGCCCTGAATGTCGCGACGGACCTGGCAAGGTTTTCGCTCTTCATCCCGTGCGGGATCGCCGACGGCGGCGTGACGTCCCTTTCGAAGGAACGTCCCGGAATTCCGCCGGCTTCGGTGCCGGAGGTCGCAGAATGCTTCGTGAGCCACTTCCTCGACGTCTTCGAACGGGAGAAAGGTGAATCGCCATGACGGAGCACGAAAGTCGCGCGATCTACGAGCTCCTCACCGAGCGCATCGCGCCCTACACGGGCGGAGGCGAGACGCTCGCCTTCGACCGGATCGTGAGAGCGCCGGTCGACGACGAGACCGTCGGCCTCGTCGCCCAGGCTCTCGTCGATTCGGACGCCGACACCCGGCGGGCGGGACTGTTCGTCTTCGCGGGCCTCCAGGACGACACGCCGGCCCGGCTCGAGCCGTTCCGGCCGCTCGCGGAAAAAATCCGTGATCTCCTCCTCGACGTCGAGCCGTCGGTGCGGTGCGACGCTCTCATGGCGTTCGCCTATTTCGATCCCCAGGACCTGCACGTCGCGGTCCGCGAGTTCCTGACCGATCCCAGCGGACGAAACCGGCTTCAGGCCGTCAAGATCCTGGACGTCGAGTGCAGCCCGAAGAACCTGCCGACGCTCCTCACGCTCGGCGTCGATCCGTATCACGAGGGCTCGGAGGACGCCACGGACACACGCGAGTGGCTCGTCGTCCGGGAAGCCGCCCGCGCCGCCGTGGAACACACCGTCGACGTCCGCTTCCCCGCCCGCATCGAAGAGGAAGAGGTGGAAGGGGTCCGCTGCGTCTACCACGCGTGGGACCCCGTCTGGCAGTGGGCCGCACGTCAGGGGATCAAGGGCCGAGGCTAGGAGAGAGAGACGGGCCTCTCGCTCACCGCGGCCAGAGCCAGCCGAAGAAGCCGGCCGTCAAAAGGCCGTAGATCAGGCCGTCGAACGCGCTCTTCAGCGTCGCGCCCCAGCTCCTCTTGTACCAGATGGAAAACTGGAGGAGCGCGAGGCTGTACCCGAAGAACGCCGTCGCGCCCGCGAACCGGAAAACCTCGAGGTAGGGCGCACCGGGACCGAGGGCGCGCCCCGCGATGTACGCCGCCGTGACTCCGATGAGGATCGAGTAGAGGAACCACTGGACGAACTGCTTGCCCATGTCGAAACCGCCGCCGAAGACGGTCAACATGCCGCGAGGCCCGGCCTTGAACTTCGCCTGGAACGCCGGATCCTTCCAGCCCTTCGCGCTTTCGGCGCACGGGATCATGTAGTCCCCGGGTGGGATGTCGAACTTCCGGAGCGCCTCCATGACTTCGTCCTCGGCGGGCACCTTCCGGTAGTCGGAGGCGTGGTAGCCGAGAACCATGTGAATGACCGAGCTCGCGATGAAGACGGCGATCGCCGAGAGCAGGATGGGCAGCCAGAGTGACGGAATGGACACCATTGAAGTCTCCTCGTTTCGTTCCTTTTTTCGTGCGGACTCCGATCCTAGCGCGTCCCGGTACACTCGCGCCGTGAACGAGGCCGCCCGCCCTCTCTATGGGATCACCCCCCGGCCGGAGTGGCTGAAAGTCCGTGTGCACGACAACGAGCTCTCGCGAGGCATCGCGGCGCTCGTCGCGGACAAGCGCCTGAACACGGTCTGCCAGGAGGCGCGTTGTCCGAACCTCTTCGAATGCTGGGGCGTCGAAAAGACGGCGACGTTCATGCTCATGGGTGACGTCTGCACGCGGCACTGCGGCTTCTGCGCGGTCGCGCAGGGGTCCGGAAAACCGCTCGACCCCGAGGAGCCGCGCCACGTGGCCGAGGCCGTGAAAGCGCTCGGGGTCCTCCACGCCGTCGTGACGTCCGTGAACCGCGACGAATTGCCAGACGGCGGCGCCGCACACTTCGCCGCGACGATCCGGGAGATCCGCGCGCTCACGCCCGGCGTCACGGTCGAGGTCCTCGTTCCGGATTTCCTCGGAAGCGAGGCGGCGCTCGCGACGGTCCTGGCGGAGGCCCCGGAGGTCCTGAATCACAACACCGAAACCGTCGAGCGCCTCTACCGGCGCGTGCGGCCGGACGCGACCTATTCGCGCTCACTCGAGCTCCTCCGGCGGGCCGCGGAGAGAAAGGACGAAGACGGGAAGAATTCTTTGAAGGTGAAGAGCGGTTTGATGGTCGGCCTGGGCGAGACGAGAGAGGAGCTCTCTTCGACTCTCAGGGATCTGCGCGCGTCCGGCGTCGATGTCGTGACCGTGGGCCAGTACCTGCAGCCGCACGCCCGCCGTCTGCCCATCGAGCGGTACTACACACCGCAGGAGTTCGAGGAGATCCGGAAAGAAGGCGAGGCTCTCGGATTCGGCGTGGTCGAGTCGGGACCGCTCGTCAGATCCAGCTACCACGCGAGAAGGGCTCTCGCGGCGGGCATCGGTCTGCAAGGCTCCTAGAAAGGGAAAGGGGTCGCCGTGCCCTCTTCCGCCTTTCTTCCGACTTTCTTCTTACTCCCCGTCGTTCCCGATCGCCTCGACCGGGCAGGAATCTATCGCTTCCTGGCACTGCGCCTCTTCCTCGGGGGTCTCCGCCTGTTTCATCACGTACGAAAAGCCCTTGTCTTCCTGTCGTGTGAAATTCGCGGGGGCCGTGACGCGACAGACATCGCAGTCGATGCACTGTGTGTCGACGTAGAACTTGCCGGGCGCGTTCTCCTCGTAGCGGTCGTCTTTGTTCGCCATCGCCGGGAAAGATAACATGGCGGAATCGGGACGACACCGATCAGGTTGCATCATTTTCCACCCATGACGACACGCTGGCTCCTCCCCCTGTTTCCGCTTCCGAACGTGCTCCTGCTTCCGGGCACGGAGCTTCCGCTTCACATCTTCGAACCCCGCTACCGGTCCATGCTCGCGGACGCGCTCAACGGCGATCGTCTCCTCGGAATCCAGCTCCTGAATCCCTCGGCTCCCCCGAACGAAGCGGGCCGGCCGGCGGTCTTCGAGGTGGGCTGCGCGGGCGAAGTCGTGGAGCACGAATCCCTCGACGACGGCCGTTCGAACATCCTCCTCAGGGGCGTGTTCCGGTATCGCATCGCGGCCGAGAGTGAAGCCTCTGCGCCCTATCGCGTCGCCGAGGTTTCCCCGCTCCCCATGCGTACGCTTCCGGCCGTTCCGGGCGCACCCACCCCGCTCGAGCTGCGGCGCCTTCTCGCGAAGAGCGTCGAGCGCCTGGCGGACTCCGTCGGCCGCGAACAGTCCCGGTCTCTGCCGCCGCATCTCTCGGATGAGGGGTTCGTGAACGAAGCGCTCACCCGGCTCGGTCTCGACGCCGAGGACGGGTACCGGGTGCTCCTGATGGACCGCCTCGAGGAGCGGTACGACTGGGCTCTCACCTACATCGCGGCCGTCCAGAAACGGCTCGACTTCCTCGCGCCGTTCCGGCGGCCGGAGCTCGACTCCCGATGGAACTGAAGGAGGGACCCTCTATGACGCACCCCATGACGACGACGACGTTCACGCTCGACGGCTACCGGGTGTCCCGAAACCTCGGCGTCGTTCGCGGCATCACGGTCCGCTCCCGATCGATCTTCGGGACGATCGGCGGATCGCTGCAGACGCTCGTGGGAGGGAACATCACGCTCTTCACCGAGCTCTGCGAGAAGACCCGGAACGAGGCCTTCGACATGATGCTCGGCCACGCGCGCGACATCGGCGCGAACGGGGTCATCGGAGTCCGTTACGACGCCACGGAGGTCATGCAGGGCGTCACGGAAGTCCTCTGCTATGGCACCGCGGTGATCGTGGTTTCCGAAGGAACGGCCCCTCCTCCCCCGCCGCTGCGCTGAGCCTGCGCTCCTCCAGCCTCCGAGCAAAGAGTGTCCCGTTCGATACGCGAGCGACCAAACTGCCCCGGGCGTTGCGCTATTTTTTCGAGGCCTTCTTCGTGGTGGCCTTCTTGGGGGCCGCCTTTTTCGCGGCTGGTTTCTTTTTTCCGCCGGCCTTTTTCGCCGCTGCGCGAGTGTTCACGGTCGCGTTTACGTCAGGCCTTCGACGCCGGCATCGCGCGATCGTGCGCCCAGCTCTTGATGGCCTTGATCTGCTCGTCCATCGTCCGCGAGAGCGGCACGGTGGCCGTCAGCATCTTCGACATGTCGTCCTCGTTCAGCTTCCGCCCCTGGTTGAACGCCTCGACGGCGGCGGCCTGGACGGCGGCCTCGATCTCCGAGCCCACGAAACCCTTCGTCGCCTTCGCGAGGAACACCACGTCGAAGAGGCTCGGGTCGGACCCGACCTTCTTCAGGTGAACCGTGAAGATCGCCTTCCGCTCGTTCTCGTTCGGCAGGTCGATGAAGAACACCTGATCGAAGCGGCCCTTTCGGATGATCTCGGCGGGCAGGAGGTGGATCCGGTTCGCCGTGGCCGCGACGAAGACGAGCCCCTGCTTTTCCTGCATCCACGTGAGGAACGTCGAGAAGATGCGCCCGAGAGCCGCGTCGCCCCCCGTCCCGGCTTCCCGTCCCCCCGTGATCGCCATCTCGATCTCGTCGATCCAGAGGAGCGCGGGCGAGAGAGACTCGACGGTGCGGAGCGCGCGCTGGAACGTCTGCTCGGGATTGTCGGTGCCGAACACGAGGTTCATGTCGAGACGGAAGAGCGGCAGGTTCCAGAGCGCGGAGATCGCCTTCACGGAAAGGGACTTCCCACAGCCCGACATCCCCATGAGGAGGATTCCCTTGGGCACGGGCATCCCGGCGTCGAGCGCCTCCTTCGTGAAGAGCTTCTTCCGCTTCACGAGCCATTCCTTGAGGTTCTCGAGCCCTCCAACGTCGGCGAGGGAGAAGCGCGGCGGAACGAACTCGAGGACTCCGTCCTTCCGGGTCGCCTGTTCCTTTTCGGCGAGAACCTCGAAGTAAGACTCTTCGTCGAAGACCGGACGCCGCGAGAAGACGCGGGACACGACGTGTTCGGTCTCGTCCTGCGTGAGGCCCTTCAGGCCCATCGCGAGACGCTTCGCGTCCTCGTCCGAGAGGCCCTTTTCGCCGAAGTAGCGCTTCCCGAGGTGTGAGAGGAGGAGAAGGATCTCGGTCTCGTCCGGCAGGTCGTAGTCGAGGACGTAGATTTCCTTCCGGAGGTCGTCGGGCACGACGAGACGCGGGGAGACGAGGACGAGAAACTTCCCCTTGCCCTTGAGCGCGCGGTAGGCGTCTCGAAGCCGCCGCACGACTTCGGGCTTGCCGACGAACGCGGTGAGGTCTTTCATGAGGAAGAACCCCGGGCCGGTGGCGGCGAGGATCGCGTCGAGCGCCTTGAGCGGGTCCGCGGTGTCGGGCCAGCGGTCGGTTCCCGACACGATCCCGTCGACGCAGCTCCAGACCGCGAAGGGCACCGGCTTCTCGTAGAACTTCTGCGCGAGTGCCGCGATCGCCCTCTCGACGCGCACTTCTTCCCAGGAGACAACGTAGAGAAGCGGATAGCCCCCCATCAGCGCACGCCGGATCCTCTCGGGTCCGCGAACCGCAATTTCGCTCATTCGCGCTCATGTTACAGGCTCCGGTAAACTACAAGGCCGTGAACCCGGAACATCTCGAACGCCTCCAGTCGCCCGACTGGAACGAGTGGCGGGCCGAGCGGCCCTCCCTGACGCCCGACTTCACCGAGTCGCGGCTGAACGGCGTCGACCTCTCGGGAAAAAACCTCGCCGGCGCGGATCTGTCGCGCGCGAAGTTCGAGGCGTGCAACCTCGAGGGAGCTTCGCTCTCGCGCGCCATCTTCACAGGGTCGTCGCTGAACGGATCGAAGCTCGACCGCGCCGACCTGTCGGAAACGGACCTCGACTACCTCCTCTTCGAACGGGTCTCGTTCATCGGCGCGAGCCTGAGGAACTCCACCCTGAGGAGCGCGACCGTCCGGGAATCGGTGATGACCGCGGTGGACATGACCGGAGCGAAGCTGGACGGCACCGACTTCACGGCGACGGATTTCTCCTATGGCCGGCTCCTCTACGCGAACTTCCGCGGCGCGCAGCTCGATCGGTGTGTCTTCGAGGGGACCGATCTCACGCAGGCGATCTTCGACGGCGTGACGTATCGGAAGGGCAGCTTCGACAAGGCGAACCTCACCCTGTCCTTCTTCCGCGACGCGAAACTCACGGGCACGTCGTTCAAGGGCGCCAAGCTTCAGCGCGCGGTGCTGCGAGGCGCCGAGGCGAACGGGGCGGATTTCACCGGCGCGGACCTCTCCGAGTCCGATTTCGAGAGGGTCGTGGCGCAGGCCGCGAACTTCTCGGACGCCGTCATGAGGAAGACGAGCGCGCACCGCTCCGACTTCCGGAATGCGATCTTCCTCGGCGCCCAGCTCGAAGAAACCGACTTCACGGGGGCGGCGCTGGACAAGATGGACCTCAGGACCCCGAGGATGCGCCTCCCGAACTTCACGGGGGCGCGGCTCATCGAGGCGAACGGAGCCCGCGCGAACCTCCGGGGATCGAACTTCACGGAGGCCGATCTCTCGGGCGCGGACCTCTCGGAAGCGAATCTCGAGGGCTGCATCATGGCCAAGGTGAAACTCGCGCGGGCGAATCTGCGCCGCGCGAACCTGAAGAGGTCGCGGCTCTCGGGCGCGAATGCGGTCGGCGCGGATCTCTCCGGCGCGAATCTCTTCGGGATCGAGGCCGAGGATGCCGATTTCTCGGCCAGCGACCTGCGCTTCGCGCAGCTCGTCGGCGCCAAGCTCGACGGCGCCGCGTTCAAGCAGGCGAACATCGGAGGCGCCGACTTTTCCGAGGCGCGCCTGAACGGGGCGTCGTTCATCGGCGCCTTCGGGGAGAACGCGAAGTTCACGGGCCAGCTCCACCTGAAGATCGTTCTCGCGGCAAGCTCGTTCCTCGGATCAGCGAAGAAGAAAACCGCGCAGGTCGAGCGTGAGAAAGAGACGGAACGACTCTCCCGTCTCGCGACGCTCGAGCGGAACGCGGACGAGAGGGCGAAGGCGAGGGGCATCCGCCGGGACGCGGACGATCCGAAGGAACCCGTGCGCTCCTCGCCCGGCACCAGGAAGAGCTGAAGGGCTCCTACTTTTTCTTCTTCGGCGCCACGGCCGGCGCGGTGGGTGTCGCGGGCGCGGAAGAAGGCCGCGTTTCCTTCGCCTTCGCGGGTTCCTTCCCCGCCGCGGCGTCCCGAAGCGCAGCCGCCTGGCTCCTCAAATCCTCGAGAACGGCCCGGTCGACGAGCATGGGCTCCGGGCGGCCGGTAACCTCCGCGAGAACTCCCGGCGGTCCGGGCGATTCGAAGAACGAGACGACCCTCAGCGGTGTCTCTCCCTCCGTGAGCAGCTCGAGCGTGGCGAGGGGCTTCTCCTTGAGAGACTTTCCCGAGCGCTTCGGCAGAAAGGCCTTCACGTCGGCGCGCGCGACGGTGCTGCCGAGAGCCTCCACGATCCGCGCCGGGATGTCGCGTCCCGACGAGCGCCACGCCCCGTCCACCCTCTCCGCGCCCGCGCGAAGCTCGTCCGCGGCGATCGAGACACGGCGCAGAGCGGGGAGATCGACCGGCAGGACCTTGCCTTCGCGCCATGCGGAGATCTCGGTGTCGAGCGACTCCCGGACCCGGTCGTCGACGACCCCCACCACGCCGCCGATCTTCGCGTAGATCTTGCCGCCGGTATCCGCCTTCGCGGAGCCGAAAGAAACCGTCACGACGACTTCCGTTCCCTTCTCGAGTTTCACGGTCGCCCAGCCTGGCGCGAGCCCGACCCGCGCCAGATCCCCGGGGGGGATCGCCGGGAACTCGGAGATCCTCTCGCTCGCGAGATCGCCGAGCAGGCGGTCCACGAACGTGTCGGACGCGAAATCCGCGACGGGTTTCTCCATCTTCCATCCGCCCGCGGCGCGGTCGGGCTTGGCACCGCGCGCCACGACGACCGTGTTCGGGCCCTTCGTGATCGTGAGGCGCGTGATCTCGGACGACGGGGTCTCGAACAGGGAGTGGCTCCGGTACTCGTCGACCGGCTTCGTGAGGGCCGCGAGCGGAGCCGCGCGGACCGCGGCGAAGCGCGCGCCTTCCGAAGCGGCGGTCGCGTCCGTTCCCGGAATCGCCTGTCCGAACAGGAACGTCTTCACGGACTTGTCCCGGAACGTGAGCGTCGCCTTCGCCTTCGGAGCGTCCAGCCCGAACTCCTTCGGGTCCACGTCCGTGCGCACCTCGCCCACGACGTCGAGACGCCCGAGGTCGCCCACGAGGCTCTCGGCCGCGAATCCGTCGGCAGGTCCCCCGGGATCGCCCTTCAGCGACCAGCGGTTCTTCTCATGCCTGAGGAGCTCCACCTTCGGCAGGCCCGGCCGCTCGAGCAGGACCGAGACGACGTCTTCCGCGTTCACTTCGACGAGGTGTTTCGCCGCCTTCGCCCGCTCCTCGGAGGTCGGCTCCTTGCGCTCGAAGAGCACGACGAACGCGAGAAGCGCCAGAAAGACTCCGCTCAGAACGAGAAGCTTCTTCGTCGGCATCGCGCGATCACTTTCTCCTGCGAACCCAGATCGCGATGCCGAGTGCGACGGCCGCGAGCGGCAGAAGAAGCATCACGACGAACGCGACCTGGGAGATGTCGCGGCGCGTCAGCGTGACGGCCACCTGGTCCGCGCTCTTCGGCGGGATCGCGACGAGCGACTCCCGCTCGAGGGCCCAGTTCGCCGCCGACGAGAGGAGCAGCCGATTCGCGGCGTTCGCGATGCCCGCGTTCGAGGCCCAATCGGCGTCCCCGAACACCACGACGCGCGCGGCTCTCTTCGGGGGCGCCGGAAGCGTGGGCGGGGACGAGGGCGGCGTCGCTGCCACCGGCGGTACCGCGGGCGCGTCCGCCTCGGCCGCGATCGCGAGGGAAACCGGTCCCGCGATGTCCTTGTCGTCCTTGCGTGGCTGGCTCGAGCTCTCGAGATCCTTGAGGTTCGTTTCACCCCAGCCGTCGGCCGACGTCTCGACGAGAGGCGTGACCTTCCATCCCGCGACCGGCGTCTTCGCCGCGCTGACCGACCGGGCGAGAGGGAAAACGACGGGGACTCCGCCGAGGAGCTTCGTCACGGGATGCGTCCGGTACGACTTCGCGAACACCGTTTCGGCCCCCATCATGGGCAGCGCGTTCTTCGGATCGACCACAACATCGCTGTCGAGCGTCATGCCCATGGACGCGAGGAGGGGCGCCAGCCCGAAGTCGGAGAGCGTGGACCCGGCGCCCGGCGAGAACTCCACGTCGAGGAACAGGAGCGCGCTCCCGCCGGCGTCGAGGTACGCCTTCAGCACGTTCCGCTCCGCCTCTGTGAACGGCGAGCGTGGACCCGCCACCACGACGAGGTCCGTTCCGGCCGGCACGGCGGGAGCACCGAGAGACGCCCAGCCCTCGACCGAGCAGTTGTCGGCCTTCAGCGATTCGGCGACCTCCGAGAACCCCTCGCGGCTGCGAGCGGTGTCGAAGGCACGTTCTCCATGGCCGGAGGTGAAGAGGACCTTCGGAGCCTTTCCCTCCGTGACGGTGAGAATCGCCGACGTGAACTCCTGCTCCCCGCGGAAGTTCTTGACAGACGGCTCGCCGCCCATACGGGCGCGCGAATAGTCGTATTCGACGATCCGGTCCTCCGTGACGATCTTCTTCTTGTCGCCCGCACGGAATACGACCGCGAGATTCCGGAGTCCCGTCTCCTCGACGAACGTCTTCGCACGGGCCGGATTGCGTGTCGGATCGAGCGTCTCGACCGTGAGCATCGCGCTCTTCGCCTTGTACCTCTTCAGGAGCTCGTCGACCTCCGGGTACAGCGGTGTCCCCGCCGTCATGAAGACCGTGACCGAAACCGGCGTCTTGAGATCCTTGAGGACCGCCACGGTCTTGTCCGAGAGGGAGTAGCGGCCGGCGCTCGTCCAGTCGAAGCGCGCGTAGCGTCTCGAGCCGATGTAGTTCACGAGGACGAGGATGCCGAGTCCGAGAACGAGAGAGAGCGCGAGGGTCGCGCGGTACGTGGAGCGGGACGGGATTTCTTTGCCGGCCATCAGCGTGCCTTGTTCGCCTCGAGGGCGCGCGTGGACAGGAAGAGGAAGAACACGACGGTCGAGACGACGTAGAGGATGCGCCGCGTGTCGACGATGCCTCTCGAGAAGTCGTCCATGTGCTCGAGGATGTTGAGATACGAGAGGGCGTCCCGCAGCGCCGGGAACGGCAGGAAGTCCCGCGCGACCCCGAGAATGAAGGTCCCGAGGATCAGGACGAAGGCGAGGATCGCGGCGACGATCTGGTTTTTCGTCAGCGCGGACGCGAACGTTCCGGCCGAGATGAAGAGGGCGCCGATGAGCGCGATCCCGAGGTAGCCCGAGAGGACCGGGCCGGGGTCGACCCCTCCGAAGCGGGACAGGAGAAGCGGATAGAGAGCCGTCGGCACGAAGAGAAAGATGAAAAAGCACCAGGCGCCGGCGAACTTCGCCGCGACGACGGTCCCTTCGGAAACGGGCGCCGTGAGGAGCGTCTCGATCGATCCCGACTTGCGCTCTTCCGTCAGGAGCCTCATCGCGATGATTGCCGAGATGAGCATCAGGAAGATCCACTGGAAGACGTTCGTGAAGAACGTCGACATGAGCGCCATCCGCGGGGTCTCGGGTGCGTTGAGGGCGCCGACGAGCACCATGAAGACCCACCCGCTCACGAGGAGGAACGACGTGAGCACGAGATATCCGAGAGGCGAGACGAAGTACGAAAAGAACTCCCGCTTCAGGATCGCGAGGAACGCTCTCATGGCCGCGCCTCCGTCCCGTGTGCGGGGGTATCCGCGTTGCGGTCGATGCTGCCGGGCAGCGTGTCGACTTCGACCGCGGCGTCCCGCGACACGAGGCGCACGAAGACGTCTTCGAGCGACGCCTCGCGCGGCGTGAGCTCGAGGAGAGTCCAGCCGCGGAGAATCGACTCCTTGAAAACCGCCTCGCGCAGGTCCGTGCCGGGAACGCCGTCCAGCGTGACGCGCGTCTCCCCTCCGGCGCCGATGCGCGACGCGCCGGCGACGCCGGGCAGCTGCCGCAGGATGCCGTCCGCCTCGGGCACCTCGCCCTTGAGAGCCACCGTCACGCTCGGCGTCTGCGACATCTGATGACGGAGGGTCTCGGGGGTCCCCGAGGCGACGATGCGCCCCTTGTCGATGATGAGGATGCGGTCGCAGACGAGCTCGACCTCGGGAAGGATGTGCGTCGAGAGCAGGATCGTGTGATCCTGCCGGAGATCCCGGATGAGCGCCCTCACCTTCACGATCTGGCGGGGGTCGAGGCCGACGGTGGGCTCGTCGAGCACGAGAACCTTGGGCTTGTGAACGAGAGCGCCGGCGAGGCCGACGCGCTGCCGGTAGCCTTTCGACAGGTTCCCGATCGGCTTTTGTGCGACGTCGTCGACGAAACACTTCGAGAGCGCCTCGTCGACGCGCGCCTTCACGTCGCGGCCCGCCACTCCGCAGAGCTCGGCCCGGAACGCGACGTACTCACGCACGCGCATCTCGGGGTAGAGCGCGAGCGTCTCGGGGAGATAGCCGAGCGAGCGCTTCGCGAGAATCGGGTTCTCCGTGACGTCCACGTCCGCGAGCGTCACGCGGCCGGCGGTGGGAGTCAGGAAGCCCGTGATCATCCGCATCGTCGTGGTCTTCCCGGCGCCGTTCGGGCCCAGGAACCCCAGAATTTCGCCGCTCTCGACGCGGAAGCTCACGTCCGTGACGGCGGGCGTTCCGTAGAACGTCTTCGAGAGTCCCTGTGCTTCGAGCATCTCTTTTTGGCGACCTCCGCGCGGCACCTCGACCGACGCCCGCGTAGGCGCCGGCCGGCCGCAGAAGCCGTGGGAATATAGCAGGCCTTGCGCGAGAGTGAGAACGCCACGGCGCCCTACGGGCGGCCCCTCGCCGTGACCGCCGCCCTTCTCGCCGTCGTGATCTGGGCGGTGAACTACCCCGCCATGAAGATCGCCTTTCGGGAGCTCTCTCCGCTCGCGTTCACCGGCTGGCGGTTCGTCCTCGCGACGGTGGTCCTCCTCGCCGCGGCCCTCTTCCGGGGCGAGCGCGTCCTGCCTCCGCCGGGAGCCCGCGGCCTCGCGCTCCTGCTCGCCCTCTGCGGCGTCGGTCTGTACCAGTGGCTCTACGCCCTCGGCCTCGCGTCGACGAGCGGCTTTTCGGCGGCGCTCTTGAATTCCGTCTCGCCGCTCGTCGCGATGCTGCTCGTCGTCCTGCTCGGGCAGGAGCGCATGACGCCCCTCGCGGCCGCGGGCTCCCTCCTTTCCTGGGCGGGAGTGGTCCTCTTCGTCGCGTCGGCCCGCGGCGTCGACTTCGGAAGCACAGGGGGCAACCTCATGTGCCTCGGAGCCGCCACGTCGTGGGCGGTCTACAACGTGGTCTCGGCACGCGCGGGGCGGCTGATGTCGCCGGGCGCCGCGCAGATCGCGGCCTTCGGCGGCGGGACCGTCCTGATCCTCGCGTACGCGCTGCCCGACATGCTCCGCCAGGACTATTCGCGCGTCTCGCTCTCCACATGGGGGCTCGTCGTATTCTCGGCCGTCCTCCCTCTCGCCGTCGCGTTCCGGCTCTGGCTCGAGGCCGTGCGCACGCTCGGGGTGACGCAGGCGACGAGCTTCGGCTTTCTCGTTCCCGTCCTCGCCGGCGTCGCGTCCGCGATCTTCACGGGCGAGCGGTTCAACGCTCCGAAAGTCCTGTCCGCCGCTGTCGTGCTCGCCGGCCTCGCGGTCATCCGGATCGCGCGCGTTCGTGCGAGGCCATGACCCCGTGGCCCGGTGCGTTCCCACGCGCTAGGATCGGCCCGCTTCGGGGAGGCTGCATGTACCGTTCCGTCGCTCGAGTCGTCGATCTCACCGACCCCGCGCTCAACCGCCTCCACGGAACCAGTCTCGAGGACGCCCGCGCGATCGTCGCCGCCGGGAACGCCGAGGCCGTCAGCGGCCTCGACGGTTCGTACGCTCTCGTCGGGGTGGAGGGCGTCGCCGTGCGCCTCGCCCGGTCGCTCGACCGCCCGCTCCGCTACTTCCTCGCGAAGGAGACGAACGGCCCCTATCTCGTCGTCTCGGACCGGATCGACGCGCTGGGCGACTGGCTGCACGCGCACGGACACGGCGACCAGTTCCACCCGAGCTATACCCGGATGGTTCCCGCGCACCACGTGGTGACCCTTCGACTCGTCGGCTGTCCCGATCCCGCTCCGAGCTACGTGAGGACATTCACGCCGGCCCGGAACGTCCTCCCCGAGGACCTCGACGAGATCGGGCGGCTCTACGTCGGGACGCTCGCCGACGAGATCGGGAAATGGCTCGCGACGATTCCCGACCGGGAGCCGATCGGCGTGGCCTTCTCGGGCGGAATCGACAGCGGGACGGTCTTCCTTGCCGTCCACCACGTCCTCCGCCGTCTGGGCATGAGTCCCGCGCGCCTCAAGGCCTTCACGCTCTCGGCCGGAGACGGGCCGGACCTCGAACAGGCACGCCGCTTTCTCGAGACGCTGGGCCTCGGCTTCTTTCTCGAGGAGATCGCCGTGGATCCGTCCTCCCTGGATCCCGGCGAGGCCGTACGGCTCATCGAGGACTACAAGCCGCGCGACGTCGAGTCCGCGACGATGGCGCTCGCGCTCTGCCGCGGGATCCGCGGGCGCTACCCCGACTGGCGCGTCCTCGTCGACGGGGACGGGGGCGACGAGAACCTGAAAGACTACCCGATCGAGGAGAACCCCGAGCTCACGATCCGGAGCGTCGTGAACAACCTCATGCTCTATCAGGAGGGCTGGGGTGTCGGTTCGCTCAAGCACTCGGACACGTACACGGGCGGGCAGAGCCGCTCGTGCGCCCGCACGTACGCGCCTCTGCGCGCCTGCGGCTTCTCGGGTTTCAGCCCGTTCACGCGGCCGCGCGTGATCGCGGTGGCCGAGGGCATCCCGTTCGCGGCGCTGACCGGAGGGAACGTAGAGACGCTCTACGCGCTCAAGGGCGAGATCGCGGCCCGCGGCATCCGCGCGCTCACCGGCCTCACGATGCCCGTATTCCCGAAGCGCCGCTTCCAGCATGGAGCCGGGGGCGACGAGGTCTTCGCCCGCCGGTTCGGAGCGACCGAGGCCCAGTACCGCGCCGCATTCTTCTCGCGCTATTCCGGCGCGGCGTGACCGCAGACGGGAGCGCGGACCGGTCGATCCGGGACCGCTTCGTGCTGGGCCTTAGGCCCTCTCGCGCCGCCGCCGATCCGCTCCGGCCGGGCGGCTTCTTCGTCGAAGAGGAGCCGCGCCCGGACGGCGGTACGGAGCGCGTCGCGACGATCTTCCTCACGAATCGCGAGTGCCCGTGGCGCTGCGTCATGTGCGATCTCTGGAAGTTCACGCTCGAGACCGCGACTCCGAAGGGCGCGATTCCGGCGCAGATCCGCTTCGCGCTGGAGCGCCTGCCCTCTGCCGCGGTCCTGAAGCTTTACAACGCCGGCAGCTTCTTCGACCGAAGGGCGATCCCGCACGCCGATCACGCGGACATCGCCGCGCTCGCCCGCGGGTTCGACCGCGTCGTCGTGGAGAGTCACCCGGCGCTCGCGGGGGATGCGGCCCCTCGGTTCCGGGACCTCCTCTCGGGACCGGATCTCGAGGTCGCGCTCGGGCTCGAGACCGCGGACCCGCTCGCTCTCCAGAAGCTCAACAAGGGAATGACGGTCGAGGATTTCGGGAACGCGAGCCGATTTCTCGTCGCTCACGGGATTCGTGTCCGCAGTTTCGTCCTCCTGGGAGTCCCTTTTCTTCGAAGGGAAGAATGGGCGGAGGCGACCCGCGCGAGCATCGACGTTTCCTTTCGGGCGGGTGCCGAAGTCGTCTCGCTCATTCCCACGCGTCCCGGGAACGGCGCGCTGGAGGAATTACAGAGGCAAGGGCAGTTTGTCCCACCGACGCTCACCGATCTCGAGGCGGCAATCGAAGATTTCTTCGAGGATTATTCCCGGGAAGGGGACGTGAGGCGCGGCGGCGCGCCCGGCCTCCTTCTCGCGGATCTCTGGGAGGCCGATGCGCTCGCGGCAAGTCCCTGCTGCTCGGCCTCCCGCATCGGGCGGCTGCGCTCCATGAACCTCCTTCAAAGAAATCTCCCTCCTCCTTCCTGCCCTTCCGGCCGCCTCCACTCGCGGACCGAGGCCTGACGCTTGCTCTTCGACATCGCGATCGTCGGGTCGGGCTTCGGAGGCTCTCTCCTCGCGCTCGTCGCGCGGCGCATCGGACTCTCGGTGGCGCTCCTGGAAAGGGGATCGCATCCCCGTTTCGCGATCGGTGAGTCCACGTCTCCCCTGACGAACCTCCTCCTCGAGGATCTCGCGCTCCGGTACGGGCTCCCCCGCGTCCTGCCGCTGACGAAATGGGGACGCTGGCGCGCGGCCTACCCGGAGATCCCGGTGGGCCTCAAGAGAGGATTCACGTTCCTCGCGCACGAATCGGGGCGGCCCTTCGAGAACCTCGGGCCGGGCCTCGACCGCCACCTCGTGCGCGCGAGCGCGCGGGACGAAATCGCAGACACGCACTGGTACCGGCCGGACTTCGACCACTTCCTCGTGAGGGAGGCCGAAGCGGGAGGCGTCCTCTATCTCGACCGCACCGCGCTCTCCGGTGCGTCGCGGCAGAGCTCGCTCTGGCGGCTCGAGGGCACACGGGACGGGAATCCAGTCTCAATTCGCGCACGGTTTCTCGTCGACGCGTCCGGGCGCGACGCGGCTCTCGCCGGCGCTCTCGAATCCGGCGACCGCGCACCCGACGGAATGCCGCGGACACGTTCCCTCTACACGCACTTCACGGGTGTGCGCCGCCTCGACGAGATGTACGGTCCTTCCGCGGACGATCCCTACCCCCTCGACGACGCGGCGGTCCACCACGTGTTCGAAGGCGGCTGGGTCTGGGTCCTCAGGTTCTCGAACGGGCTCACGAGCGCCGGCGTGGCCGTCGAGGAATCATTCGCCAGGGAGCTTCGTCTCGAGGAGGGCGCTCCGGCCTGGGCGCGGCTATGCCGCCGGTTTCCGGGAGTGCGGGCCCAGTTCGAAAAGGCCGTCCCGGCGCGGCCCTTCGTCTACCTTCCGCACCTCGCATTCCGGAGGGCCCGCGCCGCGGGCGCCGGGTGGGCGCTTCTCCCGTCCGCGGCGGCATTCGCCGACCCTCTCCTCTCGACCGGGTTCCCCCTGACGCTTCTCGGAATCGAGCGGCTCGCGCGCGCGCTCGCGGACGACTTCGGGACGCCGCGATTCGACGCGTCCCTCGCGGACTACGAAATGGTCACGCTCGCGGAAGCGGACCGGACGGCGCGGCTCGTCGGATCGCTCTACGCTCTCTTCGGCGACTTCCCGCGCTTCGTCCTTCGGACCGCGCTCTATTTCCGCGCGGCCGAAGCCGCGGAGTCCGCCGCGCGCACGCGACGGACAGGCGGCCACGCGAGGCCAGTCGACTTCCTCGATTTCGCGGAGTCGGGGGACGTCAGCGCCGCGCGCGCCGCTTCTTCTTCGCGCTCTTCCGAGCCGGCTTGACCGGCGGCGTCCGGTCCTTCGCCACGGCCGTCGAGACGGAGGGAGGCACCGGGCCGTAGAAGGGAGGCGGCGGCCCGCCGAAGAAGCTCACGACGGCCGACGCGAGCGACTCGGCGACGGAGTCCCGGAACGAACGCGTCTTCACGAGCGCGCGGTCCTCCTCGTTGCCGAGGTTCGCCAGCTCGACGAGCACCCGGTTCGGAATGCGGTTGTACCTCAGGACCGCGGGAACCCACTCGCGCCCGCTCCTGATGACGTGCGTTCTCACGGGCGAGAACGGGTGGACGGGCAGCCCCGCGTCGCGCAGCGCCGCGATGATGGCGTTCGCGAGCGCCGTCGAGGCCCCCTCGGAGGCGACGCGCTCCTTGCGATTGAAGGACACGACGGGCTGCTCCTTTACCTCGCGGTAGGCCGCATACGCGGGGCCCGTCTTGCCGTAACGATCGCGGAGATAGCGCTCGCCCGGCACGTACACCATCGCGCCGCGCACGGAGGGGTGCAGCGAGTCGGCGTGCAGCGACAGGAAGACCGTGCGTTCGGGTGGCACCTTGCCGCCGTCCGGCGCCGGCCTCCGGATCAGGCTATTCGCGAGGTACCAACGGAGGTTGACTCCCACGGTCGGGTCCTGCAGCGCGTACGCGGGCTCCGTGAGGAGGACCTGGTTCCGCGCGCTCCTAAGCGCGTCGCGCTCCGGCACCTTCCAGCCCAGCGCGGTATCCCGCGTCGTCATGAGGACCTCCGCATGCGTCCTCTCGGAGAGGATCTTCCGGAGCCGGCACGCGACGTCGTAGACGTACGTCGATTCCCACACGCCTCCGTGCAGCGTTCCCGTGTCCCTCCCACCGTGGCCCGCGTCGAGGATCACGCGGACCCCGACGAGCCCGCGCGCCGTTTCGGGGCGCGAGAACTGCGCCGTCTCCGCCTTCTCGCGCGCGTGCGCGAGCGCGCGTGGATCGTCCTTCGGCAGGAACTCCTCCGCGAGGTATTCGAGCGGGATCTTGACCGGGAATCCCACCGGTATCGCGTGGACGTTCTCGATCCCCGACCGCACCGCGAGCGTCATGGCGAGGTCGTTCACGTCGACCGCGTCGAGGCGGCCCGTGAACCGCACGACCACGGCCGAGTAGAGCGCCTCGCCCTTCCGGAGGCGGTAGACGGCATAACGCCCGCGCTCGTCCTGATCGAACACGAGATTCGGGGGCTCGGTGTCCGGGATCGGCTCCGCGCCGAGGAACGGATTCATCAGGAGCTCCGCCGGAATGCGGATCGTGGCGCCGGGCGGCACGACGTCGCCGGCGATCGCGTTCTCCCTGCCGAGCGCGGCGGCGTTGCCCGCCGCCCCGGTGAACCACTCGGCGATCTCGGCGAGGCGCTCCTCTTCTACGGCGATATGAAGCCAGCCCGAGGTCGCCCGGACGTCGGAAGGAAAGAGCGCCTGGATCGCGGCGCGGCGCGATTCGTCGGACAGGGCCCCGAACGAGAGCACCGCGCTGCGCGTGCCGTTCGCCACACCCGGCAGCGCGAGCACGCGCTGCGCGGTCGCTTCGTCCTTCGAAACCCGGTGCGCGAACTCGGACGGCGTTTCGCCCTCGAGAGGACGCGCCTCGACGGTGATGGCGCCGTCGAGGCGCTGGACGGCGAAGTCCCGGGAAACCTCGACGCGCCGGACGGCGCCGGACGGCGACGAGGCGGCCGGGAAGAGGAATGCCGCGCACACCGCGGCGGCGAGAGCGGCGCGGCCTCTCAACTCACCGCGCCCGGAGCGCGACGTGCGAGCGCACCCGACGCGCCTTCGAGGACGCGCGCGAACGCGAAGAGCAGCGGCTCCGTGTCGCCCGGCCCGATGAACTGCATGCCGATCGGAAGGCCGTCACGCGAAAAACCGGAGGGCACGGACACGGCGGGCAGGCCCGCGAGGCTCGCCGGAACGGTGAAGACGTCCGCGAGGTACATCGCGAGCGGATCATCGGTCTTCGCCCCGAGGGCGAACGCCGGCTCCGGCGACGTCGGGCAAAGAATGACGTCGACCTCGCGGAAGGCCTCGGCAAAGTCGCGCGCGAGGAGCGCGCGCACGCGCTGCGCGCGGCCGTAGTACGCGTCGTGGTAACCGGCCGAAAGCGCGAACGTTCCGAGGAGGATCCGCCTCTTGACCTCGGGGCCGAAACCGGCGGAGCGCGTCTCGCGGTAGAGCGCGGCGAGGGAAGAATCCCCCTTCCGGGCTCCGTACCGCACGCCGTCGAAACGGGCGAGATTGGACGAGGCCTCGGCGGTGGCTGTCAGGTAGTAGACCGGAACGGCAAAGCGGACGCGCGGAACGGATACGGCCGTGACGACGGCGCCCGCCGACCGGAGCGTCTCCCCCGCCTCCTCGAACGAGGCCTTCACGTCGGGGTGAAGGCCGCCGCCCTCCGCGCCCGCGGGGGACTCCGCCTCCGCGAGAAGGCCGACCTTCCTCCCACGGAGATCCGGCGGAGGGTCGCTCTCCACCTCGGGGACGGGCGTCGAGAGAGACGTCGCGTCCTTCGGGTCCACCCCCGCCATGACCGAGAACGCGCGCGCGGCTTCGTCCACGGAGCGCGTGAGCGCGCCCGCCTGGTCGAAAGACGACGCGAATGCGATGAGGCCGTAGCGAGACACGCGTCCGTAGGTGGGCTTCCACCCGACGAGTCCGCAGAACGCCGCGGGCTGGCGGACGGAGCCGCCCGTGTCGGTCCCGATCGAAAGCGGCACCGCGCGCGCGGCGACGGCGGCGGCGGATCCTCCCGAGGAACCTCCCGGCACGCGGCCCGGGTTCCAGGGATTCTTCACGGGCCCGAACGCCGAGTTTTCGTTGGAGGAACCCATGCCGAACGCGTCGCAGTTCGTCTTGCCGACGACGACCGCGCCGGCCGCGACGAGCCGCGCGACGCACGTTGCGTTGTCCGGGGAGACGAAGCCGGCGAGGATCGCCGAGCCCGCGGTCGACGGGCGCCCCGCGACGTTGATGTTGTCCTTGACGGCGAGAGGGACTCCCGCGAGAGGCAGCGGCTCGCCCGCACGCGCACGCCGGTCGACCGCGTCCGCCTCGCGCAGCGTCGCCGCGGGGTCCGTCGAAATGAAAGCTCCGAAGGCGCTCTGCGCCTTCGCCACCCGCGACAGAGCCAGCTCGGCGAGGGCGCGCGCCGTCGTGCGTCCGGCCGCGACCGCGCGCGCCACCTCGAGAAACGATCCGTCCAGAAGATCCGCGGGGGACTCGCCTCTCACGAAGGTCCGTCCCTCGTCACGACGCGCGGGACGACGAAATGCCCGTGCGCGAACTCGGGAGCGTTCGACTCGACGACCGCGGGATCGAGGCACCCCCCCGCCTCGTCCGTGCGGAGGGAGAGGACGCGGGAGCTCTCGCTGTCTTCGAGGAGCTCCTCGGGGATGTCCTTCAGCGCCTCGAAAAACTCGACGACCCTCGAGAGCTGCTCGGCCATCGCGCGGCGCTCGGTGTCGGTCAGATCGAGCGACGCGAGCGCCGAGACCTTCGAGACGAGCGCCGGGTCGATCTTCACCGAGAAAGTATAGCGATCCGCTTGACGCCCGAAGGACGCGCCCGTACCGTCGCTCGAGAGAGTCATCGACGTGAGGCCCTTCCTCCTCTTTCGCCCAGGCGGCGAGGTGCCGGAGGCGATCCGGAGCCCCCTCCTGAAGGCGGGCACCGAGGTGCTCGTCGCGCGTTCCGTCGAGGAAGCCGCGTCTCTCCTTCATTCCGCGCATCCGGACGTCCTCCTCATCGTGCCGCCCGGGACGGCCGCGGACGCGGCGACGCTGCTCACGCTTCTTCCTCAGGCCGTCGCGCCGCCCTCCGTCTTCGTCCTGAGCGACGACGCGGCCCCGCGCCGGCCCTTCGCGCTCGAGACGATCGCCCGCATCCCCTGGAACCGCGCCACGGCGGCGCTCGGAGACGGATCGGACGACCCGGCCCCGGCGATCCTCCTTTCGAGAGTCCAGCTCACCGCCCTCCTCGAGCTCTGGGAGCAGCTCGCGGGGGAAGGACGCGATTTCGTGGAGCACGCGCTGCGGGCTCTCTCTCTTTCCCTCGACGCCTCGCGCGTAAGCCTGTTCCGCTGGAAGGCGGGCTCGCCCGTGGCGTCTCTCGTGGGCTCGAGCCTCGGCGCCGGGGTCGTGGGCCGTTCCGTCGAGATCGCGAGGTATCCCGAGCTCCGTGCGGCCGCCTCGCGCTCGGGCCCGGTCCTCGTCGAGGAGATCGATCGCGATCCGCTCATGGGCGAAGCCAAAGGCTTCCTCGAGGGTGCGCCGATCCGGTCTCTCCTCTGCCGGCAGCTTCCCGGAGAAGGCAGCGACCTCTACCTCCACGCGGTCCGCGAGCGCGTGCCGTTCGGGCTGGTGGACGTCGCACTTCTCGGAGCCGCCGCCCGACTCCTGAGAGCCGCGTACGACCAGGGCCGCCCGCGCGAGCCTCTCGAGAAGAATCCCGACCGCAAGAGGCTGCGCACCGTGCAGCGCATCCTCTCGGGAATTCCGGACGCGACCGCGATGGTGGGCCCGACCGGCGAAATTCTGATCGTCAATCCGCCTTTCTGCTCGCTCTCGGGCCGGCTCGAGGCCGAGCTCATCGGTCTCGATTACCACACGCTGCTCCGGCCGGCGATCCCCGAGGACACGCTCGACCCGCCTCTCCCCGACGGATCGCCGCTCGCACGGGAAAGGCTCCGCCTCCTCACGGGCTCCGGGCGGACGATCCCCGTCGAAGTGATCTCGATGCCGACGCCGGACGAGACGGCGGGACAGGCCGGCTGGTCGACGCTCACGCTCCGCGACCGGCGGACGGAGAATTCCCGCGTCGCGCGCGAGAAGGAGCTCGGCAAGGATCTCGCGGAATCCTCGCAGCAGCTCGCGACGCTCGAGGCCAGCGTGAGGGAGGCCGACGCCATGCGCGCGCGCTTCTGGACGGCCGCGGCCCACGAGCTCAGGACTCCCCTCGCGATCGTCCAGAGCTATCTCGAGGTCGTCCTCACGGACCTCTCGGCGGAAGTCCCCGAGCGGCCGACCCAGCTCCTCAAGACGGCGTACGACGGGCTCTCGAGACTCGAACGGCTCATCGCGGACGTGCTCGACGCGGCGGTCACGGGCCGTGCGCGGGCGACCCTTCATCTCGCCGACATGGACCTCACCGAGGTCGTCCGGGGGGTTTCCGGGGCGCTCTCGGCCGCGGCGTTCAAGCGGGGGCTGCACCTCCGGGTGGACCTCCCGAAGGGCCTCCCGCGCGTCAACGGGGATCGGGAGAAGATCGAGCGCCTGCTCACGAATCTCGTCGACCATTCCCTCCGCTGGATGCCCCGCTCGGAGGAGCCGGTCCTCCTCGTCGCGTCGCAGGAGGGAGCCCGCACGGTGATCCGGATCGTGGACCGCGGGCCGACGATTCCGGCGGAGCGGGCAGCGCATCTCTTCGACGACGTCGGATCGGCCCGCAGGGGCGGCGGCGAGTTCGGCCTGTCCGTGGCCCGGCACCTCGCGGATGCGATGGAAGTCGAGCTCACCGCGTACCCCGGGCCGGACGGATCGAACGTGAAGCGCATCTCGTGGCCGCCCGCGAGGAGCGGAGCCGCTCGCTGAAACCGCCGGAGGAGATCCGCCGCGCCTTCCGCGCCCTGATGCGCCGCGAAGACGCCCGCGCGGCCGCGAGACTGTCGCGCTCCGAAGACCGCGTGCGCGTCGTGGGAGGAGCCGTACGAAACGCGTTTCTCTCCCGAAAAGGCGGCGATCTCGACCTCGTGGCGGCCGCGGGCGTGGCCGAGGCGTTCGCGGCGTCCCTCGCACGCGACGCGGGCACGCGTGTCGTCGCCGTCGGGGCCGCTCCGAAACGCGTCTTCAAGGTGCCCTTTCACGGTCACGAGGTCGACGTGTGGGAGGAGACGGGTGACGAGCGGTCGGACCTCCTGAGGCGCGACTTCACCATGAACGCCCTCTCCTTCACGCTGCCGGACGGAACGTTCGCGAGCGCGCCGGGAGCGCTCGCGGATCTGAGAGCAAGGAGACTCGCTCCGCCTCGCCCCGGCGTTTTTCTGGAGGATCCCCTGAGGGTTCTCCGGGCCGCCCGATTCCTCGCCGAACTCCCTGGCTTCCGGGTCGCGCCTTCGGCGCTTCGGGAGTTGAAGAGCGCCGGAAGATTTCTTGGGATGGTCGCCGCCGAGAGGCGGCTCGTCGAGCTCGACAAGCTTCTGGGCGCGGACGCCGGCCGCGGCCGGGCTCTGCGCTTTCTCGAGAAGACGGGCGCCCTCTCGGTCCTCCTTCAAAGCGCGTCGCTGCGCGAGCGACGACGCGGGATTTTCTTGCTCGAAAGGTCGGAGACACCCTCGCCACGGGTCGCGCGCGCGTTGCTCCTGCTTCCGCTCGGCTGGGCGCGCGCCGAAGATCTTCTTAGAAGGTGGAAGACCAGCCGGGAGGAGCAGAGGTTGGCGAGCCGGCTCTTCGCACTGTCCCCCCACCGGGGCCGCGCGGCCGGCCGACCCTCGCGCCGGGATGTCGCGGTGTTTCTTCGCTTTTCATCCCCTTTCGAAGAAGAATCCACCGACTTCCTTCTGGCAGCAGGCGACTCGGGCGCGAAGGCGCTTGCTCGCGCCGCCCGAAGCACTCTGCGCCGACCCGCCGCGCTCCGCCGGATCCTGAGGCCTGCCCGCCCTCTCCCACTCGAGGAAATTCAGGGCGCCCTTTCCCTCGCCCCGGGCCCCGCGCTGGGAAGGGCCCTCGACGCGTTCGATCTCGCCCTCGCCTCGGGCGAAATGCGGGGGGCGCGCGCGGCGCGCGCCTGGCTCGACGCGCGGCGTGCGCTTGGAAACCCGCCTTCCGGCTGCTAATCTAAAGCGTCCTTTCAGCGGACACCGAACACCATGGATTTGACCGAGCTTCTCAAGTTCGTGACGAAGAAGGAGGCCTCCGACCTCCATCTGAAGCCGGGCCGCCCGCCGCTCCTGCGCGTCAACGGACGCCTCGTCCCGCTGAAGACCGACCCCCTCTCGCCGAAAGAGATCGAGGACATGGTCCTCCCCATCCTGACGCCCTACCAGAGGGACAAGCTCCAGCAGAACTACGCCGTGGACATCGGCTACGGCATCACGGGCGTCGCCCGTTTTCGCGGCAACATCTATCTCCAGAGGGGCACCTGGACCGCGGTCTTCCGGCGCATCCCGTACCAGATCCCCCAGATCTCCGCGCTGAACCTTCCCGAGGTCCTCGACACGTTCGCGGACCTTCCCGCCGGCCTCGTGCTCGTGACGGGCCCGACCGGATCGGGCAAGTCGACGACTCTCGCCGCGATGGTGAAGCTCATCACCGAGCGTCACCCGGTCCACATCGTGACGATCGAAGACCCGATCGAGTACCTGTTTCAGGACAACATGGCGTCCGTCTCGCAGCGCGAGATGGGGACCGACACAGTCTCGTTTCCCGAGGCCCTGCGCAACGTCATGCGGCAGGACCCCGACGTCATCATGGTCGGCGAAATGCGCGACTGGGAGACGATGTCAACCGCGATCACGGCCGCCGAGACCGGCCACCTCGTCTATTCGACGCTCCACACGAACAGCGCCTCCCAGACGATCGACCGCATCATGGACTCCTGCCCGCCCGCGCAGCAGAACCAGGTGAGACGCCAGCTCGCGCTCGTCCTCAAGGCAATCGTCTCGATGCAGCTCATCGACCGCGTCGACGGCAAGGGACTCGTGCCGGTCGTCGAGGTGCTCATCAACTCGGCGAAGATCGCGAAGCAGATCGAGACCGGCGAGACGAAGGAGATCCACGAGGAGATCGAGGGTTCGGTCGCCTACTTCAAGATGCAGTCGATGAACCAGTCGCTCATCGCGCTCCTCGTGAACGGCGCCATCGACCTGAACGCCGCGATGAAGCTGTCGACGGACCCCGAGGATCTCTCTCTCAAGCTCAGGAAGCTCTTCCCGAAGATCGAAGAGCGTGGCCGAGGAGGAATCATGTCCCCTTCCGCGAACGACTTCTCCGCGATCACGGAGCTCATGGACGTCAAGAAGCTCTACGAGGAGCAGGAAGACAAGTGGCGCCAGCGCCTCGTCGAGAAGGACGAGCTCATCTCGTCGCTCGAGACCGACCTCGCGGAGCGGGACCGGATGATCCAGGCCAAGGCTCAGCAGGGCGCAGAAACGGAGGGCGAGATCCAGAAGGTCCGCGCGGACGCCGAGAGACAGCGGCAGGAGATGGCCGGGAAGGTCGCACAGCTCAACGACCGCATCCGCGATCTGAACCAGAAGCTCCTCGGGACGGGCGGCTCGGCGGCGGCTCCCGCCGCGGCCCCTCAGGGCTTCTTCAAGCGCTGAGTCCCGCCAGCCATCGCCGTCTCAGGCGGCGGGCCGCCGTGGGTGCCTCGGCGTCCTCTTCGATCCTCCAGACCGCCGCCCGGCGCTTTCCGAGCTCGAGTCGGTACGTCTCGAGGACGTCCCGGCGGAACACCGTCACGCGGACGCTTTCTCCGGGGTTCCGCTCACGTTCGAGCTTCGCGACGGACTCCTCGCTCGCGCGGAATCCGTCCAGGGCCACGAGAACGTCGCCGGGGCTCACGCCCGCGCGCTCGGCCGGCGCGCCCGAAAACACCTCGGACACGGTGAGGCGCCCGTTTTCGGATTTCGTCTTCCACCCGAATGTCGCGCGGACGCGCGGCGCCATGTCTTCCGTCACGCCTTCTTCGACCTCGGCGGCCTCGCGGAGCCGGAGGCCGGCCGCGAGGAGGAGCTTCTTGAGGTCGGGCGACGCGGTGCCGCGTACGCAGCCGTCGAAGAAGCGCTGGACGCCCGCGCGGCGGCCTCCGACCCGATGTGCCGCGCTCTCGATCGCCCCCTTCGGATAGCCCTTCTCCTTCGCCGCGAAGGTTCTGTGGAGGAAGCGGAGGACCTCGTCGAGGCCGCGCCTCCCGTCCGTCGCCCTCCGGAGCGTCAGATCGAGCGCGAGGCCGAGCAGCGCGCCGCGCCTGTAGTAGCTCTCGGACACGTTCACGGAGTTCTCGTCGGGCCGGTAGAAGCGGATCCAGGCGTCGAACGACGCGGCCTCGGCGCTCTGCACGTTCCGGCCGGGTGTCTCGAGATGTCCCTTCCAGAGCGCCGCCCATTGCTCGAAGGCGTGAGGACCCGTGAGGAGGCCCGCGCGAACGAGAAGGAGCGTCTCGTAGTACGACGTGATGCCCTCGAGCGCCCACAGATCGGGCGTGTAGACCTCGCGGTCGTAGTCGAACGGACTGAAGGATTCCGGCCGGATGCGCTTCACGTTCCAGGCGTGGAAGAGCTCGTGCGAAAAGAGGAGGAGCGCGTCGCGATAGGCCTTCTCGGGCCGGAAGCCGTGAGGGTCGAGGGCCACCGACTGGGACGCGCGGTGCTCGAGTCCGCCGCGCGCGCCCGGGGAAAGATGCACGAGAAAGAGGTAGCGCTCGTAGGGGAGGGCGCCGAACAGCGCCGCGGCCTCCCGGACGAGCTTCTTCAGGTCCCGGACGAGCCGGGCCGCGTCCTCGTTTCCCGTTCCCCAGAGAGCGAGCACGTGCGGAATGCCGAGGACGCGGAAGGCGATCCTCCGATGCGTCCCGCACTCGAACGGCGAATCCACGAGTTCGTCGTAGTCCGCCGCGCGGAAGACGCCGCCCCGCGCCGGCAGCGCCATGGAGGTCTGCCAGCCACGCGGGAGCCGGAAGGAGACCTCCTGCGGCTCGTCCTTCCGTCCGTCGACGTAGAAGAACAGGTTCGCGCCGTTGCCGTACGCGTGCGAGGCGTCGAGATGCGAAGTCCGCACCGTCAGCTCGTGGGCGTAGACGCGGTAAGAAACGAGGATCGACGAGGAAGGGGAAGAAGAAGATTTCCGAGAAGGCAAAGACAGACGCCAGCGGTTCTTTTCCACCTTCACCGCTTCGATGGGCCGGCCGCTCTGGCTCCCCGCTCTCTTTTCCTTCGCAGAGACATCTCTCATGTGCCTGGAAAACTCCCGCACGAGATACGAGCCTGGCGTCCAGACGGGAAGGACGAGATCGAGGGTCGTCGCGCCCCGCGCGTCGATCTCCATCGTGATCTCGTAGAGATGCGTCTCGGGCCGCGGCAGGGCAACCGTGAAGCGGGTCGTCGGCATTCCGGGAGGATAAGGGAGGAGCGGTCGCGACGGACCTACGCGTCCAGGAAAGCCAGTACGCGCCGCGCGAAGGCCACCGGCCGCTCCGTCGGGGGGACGTGGCCACAGCGCGGCAGGATCTCGAGCCGGGCGTTCGGAAGCGCGCGCGCGAGGCGGCGGCCCGCCGCGAGCGGGAAGATGCGATCCCGGTCTCCCCAGAGGACGAGCGTCTCGTGCGCGATCCGCCCGAGATCGCGCGGCGTCAGTGCATCCTCGCCTGCCGCCATCGACGCGACGAGCTTCATGAGCTGCGGCCGGTTCCTCCTCCGGCCCTTGTAAAGGGCGGCCGCGAGCGCGACGAGCGGGTGTCCGAGGACCCGCGAGTTCACGCTCGTCGCGAGAAGGCGTCGCGCATCATCGTAGCTGCCGGGCACGAAGGGCAGGGAGCTCGCGAGGAGATCGATCGTCTCGGCCACGGGTTGGCCCGCCGCGTCCACGAGGACCAGCTTCCTCACGAGGCGCGGGTGGTTACGCACGAGGTCGAGCGCGACGGCGCCGCCGAGAGAGTGCCCGAGGAGGTCCACGCGCCGGGGCCGTTCAGGAAGCGCTTCGATGGCCCCCACGACGGTGTCGGCCAGCAGCCTCACGCGGTATTCGACTCCGTCGCCCGCAGGCTTGTCGCTCCGGCCATGCCCGAGGAGGTCCATCGCCAAGACGCGGCGCCTCCGCGCGAACGCGGGAAGCGTCAGCGCCCACTCGCCGTGGTCCGCCCCGATGCCGTGCAGGAGAAGGAGAGGAGGGGAACCGTCCGCGCGGCTCGCGCCCGCCTCGAATACCCCGACGTGCAGGTCGGATGAGAGTGCGAGCCGGTGGAACTTCACCCGCGCATTGTGCGGGTAACGTGGGTCAGTACTTCCGCATGAGGCCGACGACGACTCCCTGCACCTTGAGATCGCCCTCGGCGACCCAGATCGGCTTCATCCGTTCGTTCGCGGGCTGGAGCCGGATCCGCCCGTCGGATTCGCGGTAGAAGCGCTTGAGCGTGGCCTCGCCGTTCAAGAGGGCCGCCACCATCTCGCCGTTCGCGGCCTTCTCGCGGCGATTGACGACGACGTAGTCGCCGTCGTGGATTCCGTCGTCGATCATCGAGCTTCCGTTCACGCGCAGGACGTAGTTCTGGCCCTTCCGGGTGAGGACCTCGGGGACGGCCACCATCTCCCCCTCCGAATCGGCATCGACCTCGATCGGCTGGCCGGCCGCGATCCGGCCCGCGAGAGGGATCTCCACAGCGCCGGCGCGCCGGTCCTCCTCGGCCAGGACGAGCGACCGCCTCTTGTTCCAGTCGCGGACGAGAACGCCCTTCTCGAGGAGGAGCTTGATGTGCTTCTGGAGGGTCCCGAACGAGGAGTAGCCGAACTCCTCGCAGATCTCGCGCTGGGTGGGTGACAGGCCGTTCTTCTGCCGGTAGACCCGGATGAAATCGAGAATCTCTTTTTGCTTCGGAGTAAGAGTGAGTGCCATATAAATTAAGGCAATCCTTCTATTTTCTCTTATTTTCTAAGGAGATATTAACATTTCTCAAAAGTAATACAGGCGAGCCGCATCTGCCATTCACCCACGCGCAAGATAGGCGTAAATTCTCGTCTCGTCAAGGAAAATGGCCCTCCTTGCTCTAGACTCTGCCCAAGGTGTCCCGAAGTGTCTGAGTCGAAGCCAGGTGTGTCCGCGGGCCGGCGTGTCCTCCGCGCGCTGCTCCTCATTCTGATCGTCGGGTTTCTCGGATTCGCGAGCCTCCTCTGGCTCCTGAACCGCCCGTTCAGCACCGATCCCGAGACGTTCACCGCCTCCCGGATGACGTCGGGGAATCTCCTTTTCCCCGTACAGGTCGCGGTCTTCCCGGGGCGTATCGCGCGCCGCAAGCCCGGCTTCTTCGGGCACACCGAGGACTCGATTTCGACCGAGCTCATCGCGTCCGTAAAGGTCCAGGCCGGGCTCGTGTTCGCGGACGTCGTGCTCGATACGGCGGGCGGATCGCCGCCCGTCGTCATCCACGGCCTCTTCAAGAAGGACGCCGAGCGGCTCCGGGAGCGCATCGGCGCGGCGCGGGAGACGCGGCGAAAGCCGCCTGCCTGATCTTCCTTGCTCATTTGTGAGAACCGCGATTTGCGGAGAGAATCCGCAGGCTTAAAAAAAGATCGAGATGGAGGAAATGGAATGAAGAACGTTCTCAAGATCACGGCCGCCGCCCTGTGCTGCCTGGCCCTCGTCGCCTGCAGCCAGAGAGGGCCCGCCGAAGCCGCCCTGAAGGCCGCCGACGACTCGATGAGCGAGGTCAAGGCGGAAGGCGGAAAGTACGCCGCCGAGCAGACGAAGAGCCTCATGCTTTCCTACACGGCCGCACAGGAGTCCTTCAACAAGGGCGACTACAAGGCCGCGATGGAAATCGCGCAGGGGATCCCCGCCAAGGCGAAGGACGTCACCGCCGCCATCGCCGCGAAGAAGGACGAGCTCACGAAGACGTGGACGGCGCTCGCGAGCACGCTTCCCGCCCATGTCGAGCAGATCAAGGCGAAGGTCGCGGAGCTCGCCGCCATGAAGAAGCTGCCGAAGGACATGGACGCCACGAAGCTCGTGGCCGCGAAGGCCGCGCTCGCCGACGTCACGAAGGGCTGGGGCGAGGCCGCCGACGCCTTCAAGGCCGGCAATCTGATTGATGCCGCCGCGAAGGGAAACGCCGTCAAGGCGAAGATCGCCGACGCGATGGTGTCGCTCGGGCTCGCGCCCGCCGCACCCTCGGCTTCTCCGGCCGCTCCCGCAACGAAGTAGCTCCCCGAATCCCCGGAACCTCAGGCCCGCGGGCAACCGCGGGCCTTTTTTTCAGCTCCGGTAGTCGGCGTTTACGGACACGTAGTCGTGGCCGAGGTCGCACGACAGCTTCCACGCCTTCGCGCGCCCCACTCCGAGATCGACGGTGATCGGGACGCGCTCTTTCGCGAAGATCCGCGCGGCCTCTTTTTCCCGGTACGGCGCCGGGAGGCCGTTCTTCACGAGCGTCAGCCGCCCGAGAGTCAGGGAAACCTTCTCCGGCGACACGCGCGCTCCGCTCCGTCCCACGGCCGCGAGGATGCGGCCCCAGTTCGGGTCGCCGCCGTAGAGCGCCGTCTTCACGAGCGGCGACGTCGCGACGGCGTGCGCGGCCGCCTTCGCCTCGATCTCGCTGCGGGCGCCGACGATGGAGATCTCGAGGACGCGCGTCGCACCCTCGCCGTCCCTCACCATCATCCAGGCGAGAGCCCGGCAGACCCGCGCGAGCGCCGCCCGGAACGCCGCTCCCTCTCCCGGCGTGCGAAGCTCGCGGCCCCCCATCTCCCCGGACGCCATGACGAGCAGCGTGTCGTTCGTGGACGTGTCACCGTCCACCGAGATCGCGTTGAAGCTCGACTCCGCGACTTCGCGGAGCGCGGCCTTGAGATACCGCGGAGACGCCGCCGCGTCCGTCATGACGAACGCGAGCATCGTGGCCATGTTCGGGTGAATCATCCCCGCGCCCTTCGCCACGCCCACGACGCGGCCCCGGCGGCCCGAGAGCGTGAAGGACGCCTGCGCGACTTTCGGGGCGGCGTCCGTCGTCAGGATCGCGTGAGAAACCGCTTCGAGACCCGACGTCGACAGGCGGGCCTTCGCACCGGGGAGCGCGGCCCGGATGAGCGAGTCCGGGAGAACGACCCCGATCACGCCCGTCGAGGCGACGAGGACCTCCTCCTCGGGACACCCGAGGAGCAGAGCCGCGGAATCCCGGACGCGGCGCGCCGCCTCCATTCCGGGACGGCCGGTGATCGCGTTCGCGCAGCCCGCGTTGACGACGACGCCGCGCACGCGCCCGCCGCTCCTCCTGAGGTCCGCGGCTCCGAGGACGACCGGCGCCGCCTGGAACGCGTTCCGCGTGAAAAGGGCCGCGGCGTTCGCCCCCCGCGGCGCCACGAGGAGCGCGACGTCCGGCCGCTTCTTACGGATGCCCGCGTGGACGCCCGCGCCGAGGAAGCCCTTCGGAAGTCTCACGACGTGCCCGCCGCGAGGCGCCGGACCGCGGCTTTCGCCGCGCGGGCGACTTGCCGAGGCGCCGTCCCGCCCGTCGTATCCCGCTTCCCGAGCGCCCGCCTCACGTCGAGGGCCTGGAGGTCCTGCGCCGTAATCTCCTTCGACGGCCCGAGCGCCGCGAGCGTCGCACCGAGCGCTTCGGCTTCCGCGAGGCGGCGGCCGACGAGCTCGTGCGCGTCCCGGAACGGCATCCCTCTTTTCGCGAGGGCGTCGGCGAGCTCCGTGGCGAGGAGCCGGTCGTCCGACGCCGCGAGCGCCATGCGTTCCCGGTCGAGGTGGAGGCCTTCCACCAGACCCGTGAGCGCGGGCAGGGCGACGCGGAGCACGCTGCGCACGCGGAAGACGGGCTCCTTGTCCAGCTGGAGGTCCTTGTCGTAAGCGAGAGGAAGCCCCTTCAGGAGCGCGAGAAGCCCCGTGAGCTCGCCGATCGCGCGTCCCGCGTGTCCGCGCGTGAGCTCGAGCACGTCGGGGTTCTTCTTCTGGGGCATCCGCGACGAGCCCGTCGCGAGCGCATCCGGCAGCGCCGCGAACCCGAACTCGTCGGAGGTGAACGCGATCAGGTCCTCTCCGAGGCGGGAGAGGTGGACGAGGAGGAGCGTCGCGGCGAAGAGGAACTCCGCGGCCGCGTCGCGGTCGGAAACGGCGTCGAGGGAGTTCGCGGTGGGGCGCAGGAACCCGAGGCTCCGCGCGAGCGCCTCGCGGTCGATCGGGAGGGGCGTCCCCGACAGGGCGCCCGAGCCGAGCGGGCACTCGTCGGCACGCGAGGCCGCGTTGTCGAAGCGGCCCGCGTCGCGCCTCAGCATCTCGACGTAGGCGAGGCACCAGTGGCCGAAGGTGACGGGCTCAGCGCGTTTGAGATGCGTGTAGCCGGGCATCGGCGTCGCGGCCTCGGCCTCCGCCCGGCGCGCGAGAACGAGCGCGAGGCTACGCGCAGACGCCGCGCCCTCGGCGAGAGCCTCCTTGAGGTAGAGACGGAAATCCGTGGCGACCTGGTCGTTCCGGGAACGGCCCGTGTGCAGCTTTCCCGCGAGAGGACCCACCTTCGCCGCGAGGCGGCCTTCCACGAAGGAGTGGACGTCCTCGTCGTCCGCGTCCAGCGGCACGCCCGTCTTCGCGACTTCGAGCCCGATCTCCTCGAGGCCGGCCACGAGCTTCTTGACGTCCCCGGCGGACAGGGCTCCCGCGGCACCGAGCGCCTCCGCCCACGCGATCGAGCCGCGCAGGTCTTCGGGCAGGAGGACGCGGTCGAATCCGAAGGAGTCGTTGAAGGCGCGGAGGGACTGGGCCGGAGGCTCCGAGAAGCGCCCACCCCAGAGCTGCCGGCGGGTCAACGCCTCAGCCCTCTCCGGAGACGACGGCCTGGTACGTCGTCCCGGCCTTCAGCCGGAGCCGCCCCTTCGTGGGCAGCCCGAAGAGGCGGATGAAACCCGCCGCGTCGGCCGGGGTGTAGCCGCGCATGTCGAAGGACGCGAGGTGCGCGGAGTAAAGGGCGTGGGGAGACGTGCGTCCCACGACGGACGACGAGCCCTTGAAGAGCTTGAGCGTCACGTCGCCGGTCACCGTCGGCATCAACGCGTTCATGAAAGCGTCGAGCGCCTCGCGCAGGGGCGAAAACCACTGCCCGAAGTAAACGAGCTCGGCGTAGCGCGCCGCGAGCTTTTCCTTTTCGTGGACGCTGTCGCGGTCGAGCGTGAGCGTCTCGAGGGCGCGGAGCGCCATGACGAGGAGCGTTCCTCCCGGCGTCTCGTAGACGCCTCGCGACTTGATCCCGACGAGGCGATTCTCGACGATGTCGACGCGTCCCACTCCGTGGTGCCCGGCGACCTCGTTGAGCTTCCGGATCAGCGCCACGGGGGCGAGCGCCTCGCCGTTCACCGCGACCGGCAGCCCAGCCGCGAAGGAGATCGCCACGCGTTCGGGGCGATCCGGGGCGTTCTCGGGGTCGACGGTGAGCTTGAACATCGAGGCCTCGGGCTCGAAGCCGGGCTCCTCGAGGGGCCCTCCCTCATGGGAGATGTGCCAGAGGTTGCGGTCCCTCGAGTACGGGTCCTTCTTCGTCACGGGCACGGGAATGCCGCGCGCCGCGGCATAGTCGATCGCGTCCTCGCGGGACTGGATGTCCCATTCCCGCCACGGGGCGATGATCGCGAGCTCCGGCGCGAGCGCCATGTAGGCGAGCTCGAAACGGACCTGGTCGTTCCCCTTGCCCGTGCACCCGTGCGCGAGGGCGTCGCAGCCCGTCGCGAGCGCGACCTCGACCTGCTTCTTCGCGATCAACGGCCGCGCGGTAGCGGTCCCGAGGAGGTAGTCGTGCTCGTAGGCGGCCCCCGCCTTCAGCACGGGGAAGAGGTAGTCGCACGCGAACTCGTCCTTCGCGTCTATGAGGAAGAACTCCGAGGCTCCGGTCGTCTTCGCCTTCTCGCCGAGGCCCGCGGTCTCCTCGGCCTGGCCGACGTCGACGGCGACCGCGACGACTTCACAGCCGTAATTCTCCTTCAGCCAGGGGATGATGATCGACGTGTCGAGCCCGCCCGAGTAGGCGAGCGCGACCTTCTTCACGGCCTGCTTCACGACATGTTCTCCTTCGGCGCCTCGCGCAGGATCTCCTCGAGCGCTTTCACGAACGCGGAGAGCGCGGGCCGTGGCACGACGTAGGGAGGAAGGAGGCGCAGGACCTTCGTTCGCGACGTGCCCACGACGAATCCCTTCGCGAGAAGAGCCTTCTGGACCTCGGCGGCGTCGCGTACAAGCTCGACACCCCAGATGAGGCCTCGCCCACGCACGTCGACGATCCCGCCCTTGCTCCGCCTTTTCGCGGCTTTCAGTTTCTTCCCGAACCATTCGCCGAGCAGGCGGTTCTTCTCGGGATAGCCGTTGTCCACGATCTCGGAAAGCGTCTCGAGTCCGAGGCGGCACGCGATCGGATTGCCGCCGAAGGTCGTCCCGTGGTGGCCCGGCTTGACGAGCGGCGCGATTCGTTCCCCGACGAGGACGGCGCCCAGCGGCAGGCCGCCGCCGATCGGTTTCGCGAGCGTCACGAGATCGGGCGCGACGCCGAGCTCCTGGAAGACGAAGAGGTGGCCGGTCCGGCCGAGGCCGGACTGAATCTCGTCGAAGACGAGGGCGGCCCCGACGCGATCCGCCGCGGCCCGCGCGGCCTTCACGTACTCCGCGGTGAGAGGTACGATGCCGCCCTCGCCGAGAACGGGCTCGAGAAAGATCGCGGACGTCTCGGGCGTCACCGCGCGCTCCAGGGCAGCGACGTCGTTCGGCGGCAGGAAGACAGTCTCTCCGAGGAGCGGCAGGAACGGCGTCCGGTACCCCTCGTTTCCCGTCACGGAGAGCGCGCCCGTCGTGCGGCCGTGGAAGCTGCCCTCGAGGGCGACCATCCGGCTGCGGCCGGGCGCCGCGAGGCGGGCGAACTTGATCGCGGCCTCCACGGCCTCGGTGCCGCTGTTGCAGAAGAAGACGCGCGGCATCCCCGAGAGGTGCGTGAGGCGTTCGGCGAGGAGGCCCTGCGCGGGGTGGAAGAAGAGATTCGAGACGTGCAGCAGGTGATTCGCCTCCTCGCGCAGCGCCTTCACGAGGCGGGGATGGCGGTGGCCGAGAGCGTTGACTGCGATGCCCGCGAGGAGGTCCCAGTAGACCTTCCCCTCCGCGTCCACGATCTTCGCGCCCTTGCCCGAGAGCGGATGGAAGGGCGTACGCCTGTAGGTGGCGAGGATGTTGTCCGCGTCGCGCTTTTCGACGACGGAGGGAGACTCAGGCGGCGGCTGAAGCAAGGCGGGTTCCTCCAATTCCTTCGGTAAGGGCCGAGGCGTGGCCATTCGGGCCGGCGATGACGACCTGGGAAACCCCCGCCTTCACGGCTTCGAGGCAGGCGACGAGCTTCGGGCGCATCCCGCCGCCCACGGCGTCCGAGGACAGCATGGCCCACGCGCTGTCGGCGTCGAGCTCGGGCACGAGCTTTCCGTCGGCGTCGAGGAGGCCCTCCACGTCCGTCAGGAACACGAGCCTCTCCGCGTTGAGCGCGACCGCGAGCGCGGACGCGGCCGAGTCGGCGTTGACGTTGAGAAGCGTTCCCTCCCGCCCGAGCGCGACGGACGCGACGATCGGGAGGAGATCCGCGCCGAGGATGGCGCGGATGAGCTTCGGATTCGAGAACGTCACGCGGCCGACGAAGCCGAAGTCCACGCCGTCGAGGCGGGGGTGGAACTCGGCCCAGAGCGTCTCGCCGTCCGCGCCCGAGAGCCCCGCGGACGTGACCCCGAGGGAGCGGAACTCGGCGACGAGGGACTTGTTCACGAGACCCGAGAGGATCGAGACGACGACGTCGAGCGTCTCGGGATCCGTGATCCTCAGGCCGCGGTAGGTCTTCTTCGGGATCTTGAGCGCCTGCAGCGACGCGTCGATGCGCTTGCCGCCGCCGTGCACGACGACGATGCGCTGGCCGGCGGTCCAGCGGGCCGCGATGGCGGCGAGAGCACGTGCGCGCAAGGCGGGATCCTCGAGAAGGCTCCCGCCGAGCTTGACGACGACCGGGCGTCCCGCGTGGGCCGCGCTCACGAGAGCCCCTCCGCCTCGGGGTACGAGAACATTCGGTTCATGTTCTGGACGGCCTGGGAGGCCGCACCCTTGAGAAGGTTGTCGAGAACCGAGACGAGGACCGCCCTCTGCCCGCCCGGCAGGACGGTGAAGCCGATCTCGGCGCGCGGCGTCCCGACGACGTCCCTGAGTTCGGGAAGGTCGCCCTCCCTCCGCGCAGACACGAACGGACTGGCATCGTAGCGGGAATAGGCCGCAGCGATCTCCGTCGAAGAGACGCCCGGCCGGAGAGTCACGTGCAGCGTCGAGAGGATTCCGCGCACGAGCGGCAGGAGATGAGGGACGAAGACGAATGGAGAGTCGGCGGCGAGTGAGAGCTGCTGGCGCATTTCGGGCTCGTGCCGATGGACGCCCACGCCGTACGCCTTGAAATTCCCGTCCAGCTCCGAGAAGGAGTACGCCACGTCCGCCTTCTTTCCCGCCCCCGAGACGCCGCTCTTGCTGTCGCAGATGACCACTTCGCGGGGAGCGAGAAGCGAGAGTACCGGCTTCAGCGCGAGAAGCACGGACGTCGGGTAGCAGCCCGGATTCGCGACGAGGCGCGCGCCGGAGAGCTCGGCTCCGCACCATTCGGTGAGCCCGTAGACGGCCTCTTCGAGGAGCGCCGGCGCCGGGTGCTCGAAGCCGTACCACTTCGGATAATCCGCAGCGGTCCTCAGGCGGAATGCTCCGGAGAGGTCGACGACCCGGGCCCCGCCCTCGAGGATCTTCGGGGCGACCGCGGCGGAGATCTCGTTCGGTGTCGCGAGGAATACGACGTCGGGCTTGCCCGCGAGGAGCCGCTCTTCCGAGAACGGCACGGCATCTGGTCCGTTCGTTCCCCCGAGGAGAGGGTGGAGCCGCCCGAAGGGGACCGGCCGCGCGTCCGTCCTTCCGGAGGAGAAGACCGAAACGATCTCCGCGTGCGGGTGGCGCGAAAGAAGCACGCAAAGCTCCGCCCCCGAATACCCCGTCGCACCGAGCACGGCGGCCTTCGCCCGGCCCGCGGTCATCCGCGCCCCCGGCGGGCGCGGCCCGCGGCGGGCGCGGGCTCGAGACGGCGCGCGAGGCGCTGGGCCGCCGCCGCCGTCAGGGCCGCGAGAAAGATGGTGTCGTCGCCCGCGATGGTCCCGACGACCTCGTCGAGCTCCGCCTCGTCCAGAGCGCGGGCCACCGGGTTGGCGGCGGCAGGCGGCGTCTTCACGACGACGAGGTTGCCCGCCGTCGCGACTCCGAGCACCCACTCGCGCAGCGCGCGCTCGAGCCGCTCCTCGCGGCGCGCGCGGAGCTCGCCGTCCCTCGAGACCTCGTCGCCCGGAACGACGTATCCGCCGGAGGTCTTCGCGAGGCCGAGGTCCTTGATGTCCCGCGAGAGCGTCGGCTGCGCGACGTCGATCCCCCGGCGTTGGAGGCGGTGCTGCAGCTCCTCCTGCGAGTGCACGGCCCCACCCCGGATGACCTTCAGGATCTCGTCACGGCGCCGGAGCGCGGCCGAATGACTATTCACGCTTGTGAATATTCATTCATTCCGTGGCCGCGTCAAGCACTTTCTTCACGCCGGGGGGCGCCGCCCGGACCGGCCGAGGGCTAGAATCGAACCGATGGGGTACGACGTTTCGCGACGGGTCGGCTCGTGATGGAGACGACCCGCTCTTCAGAACCGTTCGAGGCCGAGATAGGGCGGCTGCCGGAGAAACTTCGCCGCTTCTTCCTGTCGCGCGGCGTGCGCACCGAGGACGACGCGAGGGACCTCGCCCAGGAGACGCTTCTTCGCGTGCTCCAGAGGCTCTCGCGCGGCGAACTCCTCGACTCGCCGGAGGCGTTCTCGCTCGGCGTCGCCAAGAACGTATTCTTCGAATATTGCCGCCGCGTCGCGAAGTCCCATGCCCATGACGGCCTCTCGGGCGCGATCGACCTCGCGGGCGGCGAGGATCCCCTCACCGAGGCGCTCGCGTCGAGCCAGGCCGTTCGATTCCGCAAGGCGCTCGAGCTCCTGCCGGAGCGCATGAAGTCCCTCCTCCTGAAACGATTCGTCGAAGAGGTGCCGTCGCGGACGATCGCGCGGGAGGAAGGGATCTCGACGGACGCAATCGACATGCGCGTCTACCGAGCCAAGCGCGAGCTCAAGAAGCGCATGGACCGCGAAAAGGCGGTGAAGGACGGCCTCGAGACGCATCCGGAGCCGGATTCCCTTTCGTGAGCCCCCGTCAGTGAGTGCGTTGGCCCCCGGCCCCGAAGCGATCCGCGACTACCTGCTTCGCCGGATGCCGGATTCGGCGCGCGGCCGCTTCGAGGAAGCCTATTTTCACGACGACACGCTCCTCGACCGGATCGAAACCGAGGAAGACGCGCTCATCTCGGACTACGTGCTCGGCCGCCTCGACACCGCGGAACGCCGCCTCTTCGAGGAGTCCCTCCTCGGGACCCCGTACTACCGGAACCGCGTCGAGACGACGAGCCGTCTCAAGCTGAAGATCGGCACGCCGGGTCTCTTCCCGGGACGCCGGGAGGCGCCCCCCGGGGACGCCCGCCTCTTCCCGGGACGCTCGGGAGTGGGCGTCGCCTTCTCGCTCCTGACGCTGCTCCTCGTGGCCGCGCTGCTCTCGGCTCTCCGGCTCAAGAGCGACCTCTCGCGCGCGCGCCTCGAGCTTGCCGCGCGGCCCGCCCAGACAGCCGATCCTGCGGCGCATGCGGGCGTCGTCCCTCTCGCGCAAACCGTTCTCTTCGGAACCTCGGCGGGCGCCGGACCTCCGTTCACGCTCCTGAGGCGACCCCCCGGAGGCGCCGTTCTCCTGAGCTTCCCGCGCTTTCTCGAGGGCCGGGCCGCATCGCTCTCGAGCGTGGCCCTTTTCGACGGGAAGCGGATCGCCTGGGAATCCGCCCCGTTCCTCGCGAAGGACGCGCAGGCGGGCGACGTCTCCCTGCGGCTGCCGTCGGGCGTTCCGCCCGCCGGCTCCTACGCCGTGATCTTGAAGTCGAAGGACCCGGGGGCCGAGAAGGAGACGCTGCTCGGGATCCTCGAGATCGCCGACCGCTGACGAGATCCGCGCTCAGGCTCTGTTGTGCGCGCCGAGGCCCTCTAGAAAGATCCTCGCGAACTCCTCTCCGATCTCGTCCGCGGAGGCGCCGCCTCCCGCGCGGTACCAGCGGGCCATCCAGTTCATCGCGCCGAGGATCGCGAATGCGGCGAGTTTCGGGTCGACGGCGCGGAAGACGCGCTGCTCGACACCCTCGGCGATCACGTCGCGCAGGCCGTTCTCGTACGCGTCGCGCACGCTCACGACATTCGCGCGCCGCCGCGCGTCGAGCGCGTCGAACTGAAGGGCGAGGGCGGTCCCGTGGAACTTGTCGACCATGACGCGGGCATGTTCGACGATGATGCGCCGGAGCGCCTGGTCCGGCGGGAGCGCCGAGGCGCGCACGCGCTCGGTCACGTCGAGCATCGCCTCGAGCGCCGTCTCGTGGCATAGGGCCAGAATTTCTTCCTTGTCGCGAAAATAGTAGTAAAGGCTCCCCCGCGTCAGGAGAAGTTCCTCGGCGATGTCGTCCATGGACGTGCCGTAGAACCCCTTCGCCGCGAAGCTGCGGACCGCGCTCTCGAGAATCCGGGCCCGCTTGGCCTTGCGCTTCGTCTCGACGTGCGCCGAGGGGACGCGCCTTCGGGCGGTCCCTCCGCCCCGGGCCGCGGGAGCTTCCTTTCGGGACATTCCGCGGCGATCTTAGGCCGGGGGACCCGGAAAGGAAAAAGGCCGCCTCCCTCGCGAGGGACGGCGGCCAAGCGGGAAAAGTGGTCGGGGCGAGAGGATTCGAACCTCCGACCCCACGGTCCCGAACCGTGTGCGCTACCAGGCTGCGCTACGCCCCGAGGAGCGCGGACGATACCATCCCCGGCCCCCTCCGGAAAAGGGGGAGGGCCTGTCGATTCCGCGTTCTCCGTTCGACTAGATGAGGAAGGCCGAGGAGCGGCCATAAGGAGGAACCCATGGAGTACCTGCTGCTGATCTACTCGAACGAGAAGACCTGGGAGGCAATGCCGAAACCCGAGCTCGGGGCCATTTACGGCGAGTACATGGCATTCACCGAGGACATCAAGGCGAAGGGAAGCTACAAGGGAGGAAACCCCCTGCAGCCCACGGCGACCGCGACGACCGTGCGCGTGCAGGGCGGAAAGACGCTCACGACGGACGGCCCGTTCGCCGAGACGAAAGAGCAGCTCGGTGGCTACTACCTCGTCGAGGCGAAGGATCTCGACGAGGCCATCGCTCTCGCGGCCCGCATCCCCTCTGCCCGTATGGGCTCGATCGAGGTCCGGCCGATCCAGAAAATGTAGGCAAGGGAGCGCGGGGTTCATGCCCGTCCGTATCATCGGCCGGGCATGGACCTGGATAGCCTTTTCCGCGAGGAGTCCGGCCGCATCCTCGCGAGCCTGATCAGACTCGTCGGCGACTTCGACCGGGCCGAGGAAGCCATGCAGGAGGCCTTCGCGTTGGCGGCGGAGCGCTGGCCGATCGAGGGCGTGCCCGCGAACCCGCGCTCGTGGATCGTCGGCACCGCGCGCCACAAGGCGCTCGACCGCCTGCGGCGCGAGCGTATCTTCGCGGAAAAGGCGCAGCTCCTCCGGGAGGAGGAAGCCGTGGACGGAACGAGCAGCTCCTTCGACGCGCCCGACGAGCTTCCGGATGATCGGCTGCGCCTCGTCTTCACGTGCTGCCATCCGTCGCTCGCGCTCGAGGCGCAGGTGGCCCTCACGCTGCACACGCTCGGCGGCCTCACGACGGAGGAAGTCGCTCGCGCCTTTCTCGTGCCCGTCCCCACGGTCGCGCAGCGCCTCGTCCGCGCGAAGCGGAAAATCCGCGGCGCGGGAATCGCGTATCGGGTCCCGGCGCGCGAGGACCTGCCCGAGCGCGTCGAAGGCGTCCTCGCGACGCTCTATCTCGTCTTCAACGAGGGCTACGCCGCGACGGCGGGCCATGCGCTCGTGCGGCGCGACCTCTCCGCGGAGGCGATCCGGCTCACGCGCTTCGTGATTGAACTCCTCCCGGGTGAACGCGAGGCGCGCGGACTCCTCGCGCTGATGCTCCTGACGGACGCACGGCGGAACGCGCGCGTGGACACGCAAGGCGACATCATTCTTCTCGAGGACCAGGACCGTTCCCTCTGGGATCGCACCGCAATCGACGAGGGGCTCACGCTCCTGGCTCGCGCGCTGACCGGCTTGCAGCCCGGTCCGTACGCCGTCGAGGCCGCGATCGCAGCGCTGCACGCGCGCGCCGCCGAGGCGAAAGACACTGACTGGCGCCAGATCGCGGCGCTCTATGGCGCACTCCAGCGCGTGCGGCCCTCCCCCGTCGTCGCGCTCAACCGCGCGGTCGCGGTCGCGATGGCCGAGGGGCCGGAGGCGGGCCTCCGGCTGATCGAGGAGATCGAGAAATCCGGGGCACTCGCCGGTTATCACCTGCTCCACGCGGCAAAGGCGGATCTCCTCCGTCGTCTCGGCCGGTACGCCGAGGCCGCGGCAAGCTATCGCGAAGCGCTCGCGCTCGCCGGCAACGAGCCCGAGAGGCGGTTTCTTTCGAGGCGATTCGACGAAGCCGAGCGCACCGCTGGCTCCAACTAAGGGCAGCGTCGGTACCGGAGACGGCTCACAAGTCAGAATTGCTCGCGCGTCTGCTTCCTGAAGTAAGAACGACTCCCCGCGGCGACGTGCAGCTCATCGCAGGCCTCCGACCAGGTGAATCCCTGTAGAACGAGCCTCATGAGCGAGGCAGAGATCGGCGGGAGCGCTTCGACCCGCGCACGTGCTACGACCTTCGACAGGCTCGACTCACACCGAGAGGCTTGAGCAAGGCCCGAGATTGCGCCCGCGGGCTCGAACCTGGTCGGACGAAGGCGGGCCCTGTTCTTTGTGCGCAGGAATCGACTCACGAGCGTCGAGACCACGCGGTCATCCGGGGGAAACTCCGCGAAGCAGATTCTCTGCTTTAGCAGCCAAAGCACGACTTCCTGGTGCACGTCATCCCGACAGGGGGCATTGAACCTCTTCCGCCGCAAGGCCCGCGCGACCGAGTCAGACAACGCCGCGCCGACTTTCTCAGACACAGGGCGTTCGAGCGCCGCGGCGGTCACTTCTTCACTGTGGCCCCTATTCGCGCTCCCGCGCCATGCAGGTGCATCACTTCCGCCGAAATCACCATCGAATCGGTGCCGGCTGGCCACTTATAGAGATGAAGGCAGAAGGGAGTAGGCCTCCCCCAGCTTCCCGCGAGAGACCCGGTCTCGCGCCAACCGAAAGAAAGGCCGTGAAAGGACCACTATGAAACGTGCTCATCAACTCCTTGCCCTGCTCATTGTCCTCGTCGCGTCGCCGCAGATCGCAATATCACAAGACACTGCGGTACAGAATCGCGTCCGTTGGCTCAATAGCATCGCGATGAGCGGTGCTCTTTATCATGCGCAGTTGCAGGAGCTCGGGGTGACCCAGAAGGGCTCTCCCAGTCCGAATCGGCCGCCCGATCCGCTACCGGGCCCCTTCCCTCACGTGAGCTATGCCGCGTCGGACGACAGCCCCTCGCAAGACGTAGAGCCCACGATCTCGAACGTTGTCTTGGGAGGCGTCCCACACGTCACAACCGCCTATATGAGTTATTCGACCGGCGCTCCTGGAGCGGTTCTCCGCACCTCTACGACAACGACTTCCTTCGACTCGTTCACTAGTGGTGCGCTGGGCCTGCCATCTGCCATCGAAGGCCAGCGAGACTTCATACAGCAGTGGGATCCGTTTCTCGCCTCGAACACCGGGGGCGGCGTCGCCCCGGGAAGGATGTACGCGGTTGGAATAGCGGCATCCTCGGGCTTTCTAGGTTATACCGCGATCACAGCGGTTTGCGTTTGGCACTCAGACAACGGTGGCAGTGCCTGGTCAAGCCCGGTAATCATCGAGACCAACGTCTCCAACCTTTCGCTCTATCTCGACAAGCCGTCCATCACCGTGGATTCAAACAGCGGTTACGTGTTCGTTACTTACCTCCACTACGACAGAGCCGACGCCGGGGTAGCGACGATTCACTACACGCTGAGCTCAGACGGCGCATCCACGTTTACCACGCCGACGACGCCGTACTTCGGCAACATCGGCGGCCCTCAACTCGCAGTAAATTCAGGCAACAGCAACCTCTATTTGGTCTGGGCAGACTATGCCGCTAACCGCGTCAGTGTCAGCGTCTCGACGAACGGGGGCGGCTCCTGGCTTGCCCCGGTTAGCGTTGCGCCTTCCACGGGCAGCTTGATTGGCCCGATGACGACCGACGAACCGCATCTTGCAAACGGCGTCCGGGTTTTCACACTCCCGATGGCGCGATACAACCCCGCCGCAAACGTCTTGGGCGTCGTGTGGCATCAACGGGAAGACAGCGGAACAACGGATCCTGTACCGACTGACACTTTCTACTCATACTTCAATGGCAGCGTCTGGGCGACGCCGGCGGCCATCGCTGCGATCCCAGGTGCAGACGAGTTCATGCCAGCGCTTGATAGCGACGCAGATGGGAACGTTTCGATCACGTACTACAGTACGTATGGGAGCACCAACAACGCACAGTATCTTGAGTGGCGGGCCTACCGCTCGTCTACCGGCGAAGTCTTGACTCCAAACAAGCGCCTGGCGGGAGGATGGTCCGACCCGCTGAACTACACTGTCTACCCGAACTTCATAGGCGACTACCAGGACGCGACGAGCGTCCGAGGCCTTGGGTATGACGAATTTATCCCAGCATGGATCGGAATCGACGGTCCTTCACACGGAGGCATCTTCCTGACAGATGTCAGCTATTGATTACCGACTCGCCGCGGATCAGGGCCACTGAGGGTCACTACCCAGCGAAGCGCCCTCGACGGCAGAACCTATGCGATGCAACGATGGTCACGCTAGGAGTATTGCTTCTCCTTGTGACCTCAGTTCCCGCAGGAGCGCAACAGATTACCGAGTTTCCACTGCCTGCAGGAACGCCGGTGACCGGACTAGGGTTTCCCTCCTACGGCCGCTCCATCACGAACGGACCCGATGGCAACCTCTGGCTCACTCACGCGGCCCGCTCCAGCATCATCCGCATGACTTCGACCGGGCAGGTTACGGAGTTTGGGTTGGCCGCGCCGGGTCGCGGGATCGCGGTTGGCCCTGACGGCAACATCTGGTTCACGCAGGGTGATCGAATCGGCCGCATCTCATTGGACGGCGGGTCGGTGGCCCAGTTCCCCCTCCGATACGGAAAGTTCTCCGTTGGTATCGTCACAGGACCGGACGGAAACCTCTGGTTCACGGAGAGCGCCGGTGACACCTCCAGTCCCGGCGGCGGTGCGTTGCCATACCCGGTGGCTGTCGGGAAGCTGTCGCCGTCAGGCGCGATGACCGAGTACCCGCTTTCTCCTCAGGTGAGTGCCGCCGGGATCATCACGGGGCCCGATCGAAACCTCTGGTTTACTTGGAATCCGCTCGGGCGTGCAACAGTCCAAGGTGTCCTAAGCGCCCTCGCGACCGATCCGGCCGTCACCACGCCATCTTCGATCGCGTTGGGCCCTGATGGGAACGTCTGGTCCGCTTCCCCGACCGACAACGTCTTCAACGACACGGTGGGGTACGTCGGCAGGATCACGCCATCTGGCGCAGCCACTCGGTACCCGCTTCCGACGCTGCACGCCTACCCGATCGACATCGTCGCCGGCCCCGACGGCAACCTCTGGTTCACCGAAAGAAACGCCAACAAGATCGGGCGAATCACTCCCCAGGGCGTGATCACGGAGTTCCCGGTTCCGACTTCCAACGCGCAACCCACAGCCATCTGCGTCGGGTCAGACGGAAACATCTGGTTCACGGAATCCAACGCCGCCAAGGTGGGGCGCCTGGTGCTCTCCGGCCCTGCCTCCGGCAAGATCACACTCACCGTTCCCGCAGCCGCCTCGTCGGCCGGTGCGAACGGCACGTTCTTCCACACCGACCTCTGGCTGATGAATCGCTCCTTCACATCGCCGGTCGTCGCGACGCTTACGTACCGCTGCGCGGCAGGGCTCTCGTGCGGCAACGGCGATCAGCCCGTCACGCTTCTGCCGCGCCAGTCGGTGATGCTCACGGACGTGATCGGACGGACGTTCGGCGCTTCGGGCTCGAACGGCGCCATCGAGGTCGCCTGGCCGACGACATCCGGCCCCGTCAGCGCCTCTTCTCAGGTCACGACGCCGCTGCCGCCGTCTCCCGCTTATGGCACGCTGATCCCCGCACAGCCGCTCGCGGACGCGAAGATGCACGCTGTCTTCATTGGCGTCGCGTCCGGAGGCGGCTCAACCTCCGGCTCACGGTCGAATGTCGGCGCCTACAACCCGCAGCCGCTGGCCGTGGACGTGACATACGCGCTCTACAAAGGAGACGGGACCGCACTGGGGACGCACACGAAGACCTACCAGCCGAATGAGGCTCTACAGCTCTTCCCGAACATCTTCGAGCTTCTCGGAGTTGGTTCGATTGCGGCAAAGGACGCTTACCTCGTCGTGACCGCAACGGCGCCAGTCTTCCCGTACGTGACGGTCATCGACAACGTCTCCGGCGATTCGTCGTTCCTCTCGGCCTCGGACGACGAGACTGCGCCGTAGTCCGCCGTAAACCCTACTTCCCCGCCGCCGCTCCGTAACCGCGCGGATCGGCGGCCGCCGTGAGCGAACCGTCCCTCTCGAACGCGATCGCGTGGACGCGGCCGAGCATGCCGCCCGTGTAAACAGTCCCGCGCAGGTCGAGGGAGTGGCCTTTCGCCTTCAGGGCGTCCTTCACGTCCTCAGGGAACGCGCCCGTCTCGAGCTCGATGCGGTCCGGGAGATGCTGGTGGTGGAACCTTCGCGCGGCCACGGCCTCGCCCAGCGGCTCGCCACGGCGCGCCACGTTCAGGTAGACCTGCAGGACCGTCGTCGGGATCGTGCCGCCGCCCGGCGAACCGAGAACGAGGCGCGGGCGGCCGTCCTCGAGGACGATCGTCGGCGTCATGGACGAGAGCGGCCGTGCACCCGCGCGCACGGCGTTCGATTCGCCCTGCACGAGGCCGTAGCCGTTCGGGGCGCCGGGCTCGACGGCGAAGTCGTCCATTTCGTTGTTCAGGACGACGCCCACGCCCGGCACGACGCTGCGGTTTCCCATCGTGTCGTTGAGCGTGTAGGTGAGCGAGACGGCGCCGCCGTCGGCCGTCGCGGTCACGAAATGCGTCGTCTGGTCCGGGTCCCTCGGCCACGCGCCCCCCTCGATCGACGTGGAGGGCGTCGCGCGCGCGGGATCGATCGACCGCCCGAGCGCGGCCAGCCGCGCTGGCGCGAGGAGCGCCGCGAGGGGAACGTCCACACAGTTCGGATCGCCGAGGAACCGGTTGCGGTCCGCGTAGGCGCGGCGCTCGGCCTCGGCGACGAGATGGATCGTCTCGAGAGCGTCGCGGTCTTCGATGGTGCCCCGGACGAAACGGAGCTGGCCGAGGATCGAGGCGAGGAGGAAGCCCCCGGACGACGGGAGAGGCATCGTGACGAAGCGGAAACGCCCGTCGTCGAAGACGAACGGGATTCTCCACTCGGGCCGGTAGGTCGCAAGGTCGTTCGCCGTGAGGACGCCGCCGGTCGCCTGGACGAACGTCGCGACCCGGCGTGCGACTTCGCCGCGGTGGAACCCATCGGCGCCCCGCGACGCGATCGCCTCCAGTGTTTTCGCGAGGTCCCGCTGAACGAGTAGCGCGCCTTCGGACAGGGGCCTCCCCCCGGGCAGGTACAGTCGCGATGCTCCCGCGTCCCGACCGAGATCCGCCGCGTGGTCGGACAGAAGCTTCGCGAGTCCTTCAGGAACGTGGAACCCTTCCCGCGCGAGTCGCACGGCGGGAGCGACCAGGCGTTGCCACGGCAGCGCTCCGTAGCGCCGGTGGAGCGCTTCGAGTCCGCGGACCGTACCGGGCGTTCCAACAGAGAGGCCGCCGTGCGTCGAGGCGCCGCGGCGCGCTCTCCCGTCCGGACCGAGGAAGCTGTTCCGCCAGGTCCCCGCGGGCGCGGTCTCGCGAAAGTCGAGCGCCCAGAGCTCACCGCCGGGCGTCCTCCCGACGGCGAAGCCTCCGCCCGCGAGATTTCCCGCGGGCGGGTAAGTCACGGCGAGGGCGAACGCGATTGCGACCGCAGCGTCCACGGCGTTTCCCCCCGCCGCGAGGACCGCGGCGCCGGCCGCCGTCGCCTCCGGCGTCGCGGACGCGACGGCTCCGCGGCGCGAGTGCGCGACCTTCGCCTCGCCGAATGGAGCGGAGGCGGGCGGCGTGCCTGCCGACACGGCGCCCCCCACGGACACGAGAGCGACGAATCCCGCTGCGAGACGGACGTGCATCGGCGGAGACTAACGCAGGGAGATGGTGAGTTTTTTCGAAGCGTCGACGTCCAGCGAGAGCGTCCGGCCGTCGGCGCCGAGCGTCAGCGGAGCGACCTTGTACTGGTTGACGCTCCGGTCCGTCGCGATCACCCAGGCCTTGAATTCCGCGGGGCCCGAGGCAACTTCGATCTCGCCGTCGAGGCTTCCTCCGCCGGACTTCCGGCCGAAATCGAACGTGCGGCGAAAGACTTCGATGTCGTTGCGCCTCACCATCACGTAACCCTGGGGCGCGGGGACGGTCACGGCGATGCGCAGGCGGACCCGCGCGGGCATCGGACGCACGGGCGTCGGAACCGGCGTGTCGACGCGGGGCGCCACGGCCACCGGCTGCTGGGGAGCCGGTGTCGGCTGAACCGCCGGCTTCGCGGAGGCCTTCATCGTGCGGATCTGCTCCGCCGCTTTCTTCTGGGCGGCATGACCCTTCTTCGCGACCTCGGCGAGCGCGGCCGCCCGGAGCTCCTTCGCCTCCGCGGAATCGGGAACGAGAGCGAGGATCGCGTCCGCTTCGACGACGACGCGCGGGAAGTCGTTCGCGTCGCGGGCCTCGCGCGCCACGGCGAGCCGCGCGCCCGCTTCCGCGTGCCGTCGGTCCTGATCGTCCTTCTTCGCGAGCGCCGCCTCGGCCTTCTCGAGAGCCGCACGGGCGGCAGAGGAGTCCGGCGCCTGTCGGACGAGGTCGAGAAAGGCGGCTCGCGCCTCCGCTGGCCGCCCCTCGGCGAGCGCCCGCGTCCCGTCTTCGAGCAGCTTCTTCCGCGCGAGAGTGTCCCGCTCGATCGCTTCGTCGGGCGCCCGCCCGGCGATCGCCCAGCTGCGCTGGACGAGGAGTCCGACGACTACGGCTGCCACGAGAACCGCGACCCCGACGATGAGGAACACGAATCGCCGGTTGACGTCGCGTTTGAGGACATCGGGAAGCTTGTCGAGCGGCAGCGCGAGGCCGCCGGTGGTCGCGCCGCCCGGGGACGTCGCATTGCCCCGCCCCGCGATTGTCGGCACGGGACCCGTGATGTCGCGGCCCGGTGCTCGCGTCGCGGAGACCGGCGGCTTGCCCGCGGGTGGACGGATAGGAGGAGACGTGAGGTTCACGCCCGGCCTTATGGGCTCCGTCACGTCTCTCCCGCTCTTCGCGATGCGGGGTGCGGCACCCGGAGAATCCGGCGGAGAGACCGGCGGTGCGGGGCGCGAGAGCGTCGAGCCCGGAGGCGCCGCGGCTTGCACGGACACCCCGGGTCGTCCCTGGGGACGCATCGGCGAGACGGGCGTCTGCGGGGTTCCGCCGGCGGGGAGCGGCACGACCGACACGGGGGTCTGTGGCGGCGGAAGGACACGCGCAGGCGGCGCAGAGACTACGGTGACGGCGGGAGGCGCGTTGCGAACTTCCTTTGGGGCGGCTCCGGCGGGGCGCGGCTGAGTCTGGATCCGTTCCGTGAGCTGAGAGAGCGGATCGCTCTCCTTCACGATCGTCAGGGCCGACGACGAGTCCGCGGGCGGCACGGGCTGCACGGGCGGCGCCGGCGGCGTGGGCTGCACGAATGGCGCCGGCGGCCGGATGCGCCCGCTATCCCGGTCCGTTGCCGGCCTTACGCCGCGCTGCACATCGGAAACGAGCGTCCCGGGGGACGAGGGCGGAGGTTCATGGGCGTCGTCGTCTTCGTGCCCTTTCGACGAATTGGGCTTCAGCGCGTCCGTGTCGAGGCTCCAGTCGGGTCCCGAGACGTGGGATCCGTGAGCCGTGCTCGGAAGGGCTGCGAGCGACGGATCGAGGTCGCTCCGCCCACGCCGCGCGAGATCCTCGAGAGAGGTGTTCCCTCCTCCGCGGCCGCCGACGGAGGTCGGGCGCACGAGCGGACCTGAAGGCACCGGGGTCCTCGACCCCGAAGAGGGCCGGCTCTCCTGCGACTCCACCGCGGACACGGGGCCCAGCCTCTCGGCCTGCGCGACCATCTCGCCGAGGTCCTTAAGCATCTCCATCTCGGCGTTCCGGGCGCGGAACTCGGACAGGGCCTGAACGAAGTCCTTGCCGCTCTGGAAGCGCACGGCGGGATCTTTCGCGAGAGCACGCGCGAGAATCGGATTGAACTCGGCGGGGATCGACGCGTCGTACGTCTGCGGGGACGGATATTCCTCGTGGACGATCTTGTAGGAGATCGAGGTGAGATTGTCGCCGGCGAACGGCTTCTTCTTGGTGAGGAGCTCGTAGAGGACGACCCCGAGAGAGAAGAGGTCGCTCCGCCCGTCGACGACCTCGCCCGTCACCTGCTCGGGGGACATGTAGTTCGGAGTTCCGAGGAACTGACCCGTCGCCGTAAGGCTCGAGCTGTTGATCTTCGCGATCCCGAAGTCCGTAATCTTCACGGTGCCGTCGTTCGTGAGGATGATGTTCGCGGGCTTCACGTCGCGATGGACGATGCCGCGCCGGTGCGCGTAGTCGAGAGCCTCTCCGACGTTCGTCACGATCTCGGCGATCCGGTCGTACGAAAACGAGACCTTGTCCTTCAGGAGCTGCTTGAGGTTCTTGCCCTCGACGTACTCCATCGCGATGAACGACGTCCCGGTCTCGACCTCTTCGCCGACGTCGTGGATCGTCACGATGTTCGGATGGGACAGCGTGCCCGCCGCCTGGGCCTCCCGAAGGAAGCGCTCCGTGAACTCCCGGGTTTCCGCGTCGTCCTCGCCGTTCGCCCGGATCGTCTTCAGCGCGACGCGGCGGCCGATGACGGGATCGCGCCCAAGGAACACCACGCCCATCGCCCCTTTGCCGAGCTCACGCTCGACTTCGTAACGCGCGAATTTTCTGGGCAGGCTGGGCGGACCAGGTTCGGGTGGCAGACGACCTCCGTACCTGCGCTGTTCCGCAGGGCACCCGGGGCGCACCCCGGGAGAAGGAAATTCTAACAGCGGAAGGGGACGCCCTATAATTCCAACCCCGAAAAGAAAATCCGGAGGGTCGCCGCATGAGGGTTTACTCCGCGTCCGCAATCCACAACGTGGCCGTCGTCGGTCACAACGGCGTCGGCAAGACGACGCTCGTGTCCGCTCTCCTGCACGAGGCCGGCGCCACGCCGCGCTTCGGACGCGTCGAGGAGGGCAACACGCCGACCGATTTCGACCCGGAGGAGATCGAAAGAAAGATCTCGATATCACTCGCGGTCGCGTCGCTCGAATGGAAGAAGAAGAAGGTCAACCTCATCGACACGCCGGGCTACGGCATCTTCGTCTCCGAGATGATCTGCGGTCTCAAGGCCGCGGACGCGGCTCTCCTCGTCGTGGACGCCGTGGCGGGCGTCCAGGTCCAGACCGAAAAGGCGTGGAAGCTGTGCGACGAGCTCGGCCTCCCGCGGATCATCGTCGTGAACCGGATGGACCGGGAGAACGCGGACGGCGGACGCGTCATGGAGCAGCTCGCGCGGAAGTTCGGCCGCTCGTGCGTCTGCATCGAGGCGCCGATCGGACGGGAGAAATCGTTCCGAGGGGTCATCGACCTCGTCGCAATGCAGGGATATCTGACGGACGCAGCCGGCAAGACCTCCGCGGGAGTGATTCCCGACGAGTTCGCGAAGGATGCGGCCACGCTTCACGAGGCGCTCGTCGAGATGGTCGCCGAGGGCGACGACAAGCTCATGGAGACGTTCTTCTCGCAGGGCAACCTCTCCGAGGAGCAGATGAAGCCCGCGCTCACGAAGGCGATCCGCGACCGGAAGATCACGCCCGTCCTCTTCACGGCGAGCGGCGACCACGAGACCGGCGTCGAGAAGCTCCTCGACGAGATCGTCGACCTGCTCCCGACCGCGGACGCCTTCCAGACGGTCGCCCTCAACAAGGCCGGGGCGAGCGAGGCCCTCGCGGCCGACCCCGCGGGGCCGCCCGCCGCGTTCGTCTTCAAGACCGTCTCCGACCCCTATGCGGGCCGCCTGACGCTTTTCCGCGCCGTGTCGGGCACGTTCAACAGCGACGGAACGTACTGGAATCCGACGCGCGAGACCCCGGAGCGCTTCGGCCAGGTGTTCTCCCCTCTCGGCAAGGGGATGCAGAACGTCCCCGAGGTCCAGGCGGGCGACATCGGCGGCGTCGCGAAGCTGAAGGAAACGCTCACGGGCGACTCCCTGTCGCTGAAGGAGAAGCCCTTCGTCTTCGCTCCTCCGTCCTTCCCCGAGCCCGCCATCGCGTTCGCGATCGAGCCGAAGGCGAAGGGCGACGAGGACAAGATCTCCGTGGCGCTCCACAAGCTCATCGAGGAGGACCCGTCGCTCCACTTCTCGCGCGACATGGACACGCACGACTTCCTCCTCGCGGGAGCCGGGCAGCTCCACGTCGAGATCGCCGTCGCGCGCATGAAGCGCAAGAGCGGCGTCGAGGTCATCCTCCATCCGCCGAAGGTCCCGTACCGCGAGACGATCACGCGCCCCGCCGAGGGGCACGGCCGCCACAAGAAGCAGACCGGAGGCCACGGCCAGTTCGCGGACTGCAAGATTCGCATCAAGCCCCTCGCGCGCGGCGAGGACTTCGAGTTCGTCGACGACCTCTACGGAGGCTCGATTCCCCGCAACTACGTGCCGGCCGTCGAAAAGGGCATCCAGGACGTGCGAAAGCGCGGCTTCCTTGCCGGCTTCCCGATGGTCGATTTCCGGGTCGAGCTCTACGACGGGCAGTACCACGACGTGGACTCCTCGGAGATGGCGTTCAAGATCGCGGGCTCGCTCGCCTACAAGGACGCCATGGAAAGGGCGAAGCCGACCATCCTCGAGCCGATCATGAAGATCGCGATCCGGGCGCCCCAGGAGTACATGGGCGACCTCATGGGCGACCTCACGTCGCGCCGCGGACGCCCCGCCGGCATGGACCAGGAGGGCGACGACTCGATCATCCGGGCCGAGGCGCCTCTCGCCGAGATGATCTCGTACGGCTCCATCCTGCGCGCCATCACGCAGGGCCGCGGCTCTTTCCACATGGAGATGGGCCACTACGAGGAAGTCCCGCGCCTTCTCCAGGACAAGCTCATCGCCGAGCGCGCGAAGCACCGCAAGGTGGAGGTCGTCGAGGAGTAAGAGGGCACCGAATCCGCCCTGATCTGCCCGCATCATGGCGGCCGGAGCGTCCGCGCGCGAACCTCGCTCTGGGGTGTGCAAGATGTCGACCACCACGGCCGGGCAGGATCTCCTCGGCGGACTGATCGCGGACGGACTGGTCTCTCGCCCGTCCGCCAACGCGCCCGAAACCCTCTGGACGCAGCGGTTCGCCCTGCGCACGCAGCGCATCACCGCCTCGATGATCCGCGAGCTCCTCAAGCTCACGGAGCAGCCGGACATCATCTCCTTCGCGGGCGGCCTGCCGGCGCCCGAGGTCTTCCCCGTGGAGGAGGTTCGGGCCGCCACGGAGAGAGTCCTCAGGGACCACGGCACGACCGCCCTCCAGTACACGACGACGGAGGGGTACCGGCCGCTCCGCGAGCTCCTCGTCCGGCACATGAGCCGCTACGGGGTCGAGGTGAGGCCCGAGAACGTCCTCATCACGTCGGGTTCGCAACAGGCGCTCGACCTGATCGGAAAGCTGCTCATCAACCCCGGCGACCGCGTGCTCACCGAGGCCCCGACGTATCTCGGCGCGCTCCAGGCCTTCAACGCGTACCAGGCCGACTATCTCCCGGTCCCGATCGACGATGACGGCATGGTCGTCGAAGCGCTCGACGAGCAGCTGCGCGCCGGCCCGAAGTTCGTCTACGCGCTCCCGAATTTCCAGAACCCCGCGGGCGTCACGCTCAGCATGGCGCGCCGCCGCCGCCTCATCGAGCGCGCCGCGCACTACGGCATCCCGATCGTCGAGGACGACCCCTACGGCCAGCTGCGTTACGAGGGCGACCACCTCCCCTCGCTCGTGAAGCTCGACGCCGAGACGCACGGATGCGCGAACGGCGAGCGGGCCTTCACGGGGAACGTGCTCTACCTCTCGACGCTCTCGAAGACGCTCGCGCCGGGCCTGAGGGTCGCGTGGGTCGTCGCGCCCGAAGTCGTGATCTCGAAGCTCGTCCAGATCAAGCAGGGAGCGGACCTCCACAGCTCCACGTTCTGTCAGTACGTCGCCTACGAGGTCGCGAAGGGAGGCTTCCTCGACAAGCATGTGCGCCGGATCCGCACCGTCTACGGCGAGCGAAGGGACGCGATGCTCCGCGCCCTCGACCGCCACGCCCCTCCGGGCGTGCGCTGGACTCGGCCGGGCGGCGGGTTGTTCCTGTGGGCGACGCTGCCCGTGGGCTTCGACACCCTCAAAATGCTCGACGAGGCGATCGCCGAGAAAGTCGCGTTCGTCCCCGGCTCCGCCTTCTACCCCTCGGGCGGCGGCGAGCGGACGATGAGGCTGAACTTCTCCTACGCGGCGCCGGACGTCATCGAGGAAGGCATCAAACGGCTTTCGAATGTCATTGCTCGGAAGATGAATACCTAGTTTCGTCTCTTCCGCTCAGGCTCCGTGGACACCCTGCTTCGTCTCCGCGATGAAATCGCGCAGGAGCTTCACGTCGTCGAACGAGGCGGCGACCGGCTCGAGCGCGGCCATCATCGCGGTCCGATCGTGCCGGTGGCGGTGGAGGATGCGGTAGGCCTTCTGGAGCGCGGCCACGCGCTCTTTCGAGAAGCCCTTCCGCTCGAGTCCGACGCTGTTGACCTTCCAGGCCCTCACGTCCCGGTCCGAGGAGCTCCAGAGGTACGGGAGAACGTCGCGATTCAGCCCCGCGAACGCCCCGACGAACGCGTGGCGCCCCACCCTCAGGAACTGCCTTACCCCGGCGTAGGCACCGAGGACGACGTCGTCCTCGACGACGCAGTGGCCCGCGAGGGACGCGCCGTTCGCGAACACGGTGCGGTTCCCGACGACGCAGTCGTGCGCGACGTGCGAATAGGCCATGAAGAGGTTGTCGTCGCCGATGATCGTCGTCCCGTGGCCCGTCACGGTGCCGCGGTGCATCGTGCAGAATTCCCGGAACGTGTTCCGGTTTCCGATCACGAGCGTGGTGGGCTCGCCCTTGTACTTGAGGTCCTGCGGCGGTCCTCCGAGAGCCGCCTGGGCCGACACGCGGTTGTCCTCGCCGAGCGTCGTCGGGCCCTCGATCACGGCGTGCGGGCCCACGCTCGTGCGCGCGCCGATCGTGACCCCGGCCCCGAGGATGGCGTAGGGGCCGATCTCGGCGGTCGGATGCACGGAGGCCGAGGCGTCCACGACCGCAGTCCCATGAATCGCCATCAACGCACCGCCGAAGGTCGTTCGACTAGGCTGCTCATGAGCTCCGCTTCGGTACACAGGGCGCCGTCCACGCGGGCCTCCGCCTTCATCCGGACGAGGTTCAGTCGGACCTGGAGAATCTCGGCGGTGACGATGATCTGATCCCCCGGGAATACGGGCCGGCGAAAGCGCGCCTTGTCGACCCCCGAGAGGTACATGAGCTTCTTCTCCGGATTCGCGACGCTCGAAAAAAAGAGGCATCCCGCGACCTGAGCCATGCACTCGAGGAGGAGGACGCCCGGCATGACGGGGTTGTCCGGAAAGTGTCCCTGGAAGTGCGGCTCGTTCACGGAGACGTTCTTGAGGCCGACGACCTTCGAGCCGATCGCCATTGGACCCTCGGTCATCGAGAGGATGCGGTCCACGAGGAGGAACGGGTATCGGTGCGGGAGGAGCCGCATGATCTCGAGGATGTCCCGCGGCGCGCTGTGTTCCGTCATTCCCCTGCTCCCTTGAGAAGGCCCGCCTTCTCGGCAAGGCGGCGCACGAGGCGTGCCGTCTCCGGCAGCCGGCTGAATTCGATCCACGACTTCTGGTACGCGCGGTAGCCGATCGCGGGCGAGCCGTGAAGCGTCTCGCCGTCCTCGACGTTCCGCCCGATGCCGCTCTGCGCCTGGACCCTGGCCCCGTTGCCGATCTTGAGGTGGCCCGCGACCCCGACCTGACCGCCCAGCACGACGCCGTCACCCAGGACCGCCGAACCCGCGATTCCGACCTGTGCGCAGACCACGTCGCGGCGGCCGATCGTGACGTTGTGGCCGATCTGCACGAGGTTGTCGATTTTCGTGCCGCCTCCCACCGAGGTCGTCTCGAGGGCGGCCCGGTCCACGCAGGAATTCGCGCCGATCTCGACGTCGTCGCCTATCGCGACGCGGCCCACCTGCGGGATCTTCACGAGGCCGGCGGCGGTCGTCGCATAGCCGAAACCGTCGGCGCCAAGGACGGAGCCGCTGTGCACCTCGACGCGCTCGCCGAGGGACACGTCCGGGTAGAGGACGGTGTGTGGGTGCAGCCACGAACCCGCTCCGACGCGGCACCTCTCTCCGATGACGGAGTGCGCGCCCACTATCGCATTCGACTCGATTCGCGAGAGGTCTCCGACGACGGCGTACGGGCCGATCTCGGACGACGGGTCGACGAACGCCCCCGCCTCCACGACGGCCGTGGGGTGGATTCCCGGCCGCGCCACCCGTGCGGGATGGAAGAGGCGCAGGACCTTGATGAGGGCGGTCTGGGGATCGGCGACCTCGATCACGATCCGGCCGGGCAGCGCCGCGGCCGAGCGCGCGAGGAAGGCGCCCGCCCGGGACGCCGTGGCGCGCGCGAGTGACTTCTCCTCGCTGAGGAACGAGAGATCGCCCTCGCCGGCGCCCTCCAGCGCCCGGACCGCCTGGAGCGCCCGGGCTCCGTCGCCGACGACGCGCCCACCGCAGGCGGCGGCCACTTCGGCGACGGAAAACGAACCCACGCCCGGGTTACTTCTTGGGAGCGGCGGGCGGCGCCGGCTTGGCCGCGGCAGGTGCGGCCTTCGCGGCGGCCGGGGCCGGCGCGGCGATCATGGAGTTGAACTTCGTGATGACGGCCTCGGTCAGGTCGACGGACTTGTCGTCGGCGAAGAGCAGACCCGAGTTGAACTTGTTGAACACGAGCGCGTAGCCCTGCTCGCGCGCCACCTCGGTGATCACGGGCATGATCCGCTTCTCGAGGTCCCCGAGCTCCTTGCGCTGCGATTCCTCCAGCTCACGCTGGGCGTCATCCTGGAAGCGCTTCAGGTCCAGCGCTTTGGCCTGATAGTCCTTCTGGAGCTTATCCATCACATCCTCGGACAGGGACTTGCCCTGGTCCTGGATCTTCTGCTCCATGTCGCGGAGCTCTTTCTGACGCTTGCCGAGCTCGTCCTGCTTGGCCTGCTGGACCTTCTGGACGCGGGCGAGGCTTTCCTTGCCGACGGCGGATTCCTGGACGATCTTCTGAACTTCGATCACGCCGATCTTGACTCCGGCGCTCGCCGGTGCCTGGGCGGAGGCGCCCGCGGCGAAGACGCCGAGGGCAAGGGCGCCGGCGGCGAGTGTGACGGTGCGATTCATGAATGGAACTCCTTCGTTGATTTTGGCCCCCGCGGGGACACGATCTCCGCGGAGGTGCGGATCATACTGGAAATGCCTAGAACGTCGTCCCGATGGAAAATTGGAAGTCGGTCTTGGACTCGGTCTGGATGACCGTACCGGCCGCGTCTTTCAGGTCTTTCGGCTTCAGGTTGATGCCGTAGATGAACCGCAGGGGCGCCTGGAAGATCGGCAGAAAGACGCGCATCTCGAGGCCCGCGGACGAGCGCATCGAGGAGAGGTTCGCCGACTGGCCTTCCAGCCACGTGTTCCCGGCGTCGAAGAAGGCCGCGATCTTCAGCGGGCCCGCCAGCGCGTAGACGTACTCGAAGTTGAAGACGAGAAACCGGTTCCCCCCCAGGAGCGCGCCGGAGCTCGTGAAGAACGCCCGGTTCTCACTGTCGACCGGATAGATCGACCCGTACTTGAAGCCGCGAACGGACCGGTCTCCGCCGATCCGGTAGCGCTCGAAGAGCGGGATCCGGCTGTCGGACGTGGTCTCGTTCGGGTCCTGCTCGCCGTTGTAGGCCCGGAGCAGGCCGAGATCGAGATTCAGCGCGAAGTTCCCCTTCTTGCCGAACGGGATGTACCGCGTGACGTTCGCGCTGAGCTTGTAGTACGAGAAGTTGCCACCGAAGGGCCCGCCCGCGACGGAAACCGAGGCGCCGATCTTCATGCCCCTGTTCGGGTCGAATGGGTCGTTGCGGCTGTCGTAGCGATAACCCGGCGTCACCGCAGACGTCTTGCCGAGGTAGGTCGCGAACGCGACGGGCACCGCGCCGCCGCCGGGGGGCGGAGGGGCCGGGTAGACTTGATACGTACTCTCCGTGTCCGCGTATCCGTAGAAGATCGAGACGAGGTCGAAGAGGCCGAGACCGTATCCGAGCGACAGGTTCGCGCCCTTGCTCTTCTGGTCGAGGCCGCCCGCGACGTCGCTGTAGTCGAGCGTCCGGTTGAAGATCGAGCCGCCGATCGACATCCGCTGGTCGAGGAACCACGGCTCGGAGAACGAGACGTCGAAGAAGTTCGACCGGTTTCCGCGCTGGAACTGGACCCCGAGCGTGTCGCCGCGGCCGAGGAAGTTCCGCGTGTTGAACTGGAACTGGCCGAAGAGCCCGTCGAGCTGGGAGTAGCCGGCGCCGAACTGGACCTCGTTGCGATTCGTGTCGGTGCCCTTGATCGAGACGTCGACCGTCTTCTTGTCTGGATTCACCCGGAAGTCCGGGTCTTCCTCGATCTTGAAGTACCCGAGCTGCGTGACCTTGAACAGGCTCTTCTTGAAGGTCTCCATGTCCATGATGTCGCCTTCGAAGACCTGAAGCTCGCGACGCAGCACCTTGTCGCGCGTCGTCTTGTTGCCCGTGAATTCGATCCGTCCGAGGCGGTACTGGTCGCCCTCGGTGACCTTCACGACGACGTCCACGACGTGATTCGGTTTCTCGGTGTTCTCGGGGTTCATGAACACGTAGATGTAGCCGCGACTCCGGTATACGGCGTCGATGGACTTCATGCCGTCCGCGACGATCGCCCGGCTCATCGGCTTTCCGGTCTTGTAGCCGAAGAAGCGCTCGAGCTGGTCGGGCCGGAATAGGACGGAGCCCTCGACCGTGAGCTTGCCGAAGTAGAACCTCTCGCCCTCGACGATCGGGATCGTGATCCTCACCCGCCGCTTGATCTTCTCGCGCCGCTTCTCGAGGGGGTTCGTCACGAACACGTCGAGGATCGGGTCCTTGATCACGACGTCCTTGTAGCCCACGTCCTGGTACAGCTTGCGAAGGCTCTCGACGTCTTCTTCGTAGCCCGTCTGGTTGTAGGTCGACTTGCTGTCGAAGAACCGCCACCAGTGGGCCTGCTTCGTCTTCGAGATCGAGTAACGGAGCTTCGTCTGGCCGAAGACCGTATTGCCCGTGAACCGGATCGACTCGATCTTGATCTTGTCGCCCTCGTCCACGAGGAACACGATCCGGCGCTGCAGGTCCGTCACGTTCTCGATCGTCGCGTCGATCGCCACGGAGCGGAAGCCCTCCGCCTTGTAGGCCTCGAGAAGGACCGTCTTCGCCTTCGCGACGTCCCTCAGCGACACGGGGGCGCCGACACGAATCTCGGCCTTGCCTTCCTTCAGCTTGTCCTTCAGCTGGGAGGTCGTGAGCTTCTTGTTGCCGCGGAACTCGAGGTCGGCGACCGTGGGCCGCTCGACGACGACCGCCGTGAGGACGATCCCGGCGGGCGTGGATTCCTTCTCGAGCGTCACGTCCTCGAAGAGGCCCGAGTCCCAGAGCTTGCTGAAGTTGCGCTTGATCTGGTCGTCGTCGTAGGGATCGCCGGCCTTGACGCCGAGGTAGAAGCCCACGGTTTCGACGGCTGTCGTCTTCCCGCCGCGTACGAGGATCTGCGCGATCTTCGGCTTCACGGCGGCTGGCGTCGGCGCCGGAACGGGAGCCGCGGACATGTCCGGTTTCGGTAGCATTCCCGAGAGCGGCGATTCGGTGCGGGACTCGCCGAAGGCCGAGTCGCCCGAAGGGGTCGGGACGGGCGTCGGGACGGGCGCCGGCGACTGTGCGGACGCCGGCTGGTACGCGAAAAAGGCCAGGAAAACGCAGGTCAGGACCCGGGCCGGAATGGCGCGCGCGGATCGACCGGCGGCGGGCCCGGCGGATACGCCGGACGGACGTTTCGGAGACACCCGGGTTACCGGCCCGTACCGATTGGCTCGGGCGCGCGAACCTGAACCTTCAGTTCGTCTCCTGATACGGTCACTTCGACACACTCGATAGGCTCTCGCGAGCCGATCAGCAATTCCGATACCGCGTCTTCCACGTGCCGCTGGATCGTCCGGCGGAGGGGCCGGGCGCCCGAGTGCATGTCGTGGCCCGAGGCCTTCAGGAGCCAGTCCACGGCGGCCTCGTCGACGACGAGCTTCAGGCCGCGGTGCTTCAGCGTCTCGCTCGTGTCGTCGAGCAGCAGGCGCCCGATCGCGCGGAGCTCGGGAATGCCCAGCGGATTGAAGACGATGACCTCGTCGATCCGGTTGATGAACTCCGGCGAGAATTCACGCCGCAGCTCCTTGAGGACCATCTCCTCGACCTCGCGCTTCTCGGGGGCGTTCTTCGAGTCGCCGAAGCCCATGCGGCTCCCGGTCACGAGGTACTTCGTCCCCACGTTCGAGGTCATGATGATGAGCGTGTTCTTGAAGTCGACGACGTTGCCGTAGGCGTCCGTGAGCTGCCCGTCCTCGAGGATCTGCAGGAGCAGGTTCGCGATGTCCGGGTGGGCCTTCTCGATCTCGTCGAGGAGGATCACGGAATACGGCTGGCGCCGGATGCGCTCCGTGAGCTGGCCGCCCTCCTCGTGACCGACATAGCCGGGCGGCGAGCCGATGAGCTTCGAGACGGCGTGCTTCTCCATGTATTCCGACATGTCGAACCGCACGAGAGCCTTCTGATTGTTGAAGAGGAACTCCGCGAGCTGGCGCGCGGCCTCGGTCTTGCCGACACCCGAGGGTCCAAGGAAGATGAACGAGCCCATCGGGCGGTTCGGATTCTTGACGCCGAGACGCGAGCGGCGGATCGCCCGGCTGATCGCCTCGAGCGACCGATCCTGGCCGATGACGCGCTTTTTCAGCGACTCTTCCATGTGGAGGAGCTTCTCCGCTTCCTCCATCTGGAGGGCCGTCACGGGAATCCCCGTCCAGGCGGAAATGATCTCTTCGACGTCCGCGCGCGTCACCTCGAGCGGGGCTCCGTCGTCGAGGGAGGTCGTCTTCGTGCGTTCGATCTCTTCCTTGATCTCGATCTCGCGCTCACGAAGGAAGACGGCCCGCTCGAAGTCCTTCTCCGAGATCGCCTTCTTCATCTCCTTGACGATCTGCTTGATCTCGTTCTCGAGGCGCCTCAGGTTCTGCGTGTCGGCGGTCTTCCGGAGCTTCACCTTCGCGCCGGCCTCGTCGAGGATGTCGATCGCCTTGTCCGGGAAGAACCGGTCGGGGATGTAGCGGTTCGCCTGGTACACCGCCGTCTTGATCGCGTCCGCCGTGTAGCGCACGCGGTGGAACGACTCGTACCGCTCCCGCACGCCCTCGAGGATCCGGAGCGTCTCCTCCTCGTCCGGCGGCGCCACCGTGATCGCCTGGAAGCGGCGCAGGAGCGAGCGGTCCTTCTCGATGTACTTGCGGTATTCCTTCAGTGTCGTCGCGCCGATGCAGGAGATCTCGCCGCGCGACAGTGCCGGCTTGAGGATGTTCGCGGCGTCGAGCGATCCTTCCGCCGAGCCCGCGCCGATGAGGGAGTGGATCTCGTCGATGAAGACGATGAGGTCCTGGTTTTCCTTCAGCTCTTTGAGGATGCCCTTGAGGCGTTCCTCGAACTGCCCGCGGTACTTCGTCCCGGCGACGATGAGCGAGAGGTCGAGCGCGAGGATCTTCCGCTGCGCGAGGAACAGAGGGACGCCGCCTTCGACGATCCGCTGCGCGAGTCCCTCGACGATCGCCGTCTTGCCGACTCCCGGCTCGCCGAGGAGGATCGGGTTGTTCTTCGTCCGCCTCGAGAGAATCTGGATGATGCGCTCGACTTCCTCGTCGCGCCCCACGAGCGGGTCGAAGGCGTTCTGCTGCGCGAGCGCCGTCAGGTCGCGCGCGTATTCGGCGAGGAAGGGAAGCTCCTTCTTCTGCTTGGAGGCCTCCCGCTCCTTGATGAGCGCGATCGTCTCCTCCCTCACGCCGTAGAGGTTGAAGCCGTGCGCCATGAGGATGCGGCCGGCGACGCACGGATCGACCCTCAGGATTCCGATGAGGAGATGCTCGGTCCCGACGTAGGGATGCATCATCGACTCCGCCTCGTGGGAGGCGTACGCCAGGATCTTCTTCGACTCCTCCGAGAGCGGCAGCTCCTGCGTGGAGGACACGCGCTCGACGAACACGCGGTCTCCCTCGACCTCACGGCGGATGTCGTCGGGCTTCACGTTGAAGCGGGCGAAGATCTCCTTGATGATCTCCTCGCCCTCGCGAAGCACCCCGAGCAGGATGTGTTCGGACTCGATGACCTTGGACCCGAGCTTCGAGGACTCGTACCGGGCGAAAAAGAGGGCCCGGCGCGCCTTCTCGTTGTACTTTTCGAACATCGTCGAGGCTACCGTTTTACCCTTCGAGAGAGCCGGGAAGTCGACCTAGGCAACATCGCTCAAGCCCTCTCCTCCCAACAACTTGATCGTAGCACAGCGACGTGCCCACTCCGGGTCGTGCGTCACGATGATCGCGGCTCCCGTGCGTTCCTTCGCGACCTCGGCCAGCAGGTCGAAGACGCGCGCCGCGTGCGCCGCGTCGAGACTGCCCGTCGGCTCGTCGCACAGGAGGAGTCGCGGCCTCCTCACGACGGCGCGCGCGATCGCGACGCGCTGACGTTCACCCCCCGAGAGCGTGCGCGGAAACGCGCCGGCCCGTCCGATGAGCCCGACGCGGTCCAGCACCTCACGCGCTTCGCGTCTCCCTTCCGCTTCGGAGCGGCCCGCCAGGAAGAGCGGCAGAGCGACGTTCTCCTCGGCCGTCAGCTCTGGCAGCAGGTGGTGGAACTGGAACACGAATCCCACCCCGGCGCCGCGGACCGCCGCCCGCGCCGCGGGTGCGAGCGAGGACCAGTCGGCTCCGTCGAGGGAGACGACGCCCGCGTCCGGGGTGTCGAGACCGGCAAAAAGGTGGAGGAGCGTCGACTTCCCGCAGCCCGACGGGCCGGTGATCGCGAGGAGATCACCGGGGACGATCCGGAGCGACACTTCCCGGAAGACCTCGACGCGCGCGTCGCCGACGCCGAACCCCTTCGCGAGGCCCTCGGCGGCGAGGAGCGGCCCCGCCTCAGGCGCCACGGAGCGCCTCCACCACGGGCTGCCGTGCAGCCGTGCGGGCCGGCACGGAGGCGGCGACGAACGCCCAGACGATCGAAAGTCCCGCGACGGCGGCGACGTCGAAGGGTTCGACGCGGAACGGAGCGTGGCTCATGCCGTAGAGCTGCGCGGGGAGCGGGACGATTCCGAACCGCTCGAGGGCCGTCGCGACGGACGCGCCGAGCGCGACTCCGAGGACCGTCCCGGCGATTCCGATCACTCCCCCCGCGGCGCGAAAGACGTTCTCCACGACCTTCGGCGACGCGCCGAGGACCGAGAGAACCGCGGCGTCTCCCGCACGAGTCGCCGCGAGGACAGCCGACGTGGCCGCGAGGTTCAGGCCAGCCACGATCACGATGAGGAAGACGGCGGCGAAGAGCACGATGCGCTCGAGCCTCAGCGCGAGGACCAGCGCGCGATTCTGCTCCTCCCACGTCGTGACGGTCACGGACGGACCGAGCGCGCCCGCGACCGCGGCGGCGACCGGTCCGGGGTGCAGCGCGTCCTTCACGAACACCTCGTAGCCCGTCGCGCCGTCCGCTCCGAGGGCGAAGAGCCGGCGCGCCTCGTCGAGCGGAAGACTGGCCTCGGCCGCGCGCCGCCCCGCCGAGGCGGGCGCGAGAGCCGTGATCTTCATCGTGGAGACGATCGGCACGGGGCCGAGAGGCGAGAGGCGCGAGCGGGACGAGACGAGCGTGACCGTCTCGCCCGGCACCACGCCGAGCGGCCGCGCCTGCGCGACGTCGAGGACGAGACCCCGCGTCTTCTCGCGCCCGACGATCTCGGCGGGCGCCGCGTCGCGACCCATCGAGATCCAGACGCGGCCCCGCACCACCGGTGCGCACGACATGACTCCCGGGACGGCGGAGATCCGGGGCCCGATGCCGTCGGCGGCACGGAAGATGCCTCGTCCCGCCGGCGTCACGAGGAGGTGCGGCGTCTCCGCGAGGAGCCGGCTCTTCACGTGCGCCTGGAATCCCGCGAGGAGCGCGAGCGACACGACGAGCGCCGCGACCCCGAGCGCCAGGCCGAGGAACGCCGCGAGCGCGACGACGCCTACCTGCGCGTCGCGCCGCGACGCGAGGAGGTACCTTCGGGCAAGGAAGAAAGAGATCACTTGGGCCGCATGAGCGGAAAAAGGATCACGTCGCGAATGGAGTGCGAGTTCGTGAAGAGCATTGCGAGACGGTCGATGCCGACGCCCTCGCCCGCCGCCGGCGGCATCCCGTACGCGAGCGCCTCGACGTAGTCCTCGTCGTAGTGCATCGCCTCGTCGTCGCCCTTCCCGCGCTCGGCGACCTGCGCGCGGAATTTCTCGGCCTGCTCGTCTGGATCGTTCAGCTCCGAGAAGCCGTTCGCGACCTCCATCCGCCCGATGAACAGCTCGAAACGGTCGGCGATCGACGCGTCGTCCGGCTTCGTCTTCGAGAGCGGCGAGATCTCCGCCGGATAGTCGACCACGAACGTCGGCTGCAGGAGACGTCGCTCCGCGACGGCGGAGAAGATCTCTGCGAGAAGTTTTCCCTTGGATTCCCCGAACCTCTCGACGGATTCCACCCCAAAGTGCTCAGCAGCTTTTCTTAGAAGGTGAAGATCCGCGAGGCTCTCGCGGGTGACGACGATGCGCCCGCCCGCCGGCACGGGACCATTCGAAGAAATCTTCTCTCTCTCTTCCTCCGAAGCTGAAATATTCTCCAGGATCGCGTCCACCATGGAGACCCGGCGGAACGGCGCCTTCAGCGAGATCGTCTCGTCGCCCCACGCGAGGTCGGTCGTCCCGAGGATCTCCTGGGCCGCGGCCGCGAAGAGGTCTTCCGTGAGCGCCATCTGGTCGCGCGCGTCCGCATACGCCGTGTAGAACTCGAGCATCGTGAATTCGGGGTTGTGCTGCGTCGAGATCCCCTCGTTCCGGAAGTTCCGGTTGATCTCGTAGACCTTCGGGAATCCGCCCACCACGAGGCGCTTGAGGTAGAGCTCCGGCGCGATGCGAAGGAAGAGCGGGAGATCGAGCGCGTTGTGATGCGTCACGAAAGGCCGGGCCGCGGCTCCTCCCGCGAGTGTCTGCATCATCGGGGTCTCGACCTCGACGAATCCGCGCCGGTCGAAGAAGGTCCGGATGTAAGAGACGATCTTCGCGCGGACCTCGAAGGTCCGTCGTGTCTCGGGAGACACGATGAGATCGAGATAGCGCTGCCGATACTTCCTCTCCACGTCCGTCAGTCCGTGCCACTTGTCGGGAAGCGGGCGCAGCGATTTCGACAGGAAGTCGAGCGACACCGCCTTGACGGAGAGTTCTCCGGTCCGGGTGCGGAACACGGAACCCGCGACCCCCACGTGATCGCCGAGATCCAGCTGCTCGAGGACCTCCCAGTCACCGGGCCGGAGGACGTCCTTCTTCACGTACGTCTGGACGCGTTCCGCGCCGTCCGAGAGGTCGAGGAAGACCGCCTTTCCCATCTTCCGGATCGCGAGGACGCGGCCCGGAACGCGCACGAGCTTCTCCTCAACGGGCAGCGCCTCTAGCGCCGCCGCGTCGAGGAGCGACCATTTCCGGATCACCTGGGACACGAGGTGGGTCGGATCCCAGCGGTTCGGATAGACAGGCCGTCCGAGAGCGGCGATCCGGGAGCGTGCGTCGCGGCGGTTCGAGATCTGCTCGGGAACGTCCGCGAGCTTCGCGGGTTCCACGGGAGCGGACGTTTTCGGAGTTTCGGGAGTCTCGGCCATCCCCCCGATTAGAACATCGACGCGCGCCCGGCCGTCCGCACGATCGCCTACTTGCCGCCCAGGGCGTCGTACAAAAGCCAGAGCCCCGCGAACGCCCGAAGATGCCGGAAGCGCGAACGGGTCAGGTGGTTCCAGGGCTCGATGCCCTCGGACTCCGCGGCGACGAGCGCCTCGCGGAAGAGGCCGTCGATCTCACGGGCGCGCGCGAGGCATTTGCAGGACGGCGAGATCGTGTGCTCCGACGCGGTCGACTCACCGACCTCGCTGACGAGGTCGCGCAGCTTCTGCGCCTCCTCGTCCATCTTGTGTCGAAGGACGCTCGCGTTGAAGAAGAGGCGGTCGCGGGCCGAAGCGGGCTCCCCCACGTGGCCCTTTCCGAGGACGCGCAGCGCGGAGCGGACCTCCCAGCCCTCGAGCCGCGTGGCGTAGTCGGGCACGCCGCCGGGCGGACCCGAGCGCACGAGATCGACGCTCGCGAAGACGCGGCGCGCCGCCTCCACCGTGAGGCGATCCGTTTCCGCGCGCCAGGTGATGCTCGACGCCGCCTCGCGTCGGACCGGATGGGGCGTCGCGCCCTTCGCGACGCCTTCTTTTTTCCGCCGCGCGCTCCGGGCCGTGGAATCCGAGCCGACGTCGAACTCGTCCGCGGCGGCCGGATCGAGCCTCGCGAGGAGGCGGTGCAGGGAGTCCTTGAGGTTCTTGACGTCCCGGGGGCGCACGCCTCGCCTGCGGCTCGCCTTTTCGAACTCGTCCTTTTCCTTCCGGAACCGCTCGAGGTCGTCCCGGAATTCGGGACTCATGAAGCGCGCGTCCTGCTCGAGGTCCTTTTCCTTTTCGAGCACCTCGCGGGACGCCTCGAGGATGCGCTTTTCCTCCACTTTGTAGAGGAGCTGGAATTTCTTCTTCACGGCGACGTTCGACGAGAGGATCGCGTTCATGACCTCCGGTTCGTAGAAGGCCTTCCCCATGCGGTGCTTCAGCGTCCGGATGTTCTCGAGCGTCTTGCGGTTCGAGAGGTCCTCGAATCTCTCGCAGGCCTCCAGATCGCGCCGCAGGATGTCGAGGAGCGAGACGACGGACTCGACCTCCGCGGCTTCGGCCCGGGGGTGCTCCATGAGCGAGAGCAGCGCGTCGCTCAGCTTCTGCAGCTCGGCCGGCGATCTCAGCTCCGAGTCCCCGTCCTTCCCGGGCGCCGTACCGAGGCGAGTCAGGAGGAAGTCCACCTTGTCCATCTCGTCCGGGGAAAGAGCGGACGCGTAGTAGTAAAACTTCAGGATCGACAGGAGGAGCTCTTCGTCGCCGGCCTTCACGCGTTCGAAGAACTGCCGCATGGTGCTCGGGGAGATCTGGCGATCGTCCTCGGCGAGCGTCGCGTGGAGCGCGTCGAGCTGGACGTCGAGACGCGCCATGGCGACGCGTGTGTCCGCCGGGGCCTCGACGCCCTTCGTCTCCTTGATCCTCTTGATCTGCTCGTAAAGCGGCGCGAACGAGACAGCCGGGCCTGTCGCTCCGTGCAGGCTCGTCCGGTGCACCCCCTGAAGGAACTGGTGGAACGTCCAGAGCGTCTTGAACTTCGCCGAAAGCCTTCCATAGGCCTGCAAGATCTCTTCGGATTCCGTATCCATGCTGGTCACGTTTTGCGAATGATAATCTGACTCCGTGATCGATCACATCCTCCTTTCGGAAGAGACGATTTCCAACCGCCTGGACGTCCTCGCGAAGGAGATCGACGCCGCCTACGCCGGACGGGAGCTGCTCGCCGTCGGCATCCTGAAAGGGTCGGTCTTCTTCCTGACGGATCTCCTGAAAAGGCTCACGGTCCCCGTTTCGGTCGACTTCCTCCAGGTGAGGTCCTACGCCGGGACGAGCTCCTCGGGGAACATCAATATCGTCCACGACCTCTCGATGGACATCCTCGGAAAGGACGTCCTCCTGTTCGAGGACGTGATCGACTCGGGCCTGACGCTCCGGAAGATCCTGGTCCTCCTCGGATCCCGCAAACCGCGATCCCTGGCCGTGGCCGCGCTCCTCAAGAAGAAGCTGCCCGGGAACCGCGACATCTCCGCGCAGTTCCTCGGATTCGAGATCGGCCCCGAGTTCGTCGTGGGGTACGGCCTCGACCTCGACGAGAAGTACCGGAACCTGCCGCACGTCGCGGTCTGGGACCCCACCCGATGAAACCCGACCGATGAAGCCCAACCGATGAAGGACGCCATGGACATGACGCCGGTCTCCGTTCCCGACGCCCCTAAAGCCCTCGGACCCTACGCCCAGGGAATCGTCGTGGGCGGGCTCCTCTTCACAGCCGGACAGACTCCCCTGGATCCCGCGACGATGAAGCTCGTCGAGGGCGACATCGCGGTCCAGACCCACAAGGTCTTCGACAACCTCGAGGCGGTGCTGCGTGGAGCCGGAGCCACGCTCGCCGACGTGGTCCGTGCCGGCGTCTTCCTCGTCGACATGGCGGACTTCGCGAAGATGAACGAGGCATATGCGGCCCGCTTCGGGTCCCACCGCCCTGCCCGCACGACAGTCGCCGTCGCCGCGCTGCCGGCCGGGGCACGGGTGGAAATCGACCTGATTGTCCGCATAAAATAAACACTTCTCGCGGCTCGGGCCCGTGTCGTTTTCGTGACGACCGCACCGTGTCCCGCCTCGGTCCGCGGCTTGCTTAGTCAGGTTTTGTCCGGATACTCAGTACTCCAAGGAGACCTTCATGCGCGGAAACCGTAGCCCTCGAAGACTCGCCCTGCTCCTTCTCGTTCCGTTTCTGGCCGGACCGCGCACGACGCAAGCGTCGCCTTCAGGAGACGAAAAGCCGGCGGAAGAAGGGACGAGCTGCTGCGCGGGCGAAGAAGGCGCTGCCACGAGCGGCAGGGCCCTCTGCCCGAGGGAAAAGACGAAACAAGCCAGGGAAAAAGCCGCTTCGAAGGCCCGAACCGCGCCCGCCGGGACGAAGCAGGCTGCAACGGGGGCCGCGAACCTGCCCACAGGCGCCGCGAACATGGTCGTCACGCGCGACCCGGTCACGGGGGAGCTTAGGAACGCAACGGCGGAGGAGCGCGTGAGGCTCTTCGCGGGGCGCACCCCGCTCGCCGCTCCTAAGGCCCCACGCGTCGTCGTCCTTCCGGACGGAACCGAGATGGTGGAGCTCGGCGAGGATTCGATGAGCTACGCGGTCGCGACGAAGAACCCTGACGGCTCGATCCGCGAGAGCTGCGTGCACGGGAAAGATGCCGCGAAGAAGTCCCTGACGGCGCCGAAACCGGCCCCCGCGCCCGCGCAGCGCGCGGAAGAGCGATAGGAACCCAGCAATGCGTCGATTCGCGCTCGTCCCCCGGGCTCTGACACTCGCGCTTCTGATCCTCGCTTCGCTCCCGGCCGCCGCGGCGAACCTCGTGATCGTCGTGACGGACCCAGCGGGCCAGGGATTCAACGACCCGACTCCGGCGGCGCCAGTCGGCGGCAACATGGGGACGACGATCGGCGACCAACGCCTCAACGTCTTCAAGGAGGCGGCGCGCATCTGGGGCGGCCTTCTCCCCAGCAACGTCGACATCCGGATCGATTCCAGCTTCCAGGCGCTGGACTGCGACGCGACCTCGGCGGTCCTCGGCGCTGCCGGTGCGACGTTCGAGTTCGCAAACTTCACGAACGCGCCGAACGCGAACATCGGCTATGCAAAGGCTCTCGCGAACAAGCTCGCGGGATCCGAGCTGAACACGTCGGCGAACGACATCAAGGCCCGGTTCAACAGCGAGCTCGGAAAGACCGGCTGTTTGACCGGCTTCCCCTTTTATCTCGGCCTCGACAGCAATCACGGAAGCAACGTCAACCTGCTTTCCGTCGTCCTCCATGAATTCGGACACGGCCTAGGTTTCGCGACGTTCACGAGCGGCACCACGGGCGCCTTCAACGCGGGCCGGCCGGGCATCTTCGACATGTTCCTCTTCGACGCAACGAGCGGGAAGACGTGGGACCAGATGACCGCGACGGACCGCGTCCTCTCGGCGATCAACACCGGCAACCTCCGCTGGAACGGCTCGCGGGGAACGCTCTTCGCGAACGCGAACCTCGACTACTACACGGGGCTCACCGTCACGGCTCCCACGGCGGCCGCCGGCGGGTATTCCTACGGCACCGCGGACTTCGGCCCCGCCCTCGCGAGCGTTCAGCTCTCGGCCCCCGTCGCCGCCGCGCTCTCGGGCACGGCCACCGACGCCTGCACGGCGGTCACGACGAACCTCACGGGAAAGATGGCACTCATCGACCGGGGCACCTGCAATTTCACGCTGAAGGTGAAGAACGCCCAGGACGCGGGCGCCGTCGCCGCGATCATCGCGAACAACGCGGCCGGCCTCCCGGGAATGACGGGCACGGACCTGACGATCACGATCCCCTCGCTCCTGATCTCCCAGGCGGACGGCGTAAAGCTGCGCGCGAACCTCCCCGCGAACGCGACGCTCGGGACCGACACGTCGAAGTACGCCGGGGCCGACGGCACCGGACGGCTCCTCATGTTCGCCCCGAACCCCTATTCCGGAGGCTCGTCCGTCTCGCACTGGGACACGAGCGCCTCGCCGAATCTCCTGATGGAGCCGAATATCTCGAGCGACCTCTCGACGTACGTGGACGCGACGCTCGCCGCGTTTCAGGACATTGGATGGTTTCTCGGCTCGAAAGCGATCCTGACGACGTACGTCCTGCCGTCGAGCGCACGCGTCTCGGGAGCGAACGGGGCGTTCTACACGACGAGCCTCACCGTCACGAACACGGGCTCCGTCGACGCGAACCTCACGATCAAGTTCCTGGGCAACAACCAGGACGGCCGGTCCGGAGCCGAAGTGACGCGTCTCGTGGGCGCCGGGAACACGGTCACGTATCCCGACGTCCTGAACACCCTCTTCGCCGTCACAAGCGGCTACGGAGCCGTACGGATCAACGCCGACTCGAACCTCCTCAAGATCGTGAGCCAGACCTCCACGCCGCCGCCGTCGGGTCTCGGCACCTTCGGGCAGGCCGTTCCGGCGCTCGGCCCGAACGACCTCGTCACGCCCGCGTCCTCGCAGGTGCTCATCGGGGTCAGGCAGGACACGGCCTTCCGGACGAACGCCGTGATCGCGAACACGAGCGAGTTTCCCGCGCACGTGGACCTCAGCCTCTTCAGCGCGTCCGGCTCCCTCTTCGGCTCACAGGGATACGACCTGCTTCCCCTCGAGATGCGGCAGATCGGCACGGTCGTGACCGCCCTCGGCGCGCCCGACGGCACCGCGAACGCGTCCCTCGTCGTCTCGACGCCCACGGGCGCGGCCCGCATCGCGACGTACGCCGCCGTCATCGACCAGAAAACCAACGACCCCCGCACGATCCTCGGCACGCGTTCGGGAACCGACGGGAGCTCGAGGACCTGGCTCCTGCCGTCCAGCGCGCGCGTCCAGGGCGCGAACGGCGCGTTCTACACGACAGAGGTCACGCTCGCGAACGAGGGGAGCACGGCCGCGAACTTCACGGTGAAGTTCCTCGGCCACCAGCAGGACGGGCGCAACGGCGCGGAAGTCGTCCGGACCGTCGCCGCGAACTCGGTCCTCTCGATCCCGGACGTCCTCGGCACCCTGTTCGGTGTCACGAGCGACTACGGGGCAATCCTCTTCAACGCCGATCAGTCGACCGCGCGCGTCCTGAGCCAGACCTCGACGCCGCCGCCTTCGGGAGTCGGCACGTTCGGCCAGGCCGTGCCCGGATTCGGGCCCCAGGATCTCGCCACGGCGTTCACGCCGCGAACTCTCGCCGGCCTTCGGCAGGATTCCTCGTTCCGAACGAACGCGGTCATCGCAAACGCCACCGACAAGCCCACGCGTGTCGACCTCACGCTGATGTCCGAGTCTGGTGCCACGCTCGGAACGGGCTCATACGACCTTCTCCCATACGAGATGCGGCAGATCGGGACCGTCGTCACCGCTCTCGGCGCGCCGGACGGCACGTCGAACGCGTCCCTCGTCGTTTCGACACCGACGGCGGGAGCCCGCGTGGCGACGTACGCGGCGATCATCGACCAGACGACGAACGATCCGAGAACGGTCCTGCCCTAGGAAGTCTGGAGAGAGGGATCGGGGCACGCATGGCAATGACCGTCGGCATCATGGGATTCGGAAGGATCGGACGAAACGTGTTCCGGATCCTCTACAGAAGGGACGACCTGCGCATCGCCGCCATCAGCGACCTCGGCGATGCGGCCTCCGCCGTCTATCTCTTGAAGTTCGACACGCTCTTCGGCCGCTTCCCGGACGAGGTCAGTGCGAAGGACGGGCATCTCTACGTCGCCGGGCGCGAAATCGCCCTCCTCACGAGTCAGGAGAAGGGCATCATCCCGAACTGGAGGGAGCTGGGCGTCGACACCGTCGTCGAGGCGACCGCACGCAATCCGACACGGGCCGCCCTCGAGAAGCACCTTCAGGCGGGAGCGAGGCGCGTCATTCTCTGCGAGCCGCCGATAGATCCGGTCGACCTGACGGTCGTGAACGGGATCAACGATGGTCTCGTGAGTCGAGAGCACCGCGTCGTCTCGTGCGCGTCTTCCACTGTTCACTGCGTGACACCGATCGCGAAGATCCTCCTCGACGCATTCGGCATCCGGAAGCTGCTCTTCACGACGATCCACTCCTACACGGGCCAGCACCGGCTCGCGGACGTGCCCGCGGAAGACATGCGGCGCGGCCGCTCGGCGGCGGAGAACATCATTCCGCAGGAAGCACGCTCGTCCGGGATGCTGCAGGAGCTGCTGCCCGCGCTCGCGGGCAAAGTCGTCGGGTCTGCCCTGAGCGTCCCCGTGCCGAACGGATCGGCGGTCGACCTCGTGTGCTGGCACGAGAGGAAGGTGACCGTCGCCGCGATCAACGAAGTGGTCCGCACGGCCATCGCGGCTCGGTGGAAGGGAATCATGGAGTACGAGACCGAGCCCATCGTCTCCAGCGACATCGCCCACAGCAGCTTCTCGTCCACCTTCGACTCGCAGGCCACGATGGTGCTCGGCGACGGCGCCTCCAAGACGCTCTCGTGGTACGACGCGGGCTGGGGCTATGCCCACCGCGTCGTCGAGCTCCTCGAACGCTTCGACTCCCTCGACCAAGAGGCGGCGCCCCGATGAGTCGCGTCGCGATCAACGGCTTCGGCCGCATCGGCCGGACCGTCTACCGCATCCTCAGCGACCGGACGGACATCGAGGTCGGCGCCATCAACGACCTCTTCGACAACGACCAGCTCGCGTACCTGCTGAAGTACGACACGGTCATGGGGGTGTTCGAGAAAGAGGTGCGGGCCGACGGCGACGCCATGACGGTGGACGGCCGCCGCATCCTCATGACGGAAGAGAAGGACCCGTCGAAGCTCCCCTGGGGAAAGCTCGGCATCGACGTCGTCGTGGAGGCCACGGGAAGGCTCGTCACGCGCGACAAGCTCCAGAAGCACCTCGACGCGGGCGCGAAGAGAGTCATCCTGACGGTGCCGCCGAACGACGAGATCGACGCGATGATCGTTATGGGCGTGAACGACGACACGCTGCGGAAGGAGCACCGCATCGTGTCGAACGCCTCCTGCACGACGAACTGCCTCGCACCCCTCGCGAAGATCCTGGACGACGCCTTCGGCATCCAGGACGGGTTCATGACGACGGTTCACGCATACACGAACGACCAGCGCCTCGCGGACGTGGCCCACAAGGACCTCCGCCGCGCGCGGGCGGCCGCGGAGAACATCATCCCGACGACGACCGGCGCCGCCCGTGCCGTCGGAAAGGTGCTGCCTTCCCTCAGGGGAAAGCTGGACGGCATGGCGATCAGAGTGCCCGTGCCGGACGGCTCGGTCGTGGACCTCTCGTGCCGCCTCGCGAAGAAGCCATCGGTCACCGACGTCAACGCGGCGGTCCGAGCCGCCGCCGAGGGCCCGATGAGAAGGATCGTGGAGTACAGCGAGGTGCCTCTCGTCTCGACCGACATCATCGGCAACCCGCATTCCTCGATCTTCGACGCCCTCTCGACCCGCACGGACGGCGACGGATGGCTCAAGGTCCTCGCCTGGTACGACAACGAGTGGGGCTACTCGAACCGCGTCGTGGACCTCATCGACCGGCTGGTCGCGCTGGGCTGACGAACGGGTCAGATCGAAGGCTTCCTGGAAGGGTGCGTGGGGCGGACGATCTCCTCGAATGCGCGGAGCGCGCGATCCACGTCCTCGTCGCCGACGTCGGCATGCGTGACCATGCGGATCGACGAAGGCCCGGCGGCTCCCGCAAGCACTCCATGCGAAGCGAGCTTCGCGACGACATCCTGCGCGGACACCCCTTCTCCTTCTAAGAAGAAAATCACGATGTTGGTCTCGACGGCCATCGCGTCGAGCGCGATCCCCTGGATTCCCGACAGCCCCGCCGCGAGCTTCTTCGCCCGAGCGTGATCCTCGGGCAGCCGCGCGCGTTCGTCCTCGAGCCCGACGAGCGCCGCCGCCGCGATGACGCCGGCCTGGCGCATGCCGCCGCCGAAGAGCTTCCGCACCCTCCGCGCCTCGGCGATGAAATCCTTCGAGCCCGCGACGGCGCTGCCCACCGGCGCGCGCAGGCCCTTCGAGAAGCACGCCATGACGGAGTCGAAGCCGGCCGCGAGCGAGGCCGCCGTGACGTCGAGTGCGGCAGCGGCATTCCACAGGCGGGCGCCGTCGAGATGGGTCTTGAGGCCCTTCTCCTTCGCGAGCGCGAGAAGCGGGTCGATGACACCACGTGGAACGACGGCGCCGCCCGCGAAATTGTGCGTGTTCTCGAGAGCGAGGACGGACGTGCGGGGCAGGTAGTAGACCGATTCCGGCCGAATCCAGGCCGCCACCTGCTCCTTCGTCATGCGGCCCCCGGGTGCGTCGACGGGGCGCGGCAGGAGGCCCGAAAGCGCCGCCATTCCGGCCATCTCGTAGTGGAAGATGTGGCTCTTTCCCTCGAGGATGACCTCCGTGCCCGAGCGGGCGTGCACGCGGAGCGAGAGCTGGTTCCCCATCGAGCCCGTCGGCACGAAGAGGGCCGCCTCCTTGCCGAGCACCTCGGCGGTCCGCTCCTCGAGGCGACGGACCGTCGGGTCCTCGCCGTAGACGTCGTCACCGACTTCCGCCTCGGCCATGGCGCGCCGCATCTTCGGGGTGGGCTTCGTGACAGTGTCGGAGCGGAAATCGGAAATCGAAGTCGCCATGCCGTCGATCATCCCAGAACGAGCGCGGCGAGCGCGAGAAGGAAACCGAAGAAATCGATCCTGCTCCCTCTCACGCGAGCGGCATCCCGGCGCGCTTGCCAGGGCGCACGAAGATTTTCTTCGAACGTCAGAGAGCGCTCGTCGTAGTACCGGGCCTTCGGTGCCACGACCATGACGGAATAGACGAGGGACGCCACGAGGACGAAGAGGACGACGGCTCGCGCCACGTGCCGCGGCGGGAGCGCGCTGCCCATGACCTGCACCTCGAGGAGCACGCCCACGAGGAGCCCGCCCGCCGCCACGAACCGCGCCCGCCCGAGCGCTGGGGAGGAAGAGGAGGAAGAAGAGGAAGACTTGCTTAGAAAGGGAAGAGGGAAGGCGACCCCCGGTGTGGAAGGCTCGTTCTCTTCCCCTCTTGTCATTCGTCCGAAGAGTCCCGCCAGCGGAATCCCGACGAAAACAGTCAGCCCCAGCCCGATCAAAGCCCGCGAAGCCTCGAGCAGAAAATCAGGCAGCGGCATTTCGGCGAGTCTAAAGGGATAATTCGACCGGCATGGGCCTCTTCGTCATCGATTCGTTCGCCGTGGGTCCGCTGGGCTGCAACTGCGCCATCGTGGGCGACCCGAACACGAAAGAGGCGCTCGTCGTGGATCCGGGGGACGAGCCCGACCGCATCCTGGAGGCGCTCTCCGGGACCGGCTTCCACCCCGTCGGCCTCGTGCACACTCATGCCCACTTCGATCACGTAGGCTGCTCGGCCCTCCTGAAGCGCATCACCGGCGCTCCGATCCTGATGCACGGAGGCGATCGCCCCCTCTACCAGAACCTCGCCGAACAGGGTCAGGCGTTCGGATTCACGTTCGACGCGCCCGGAATCGTCGACCGGCTCCTCGTGCATGGCGACCGCGTCGCCTGCGGGAAGGACGAGATCGAGGTGATCCACACGCCCGGACACACGCCCGGGAGTCTCTGCTTCCGGATGCCGAGCGAGGATGGAGACGTCCTGTTCTCGGGCGACACGCTCTTCCGCCGGTCGATCGGCCGGACGGACCTCTGGGGCGGGTCCATGCCCCAGATCCTCGATTCCATCAAAGACCACATCCTGACCCTCCCGGGGGCGATGCGCGTCATCCCGGGGCATGGAGCGGAAACGACGATCGCCGACGAGGGACGGCGGAACCCTTTCGTGGGCGATCCGAAATATCGCCCCGTATAATCCGCTCGCATGAAGCTCACCTACGAAGAGAGCGCCTCCCTGCTGAACAAGTTCTGGTCGGGACAGCCCGTCCCGTCCCCGAGGACCGGACGGCCGATGCGCGCGTTCTTCGTGGACCGGAGCTTCAATTCCCAGGTCGTCATGATCGGCGGCTCCGGCGAGCATCTTCGATTCGACCAGCAGCCCCGACAGATCGAATACTCGGCCGGACACATCAAGTCGATGGTGCGGGACGCCAAGGAGCGCGAGAACCCGGTCTGTCCGCAGGACTTCGAGCCGCTCGTCGTCTCGCGCACGCCGGCGGTGCGTTTTCCGAACGAATGGGACTGGCAGTTCCATTGCCCGCGGTGCTTCTCGTTCGGCGGCTGGGAATACACCGACAAGAAAGACGACGTCGCCGCCAAGCCGGCGGTCCGCAAGGACGCGCCCGCGTTCCACGACGAGACGATCTCGCTCCAGAAGCGCATGGAGATGGCGAAGGGCGGGGATCTCGCGCTGAAGCTCTACGCCGCCATGGCGCAGACCGACTGCACGGCCTGTGGCTACGACTGCGAGGGGTACGCGAAAGCGATCGCGAACGGCACCGAGAAGGACATCACGCTCTGCGTGCCGGGCAAGGCCGAGACGGAAGACGTCCTCAAGAAGCTCGTCGCGGGCACCTACACCTTCGCTTGAGTCTCCGCGAGCATCGCCAGGATGACCGGCCGGCAGCGCTCGCCCGCGCACTCCCCCGTCGTGCAGCCCGTCGCCCGCGCCACGTCCTCCACGCTCCGCGCGCCTCGCTCGATGGCTTCCTTCACGCGCGGCCCCCGAATCGTGTTGCAGATGCACACAGGGCGAAATTTCAGCAGCATGAGCTGCCGCTTCTCCTCCGTCGTGAGCGGCCGCGCCGCGGACATCAGAAGTCGACCGTGTAACGGATCGAGGCCCGGTCCGTGACCCGGTCGAGGTAGACGACGCCGTCAAGGTGGTCGCTCTCGTGTAGCACGACGCGCGCGTGGAAGTCCTCCGCCACGAACGTGACGGGCTTGCCGGCCGTGTCGAGAGCGGTGACGCGGATCTTCTTCGGGCGCGGGACCTTCGCGGCGAGGAACGGAACCGAGAGGCAGGCCTCGAAGTCTTCCTCCTCCGTCCCGTCGAGCACCTCGAACGCCGGGTTCACGAGGAGCGTGGGCGGCACCTCGAGCACGTCCTTGCCGCGCTTCTCTCCGTGGACCTCGTAGAGGACGATGCGCAGTCCCGTGGACACCTGCGGCGCGGCGAGGCCCGTCCCGTGGTACTCGACCATCGTCTCCATCATGTCCTCGAAGAAGGCCCGGAACCGGCCCTTCCGGAGATCGTTCGTCTCGATCTCGGACGCGCGCTTCCTCAGGATCGGCGAGCCGAGCTTTGCGACTTTCAGAATGGCCACGGCCCATTGTAAGCGGCCGTAGAATCCGTCTCATCCGACACGTCTTCCTCTTCAATCCCGCCGCCGGCAAGGGCAGGGCGGCGCGCGACAGGGAACGCATCCGTGAGGCCCTCGCGGAGGCCGGCGTCGAGGGGAGGTTCCTCGACACGGAGCGCCCCGGTCACGCCATTCACCTCGCCGAGGAGGCCGGAAACGCCGGCGTCGACGCCGTCGTCGCGATCGGTGGCGACGGCACCGTCAACGAGGTCGTGAACGGCCTCATGCGGGTCCCCGCCGCGCGCCGGCCCGCATTCGGCCTCGTGCCGGACGGAACGGGCAACGACTACTCCCGCACGCTCGGGATGCGCGCGGGCGACCTGAAGGCGGCGGCGGCGACGCTCGCGAAGTTTTCGCTCCGCGCGCTCGACATCGGCCAGGTGAACGGCCTGTTCTTCGCGAACGGTCTCGGGCTCGGATTCGACGGCGCCGTGGCGGAGGCCGCGGCGAAGGTGCGCTACCTCAAAGGCTTTCCCGCGTATCTCGTCTCCGTGTTCCGGGTGCTCTCGACATGGAAGAACTTCGGCCTGACTCTCGAGGTGGACGGGCGGACCGTCGAAGGCCTCGCATTCCTCGCGGCCGTCTCGAACGGGCGGACCTGCGGCGGCGGCTTCGTGCTGACGCCCGACGCCGTGCCGGACGACGGGCTCTTCGACATCTGCCGCCTCGGCAATCTGACGCGGGGGGAAGCGCTCCGGCACCTGCCAAAAGCGCTCGACGGATCGCACGTGAGCCTTCCGTTCACGACGCTCCTGCGCGGCAGGGACATCAGGCTGTCCTCGGACCGGCCCCTGACCGTTCACATCGACGGGAACCTCGTGTTCGGGGCCGGAAATCCCGAGCCCCTCGTTTTCACGATGCACGAGCGCGCGCTCCGCGTGGTCGGGAACTGGCAGTAAGAACGCCGAAGAGGAATGGTGCCCAGGGGCGGAATTGAACCGTCGACACCGCGCTTTTCAGGCGCGTGCTCTACCAACTGAGCTACCTGGGCAGTCCGGGCGACTTCATCGAGACCGGCTCCACGGGCACGTCCTTTGCGAAAGGCGGGCCGCGAGGCGCCTGCGCGTTATAAGTGGCGCGCCTAGAATAGTCAACCGAAAGGGAACGATGCTCGCTCTTCTGACTCTCCTGCCCCTTCTCGCACAGGAACCCGCCGCGACCGCGACTCCTTCGCCGCAGCCGTCGGCCGCTCCGGATCCGTCCCAAACAGGCAGCGCCGTGGCGGGAGCCGCCGGACTCGAGGTGCTCTGGGCGAACCGGCTCGCTCAGGCCGTCGACGGAGCGAAGCGCCTTCGCGACGGGCGCATCCTGATCTTCTTCGTCGAGCCCGATTGCGGACAGTGCAAGAGGATGGAGGCCCTCGTCGCGCCGTCCACCTCGTTCTACGCCTACACGCGCGACAAGGTCCCTCTCTACGAAGACATCTCGACCGCGGAAGGGAAGGACCTCGCGCGGCGCCTCAGGATCCGGGGGACACCCACGTGGATCGTCGTCACGCCGGAGCTCCTCGAGTGCGGCCGCCAGGAGGGCCCGACGACCCAGCAGGGCTGGGTGGATGCCTTCGTGCAGGTCGAGCGCGGATGGGCCGTCTACAGGAAGGCGCTCGCCGACGAGGCCGCCGACCCTTCGGACGCATCCCTCGTCTTCGAGGTGGCCCGGCAGACGTTTGCGCGAGGCGGCGGCGCGCTGGCCGAGGCCCGCTTCCAGAGGCTCGTGAAGGATGCGAAGACGCCGGCGGACATCCGGGAAAAATCGCTCGGCTACCTGACGTCTCTCGAAATGGAGACCGGACGCTTCGACGACGCCGTCGTTCACCTCGACGCACTCGCCGCGACGGCCCAGGATCCGATCCTCAAGCTCCGGGCCGAGCTGCGGCGTGCCGACGTCGAGATCGCGCGCGGCCGCAAGGACCTCGCGGCCTGGCGCCTCCGGGAATTCATCAAGGCGCATCCCGACGCCCCGCTCGCCGCCGAAGCGCAGGCCCTCCTCGACGCTCTGCAGGGCAAGGCCCCGCCCGCGACCCCGGCCGCCCGGGAACAGTAAGGAGCCATGATGTTCTTCCGCCCGACCGCCACGGCCCTCGCGCTGGTCGCTTCGCTCGCCGGAGCGTCCTCCGTGACGGCACAGCCGATCCCGGCGTCGAACACGATCATTGCGCCGCGTCTCGCGGCCGACGCCGACCTGCTCGTCGCCGGGAAACCGTTCCGGCTCGCCGTCGTCGCGGAAATCAAGTCCGGCTGGCACGTGAACAGCCACACCCCGAAAGAAGACTTCCTCATTCCGACCGAGATCAAGGTCAAGCCGGCGGCCGGGCTCGCGTTTTCGGCCGTGGCGTATCCGAAGCACAAAGAGACGAAATTCTCGTTCTCGGACCAGCCGCTTGCCGTTTACGAGGGCCGCACGGTCTTCCTCGTGCCCGGTACGGTCGACGCCAAGGCCGCACCCGGCTCGCGCACGCTCACCGCCGTGATCTCGTACCAGCCCTGCAACGACACCCAGTGCCTGCCGCCCGCCGAGCTGACGGCGACGCTCACGCTCGAAGTCGCGGCCGCGGGAACGGAATCGAAGCCGGCGAGCGCGGACATTTTCGCTCCGCCGGGGGCCGCCTCCGGCCCCCCTGGTGACGCAGCCTCGGGCGGCACGGCTGGCCCCGGCGCGAACGCAGCGGGCGGCGCTGCCCCGCTCGGCTCGGCCGCGCTCCGCGAGAAATGGAACGTCCAGGGCGTCCCGACGCTCGTCTTCCTTGGCCCCGACGGCAGGGAGACGGGCACGCGGGTCGTCGGCTTCGAACCGCCGGAACAGTTCGTCCCCCGCTTCGGCGGCGGTGCGGCCGCACCGGCATCCGAAGGCGGACTCGCGGGCAAGTCCCTGCCGCTTCTCGTCGGACTCGTCTTCGTGTCCGGCCTCGCCCTCAACCTGACTCCGTGCGTCTATCCGCTCATTCCCATCACGCTCGGATTCTTCAGCCGGCAGTCCGGCGGAAACAGGGGCGGGACGTTCGGCCTCGCGCTCCTCTACGTGCTCGGGATGAGCGTCACGTATTCGGCCCTCGGGGTCTTTGCCGCGCTTTCGGGCTCGCTCTTCGGCGCGTGGCTGCAGAAGCCGGTCGTCCTGATCTCGATCGCGGCGATCGTCCTCGCGCTCGCGCTCTCGATGTTCGGACTCTTCGAGATCCAGGCTCCGCACTTCATCACGGACCGCACCGGCTCGAAGTCCGGGGCCGCGGGCGCCCTCACGATGGGCCTCTTCGTGGGATTCGTCGCCGCTCCCTGTATTGGCCCGTTCGTCCTGTCGCTCCTGACCTACGTCGCGGCGAAGGGCTCCGCGCCGCTCGGATTCGGCCTTTTCTTCACGCTCGCCATGGGCCTCGGGCTCCCCTATCTCGTTCTCGGAACGGTCTCCGGGAGCCTGAAGGCGCTCCCGCGTTCCGGCGAGTGGATGACCGCCGTGCGCCGCGTCTTCGGCTTCGCTCTCGTCGCGCTCGCGGTGTATTTCCTCCGCCCGCTCCTCCCCGCACGCTTCTACGAGGCCGGGGTCGCGCTCCCGCTCCTCGCGGGAGGCGTGTGGTTTCTCTTCTTCGAGAAGAGCGGTGCCGGTGTGAGAGGATTCGCCGCCGCGAAGGCCGCCATCGCCGTGCTTCTCCTCGCCGCTGGCGCTCTCTTCGCAATGCCCGAGAAGGCCGGCGCGTCCCTCGCGTTCCAGCCCTACTCGGACGAGGCCGTGGCCGCCGCGCGGGCGGCCGGCAAACCGGTGATGATCGACTTCTACGCGGACTGGTGTCTGCCCTGCAAGGAGCTCGACCACAAGACGTTCCACGACGCGCGCGTGATCGCGGCGGCGGAGGGCTGGGTGCTGTTGAAGGCTGATTTGACGAGATAGTTGTTCGGACGAAGGGGAGATTTCTTAGAAGGTAATCGGGCGTTCCGCCGAGTCCTGACGCCCCGCAGCCGAGTAGCGCCTCAGCGCCACGCACCTGTCTAAGAATCTTCTCCTTCCGTATCGAGTTTCTTCAGCAGGAAATCCGCCGCGTTTCTCTGAGCGTCCTTCTTCGAGCTGCCGGCTCCCCGTCCGCTCATTTCCGCGCCGATCGAGACCTCGTAGACGAAGCGGGGATCGTGCGGCGGGCCGGTTTCCTCGACGAGACTGTAGGTCGGCAGCGACCGGCCCTCCGCCTGCGCGCGTTCCTGGAGCGCGGTCTTCGGGTCTCGGCGGTGCAGCCCCGAGAGGTCCAGGGCCGCCACGTCCGCATCGAAAAGGCGGCCCGCCACGAGCCGCGCGGCCTCGAATCCACCGTCGAGGAGCAGCGCCGCGAAGACGGCCTCGAACGCATCCGCGAGGCGCGCGTCGCGTTCGCGGCCGCCGGCCCGCTCCTCACCGGGGGACAGCCGAAGGGCGGTCCCGAGTCCCAGCCGGCGCGCGAGCGCCGCGAAATGCTCCTCCGAGACGAGGAAAGACCGCACCTTCGAAAGCGTCCCCTCGGCTTCGAGCGGGAATGCCGTGAAGAGCTTCTCGGACACGAGGAAGTTCAGGACGCTGTCGCCGAGGAACTCCAGGGTCTCGTTGTCCTCCGCGTCCGACATCTCGTTTGCGAACGACGCATGCGTGAGTGCCTGACGCAGGAGCGCGCGATCCCGGAAGGAGTGTCCCATCGCGTGCTCCAGGGCCTCGAGAGTCTCCGGGTCGTCCGCGGACATCCTGCCTCCCGCTGCCGATTCTAGGGGTACCGAGCGGGTCCCTTTCAGGTCGCGAGGTTCCACGGCGCTCCAACCTCGAGCCGAAGGGCCTTGAGGGACAGATTGATGTCCCGGATGAACAGGACGAGCGAAGAGATGAGCGCCACGAGGCACGAGGAGAAGAGAAGCACGACGGGCGCGGCGAACGGAAGGCTCAGGAGCGCGGAGGCGAAGATCACGATGATGAGGACCGCGGCGAGGAGCACGCTGACCGACGCCGCCGCGATCGCGGCACGGACGATGCGCGCCCGCGCCTGGAGAATCTCGAGCTGCGCGCGCGTGCTGTCCCGCTCCGGTTGCGAAGCCGAGCGGAGCTCCTTCGAGAGCTGTCGCGTGCGGTCGATGATCCGGCCGAACCGGTTCGTCATGGTGAGCAGCAGGAGGCCGACGCCCGAGATCAGGATGACGGGACCGACCGCGACCTGGAGGATCGGGAGAAGATCGGGAAACTGCACGGGCCTTGCCCTGTCCTTTCGGTCCGGACGTGGTCTGGTACCGGAGGAGGGACTTGAACCCTCACGGCTCTTTTGAAGCCTGGGGATTTTAAGTCCCCTGCGTCTGCCATTCCGCCACTCCGGCACCGCGAAGCTTACGCCGGACGGCGGAGCGGACGAGGGGACGGAGAATGGAGGCGACGGTCGGAGTCGAACCGACGAATGAGGCTTTTGCAGAGCCTTCCCTTAACCACTTGGGTACGTCGCCGTCCCGTTCGGAGGCGGGATGTTAGCAGGCCTAGCGTCAGCTCGACATCGCGCGGGCGAGGGCGAAGAGCGAAGGATCGAGCGGCTTGGACTTTCCGCTGACCTCGTCGAGGGGCGTCGCGGCGACGGCTCCCTGGAGCTGGCCGACGAGGACGCCGGACTCGCCCGCCGCGAGCCGGCGGACGGCCTCCGCGCCGAGCCGTGTCGCGAGCAGGCGGTCGAAGGCCCCGGGCGAGCCACCGCGCTGCACGTGCCCGAGCTGCGTCACGCGCAGGTCGAATCCGAGTCTCTTCTCGTTCTCCCGGAAGTACTGGGCGAGCACCCGCGCGTTGTGGCGCGCCCCTTCGGCCACGACCACGATCGCGTGCCTTTTCCCGCGCTCCCGCGAGGCCGAGAGCTCTTTCGCGAGATCCTCGGGACTCGTCTCCATCTCGGGGATCACGATCGCCTCGGCGCCGCCCGCGATACCGGCCATGAGCGCGAGGTAACCGCAGTCGCGACCCATGACCTCGACGAGGAACGCGCGCTCGTGCGACGAGGCCGTCACCTTCAGGCGGTCGATGGACTCGAGCGCGATGTTGAGGGCGGTGTCGACGCCGATCGTGATATCCGAACCCGGGAGGTCGTTGTCGATCGTCGACGCGATCCCGACGACCGGGAAACCGGCTTTCGCGAGTACGTTCGCGCCCATCTGCGATCCGTTCCCCCCGATCACGACGAGCCCGTGGACCCCGCGCGCCTTGAGGACTCCGAGCGCCTGCTCCTTTCCGACGGCTGTCTTGAACGCCTCGCAGCGGGCGCTTCCGAGGATCGTGCCTCCCTGCTGGATGATGCCGCCGACGTCGCGGGGGCCGAGGGGGATGAGCTCGCCGCCGAGGAGGCCCGCGAACCCGTGGCGCACGCCGGAAACGGTCCAGCCTTGCGTCACGCCCGCGCGCACGACGGCGCGGATCGCCGCGTTCATGCCGGGCGCGTCCCCTCCGCTCGTGAGAACCGCGATGTGGCTCATGGTGTCTCCTTTCGGGAAGCCGCGGCGATCGGAGAGAAAGGCCACTCGTTCTTCCGGCGCGCCAGGACGAGGAAGCAGGCGACGCCCGCGGCGAGGACGCCGATCCCCGCCGCCTTGAAGCCCTTCTCCGGCGAGAAGAGCACGAACCCCCAGAGGAGGAGCGCGATGAGCGCCGGGAGAGGGTAGAGCCACATGCGGAAGGGCCGCGCGAGATCGGGCCGCGTCTTTCTCAGGATGAGCGCCGCCGCGATCTGCGCGATGAAGGGAATGATCGCGCGGATCGACACGATGGCCGACACGATCGACCTGAGGTCCAGGAACGAATACACGGCGGCGGCACCCCCGAGCGCGACGAGGGCGACGAACGGATACCCCTCCGTCGGATGCAGCTTCGCGAACATCGGGAAGAAGTTTCCGTCCCGCGCCGCGGCGTACAGGATGCGCGAATACCCGAGCGTCAGGGAGAACACGGACGCGAAGGCGGTCCAGAGGATGAGGCCCGTGACGAGCCGCGCCACCGGCCGCCCGGCGAGGGCCGCGACGAAGTCGGCGACCGTGGACTTCGAGCTCATGGCCTGCTGCATCGGGAGGACGGACACGATGCACGCGTTCATCAGGATGTAGAGAACCGCCACGGACAGGATCGAGACGACGATGACCCGGGGAATCGTCTTCGTCGGCTCCTTGATCTCCTCGGCGAGGTAGCAGACGTTGTAGTACCCGAGGTAGTCGTACACGGCGAGGATCAGGGCGAGGCCAAGCCCCCCGAAGATTCCCGCGGGTGCCGGGATTCCCGGCGCCGAGACGACGGGCGCCTCCCAGAACCGGAACGCCTCGAGCTTCAGGTGCGGGAGGCCCAGTCCGATCACGATTCCGAGCGTCGCGAGAACGCCGATCCAGAGGACGATCGAGAACCGCCCGATCGCCCCGATCCGGCGCATCAGGAGAAGCGTCACCGCGATGCAGAGGAGAGAGGCGACCGGAGCCTCCCAGCCGCCCGGAATCTCCGGGAAGATGTAGTGGAGATAGCGCGAGAATCCGATCGCGCCGGACGCCATCGAGAGAGGTGCCGAAAATACGATCTGGAAGAGAAACAGAAACGACACGAGCCGTCCCCAACGGGCGGGGCCATACGCCTCGCGCAGAAAAGCGTACGAACCCCCCGCTCGCGGAAGCTCGGCCGAGAGTTCCGCCGTCACGAGGCCGTCGGAGATCGCGAGAACCGCGCCCAGGATCCACGCGCCGAGCGCGCGCCCGCCGCCCATCGCGGCGAGAATGAGGGGAAGGGTCACGAACGGCCCGATCCCGACCATGTCGATGATGTTGAGGGCGGTCCCCTGCCAGAGACCGATGTCGCGCTTCAACGCGCCTCCGGGCGCGGTCGTCGTGCTCATGCCTAAGGACAGTAACCCGTCCCCGGCCCGGCGCGCGAGTTGCGTACAATCCTCCGCTCGAGCTTCGATGCGCCGTTTCGCCGCCCGCCCCGCCGCCGCGCTCCTCGTCGCGGCCCTTCTCTCCCCGGTCTTCGGGGCCGGGGCGGTGCTCGCCGACGACCTGAAGGACCTCGGGGCGAACAACACTGGGCTCGCGGACGACCCGGAAACGCCCGGACCCGACCTCTACGCTCCACTACCGTGGGGCGCCGACGTTCCGGACATGCCCTCGCTTCTCGTCCTCGACGCGCCCGTCAGCGCGGCGCCCGCGGACGTTCCCCGCCCCGCCGCGCCTGCCCTCAACGCCGATCGCGACCTCGCCCCATGCGCGCCCGCGCCCCGCGGGATCGCGGTCCGCGGACCTCCGGCCCTCCTCTCCTAGCTCTTCCGTCCGAAGACGCTGACGAGGCGGCGCGCCGCGCCGCCGGAGGAGATCCGTGAAGACCCTGATCGTCCTGGTCGTGTGCGCGCTTTCCGTGCCAGCACCGTCCGTTCGCGGCGAGGAGCCGCCTCGGCTGACGCTCGCCGGTGCCCTGCGCCTCGCGCGGGAGAACAATCCCGACCTGCTCGGCGCGCGCGCCGACGCCGAGACCGCTCGAGCCCTCAGGTCCGCGGCCGTCGTTCTTCCGAACCCCGTCCTGTCCTATTCGACGTCGAAGATCCCGACGGACGGCGCGCCCGCGGACACCGCCTACGGCAACGGCTTCTACAGCCGCTCATACGACACGGTCGTGTCGGCGTCCCAGCTCGTCGAGATCGGCGGCAAGCGTGGGAGCCGCCGGGCCTCGGCCGACGCGGGAATCGCCGGAGCGGATGCCCGCCTCTCGGACGCGGAGCGCCTCCTCGAATCCTCCGTCGTGAAGGCGTACGTCGCGGCGGCCGTGGCCTTCCGGAGTGCCTCCCTCTCGCGCGGCTCGGCGGACTCGTTCGAGCGGACCGTCGCGCTCGCGAAGGAGCGCGAGGCCGCGGGAGACATCTCCGCGTCCGAGCGCGCGCAGGTGGAGATCGCCGGCGGACGGCTCCGAGCGGACGCAGCGCAGTCCGACCTCGCGGCCGGCAACGCCGTGCGTGCCCTCGCCGCGCTCTTGAACCGTCCTTCCATCGTGCTCGCGGAGGACCTCGACGCTCTCGTCGCGAACGGCACGCCGCCGGCTGCCGACGACGACGCGGCCGTCCTCGCGGGAAGGCCCGACATCGCCGCCCTCGAGGCCGCCGCGCGTAAGGCGGAGGCCGAGCTCTCCCTCCAGAAGGCGTTCCGCGTGCCCGACCCAACGCTCCAGGCCCAGTTCGAGCGCGAGCCTCCCGACAAGCGGAACACGTTCGGCTTCGGCGTTTCGCTCCCCATCCCACTCTTCAATCGCAACGTTCCCCAGATCCGGATGGCCGAGGTCGCTCGGGACGCGGCGAGGCGCGACCTCGCGCGGGGCCGGGTCCGGGCCGAGCAGGACCTGGCCGCCACGCGGCAGGCGCTCGAAATCACGGCCTCCCGTGCCGACCGTCTCGTCGGAGAGCTCCTCCCGAAGGCCGAATCCGTCCGCGAAACCGTCCGTTACGCCTACGAACAGGGCGCGGCTTCGCTCCTCGAGCTGCTCGAGGCCGAACGCAACGCCAACGATCTCCGGCTCGCCGCCGCCGCCGCGCAGGGCGACCTCGCCGCCGCGCGCGCAGACTTCCGCGCCGCGCGCCCCGACGCGCCCGTTCAGGAGACGAAATGAAGACCCGAGTTCTCAACGCCGCACTCGCCGCGGCCCTCGCCGCCCTCTCTATTGGATGCGGAAAGGCTACTCCCTCCGCCGAGCCGGCGGCGCCCACCGTCGACGGAGACGCCATCACGTTCGCGGAAGGCGCTCCGCAGCTCGCGTCATTCGCCCTCGAAGCCGCAGCACGCGAAGAGGCCCCGCCGACCTCCGTGACGGGGCGCCTCGCCTGGGACGAAGACGCGACCGTCCGCGTCCTGGCTCCTGTCGCCGGCCGCATCGTCGCGCTGAACGGCGCCGTAGGCGCGCGGGTTACCGCGGGCGACGTCCTCGCCGAGCTCTCGTCGCCCGACTATGGTCAGGCCCAGGCTGACGCCGCTCGGGCTGCGGCGGATCTCGCCGCCGCCACGCGCAATCGCGACCGCGCCGCGCGGCTCTTCGAACGCGGTGCGGCTCCCCGCAAGGACCTCGAGTCCGCCGAGTCGGAGGTCGTACGCGTGCGGGCCGAGGCCTCCCGGACCTCGGCGCGGCTCGCCCGCTGGGGCGGCGACTCTGCATCACTCGCGGACCCCGCCCGCGGCCCGGACCAGCTTTTCCGCCTCCTCGCGCCGCTCTCCGGTATCGTCGTCGAGCGCAACGCGAACTCGGGCCAGGAAGCCCGGCCAGACGCGCCCGCTCCCCTCTTCGTCGTCACCAACCCGCGTAGCCTCTGGGTCTGGCTCGACGTCACGGAGCGCGACCTCTCTCTCGTCACGCCGGGCGACCGGCTCGCCGTCCGCTCGTCCGCGTGGCCCGGGCGCGACTTCGAGGGCCGCCTCGTGCTCGTCGGCGACGCACTCGACCCGGCGACCCGCACCGTCCGTGCCCGCGGACGCGTCGAGAACCTAGAAGGCCTCCTGAAGGCCGAGATGTACGTGACGGTCGAGGTCTCCCGGAAGGGCGCGGCAACGGCCGTCGTCGTGCCGGCGCGCGCCGTCCTGGGCGACGGGGCTGCGCGCTGGTGCTTCGTCGAGAGGGGTCCGCGCCGATTCCTGCGGACGAAGGTCACCGTCGGGCCGGAGCGCGGCGGCAAAGTTCCGGTCCTCTCGGGGCTCTCCGATGGTGCCTTCGTCGTCACGGACGGCAGCCTCCTCCTCTCCTCGCTCTTCGCGTCGGCAGGAGAAAAGTCAGGAGACAGGACGGGAGACCAAAAGTGATCCGTGCCATCGTCTCGTGGGCACTTCGCCGAAGGCCGATCGTCCTCGCGCTCCTCGCCGTCTTCGTGACGTTCGGCGTCCTCGCGTTCCTGAGGCTCCCCGTAGAGGCGTATCCGGACGTAACCAACGTCCAGGCCCAGATCATCACGCTCTTCCCCGGCCACGCCGCCGAGGAGGTCGAACGCCTCGTCACGATTCCCGTCGAGAACGAGATGAATGGAATCCCGAAGCGAGCTTCCATGCGCTCGATCTCGATCTTCGGCCTCTCGGTCGTCACGATCGTCTTCGAAGACGACGCGGACCGCGCGTATGTCCGCAACCAGGCCTTCGAGCGCCTCCAGTCCGTCAGCCTCCCCCAGGGCGCGCAGGCCAACCTCTCGCCGGACTCGACACCGGTCGGCGAGATCTATCGCTACACGCTCACGGGACCACCCGGCTTCTCGCCGCTCGATCTCAAAGCGCTCGAAGACTGGGTCGTCGAACGCAAGCTCCGCACGGTCCCCGGCGTCGTCGACGTCGTGGGCTTCGGCGGCCCGACGAAGCAGTACCAGGTCAACGTCGATCCGCTGAAGCTCAAGTCTTACGGACTCACGCTCGCGCAGGTCTTCGACGCGCTTTCGAAAGGAAACCGCAACGCAGGCGGGGCGTACATCGAGCACGGCGCGGAGATGTACGTCGTGCGCGGCCTCGGGCTCGTGCAGTCCACGGACGACATCGGTGAGATCGCGGTCGCGACGCGCAACGGGACGCCCGTGAGCATCCGCGACGTCGCCTCGGTCGGCGTCGGGCCGCGCCTGAGGCTCGGACGCGTGGGCAAGACGGTCGGGGCGGTGGACGAGGACGACGTCGTGCAGGGAATCGTGCTCCTGCGCAAAGGCGAGAACGCCCTTGAGGTCCTCGAGAAGGTCCGCGCGAAGGTGGACGAGATCAACCGCTCTGGCCTGCCCCCGGGCGTAAAAATCGTCCCGCACTACGACCGCACGGCGCTCATCGAGCGGACGCTCCACACGGTGCGCAAGAACATGGGCGAGGGGATCGGGTTCGTCCTCGTGATCCTCGTGGCGTTCCTGGGGATCCGGAACGCCCGTTCCGCTCTCGTCGTCGCGGCCGTCGTCCCGCTCTCCCTCCTCGGGGCGTTCCTCCTGCTCGACCTCCGCGGCGTTCCCGCGAACCTGATCTCGATGGGAGCGATCGACTTCGGGATCATCGTGGACTCGGCCGTCGTCGTAGTCGAGAACCTCCTCCGAATCCTCGAGGAGCGCCGCGAGAAGGTCCGCTCCATCTCCGCCGCGATCGTCGAGGCCGTAGACGAGGTAGGGAAACCGATCCTTTTCTCCAAGGCGATCCTCATCACGGCGTTCTTCCCGCTCTACACGCTCCAGCGCGTCGAGGGAAAGATCTTCCGGCCGATGGCTCTCACGCTGACCTTCGCCCTCGTGTGGGGAACGGTCTTCGCCCTGACGGTCGTACCGGTCCTCGCGAGCTTCGCGGTGAGGCGCCGGACGGGAGCGCCGGGCTCCGTCCCCGAGGAGGAATCGGCCGTCGTCCACGCTCTCGGCCGCTTCTACCGCCCAGCCCTCGCGGGCGTTCTCGCCCACCGCAAGACCGTCCTCGCCGCGTCCGCCGTCCTCCTCGGTGCGGGCGTCGCGACCGCGATGCTCCTGGGCTCCGAGTTCCTTCCGAAGCTCGACGAAGGCGCGCTGTGGGTCCGCGCGACGTTCCCCGGCTCGATCTCCCCGACCGAGGCGGCTCGCGTGACACGGCAGATCCGGACGACGCTCGCCTCGTTCCCCGAGGTGAAGACCGTCGTGAGCCAGCTCGGCAGGCCCGACGACGGGACCGACGTGAACGGTTTCGACACGTCGGAGTTCTACGTGGACCTGATCCCGCGGGACGCGTGGAGGACCGCGAAGACGCGCGACGGGCTTTCCGACGCGATGAACCGGAAGCTCTCGGCGATCCCGGGCATCGAGCTCACGTTTTCCCAGGTCATCGAGGACAACGTGAACGAGGCGGTGTCTGGCATCAAGAGCGAGCTGTCGGTCAAGATCTTCGGCGAGGATCCGGCGGTCCTCCAGGACCTCGCGGACCGCACGGCCGCCGTCATCGAGAACGTCCCGGGCGCCACGGACGTCGCGGCCGAACGCCTTTCGGGTCAGCCCCAGATCCAGATCGCCGTGGACCGGCCCGCGATCGGCCGGTACGGCCTGTCCGTTTCCGATGTCGAGACCGTGATCGAGACCGCGCTCGGAGGCGCCGTCGCGACGGAGATCCTCGAGGGCGAGAAGACGTTCGACCTCGTCGTCCGCGTGGACCCCGGCGCGGTCACGGGCCTCGAATCGATCCGGGCGATCCCGATCCTCGGGCCGAACGGCGATAAGCTCACGCTCGGATCCGTCGCCAGCGTGCGCCTCGCACCGGGCTCGGCGCGCGTCTTCCGAGAGGAGAACTCGAGGCGGATCGCCGTGAAGCTGTCCGTCCGCGGGCGGGATCTCGGCTCGCTCGTCGCCGACGCGCAGGGGAAGGTCGACGCCGCCGTGAAGCTCCCACCCGGATACCGGAGGGAATGGACGGGCTCGTTCGAGAACCAGCAGCGCGCCATGAAGCGCCTCCTCGTCGTCCTTCCGATCACGCTCGCCGCGATCTTCTTCCTGCTCTTCGCGGCATTCGACTCGCCGCGCCTCGCGACCCTCATCCTCCTGAATGTGCCCTTCGCGGCTGTCGGCGGCCTCTTCGCGCTCCCTCTCGCGGGTCTCACCCTTTCGGTCTCGGCCCTCGTCGGGTTCATCGCGCTCTTCGGCGTCTCCGTCCAGAACGGCGTCCTCCTCGTCGAACGCATCCGCGACCTGCGCCGCGAGGGCAAGCCCCTCGCCGAGGCCGTGACGGGGGGCGCCCTCTCGCGCTTCCGGCCCGTCCTCATGACGGCGGCGATGGCCGCTTTCGGCCTCCTGCCGGCCGCGCTCTCGCGCGCCGTGGGCGCCGAGACGCAGCGCCCGTTCGCTGTCGTCATCATCGGTGGCCTCGTGACGGCGACCCTGCTCACGATCTTCGTCCTGCCGGTCCTCTATGGGCTCTTCGAACGCGAAGAGGAGGAGTACTGATGCGCTACGTCCTCGGTTTCTTTCCCCCCGACCGTCTCTTCGCCCTCGTGGACTCGCTCTCGGAGTCGCATGTCCACGGCCTCACGATCTCGGACGCCCGCGGGTTCGGCCAGGAGCACGACGCGGCGCACCCCGAGCATCATGAGCACCGCGGCGTCGAGATGACGAAGAAGATCCGCGTCGAGATCGTCTGCCGCGACGAGGAGGCGGACGCCGTCGTCGAGGCGCTCTACCGCGCGGGACACACGGGCCGCCGCGGGGACGGCAAGGTCTTCGTCCTAGCCGTCCTCGAGGCGCTCCGCGTCAAGACGGGCGAGAGGGGCGATGGAGCGCTCGGCCCCGGCGGCGCGGATACGATTCCCGGTGGACGACCGTGAACAGGCGGTCTCAGACGCGCTTCAGGACGTCCTTCGCGATCGTGTTGAGCTGCATGAAGGACGTGCCCTCGTAGATCTTCCCGATCTTCGCGTCGCGGTACATCTTCTCGAGGGGATAGTCCTTCACGTACCCGTACCCGCCGAGGAGCTCGAGGCCCTTCGACGTGCACATCTCCGCGGCTTCAGACCCCTTGAGCTTCGCGATCGCGCCTTCCCGCGCGAAGGGCAGGCCCGCCTCCTTGAGGCGCGCGGCGTTGTAGACGGCGAGACGCGCGCACTCGAGCTCCATGTCCATCCGCGCGAGCTCGTGCTGCACGGCCTGGAACTGCGACAGCGGCTGCCCGAACTGCCGCCGCTCCTTGACGTATTTCGTCGTGTAGTCGAGGGCGGCGCGCGCGATCCCGATCATCTGGGCGCCGATCCCGATACGCCCCTCGTTCAGCGTCTCGATCGCGATCTTGTAGCCTTCGCCGACGGCGCCGACGACGTTTTCCGCGGGGACCTCGAGGTCCGCGAAGGCGAGCGCGAGAGTCGACGAGGCCCGGATTCCGAGCTTGTCTTCCTTCTTGCCTTTCGAGAATCCCTTCCATGACGACTCCACGAGAAACGCCGTGATCCCCTTGTAGCCTTTGCTCTTGTCCGCGTTTGCGAACACGAGAAACAGCTCGGCCTCGAGGCCGTTAGTGATCCAGAGCTTCTCGCCGTTCAGGACCCATCGGTCGCCCTTCGGCGTTGCCGTCGTCGCAAGCGCGAACGCGTCGGAGCCCGAGCCTGCCTCGGAGAGCGCGTACGAGGCGACCTTGTGCTTGGCGAGCTGCGGGAAGTACTTCTTGTGGATCGCGGGCGACGCCCAGCGCTTGATCGCGTTGTTCACGAGCGTGTTCTGGACGTCCACGACGACCGCGCACGCCGCGTCCACGCGGGCGAGCGCCTCGATGATCGCGACGGACGTCGTGAAATTCGAGCCCAGGCCGCCGTACTCCTCGGGGATTTCGATACCCATGAGATCGAGGTCGAAGAACTTCCGGATGAGATCGGGGTCCATGACGTTATCCCGGTCCATTCGGGCCGAGTGGGGGCCGATCGACTCGACGGCGAAGTCGTAAACGCCCTCGGCGAGCTCCCGCTCGTGGTCCCCGAGTACGGAAACCGGCGGAATCGCGGTCGAATCGGTTGTCACGGGCATCGGAAGAAATCCTCCACCTCCGTAGAATATCGGAAAGCGGAAGAATCTCTTAGAAGACGACCGCGGAGACCCTCGAAGAAGAAAAGCGCCGGGGCGTCGAGCCCCGGCGCGCTACGAAACCAAAAAACATACGACTAAAAGTCGTATCGCCCCGAGAATTGCAGCGTGCGCGGTGTCGTCGTGAACAGGTTGAGGCTCCCGAAGTTCCCGTTGAACGTCGTGTTGCTCGTCAGCCGGTTGCCGGTGTTCGTGAGATTGAAGATGTCGACGAAGACCGCCAGCGTTCCCGGGCCGACCTTGTATCCGGCGCCGAAGCGGACGTCTACCGTGTAGAAGTCGGGCTGGCGGAAATCGTTGCGGCCCGTGACGACGCCATTGATCGTGGCGCGGTCCGTCGTGTTGCCGTCCTTGTTGTTGTCCGTGCCCGTGAAAGCAGAGTACGGGCGTCCCGTCTGGTAGGTCATGAGAACCGACGAGAACGTGTTGACGCTTCCGAACTTTCTGTCGTAAGAGGCGTTCGCGGCGGCACGCCAGCGGATGTCGCGGTCGGACGGAGCCCAGTTCAGCTCGGGGTTGTTGACGTCCCAGAGCGTGAATCCCGAGTAGTTGCGCTCGTTCGAGTCGGTGTCGTAGTCGGACGCGCGAGTGAGCGATCCGAAGAACCGGAAGCCGGCCGCGAAATTCTTGCGGAAAGACAGCGTCGCGGCCTTGTAATCCGATCGCGCGTCCGACGTATAGACCGTCACACGTCCGTAGTTCGGATTGATCCGGTTCGAGCTGTTCGACGACGCGGACAAGCCGTAGCAGGGACTCCCCGCGTTCGGATCGAGCGTCGGGCAGCTCGCCGCGGGCGACGGAACGAGGTTCGCGTCGTTGTTTCGCTCGAGGTTGTAGCCCTTCGCCCAGGTCGCGTCGATTCCGAACGCGATCCCGAAGAACTCACGCTCGGCGCCGAGCGTGATCTTGTCCGTGTGGGGGTTCTTGAAGTCGGACGTGATGCTGAATACTCCGGGTGCCGCAAGCGTCGTGCCTGCGGGGAGGTTTCCGAGCTGCTGGATCCTCGTCGGGTCGAACGCCGCGCCCCAGCCGGGAGCGGGGAGGCCGCCCGTCGAGCCGGTCGCGTTCGCGTTCACGACGTACTGAGTACCCTGCACGCCATTCGACTGATACAGCTGGGAGAACAGGATTTCGGGCGTACGGCTCCAGTAGCGGCCGAGGGACAGACGCACGACGCTCTTCGCGTCCTTCTCCGGCGACCACGCAAGGGAGACCCGGGGCGACCACTGGTTGTTCGCGTCCGGAATCTGCGAGTCCGGCTGAACGAACTTCGCTCCAGGGGCGAGGACCTTGTTGAGGTCGAGGATCGGATCGTTGGGGTTATCGAGGCGCTCGTACCGGACGCCCGCGGTGAGCGTGAGGGTCGGAGTAACGTACCACTGGTCCTGCAGGAAGAACGCGAGCTCCTTCTGGTCCGCATTGAACCGGCCGGCCTGGTCGACCGTCAGGCCGTTCAGTCCGATGAACTCGCGATACTGACTCCACTTCCCGGCGAGGAACGCCGCCTTCTTCTCGTCGTTCGTCGCGCCGTTGAACACGAAGACGCCGCGCCAGTTTCCCTTGAACACCTGGTCCATGCCCGTCTTGTTGTAGTCGGCGCCCAGCTTCACGGCGTGGGACCCGAAGAGGAACGTCGCGGTGTCGCCCACGCTGATCCGGTTGTCCGTGGCGACGATCGGCAGGAACGCGACCTCACCATACGTCGCCGCGCTCCCCTGGAGCTGAATCTCCGGCAGCCCGAGGCCCTTGTCGGCGCGCGGGATCTCGTTCTTCGCGTACTGGATGTTGAAGTCGTTGATCGTGCTCTGGTTGAAGATCGCGTTCCAGCTGCCGACGAGGGACGTCGTCTTGAGGCCCTCGATGCCGTTGTGGCTCGTGGACTGCGTCTGGCTGGAGGACGTGCCGTTCGGCCCGTCGTACGTCGCGTAGTTCGCGCGGCCGTAGATCCGGTGCTGGTCCGTCGCCTGAAAGTCGAGGCGGCCGAAGAATACCTTGCCGTTCTGCTCCTGGATGTAGCTCGTGTCGGTCTGCCCGAGCTTGGGATACCGCGCCGCCACGTCCGGATCGGTCACCAGGGCGGCCGTAATCGGGATCGTCGTGGACTGGATCTGCTGGTCCCACGCACCGAAGAAGAACAGCCGGTCGTGAAGAATCGGGCCGCCGATCGACGCGCCGAACTGCTGCGTCTTCTGGTCGCGCGGGTCCGTGCCGTTCGCGAACTTCGCGGTCGTCGCCTGCGGGCGGTTGTAATAGAACGCCGAGCCGTGAAAGTCGTTGTTGCCGCTCTTCGTGATGACGTTCACGAAGCCGCCGCCCGAGCGCCCGAACTCCACCGAGGCGCCGTTCTGGATGACCTGGAACTCGCGCACCGACTCCTGCGACATCGTGAAGGGCGCCCGGCCCTCCGCCGATCCGTCGCCTGAGGAGCCGCCGAAGAAGGAGTCGTTGTAGTCGACGCCGTCCAGCGTGACGCTCGTGTTGATGCCGCGCTGGCCGCCGATCGCGATGTTGCCGCGCGAGGTCTCTCTCTGCGCGTTCGGGGCGAGGAGGACGAAGTCCGTGAAGTTGCGGCCGTTGATCGGGAGACTCTTGATCGTGTTGTTGTCGATCGTGGTCTGGCTCGCGGTCTGCGTCGTCTCGATCGTCGCTTCCGTGGCCGTGACCGTCACGGACTCCGCCTTCGTCGCGAGGCGGAGCTTGAAGTCCACCGTGGGCGCCGAGCCGAGTGTGATCACGACGTGCGCGTCGCTCTGCTTGCCGAAGCCCTGCAGCGTCGCTGTCACGGAGTAGCTGCCGACGGGGACGCTCACGATGCGGTAGACGCCGCGCGAATCGGAGACGGCGACCATCACGTGGCCCGTCTCCTTGTTCCTCGCCTCGACGCTCGTGCCGGGCAGCGGGGCGCCGCTCTCGTCGACGACCTGGCCCGAGATGCGTCCGGTCGTGACGTCGACCTGGGCGAGCAGCGGGACCGCCGACAGGAGAAGGGTCGCAAGTGCGACGAGGATGAGCGGAAATCCGGAACGGGGACGCGATGTCATGTGATCACCTCTGCTGAAATTGGAAATGAATGAAGGAAAAGCGGCAAACAGACTCGCGGGCGGGCGTAAATAGTCCGTGAAGCCCAGTGCATAAGTGGGTGTCGAGGTCCCATCCTATCGCGCAACCACCGGGCACCGTCAACGGGATTCGGGCTTCGTGTTGGGGCAAGAAAAGAACGGGGAGCCTGGGGCGAGGCCACGTCCAAATGAGAGAGGCCGCCCGGAGGCGGCCTCTCGTGACTGCGCTGAGATGAAAGCTAGAAGTTGATCTTCGCAGCGACCTGTAACGTGCGGGGGATGACCTCACCGGAGTAGCCCTGGACGACGCCGAACGTGTTGCGCGCCACGCCGCTCACGGTGTTCGTGTAATTCGTGATGGTGTACTTGCCGGTCGACTGCGTGTAGGTAATCCTGAACAGATCCTGGTTCGCGCCGGTGACGACCGTAATGCTCCTGTTGAACAGGTTGAACACCTCGGCGAGCAGCTGCAACTTCACCCCGTAAGGCAGGTTGAACGTCTTCGAGAGGCGGAGGTCGGCGTCCCACACGCTGGGCTGGCGGAAGGTGTTGCGTTCGATGAGTCTCGCGTTCTGCCCTGCCAGAAATGCGGAGAACTGCGGCAGGGTCATGCCGTTCGCCTGCGTGAGGTCGATGATGGCCCCGCTCCCGTCGACGAAGACCGGGGTGAAACTCGCCGCCTGAGTCGTCTGAGCCTGTCCTGTCAGGCTGTTCGCCGTGCAACCGCTGCAGGTGAAGCTGATGGCCGCGGTGTAAGGGAAGCCGGTGTGCCAGAACGCCGCGCCGGACAGCTCGAAACCCCACGGTAGGCGATAGGTGAGACCCCCGGCGACTCGGTGTTTCACGTCGTTATCGCTCGTTCCCTCGCTGATGCTGGGATTATTCGGGTCGATGAGGAACGTGGTCGACGTGGAGCGGGTGTTCGTCTCGTAGTCGACCGAGTCGGAATGCGTGTAACTGACGTCCCAGGAGAGCTTCGAGCCAGCGGTGGCCGCCTTGTGGAGCTCGAGCGTCTGCCCGCGATACCACGCCTTCTCGTCGCTGGAGAGCGCGCGGATGATGCCCATGTCGGCGTACGGACGGGCCGGATTAGTCGAGCTGCTGTAGTCGTATACCGGCATGTTGCCGAGGAGGTAGCCCGTGGGGACGAGGTTGATGTTCTTCGTGCCCTGAATGTGATTCAGCTTCGAGTAGACCGCGCTGACACCCACCGTGTAGGAGTCGCCAAGACGCTGTGCGAACTGCAGGCTCGTGCGCCATGCGTCCTGCGCCTGGTAGTCCGAGCCGATGGTGACGAGGTTGGCCGAGAGCTTCGACTTGGCCAGGAAGTCGGCGGGCGACAGAATCCCGGGGTAGGTCGGGCAGGGATTCGCCGCTGTGGTCGTGCAGGTAAACGTCGTGGTCAGCAGGGCGCCGCTGATGCCCTGAATGGGGCCTGCGAGCAGGATGTCCGGCATGTACTCGTAGAACAGGCCCGTGCCGCCGCGGAGAACCGAACGGCCATCGCCGAGTACGTCCCAGGCGAAGCCGAGGCGCGGAGCGATGTTGTTCGTGTCGTCCTTGATCTGCGTGAGGAACTCCGGGTGCTGCGGGTATGCGTTGGACTCCGGACGCGGCGTCGCCATGTAGTCGTAGCGAAGGCCGAGGTTGAGGGTCAGGCGCGAAGCGACCCGGAAACTGTCGTTGACGTAGAACCCCCAGAGGTTCGTGACCCAGCTGACGTCGCCGTTCTCCGGACCGTATGCCTGCTGGAACGTGTTCGGCCTCTCGTTGACGAAATTGAGCAGGCTGTTGTACGAGTAGTAGCCGCCGGCGTAGCGTGGGAAGGCGTCGAACAGGTCTCGGCGCAGGAGCTCCACGCCCGCCTTGAGGGAGTGGCCCTTCCATTCGAACTGCACGGTGTCCTTGAGCTGGAGCTTCTTCTCATCGGCCGTGTTCGGGGTGGTGTCGTTCGCGCCGAAGAACTGCGTCTGGCCGAAGTTGACGGAGAACTCGGTGCCACTGTACACGCTGGTGACCGGGCGCTGGTCCCGACCGACCTGTGCGAAGAACTGGTTGAACAGGTTGTTCGTGAAGACCGAGTCGACTTCGGCGACGCCCTGGTAGAACTTGTCGACTTCGTTCGTCTGGTTCAGACCGAAAGACGTCGTGGACCCGCTGTTCGTCGTGTCGTAGTTGGCGATGTTGCCGCGCAGCGACCAGTGATGGCTCGAGCCGAGGTTGCCATCGAACTTCAAGAGATAGGTCCGGAGGGTGTTGTCCACGGAATAGTTGAGGCCTGCCTCGTAAGGCGCCCCCACCGCAGACTGGATCTTCGAGAGTGCCGTCGCCTGCTGAGCAGGAGTCAAGGCGAGGAATTGCCCGGACGTTCGCATGTCGTTGCCGATGACGGCTGGCAGGCTCGTGGTCATCGAGTCGAAGCCGCCGAAAAAGAAGAGCTTGTCTTTCAGGATCGGCCCGCCGACGACGAAACCCGGCTGGCTGACGTCCTTGGCCAGGAAACTGTCGGAGACGACGAGCGGATACGTGGTCCCGCCGAAATCCGTGTCCAACGTGGTCGGGCGAGTCGCGGCCCACGACGCTCTCCGGTCGTAATAGAACGCCGAACCGTGGAAGTCGTTGGTCCCGCTCTTCGTGATCGCGTTCACCGCGGCGCCCACCCCACGGCCGTACTCCGCGTCGTACTGCGTGAGGATGACCTGGAACTCCTGGATGGCCGCCTGGGAGAAGGTGAACGGGGGCCGCGAGCCGCCGGTCTGCTGGCCGAAGAAGTCGTTGTTCGAGCTAGCGCCGTCGATGTTGTAGTCGGTGGACAGAGCGCGCGCGCCGTTCGCGGTAATCGAGCTGGTGTCGAAAGAGCCGGTGCTGATGCCGGGCGTCAAGAGGGCCAAGGAGCGAAAGTCCCGGCCGAGAATCGGGAGGCTTTCGATCTGCTGACTCGTCACCGACTGGGATATCCCGGTGGCCTGCGTGTCGATGAGCGGCGCGGAGGCCGTGATCGTCACGGTTTCCGCTTTCACGAGCGTGAGCTTCAGATCCGTCCTCGTCGAGTTGCCGAGGAGAACGGTCGTGCGCGGTGCGGTGGACGTTCCCAGTCCCTTCAGCTCCGCGAAGACCCTGTAGCTTCCGGGCGGCAGAAGGCTGAGATCGTACCCGCCATCCTTGTTGGTTACCGTCGAACGAGTCTGGCCGGTGTCGAGCTTGGTTGCCGTGACGGTGACCCCGGGAACGCCGGCGCCCGTGTCGTCACTCACCGTTCCCCCGATCGAACCGGTGGTGTAGTTGCCCGACTGGCCGAACGCCGCGAAGCACACGAAGAGCGTGCTGAGCAGCGCTGCGAACACGGGTCGGAAGCAAATGGACGCCGGGAGCGGCAGAAAACGATGCAATGAGATCATGGGCACACCCCTTCCGTTGATTGAGAAAGGAAAAGAGATCCCGGCGCGGCCGGGAAAACTGCCATTGGACGGTAAGATCGACATGAGGTCAGGATTTCATTTCCCGGAAGAAGCGCTCTCGCCACCCGGCCTCGAGCCGTGCGGCCGCCGGGTCGCCCTCCGGAGGCGCCCACGAGGCCGCGTCCCGGTCGACGGGGGTTACGTAGGGTCCCTCTTTCGCCTCGAAAACGACGGTTCCGGAAGCGAGTGAGACGAACGAGTGCCATGTGCCGGCCGGCAGGTCGACCCCGAAGGTCTCTCCCCCGGCCTCGAGGACGATCGTCTCGAGAACGGCGCCCCCCTCGTCGAATACGAGAAGGCCGAGGCGGCCCTGCACCACGACCATCGTCTCAGCCTTCGGCGGGTCGAGGTGCCGGTGGGGCTTCACGTAGCTCCCGGGCTCGATCGCGTTGAACAGCCGGTGGACCGCATCCTCCATCTCGTGCAGGTTCCGGTTGCGGCGTCGCCTCGAGGAAACCCGTGCGTCGGCGCTCAGGCGCATCAGGTCCGCACGCTCGAGCAGGACGACGTCCCGCATTCCACCGGTCATCGGACGCCAATCCTATCGCGGGTCCATTACACTCCGTCAACCGGAGGATCGAAATGTCCGAATCGCAGTCTCAGGGGTTCCTGGACACTGTTAACCAGAACTTTGACGCGGCCGCCAGCTTCCTCGACTATCCGCCCGGCCTCCTCGACCAGATCAAGGTCTGCAACAGCGTCTACACGTTCCGATTCCCCGTGAGGCGCGAAGGCGGCGGCTACGAAGTGATCGAGGCGTGGCGGGCCGAGCACAGCCACCACAAGCTTCCGGTCAAGGGTGGGATCCGGTATTCGCCCGACGTGAACGAGGACGAGGTCCTCGCGCTCGCGGCCCTCATGACGTTCAAGTGCGCGATCGTCGACGTGCCCTTCGGCGGCGCGAAAGGCGGAATCAAGATCGACCCGCGGAAGACGTCCGTCGAGCAGCTCGAACGCATCACGCGCCGCTACACGGCCGAGCTCACGAAGAAGAATTTCATCGGGCCCGGGATCGACGTCCCGGCGCCGGACTATGGGACGGGCCCCCGCGAGATGTCGTGGATCGCGGACACGTATGCGCAGTTCCATCCGGGCGAGATCGACGCCATCGGCTGTGTCACGGGAAAGCCGCTCAGCCAGGGCGGCATCCGCGGACGCAAGGAGGCCACAGGGCGCGGAGTCTTCTTCGGCGTCAAGGAAGCACTCGCGGACGGCGATCTCCTCAAGCAGCTCGGGCTCTCGGCCGGCCTCGCCGGCAAGCGCGCCGTGGTCCAGGGCCTCGGGAATGTCGGATTTCACGCCGCGAAGTTTCTCCAGGAAGGCGGAGCGGTCATCGTCGGCCTGTCCGAGTGGGAAGGCGCGATCACGAACCCGAAGGGCCTCGACGTCGCCGCGGTCGTGAAGCACCGTGCCGAGACGGGAAAGATCACGGGCTTTCCGGGCGCCACCGACATCGCGAGCGAAGAGGCCCTGTTCCTCGACTGCGACATCCTCGTACCGGCCGCTCTCGAGAACGTGATCCGGGGCCACAACGCGGCCAGCGTGAAGGCGAAGATCATCGCCGAGGGCGCGAACGGCCCGATCGCCGCCGACGGCGACGCGATCCTCCGGCAGAAGGGCGTCTTCGTGATCCCCGACATGTACCTCAACGCGGGCGGCGTCACGGTGTCGTATTTCGAGTGGCTCAAAAACCTCTCGCACGTGCGCTTCGGCCGCATGGAGAAGCGCTTCGAAGAGATGAGCGCGGCCCGGATGGTGAAGACGATCGAGGGCGCGACCGGTAAGGCCCTGGGCGAGAGCGAGCGAAAACTCCTCATTCACGGGGCCGAGGAAGAGGACCTCGTCAACTCGGGGCTCGAGGAGACGATGTCCGTCGCCTGGCACCAGATCCGCGACGCGCAGCGGAAGCACCCGAAGACGGACCTCCGCACGGCCGCGTTCATCTCGGCGATCGACAAGATCGCGGTCAGCTACCTGGAGCTGGGGATCTTCCCCTGATCCGGGATCCGCGGAGCTGATGTTTCGCACCACCAGTTTCCCTCGGCTACCCGGGTGAACGACGTCCTGAGCCTTTACACCTAGGGCGAAGAGAAGGAGGCGTCCCCCGCGCCGCCCTCGACGCGCAGCGAGACAGGAGGTCCGAGCCCGAGGCGGCCATCCGGCGCCCGGTGCCGGACCCGGAACGCGGCAACCCCCTTGAGTGGGATGAAGAGCGTTCCCTCGGGCGCTACGGCGAACGGGGCGGCGCTTTCGCCCGACAGAAGGGCCCACGAACCGCCGTCCGCGGCCTCGAGACGCCACGAGAGCGTGGACGCGCCGTAGTGGAAGGAACCGGAGAACCGCATCGCCCTGTCGAGCCGCGCGCAGTCTGCGCTCGCCAGATCCGCTGCCGCCGGCGCGACGGCGCCGGCCGCCGCGTCGAAAGAGTAGAGACGTGGCCGGGGCGCGGCGTCGCACAGGAGGAGCGCGTCGTAGAGGATCGTTCCGCTGGCGCCGCGCTTCTCGAAGGACCTCAGCCAGGCCAGGCCCTCGAAGAACCACGCGGGATCGACGGGCCCGTAAAGGACGTCGCCGGGTGAGGAACGCTCGAAAAAAAACCGTCCCTCCGCGCGGCTGCGCTCGAGCGTCGGCGCGGCCGCCGCGAAGAGTGAACGGTTTTTCAGGGCGGCGGGGACGAGGATGCCGAGGGCGAGGGCTGCGGCGAGAGCGCGGCGCGCTCCCCCGTCCCGGAATCCCCGCCCCGCGGCGGCTCCCGCGAGCGCCGCGGCGGCGGCGAGCGGCGCGAGCGCGTACCGGCCGGCCGGAGGATCTCTCAGGAGCGACAGCGGAAGGGTAAGAACGGCGGCCGTCAGCACGATCGCGGCGGCCTCTTCGCGCGTCGGCCGGAGGAGGATCAACGAGAGGACGAGAAGCGCGGTCCCCCCGAGAACGGAGACTCCGAGAAGCGTGCCCGGGAACGCGCCCGCGGTCGCCGCTACGCGGGACAGGGCCTCGCCCGCGCCGCGCGAGCCGCCCCACCATCCGACCATCACCTGGCGCCACGGAAGGTAGACCGCGAGCGCGAGAAACAGCGGCAGAGCGAAGCGGAACCGGTCGCGTCTCGTTCCTCCCGGCCATGCGAGCGCGACGAGGGGGAGAGGCGCGAAGACCTCCTTACACAGCATTGCGAGAAGTGCCACGCCCGCGGCCGCCGCGGCAGCGGGCCACGAGCGCCGGGCGACGGCGGCACGGTAGAGGAGCACCGACACGAGCGAGAGCGCGATACCCGCGACGTAGTGCCGCGAGAATAGCTGCCGCGAGACCTCGGCGGTCGAAGGCCCGAGAAGAAAAAGGAGAGCCGCGAGAAACGCCCCGGCCGCTCCCGCGGCCCGCCGGACGAGCACGTAAAGGAGGGCTGCCGCGGCACCGAGGACGATGAGGTGGTGGACGTACCAACCGCCGGGCTGGAGGCCGAAGACAGCGGTGTCGAGCCGCGCGGCCACGCTCACCTGCGGCGTGAAGTAGAGCCACGTCAGGTCGCGCCACGCTGCAGGCACCGTGAAGATGTCGAGCAGGGAGTGCGAGAGCGCGTGCCTCAGGATCTGCGTATCGTCGCCCGTCCACCACTGCGAAAGGACCGGCGCATAGAGCGCGAAAGGGCAGGCGAGGAGCGCTCCCGCGGCCACGGCGTCGCCTTTTCCGAGAGGCGGCGGAACAGCCGCTCCGCTCAGTCGAGAACGAACGTCTTCTTCCAATCCTCACTCTCCGGGAACGGGGGCTGGGCATCGCGCTCGAGCACGTGATTCTCGAGGACGAGCGCGTCCATCGCCGTGCGCATGAAACAGCGGTAGGCGTCCTCGGGAGAGCAGACGATCGGCTCGCCGCGAACGTTGAAGGAAGTGTTCACGACGACCGGGCATCCCGTCAGGTCCCGGAAGGCAGTCAGGATCGCGTGGTAGACGGGGCTCGTTTCCTTCCGAACGGTCTGGAGCCGCGCCGAGTAGTCGACGTGCGTGATCGCGGGGACCGAAGAGCGGGGAACGTTCAGCCGCTCGATGCCCCAGAGAGCCTTCTCCGCGTCCGTCATCTCGCGCCGGTGCTTCTTCGCGACGTCCGCGCAGAGGAGCATGTAGGGAGAGTCTCCGTCGAATTCGAACCACGCCGCGGCGTCTTCCCGCAGGACGGACGGCGCGAACGGTCGGAACGACTCCCGAAACTTGATCTTGAGGTTCATCACGGACTGCATCGCGGGAGAGCGCGGGTCGCCGAGGATGCTCCGGCCCCCGAGCGCACGCGGTCCGAACTCCATCCGCCCCTGCAGCAGGCCGACGACCTTGCCCGAAGCGAGAAGGTCCGCAACGGTGGCAGGAAGCTGGGCGGTACTCACGGAGCGGAACGGGTAGTTTTTCGAAGAAAGCCAGGAGGAGATTTCTTCTGATGAGTAAGACGGACCCAGGAACGCGCCCGACATGCCGTCCTCGTAGGGCGGCAGCGCACGCGCCGTGAGATTTCCCTCTTTTCCATTCGAAGAAATCTCTTTCCCCTCTTCTCCGTCTCTCCCAAGCCTCCAGGTCCCTCGTCTTTCCGCGCTTTCTCGCGGCATCCCGAGGTGCCGGTGCCACACCGCGAGCGCAGCACCAACCGCGCCGCCCGCGTCTCCCGCGGCCGGCTGGATCCAGAGGTCGTCGAAGATTCCCGCCTCGCGCAACTTTCCGTTCGCGACGCAGTTCAGGGCGACGCCCCCCGCCAGGCATAGATACTTCGCCCCCGTCGCCTCACGGGCATGCCGGGCCATCTTCAGGACGATCTCCTCCGTCACGTCCTGGATCGAACGCGCAAGATCCATCTCGCGCTGAGTGAGCTTCGACTCGGGCGCCCGTGCCGGGCCGCCGAAGAGGCGCTCGAAACCCTCCCCCGTCATCGTCAGGCGGTCGGCGAAGTCGAAGTACTCCATGTTCAGCCGGATGGATCCGTCGTCGCAGACGTGGACGACCCTCTCCCGGATGAGATCGGCGTACTTCGGCTCGCCGTAGGGCGCGAGCCCCATGAGCTTGTACTCGCCGCTGTTCACCTTGAAGCCGCAGAAGAACGTGAAGGCGGAATAGAGGAGTCCGATCGAGTGAGGGAACTTCAGCTCCGAAAGCATGTCGAGTCGATTTCCGCGTCCCATTCCGATCGACGACGTCGCCCACTCTCCGACTCCGTCCATCGTGAGGACGGCGGCCTCCTCGAAGGGGGCCGGAAAGAAGGCTGATGCGGCGTGGGACTCGTGATGCTCGGAGAACAGGATCCGGCCCTCGTAGCCGAGATCCTTGCCGATACGCTCGGACATCCACAGACGACTCGTGATCCAGAGCGGCATCGACTTGCGGAACGACGTGAACCCCCGCGGCGCGTACTCGAGGTACGTCTCGAAGAGACGCTCGAACTTCAGGAGAGGCTTGTCGTAGAAGGCGACGTGCTCGAGCTGCCCGGCGGAGAGCCCGCCGGCCTCGAGACAGTACCGGGCCGCGTTCGCGGGAAACTCGGCATCGTGCTTCTTGCGCGTGAATCGCTCTTCCTGCGCCGCCGCGACAATCTTCCCGTCGACGAGCAGGCATGCGGCCGAGTCATGGTAGTAGGCCGAGAGGCCGAGGATCGCCGGCACTAGAACAGCGTGTAGATGAAGGGTGCGATCACGCTTTTCTCGGCGAGGACGAGAAGGAGACCCACGAGGACGAGGAGGAACACGATCGGCATGAGCCAGTACTTCTTGCGATACCTCAGGAACTCCCAGAGCTGCGCGAGGACGTCTCCCTTTCCCATTACCAGATCGTCTCGTGGTGGCGCGGGTCGCGGTTTCTTTCCGGATAGGGCGTCCACATCGAGGCGGGCGCGGTCCCCCGGCGCCTGAGCTCGTCCCGGCCGAAAAGCCTCAGGACGAATCCGAGCGGCGTGAGCACGAGGAAGAACGTGAGAAACAGGAAGATCGCGGAGTTGATGCGGCCGAGGACCTTCGCGAAGCCGAGCCACGCCCGGTGCGGACCCGCGAGAAGTGCCGGCGCCACGGCCGCGAGAAGAAGGAGCACGCCGCCGAGCGACGCCGCGACGACACCTGCCGGCATCCGGTGCCGCCAGAGCGCCAGCGCTCCGAGGACGGCGAAGACGCCGCCCACGGTCCACCCGAACTTGCGGTCGTCCGCCCTCTCCGCCACGCGGGGATCTTAACGTGCCTGCAGCGTGCCGCCGACCGCGAGCGCCGCCGCCAGCATCCCCGCGAACGCGGCCGCCGAGACCGGCGGGCTCACGCCGTAACCCTGAAGCCGGTCGCATCCCGCCTCGCGCAGGAACGCGATCTGCCCGGGGGTCTCCACTCCCTCCGCGACAACGACGAGCCCGAGGTCGTGCCCGAGCGTGACCATCGTCTGCACGAGCTTGGACGTGCGCCCGCGCGGATCGATCGGATCCGTGAGCTCGCGCAGGAACGCCTGATCGATCTTGATCTCGTCGATCGGGAGCAGCTGGAGGTAGGAGAGGGACGAATAGCCCGTCCCGAAGTCGTCGACGGCGAGACCGAGACCGAGCGCCTTGAGTCGACCGAGAAGAGCCATCGTCGACGCGACGTCCTTGACGAGAAGGCTCTCCGTGACCTCCAGCCTCAGGAACGATCCCGGCACGCCGGCGGCCTTGAGCAGGCGCTCGAGCGTCTCCGCGAGGTCCGCCTGCGCGAACTGCACGGGGGAGAGGTTGACGGAGACGGGGACGGCGCCTATGCCTTCGCGCCGCCAGGCGGCGACCCGCGCGCAGACGTCCTCGAAGACGCGGAGACCGATCGCCTGAATGAGGCCGCTCTCTTCCGCGACGGGGATGAAGCGGCTCGGCCGCACCGACCCGAGCTCCGGATGATTCCAGCGGAGAAGGGCCTCGGCGCCGACGAGGGTCCCGTCGCGATCCACCTGGGGCTGGAAGACGACCTCGAGCTCCCCGCGCACGAGACCGCGCCGGAGGTCGTTCTCGAGCCGCAGCCGCTCCCCGCCGCCGAGCAGGACGTCGGGGCCGAAGACACGGTATCCGTTTCCGGCCTTCGCCTTCGCGGCATACATCGCGGCGTCCGCGTGGCGCTGCAGGGCGACGACGTCGCGCGCGTCCTCCGGGAAAACGCTGACCCCGATGCTCGCGCCCACGAACACCTCGTCCCCGCGCACCTCGAATGGCGCCTTCATCGCCTCGAGGAGGCGCTCGGGAAGCTCGGCGGCGCGGCCGGCGGCGGACGGCGTCTCGATTCTGAGGACGCAGAACTCGTCTCCGCCCATCCGGGCGAGGACGTCGCCGTCGGCGAGCGCGCTGGAGAGCCGGAAGGCCACCTCCCGAAGCAGCTCGTCGCCCCCCGCGTGGCCGAACGTGTCGTTCACCTGTTTGAAGCGGTCGAGATCGACGTACGCGAGGAGAACGCACGCGCCGCTCCCCGCGGCGCTCGCGACGGCGCTCCTCAGACTCTCTTCGAAGGAGACGCGGTTCGGGAGAGACGTGAGCGAGTCGAACCGGGCCTGGAACTGCAGCTGCTCGGCGAGCTGCCGCTGCTCGATCGCGATCGCCGCGAGAGAGGCGGCCCCCGAGAGCAGCGCCGCGTCCGCGCGTTCCGGGCGACGTACCTCGGGCAAGAGGACGCTCAGGGTCCCGAGCGCGATGCCGCCGCCGGTCTCGATGGGCGCCGTCCAACAGGTCTTGATGCCGTGGGGGCCGAACGTTTCCCTGCAACCGCCCCAGAGGGGATCGTCCGGCACGTCGCACGTCACGACGAGCCGGTGCTCTTCGACGGCCCGCGCGAGCGGAGGCGTCGTGGACCCGAGCGGGATGCCCTCCTGCGGGTTCCCGAACGGACCGACGGACCCGCCCGAGCCGAGGGAGCGCACCCCCTGGCGGAGCGGCGAGATCGCGCAGATCGCGCGGGGACGCTGGTGCTCCACGAGCGCCGCGATCTCCGGGAGGATCGCGCGGAGCGGCTCGCCGCGCGCGATCATCTCGAGGATCGAGCGGCGGTCGCCCTCGAGGAGATCACGCCCGGAGAGCGTGCCTTCGACGAATCGCCTGTCCTTCCTTTCGCGCTGAAGCAGAACGTCCGTCTCCGCGACGGACTCCGCGAGCGCGTCCCGCTCCACGGTGAGACGCGCGTGGTCCGCGGAAACCTGCTTCGCGTGCTTCTTGAGCGGTGCGAAGACCGACATCGCCGCGGCAGCGGCGCCGAGGAGTACGAGCGCGAGGGCCGCCGCGAGGTCGCTCCGTCGCTCGAGGCCGGCCGCCTGCCGGGCCGAGGTCAGGGAGAGTCCGAGGACGAGCGTTCCGACGCGCGTTCCGTCGTACTTCACCGCGACCCTGGAAACGTGCGTCTCTCCACCCACGGGTCCCTGCCAGACGGCCGCCGGGAGGCCGGAGCGGTTCAGGACCACGACCGAGACGAGCCGCCCGCCCGGAACGAGGTCCTTGACGGTCTCGACGGCGCCGTCGGCGTCGTGAAAAACGAGCAGCGAACCGACCGCCTCGGCGGCCCGGGCCGCGAGGGCGTCGGCGTCGCGTCCGGCCGCCTGAAGGGCGCGCCCGTCGACACCCGCGCCCCGCACGACGAGGCCGATCGCACCCGCGAAACAGACCGTCGCGAGGATGATCGCGAGGCGGCGCGGCAGGAGCACGTCGGACACGATACCTCCCCTCCCTCAGCGATCGCGGCCCGCGGCGAACCCCGCGAGACCGGCCAGGAGGGCGGGGTCGCCCTCGACTTCGCGGGCCGCTTCCCGGGCGGCGGTCAGCGCGAGATCCCGTTCCCGGAGGGCGCCCGCGAGCCCGAAAACGGACGGATACGTCAGCTTCTCCTGCGCCGAGTCCTTGCCGGCCGTCTTGCCGAGAGTCTCGGACGACTGCGTGACGTCGAGGAGGTCGTCCGCGATCTGGAAGAGGAGCCCGAGAGCTTCCCCGAAGCGGGAGACGCCGCGAAGCCGGTCCGGGTCCGCGCCCGCATGCAGAGCGCCGAGCTCGAGCGAGAGGCGTATGAGGCGTCCCGTCTTCAACGCGTGGATGCGCCTCAGGTGGGCCGGGCGTTCCGGGGCGGAGATCTCGGTCCCCGTCGCCCCGAGGTCGAGCGCCTGGCCCCCGGCCATTCCCGCGACCCCGATCGCACGGGCCGCGCGCGCCGCCGCGTCCGCGCGGCGCGCCGCATTGGAATCGCCCGACGGCCGCGTCGCGAGAAGCTCGAACCCGAGTGTCTGGAGCGCGTCCCCCGCGAGAAGCGCGGTCGCCTCGCCGTAGACGACGTGGCACGTGGCCCTCCCGCGCCGGAGCGCGTCGTCGTCCATGCAGGGCAAATCGTCGTGGATGAGCGAGTACGTGTGGAGGAGCTCCAGGGCCGCCGCCGCCTCGATCGCGTCGCCGGGAAGGCGCTCCTTTCCGGCGGACTCCGCGCCCGCGAGGAACAGGAGAGGACGGAGCCGCTTTCCGCCGGCGAGGACGCTGTAGCGCATCGCGGCGACGAGGGCGGCGGGCTCGGAGCCTTCGGCGGGCAGGACCGCCGAGAGAGCGGCCTCGACGTCCGCCCGGCGCGCCGCGAGCGCCTCGGGGAGGCCGGCCGCGTTTCTCAGGGAGGTCATCCTCAGAGCTCGTCCTCGTCCAGGTCGTCGTCGTCCAACTCGCCGTCGAGGGGCTCGGTCAGGAGCGCGTCCGGAGTCTCCTTGAGGACGACGTCGACCCGCTTCTGGATCTCGTCGATCTTCGAGCGGCAGAATCGCGAGAGCGCGACGCCCTCCTCGAACAGCTCGAGGCTCGATTCGAGACCCTTATCGGGATCCTCGAGCTGGCTGACGATCTCCTGCAGGCGCTCGAGCGCCTTTTCGAAAGAGAGGTTCTTCGGGGGGGCTTTCGTCTTCGTCATGTCGTCTCCGTGTCGAGGATGCGCGCGCGGGCGCCGCCGCGGGCGAGGCGGAGGCGGACGCCGTCGCCGGCGGCGAGAGCGGAGGCGTCCGTGACCGGTGCGCCGCCGTCCTCCCGCGTGACGATCGCATAGCCTCTCGCGAGGACGCGCAGAGGGCTCAAAGCGTCGAGACGGCCGGCCGCGAGGCCGAGGCTCTCGTTCGCCGACGCCACCCGCGCCGCCATCCGGTCGGCTGCCGCGCGCCGCTCCTGAACGACGCGCTCCGCAAGATACGGGAACGCGGCACGGCCCGGCCACGCCCGTACAGTCTGCTCGAACGCGCCGATCCGGGCTGCGAGAGAAGAGGGGATCCGTCGAAAGGAAGACAGCATGGTCGACGCCGCCGCGCGCGATTCGAGGCGGCCTTCGGCCACCGCGGCCGGAAATCCCGCCAGCGCGGGCGCCGACGCGAACCGCGCGAGATCCCGCGCGGCCCGGTCCGTTCTTCCCTTCATGGAGATCTTCAGATCCCGCTCGCCTCGCGCGAGCCGCTCCTCGAAACGGTCCAGGCGCTCGACGACGAACTCCGCGGCCTGAGAGGGCGTCGCCGCCCTCACGTCCGCGGCGAGCTCCGCGAGGGACACGTCGGTCTCGTGCCCCACCGCGCAGATCACGGGAACCGAGGACGCCCGGACCGCGCGCACGACGGCCTCGTCGTTGAAGGCCGCGAGGTCATCTTTCGAGCCTCCGCCGCGGGCGACGATGACGACGTCCGCGGCGCCGGGGATCCGCGAGAACGCACCGAGCGCGCGCACGATCTCCCGCGCGGCGAAGGGCCCCTGGACGGAGGCCGGATAGAGCGTGACGTGAGCGTTCGGGAACCGCACCGCGAGGACCTTCAGGATGTCGCGGAGCGCAGCGCCGTGCCGCGAGGTCACGACGCCGATGCGCCGGGGAAGGAGTGGCAGCGGCCGCTTCGTCGCGGGGTCGAAGAGCCCCTCGGCCGCGAGGCGCGCCTTGAGCTGCTCGAACGCGAGCGCAAGAGCGCCGACGCCCGAGGGCTGCAGTTCTCCGATGACCAGAGAGAGTTTTCCGGAAGGTGCGTACACGTCCGGATACCCGCGAGCCAGGACGAGAAGTCCTTCTTCTGCTTCGAAAGGAAGACGGAGGACCGTGCTTCGCCACATCACACAGCCCACCGCCGCCCGCTCGTCCTTCAGAGAAAAATAAAGGTGGCCCGAGCCGGGGCGCTGCAGGTTCCCGATCTCGCCTTTCACCCAGACGTCCGGAATTCCGCCTTTCAGAATCCCGTTGAGCCGCTCGATGAGCTGCGAGGGAGTCATCGCCCTCTCTTCCGGAGCCGCGTCCCCGAAGGACATCTGCGTTTCCCCGACGCGGCCCGCGGTGCGGCGCAGCGTGTACGGTCGTGCCGGAAACCGTGACGACATGGCGCGATTCTAGACGGCGCGGGCCGGCGGTGTGCGACCCGCGAACGGAAGCGTCGCCACGACGAGCGTCGCCATGAGGACCTCGACGTCGCCGAAGTTGTATTCGAAGAATCCCGCCACGAAGACAGCGGTCATCGCGCCGATCGCGCCGAGCGTCACGCCCCGGAGAGGTTCGCCCCGCGCCGTCGCCCCTAACTGACGGAAGGCCGCCGCGAAGAAGGCGCCGACGAACCAGAGATACGCGAGGAGGGACGGGACCCCGGTCTCGGCGGCGATCATCACGACGTTGTTGTGAAGGTGCCCGGGCCAGGCCTCCACCCAGCCTTTCACGCGATATACGGGATAGAGGACCTTCACGCGTCCGGGACCGACCCCGAAGAACGGCCGCTCGCGAATCATCTTGGCGCCCGCCTTCCACATGGCGACGCGGTCGTTCATCGTGACGTCTCTCGGATCCGTCGCCGATACGAGCCGGTCGCGCACGGCCAGGGGCATGAAAAGGAAGAAGACCGCGATCCCGAACGGCGCCACGAGCGCGAGGCGCGGGCGGGCCGCGAGAACCACGACGAGAAGCCCGACCGCGAGTCCGAGGTATGCGCTGCGCGTCAGGGTGAGCGCGATCGCGAGCGCGCCCGCTCCCGCCACTCCGGTGTCCACGGCGCGCGCGAGGCTCTTTCCTCCGGAGAGCCCCCGGCTGCCAAGAAGGGCGACGAAGACGAGGAGAAGACCCGCGTAGGTCATGTAGACGGAGAGGCCCCCCGCAACGCGCGCGTCGAGGTTGTCGGCCCCAGCAAACCACTCGACGAGGCCGCGCAGCACGAGGTAAAGCGCCGTCAATCTCCAGAGATCGACGACGAGCCGGACGTCGCTCTCGTCATCGAGGAGGGCCGACACGAACACGACGAGCAGGAACGTCCCGAAGCCCTTGACCTGGATGAAGGAACGGGACGGGAGCGTCGAGAACGCGCAGGACAGGATCGAGAGAAGAACGAACGCGCCGATCGGAGCGCGGAGAGGCGTCGTCCTGCGGAAGGGACCGAGGAAATCCTCCCCGCGGGCACGGGCGGACAGACGCCAGAGGATCGTGCACAGGAGCGTCGCCGCGAGGCAGACGTTCGCGACGCCGACCCCGGGAACGCACCCAACGCCGAGGAGGAAGAAGACGAAGGCCGCGCGCTCCCAGCCTTTCCGGCGCGTGACCGGTTCGGGAAGGAACCTCAGCGGACGGTCAGGCCATCCGGGCGTCCGCCGGAAGAGCCTCCTCGACGAGCATCACGGGGATGTCGGAGACGATCGGATACACGCGCCCGCAGGCCGCGCACGAGAGCCCCTCCGTCACGACGGGCTCCTCGTCCTTCAGGCTTTCACGGTACTTCTCGACGACTGTCTTCGCGACGTCGGTCTTCAGCGTGCAGAGCGTCACGGGCGGCCGCGTGTCGCAGGCGGGACAGGCGAGAATGTCGAGCAGCTCTTTTTCAACAGCCATGCGGCGATCCTAGCAGCCGACCGGACTTTTCTCTACGCTGAGCTCCTCGAGGGTTCGGCCGGGGAAACCATTTCTTCGTTTGTTCGAATTCCCGCGCGGTCCAGCGCCGCATGCCGGGCCTCCGCGTCCGCGGCCGCGCCGCGAGGCCGAGCGCACGGACGGTTGTCACGAGCCGAATGCTATCCGGCGGGAGCGTCAGGAGGCGAGCTTCTCCTGGATCGACGTGATCGCGCGGGCTTTCCCGGTCGCCTCGTCCACGTCCACGATCGCTCCGCACATCCTCACGTCCCTGGTCGCCGTCTCCATCGAGCGCGGAGTCTGGTAGAGGAATTTCTCGAGGATCGCCTTGGGATCGAAACCGATGATCCCCTCGTATGCGCCCGTCATGCCGGCGTCCCCCTGATAGGCCGTGCCCTTCGGGAGGATGCGCGCATCCGCCGTCGGCACGTGCGTGTGGGTGCCGATGACGAGGGACGCGCGCCCGTCGAACCACCAGCCGATCGCCTGCTTCTCGGAGGTCGCCTCGGCGTGGATGTCGACGAGGACGACCTTGAGGTCCGGCCGTTTCGCTTTCATCTCGAGAAGCGCCTGGTCGCCGACCCGGAACGGTGAGTCCGTGTTCGCCATGAACACCTGCCCCTGGAGGTTCAGGACCCCCACGGGAATCCCGGACGGGGTGTCCTGGATCGCCCATCCACGGCCCGGGTTTCCGGGCGGATAGTTCGCGGGCCGCAGGAGATTCTCGAGGTCGCCGAGCAGCGGCACGAAGTCCTTCTTGTCCCAGATGTGATTGCCCGACGTGAAGACGTCGATCGGCAGCTTCGAGAGGTCCGCGAAGAGCTCGGCCGTCACGCCGAATCCTCCGGCCGCGTTCTCGATGTTCACGACCGTGAAGTCGATGTGGTCGCGCCCGATTACCTTCTCGAGAAGAGAAAGCGCCTTTCGGCCAGGCTTCCCCACGACATCACCAACAAACAAGAGCTTCATCGACCGTCCCCGACCCCTCTTATTTTTCTCATTACCCTTCTAAGAAAATCTTCTCTTTCCTCTTCTCTTCTATTTAGCAAAATCTACTGCTCTCGTCTCCCGGATTACCGTGATTTTGATCTGCCCGGGGTACTGGAGCTCGGCCTCGATGCGCTTCGCGAGGTCCTTCGACATCCAGAGGCACTCGTCGTCCGTGACCTTCTTCGCGTCCACGATGACGCGCAGCTCGCGCCCCGCCTGGATCGCGAACGTGCGCTCCACGCCCTTCATGCCGTCCGTCATCTTCTCGAGCTTCTCGAGGCGCTTGACGTACGTCTCGAGGATTTCGCGGCGGGCGCCGGGGCGCGCCGCCGAGATCGCGTCGGCCGCGTTCACGAGGACGGCCTCGATCGTCCGCGGCTCGTAGTCGCCGTGGTGGCACTCCATGCCGTGGATGACGGCTTCGGTCTCACCGTACTTCTTGAGGATCTGCCGGCCGAGCTCGAGGTGGGTGCCCTCCTGCTCCCGGTCGATCGCCTTGCCAATGTCGTGGAGGAGGCCCGCGCGTTTCGCGACGGCGACGTCGGCGCCGAGCTCACCCGCGAGGTGGCACGCGGCCCATCCGACTTCCTTGCTGTGCTGGAGGACGCTCTGCCCGTAGCTCGTGCGGTACTTGAGCCGCCCGAGCATCTTGACGACCTCCGGGTGGAGGTCGGCGATCCCGAACTCGAACGCGGCCGCTTCGCCGGTCGTCTTGATGTCCTGCCACAGCTCCTCGCGAACTTTCTCGACGACCTCCTCGATGCGCGCCGGATGGATGCGGCCGTCCTGGATGAGGCGCTCGAGCGCGCGCCGCGCGACCTCGCGGCGAATCGGGTCGAACGACGACAGGAGGATCGCCTCCGGTGTGTCGTCGATGATGATGTCGACGCCCGTCGCGGCTTCGACGGCGCGGATGTTGCGGCCCTCGCGGCCGATGATCCGGCCCTTCATGTCGTCCGAGGGGAGATCGAGGACCGACACGGTCGTTTCGACGACGTGCTCTGACGCCATCCGCTGGATCGTCATCGAGAGGAGCCGCTTCGCCTTCCAGTTCGCGCTCTCGACCGCGTCTTCCTCGATCCGGCGGACAAGGCCGGTCGCCTCGAGCCGCGCCTCGTTCTCGAGCTCGCGGATGAGGTCCCGTTTCGCCTGCTCGGCCGTGAGACCCGCGATCTTCTCGAGCTTGTCGCGCTGCTCCTGGATGACGGCCTCGGCTTTCTTCTGCGCCTCGGCTTCGATCTCCTCGATGTGCCTTTCGCGCTTCGTCAGGTTCTGCGCGCGGTTCTCCGAGTCCAGCTCGCGCTTCTCGGCGTTGACGATCTTCTTGTCGAGCGACTCCTCTTTCTGGAGGAGGCGTTTTTCCTGATCGAGGAGCTCGCTTCGCCTCCTCACGGCCTCCTGCTCGGCGGCTTCACGCGCCTTGAGAGCGCGTTCCTTCGCCTCGAGCTCGGTCTTCTGCGCGTTCGCCTCGGCCCGGCGGACGGCGGATTCCGCTTCGAGCTTCGCCGTATCGAGCCTCTTGCGCGCCTCGAGCTCGGCTTCGGCCTTCGCGGAGGAAGCGGCGCCCCGGGTCTTGAGCGCCCACGCGAGGACGCCCACGGCGAACACCGCGAGCAGGACCTCGATGGCGATGATGAGTATGGAGTTCACGAGTCGGTCCCCCTCGATCGCGAGATTTTTTTCGAGGGTGAGCCGGGTCGAACGCTAGACGGGATCCCGAAAACGTCTCTCGGTGCGGACGGAAGAAAGGCGCCCCGCCTCGGCCGTGTGGGAAAAGTCGATTGAACCCGTCAAAAGACAGGGGGAACCGCCGGGGCAGACCATTAGTTCCCCCGAAGGGGCATCACAGGACGGCCCGTGTGCGGTGGCTCCACGATAGAAATATCGGTTCAAAGACACATCCCATTCACGCACCGCGCAGGGTGCCAATCGATTCGCTGCCGGCCCTCGCCGGATTGACCCGAGGAGACGTCTTCAGGATCTCGTCGAGTTTTTCGACGAGGCGTGTCGCGCGCTTCGCGGCATGCCCCGGATCACCCTCGGAGCCTGATCTGGAACGAAACTGATGGAATTCGTCGGAGATGTTGAGAGCCGTCAGGATCGCGATCTTCGTGGCGTCGACCGTCGGTGCGTGCTCGGACACCTCGCGCATCTTCCGGTCGACGAACTCCGCGAGCTCGCGGATGTACGCGGGATCTCCGGCGGCCCGGACGGAGTACGTCTGGCCGAAGATCTCCACCTGCGTGACGGACGGTCTGGACACCATATATTTTCACACGGCGAAAGGTTCTCGCCGCGGACCCAGAATAACACGCGGGGTCAGGCCGGACGGGCGGGAGAGCTCGGCTCCTCGAGCGTCTTCAGCAGGCGTTCGATGCGCGCCTTGACCGCGGCGCGTTCGGCCTCGTGCTTCGCGAGGGCCGCAGCGGTTCCCCCGTGTTTCTCGCTCGCCTCCCGCGCCGAGGCCAGCTCCGCCTTGAGCCCGGCGTTCTCGGCGTTGAGGCTCTTCACGACCTCGACGAGCGCTCCCAGCCGCGACTCGACAGCGTCGAGGATCTCGTCGAGAGAAGCGTCCGCGTGCAGATCCGCCCTGGTTTCGCTGCGGCCTCTGGTCTCTTTCACATCGTCCTCCTAGCCCTGGTCCTTCATGCCGTCCACTCTTGCGCCCGGAAGCGTTTCGAGCCGCCGGGCCGCGCTGTCGCGCCACGCGTTGACCTCGTCCCGCGAAAGGGACCGCCCCGACGACCCGAACCGCAGGGTCAGCGTCGTCTTCACGGAGCCGTCGGGGACACCGGGCCCCCGGTATCGGCCCTTCGCCTCGACGGCCTGAAGCTCCGCCGGAGCTCCCTTCAGGACTGCCTCTTCGAGCGCGCTCCACGGCGTGGCGAGCAGGTGCGCGACCGTGAGGTCCACGTCACTGCCGGGGAACTTCGATGGCGGCTCGACGGAGGTCGGGGGCGAAGGCAGCAGCGCGCCGAGCAGGTCCAGGTCGAGATCGGCGACCACCGGATCCGCCAGATCCCACTGCGCAGCCAGCGAAGACTCGAGGACTCCGACCCAGCCGGCGTCCCGCCCCGCGACGCGCACGATTGCCGATCTTCCGGTCGCGAGGAACGAGGAGAAAGAGGAAGAAGAGGGATTTTCTTCGAAGGAAATCGGGTTCGTAGCGCGGCCGAAGCCGAGTCCCCGCACGAGCGCTTCTGCGATCCCCGTCCCTTCAAAGAAATCTTCCTCTTTCGCGCTCTCCGACCAGTGCCGGCGCCGCACGCCCACAAGAAGAATTCCGACCCTCTCTCTCTCGATGACTCTTCCGTCTCCCGTCTTTTGGCCCGCTTTTCTCCTCACCTCGTCCCAGCCGAACGACTTTCCGACCTCGAAGAGCGCGAGATCCTTCTGCCCGCGCCGCACGTTGTGCTGCGCGCTCTGGAGGAGCCCGATCACGGGCGTCGCCCGCAGCGTCGTGAACGGCTCCCCCAGCGGGTTCTCGACGAGCACCGGCGGACCGGGAGCCGCGGACCGGAACGGGAGGTTCTCGGTTTCCGACACGAACGAGTAGGTCTGGCACTCGACGAGGCCGAACCCCGCGAGGAGATCGCGCGCGCGATCCGCGACGAGGCTCGCGGCGGAGGGCCGGGCAGGCGCGTAGGGCGGCGGGAGAGTCTCGGGCAGGCGGTCGTAGCCCTCGCAGCGGACGACCTCCTCGACGAGGTCCTCCTCGCCGGCCACGTCCACGCGCCACGACGGCACCGACACGCGGACGACGTCACCGTCGCGAGCGGGAGAGAACCCGAGCGCGAAAAGGATCTCGAGGGTGCGTGCCGCGGGAATGTCCATCCCGAGAAAAGTCGCGAGTCGGGAAAGGCGCAGCGTCGCGACGCGCGCAGCGGGCCCCTCCGAGCGGACGTCGATCGTTCCGCGACAGAGAACGCCCCCCGAGTCCGCGAGGATGAGGCGCGCGGCGCGGTCGAGTCCTTCCCGCGTGGTCTCGGGGTCCGTCCCCCGCTCGAAGCGATGCGAGGCGTCCGTGTGCATCCCGAGGGAACGCGCCGTCCGCCGCACGACGCCGGCATCGAATTGCGCTCCTTCGAGGAGGATCCGAGTCGTCCCGGCGGAGATCGCCGTCGCGAGCCCGCCCATGACACCGGCGAGCGCGACAGGTTTCTCGGCGTCCGCGATCACGAGATGCCGCGGCGTCAGCGTCCGCGTAACCCCGTCGAGCGTGACCAGCGTCTCTCCCGCTCGCGCTCGCCTCACCACGATCGTCGGGAGGCCATCGTCTCCCTTCGCGAGCGTGTCGAGGTCGAACGCGTGGAGTGGCTGACCGATGTCCCAGAGGACGTGATTCGTCGCGTCGACGGGCGCCGAGATGGCCCCCGCTCCCAGAGCGGAGAGGCGTTCCCTCACCGCGCGCGACGCCGGACCGACGCGGATTCCCTCGATCACCCGAGCCGAGTAGCGCGGACACAGCTCCGCCTCCTCGACCCAGACGCGGGCTCGTGCGTCCGCGGGTACGGGCCCCTCGGGCAGCGGCGCGCAAGGCGGCTCCGCGAACGGGCGGCGCAGGGCCACGGCCGCCTCCCGCGCGAGCCCGCGGTGATTCATCGCGTCCGGGCGGTTCGCGGTGATCTCGACGTCGAAGACGGTCGACGCGCCCTCGCCTTCCACGCCCTCGACGATGAAGCCCACGGCCGTGAGGCGCGCACCGACCTCGGCTGGATCCGGCGCGGTTCCGGGCAGGTAGGAGGCGAGCCAGGAAGACGAGAACTTCATCCGCGCTTCAGTTCCAGACCCGGTCGAGGAAACGGACGTCGTTCTCGAAGAAGAGGCGGAGGTCCGGGACCCCGTAGAGAAGGAACGCGATCCGGTCGATTCCCATTCCGAAGGCGAACCCCGAGTATTTCCCGGGGTCGATTCCGCCGTTCCGGAGGACGTTCGGGTGGACCATTCCGGCGCCCATGATCTCGATCCAGCCCGACCCGGAACACGGCCGGCACGGAGCGCCGTTCGCCTCGCCGGATCCCTTGCAGAAGACGCAGGAGACGGCGACATCCACGCCGGGCTCGACGAACGGGAAGAACGTGGGCCCGAAACGGATCTTCGTCTCCGGCGAAAAAAGCAGCCGCGAGAACGCCGCGAGGGTGCCCTTGAGGTCGGCGAACGTGATGCCTTCGTCCACCGCGAGGCCTTCCATCTGGTGGAAGACCGGCGAGTGGCGCGGGTCGATGTCGTCCTTCCGATAGACCCGCCCCGGGATCACGATGCGGATCGGCGGCTTGCGCGCCCGCATCGTGCGGATCTGCACGGGCGACGTATGGGTCCGAAGGAGCAGGCGCTCGTCACCCTCTCCGCCGTCCTTCACGAAAAAGGTGTCGACGGCGTCTCGCGCCGGGTGGTCGGGTGGAAAATTGAGAGATCCGAAGTTGAGCTCGTCCGTCTCGACGTCCGGCCCTTCCGCGACCTCGTAGCCGAGCGACGCGAAGGCGGCCACCATGCGGCGCCGCACGAGCGTGAGCGGATGCAGCCGTCCGACAGGCGGGGTGCGCGGCGGAAGCGTGACATCGACCGCGAGCGCGCGCTGCTTGAAGGACCGTTCGAAGAGAAGAGACTTTTCTTCGAGTGACGAGAGTGCGGCCTCGACTTCTCGCTTGAACGAGTTGACGGCTGCACCCGCGGCTGGCTTGTCTTCCTTCGAGAGTGTTCGAAGGCTCCCGAGAAGATCGGTGACGATCCCCTGTTTCTGGCCCAGCCACCTGACATGGAGCTCGCGCGCGTCCGCCGGGAGGAGGCCCGTGGATGCGGCCTTTCCCTCGGCGGTCTTCAACTCCTCGAAGAAATCCCTTCGTCTCTCTTCGATCGTCCGGAGAATGTCCGACACGTCTCTCGCGCGCCCGTCGCGGGCGCTTACGCGCCCGCGACTGCCGGAAGCCCCAGCGCGGACTTGGCGGACGCGACGAGCGACGCGAATCCCTTCGGGTCCTCGACCGCGATCTCGGCGAGCACCTTACGGTTCACGTCCGAGCCCGCCTTCTTGAGTCCCGCCATGAGCTTGCTGTAGCTCAGGTCGTGGTCGCGGGCCGCGGCATTGATCCGTACGATCCACAGCCCGCGGAACTCGCGTTTCTTCTGCTTGCGGTCGCGCGTCGCGTATGCGAGCGAGCGCTCGACCTGCAGCTCGGCGATGCGGAAGCAGTTGTGCTTCGTTCCGTAGTAGCCCTTCGCCAGCTCCAGGATCCTGACGCGGCGATTTTTCCTCTTTGGTCCACGCTTGACGCGAGGCATGGGTGACTCCTTGTTTGATCTTCGACTGTCTCGGGGTCAGGTCAGGCGTAGGGAAGCATCGAGCGGACGTTCTTCGTGTCGGCCTTCGACACGAGAGCGGCCTTTTTGAGTCCCCGGAGCCGGCTCGAATTCTTCTTCGTGAGGATGTGGCGCTTCATCGCGTGACCGCGCTTGAACTTGCCGGTTCCCGTCTTCTTGAACCGCTTCGCCGCGCCGCGATGCGTCTTTCTCTTCGTGGCCATGTTCGGGGCTCCTTCTTCGTCGTGGTGACGTCAGTGCTTCTTGATCGGGCCGAGGATCTGGTGCATCCGGTTTCCCATCATCTCGGTGCCGGATTCGGCATGCGCCCGGCCCTCGAGGTCCTTGACGAGCCGGTCGAGAACCTTCCGCCCGTTGTCGAGACGCGACATCTCGCGGCCCCGGAACTGGACGGTGGCCTTCACCTTGTCGCCCTCCTCCAGAAACCGGAGGATGTTCTTCAGCTTGAAGTCGTAGTCGTGCTCGTCGATGTTTGGCCGGAACTTGATTTCCTTGACCTGGGTGACCTTCTGCTTTTTCTTGCTCTCGTGCTCTTTCTTCTTCTTCTCGAACGTGAACTTCCCGAAGTCCATGATCTTGCAGACGGGGGGATCCGCCTGCTCGGCGATCACGACGACATCGAGCCCTTCCTCGCGCGCCTTGGCGATGGCGGCCGGAGGGTCCACGACGCCGAGCTGGGAGCCGTCCGATCCGATGAGCCGGACCTGCTGGAAACGGAGAATGAACTCGTTGATCGGGGAGTTCTTCGTGGGGGGAACGCGGGGGCCACCTCTGAAAAATGCGATGGGGATTTCCTCCTTCTGGTAGGGCGTTAAGAGATTTGCTTCGGAAGGGAGACGGGGGATTTCTTTGAAGGTGAAGAGGGGGGCGCCGCAGCCTCGACCGAGGCGTGCCACGAAAGAGAGCGGCTGACGACCGCGTCTTTCATCATCCTAAGAGTCTTCTCCGGATCCTGGTCCTTGAATTCGCTCCCGCGGCGGACGCGCAGGGAGACGGTTCCGGCCGCCTGTTCCTTCTCGCCCACGATGAGGACCGCGGGAATCTTGTCGAGCTCGCCGTTCCGGATCTTGGCCCCCAGCTTTTCGTTGCGCGTATCCATGGTCGCCCGAATTCCCGCTTCTTTTAGACCTCGAAGAATCTTCTCCGAGTATTCATTGAACTTTTCAGAGACAGGCACCACACGTGCCTGCTCCGGCGCGAGCCAGAAGGGGAAGTCACCTCCCGTGTGCTCGATGAGGATCCCGAAGAATCTCTCGAGAGAGCCGAGGATGGCGCGGTGGAGCATGACGGGGCGGTGCTTGAGGCCGTCCTCGGCCGTATACGAGAGCTCGAACCGGTCGGGGTTCGAAAAATCGACCTGGAGCGTTCCGAGCTGCCACGGCCGCCCGATCGCGTCCGTGACTTGGAAGTCGAGCTTCGGGCCGTAAAAGGCGCCGTCGCCCGCGTTCACAAAGTAGCTCCAGCCGGTCATCTCCGCCGCGCGTTTGTCGAACGCCTGCTGGAGGGCCTTCTCGGCCTTGTCCCAGTTTTCGATCTTTCCCATGAACTTCTCGGGGCGCGTTCCAAGCCCGACCTTCACCTCCGCGAAGCCGAACGTCCCGTAGACCTCGCGGATGAAGTCCAGGAAACGGTCCATCTCCGCCGGCATCTGGTCGAGCGCACAGAAGAGGTGCGCGTCGTCCTGCGCGAACGTGCGAACGCGCGTGAGGCCCTGCGTCACGCCGGAACGCTCGTACCGGTGGAGGCGGCCGAAGTCGGCGAAGCGCACGGGCAGGTCACGATAGCTGTAGGCCTGGGAGGCGTAGAGCAGGCAATGCCCCGGGCAGTTCATGGGCTTCACGCCGAACTCGCGTTCGTCGACTTCCGTGAAGTACATGTTTTCCTTGTAGTTCTCGTAGTGCCCGGAGATCTTGAAGAGCTCGGAGTCGAAGATCTGCGGCGTGATGACTTCCTGGTACCCGTACTTCACGTACAGGTCGCGCATGTAGGCGAGAAGGAGGTTGTAGACCGTCGCGCCCTTTGGCAGGAAGAACGGCGACGCGGGCGCGAGCGGATGGAAGACGAAGAGGCCCATCTCCTTGCCGACCTTGCGGTGATCCCGCGCTTTTCCGGCTTCCAGACGCGCGAGGTGCTCGTCGAGCTCCTTCTGCGTGAGGAAGACGGCTCCGTAGATGCGCTGAAGCATCGGGTTCCGCTCGTCGCCCTTCCAGTACGCTCCGGCGGAGTGCGTGAGCTTGAAGACGCCGAGCTTCCCCGTGGACGGCACGTGCGGACCGCGACAGAGGTCGATGAAATCCTTCTGTTCGTAGCAGGAGAGGCTGCCCTCGGGAATCCCGGCGACGATCTCGACCTTGAGCGGGTCGTCCTGGGATTCGAAGATCTTCACGGCCTCGGCCTTCGACATCTCCCTGCGGACGACGGAGTTGTCTTCCGTGACGATCCTCTTCATCTCGGCCTCGATCTTCTCGAGGTCCTCCGGCGTGAAAGGCCGGCCCGGATCGAAGTCGTAGTAGAAGCCGTTCTCGATCGCGGGTCCGATGCCGATCTTCACACCGGGGAACAGGCGCTTGACCGCGTTCGCGCAGAGGTGCGCAGTGGAGTGGCGGTAGAGCTCGAGCGCGTCCGGGTGCTTCGGCGTCACGACCTCGAACTTCCCCGAACTCATGAGAGGACGGGAGAGATCCAGCACGGCGCCGTCCAGCTTGACGCCCAGCGCATCCTTCGCGAGGCGGGGGCCGATGGACTCGGCCACGGCACGGCCCGTGGTGCCCGAAGGAACCTCGCGAACCGAACCATCCGGCAACGTCAACTTGATGACGCTCGAGCTCACTGCCGCAGACATGGCCTTCCCCTCTTCCCTTCTCAGAAAATCTTCTCTTCTTCCGACAGAAGAAACACGACGTCAGGTCGAGGGAGGGGATGGTAGGCGCTAGCGGACTCGAACCGCTGACCCCTTCCGTGTGAAGGAAGTGCTCTACCGACTGAGCTAAGCGCCTTCGAGCTGCCTGTGGCGGCGGCACGGGGAAAAGGGAGATGCGATGGTAGGCGCTAGCAGGATCGAACTGCTGACCCCTACCGTGTCAAGGTAGTGCTCTACCACTGAGCTAAGCGCCTGGACGTGCCGCGATTCTCTTTTCCGAGGGCTGTCGCCGGGGGCCGTTCGCAATGGAACGTCTTGTGAGCCCCGACCTCGACCCGGATCGTCTTCTCCAAAGAGCAGTTCCGGCGTTTCGGCCGGAGCGGCGGAGGATAGCACAGCGACACGCCGGGAGCTGTTCCGCACTCTTGCGATACGATCGCTCCAGATCGTGTCTCAATGCTCCCGCTGCGACGCCGAGGTGCCGGTCTCCGCCCGCTTCTGTCCGGCGTGCGGCCAGCCCTCGTCGGGCTCACTATCGCGCCTCCCCACCGAGATGGGTTCGGCCCCCAAGCCGGCGCCGGAGAAGCCTCCCTCCTCGGTCAGGCGGCTCGTCTCGTCGGGCTCGCTCGACCTCGGCGCTTTTCCGCCGGGCGCCATGCTCGGCGAGCGCTATCGCGTCGTCGGAATGCTCGGGAAGGGCGGCATGGGCGAGGTCTACCGCGCCGACGACCTCAAGCTCGGGCAGACCGTCGCCCTCAAATTCTTGCCGAAGGCGGTCTCGACGGACGAGAGCCTCCTCGCGCGCTTCCACGCCGAGGTCCGCCTCGCGCGACAGGTCTCGCACCCGAACGTCTGCCGCATCTACGACATCGGCGAGATCGAAGGGCGCCACTTCCTCTCGATGGAGTACGTGGACGGCGAGGACCTCTCGTCGCTCCTCAAGCGGATCGGGCACCTGCCGGTCGACAAGACGGTCGACATCGCACGCCAGCTCTGCGCGGGCCTCCACGCCGCGCACGAAAAGGGCGTCCTGCACCGCGATCTCAAGCCCGCGAACATCATGCTCGACGGGCGGGGGCGTGTCCGGATCACCGACTTCGGCCTCGCTGTGGCCGCCGAGGAAGCCGCAAACGTCGGCGAGATCTCCGGTACGCCCGCGTACATGGCCCCCGAGCAGCTGGCCGGAAAGCCCGCCTCCGTCCGCAGCGACCTCTACGCTCTCGGCCTCGTCCTCTACGAGGTCGCCACCGGCAAACGTGCGTTCGACGCCCTCACCCTCGCCGAGATGCGCCGCAAGCACGAACAGGAGACGCCGGCCGCTCCATCGGCCATTCTTCAGGGCTTCGACCCCGCCGTCGAGCGCGTCATCCTCCGCTGCCTCGAGAAGGACCCCCGCGCCCGACCCGGCTCGGCGCTGCAGGTTGCAGGCGCGCTTCCGGGCGGCGACCCCCTGGCCGCTGCTCTCGCCGCGGGCGAGACGCCCTCGCCCGAGATGGTCGCGGCCGCTGGGCCCGAGGGCGTGATCTCCACGGCGCGGGCGGCGGCGCTCCTCGGAGCCGTCGTCGTTCTTCTCGGTCTCGGCGTCGCGCTCTCCCGTTGGGGCACCGACCTCGGCCTCTCGCCGCTCCCCAAAACGCCGGACGTCCTCGAGGAGCGCTCCCGCGAGATCGCGCGCCGCCTCGGATACGTCGATCCCCCGGCCGACTCGGCCGGCGTCTTCATCCGGGACTACTCCTACATGAGCCACCTTGCCCGGACCGGAAAGCCGGGCTGGGCGCGGGACCTCGCCGCCGGATGGTGGAAGCCCGCGGCCTTCACCTACCGGCAGAGCCCGCGGCCGCTCCTCCCAGGCAACTCCGAAGGCGACGTGTACCGCTCGGATCCCCCATTCGAGGTGACCGGGATGCTGGACATCGTCCTCGATCCGGAGGGCCGGTTGCGCTCCTTCGCGGCCGTCCCGCCGCAGGCCTTCGCGCTTCCGGCTCCGGCCGGCGGACCCCCGCCGTGGGAGGCGCTCCTCTCCGAGGCTGGCCTCGACCCGAAGGCCTACATGCCATCCGAGCCCGCGTGGCTTCCCCGCGTCCCATTCGACACGATCGCCGCTTTCTCGGGGCACATGCCGGGAGGCGGGGGGGAAATGCTGCGCGTCGTCGCGGCCGCCTTCCGGGGCCGCGTCGTATCGTTCGAGCTCGTCCCGCCGTGGGCAGAGCCCCGGCGCGACGCGGCTAGAAGCGTTTCCATCCGGGAACGCATCAGCCGGCTCGCGTTCGTTCTCGGGCTCTTCCTGATCGCCGGAGCGGCCGCCTTCTTCGCGCGCCGCAACGCGCGCCTCGGCCGGGGCGACCGCCGTGGCGCCGCTCGGGTCGGGGCCGCCGTGTTCGCCGCCTCGTTTGCTTCGTCGGTCTTCGGCGTGCACCCGGCGCTGCTGGGGCACTTCGAATCCCTCCCCGTGATCCTCTTCATCCCGTTGGGCCTCGCTGTCCTCGCGTGGGTTTTCTATCTCGCGTTCGAGCCCTACTTCCGGAGGAAATATCCCGACCTTCTCGTCTCGTGGACACGCCTCGTCGCGGGTCGCGCCGACGACCCCCTCGTCGGGCGCGACCTCCTGGGAGGGCTGCTGCTCGGGTGCGCGTCGTACCTCATCCTCGTCGCCGTGAACGCGGCGCCCGCTTTCGTTTCGGCGGGGATCCAGACACCCATCCCCTTCGACGACGGGCCCCTTCGGGGGATCCGCGGCGTCGCCGCCGCGCTGGCGGGCCGGACCGTGAACGTAATGATGGGCACGCTTCACACCACGGCGATCCTCTTCCTCGCGACTGTTCTGCTCAGGAAGCGGCCCCTCGCGATCGCCCTCCTCTTTGTCTACGTCTTCGCGACGAGCAGAGGATGGGAGAACGCCCTCCTCGACGTGCCGTCCTCAGCACTCGTAGCGGCCCTCCTCGTCATCGCGCTGCTGAGGTTTGGCCTCGTCGGCCTCGCGGCATGGGGTATCGCGCGGGACATGCTCATGTTCGCGCCGCTCACACTGGACTTCTCGGCCTGGTACGCGGGCTACGGCCTCGTCTTCGTCCTCGTCATCCTCGCCCTCGCGGGCTGGGGCTTCTGGGCCGCGCGCGGCGGTGGCACCTTGCTCCCGGTCGCCCTCGACGACTGACTCAGGCCTTCTTCTTCACCCAGAGCGTCTCCGTCACGCGCGCGACGAGCCCGCCGTCGTCACCGACGATCTCGACGAGGAGGACGGGCTCGACCTTCTCCCCGCGGTCGGCCGCCGTGCGGATCTCCGCGATCTTCTCCGACGGCACATGGAACGTCGCCGTCACGCGACCACGCCCGGGCCTCAGGAACTCGATCTGGGCTGACTTGTTCCACACCACGTAGCCGGGTCCGAGGATCTTCAGGAGGATGAAGACGAAGTGCGGGTCGCACATCGAGTAGAGAGACCCGCCGAACTGCGTCCCGAATAGGTTCTTGTTCCACCAGTGGAGCCCCATACGGACCGTGATCCGGTGAGGATCGTCCTTCGGGTACGTCACGCGCACGCCCGCACCGAGGTACGGCGGGTAGAGGCTCACGAGCTTCATGAGGAAGCGGTGGCGGAGCGAGGCCATCGCGTCAGGGCGCGGCGGCCGCCGGTGCGTGCTTTCCGAGCGTCGAGAAGGGAACGTCGAGAACCGGGTACTCGCGGAAGTCCTTCCAGTCGAAGTGCCACCATTCCCACGGGTACGGAAAGAACCCTTCCTTCCCCATCTCGTCGCGCAGGAGCTCGCGCCGCGCGAGCGCGTCCTTTGGGCCCTTGTCGTACGTGACGTAGGAGCGCTCGGTCATCTCGTCGTACCGGCCGCCCATGTCGGCCTCGCGGCCCGACTTCAGATCGTAGAGCGTGAGGTCGACGGCCCCGCCCCTGTTGTGGCGCGAGCCGTTCTTCGGGTTCGCGACGAAGACCTTCTTGTCCGCGGGCGTCAGGTCCCAGAACTGCTTCGTGACGGACCAGGGGCGATAGCCGTCGAAAACCAGGAGACCGTAGCCCTTCGCCTTCAGCGCCCGGCTCACCCGCCCAAGTGCCTCCGCGGCGGGACGCTGAAGGAACGCGCGGGCCTCCGCGTAGAAGGGCCGTCCGAACTCGTTGTTCTTCGTCGCGTAGCGGACGTCGAGCCGGATCGACGGGTCCAGCGTCACGAGCTCCACGAGGTCCGGCGGGCGGACGGCGCGTTCGTCCCGGGGCGGGCCGTCCTGCGCGCCCGCCGGAGGGCCGGCGAGCGCGAGGACGAGCGCGAAGTACCCGGGCGGTCTCACCTCTCCGATTCTACTTTTTGACCTCGAACTCCTTCGTCGCGGCAGCGGTCCCGTCAGCCGAAATCTCGACCTTGTACTTCCCGACAGGCCAGCCGGAAGCCTTGGCAACGTGGAATGTCGTGGCGGTGGGGCCGGTCGGAGCGATATCGCGCGATTCCTCGTTCACGAGCTTGTCCTTCGCGCCGTAGGTCCACCGCGCCTTGAGCGTCGCCTTCGCCGCGGCGCCTTCGGTCGAGACGACGGCATAGATCGTGTCTTTCGGTCCGAACGTCGTCGCCGCGTCCTTGATCTTCTTGTCGTCGCCGATCGACTTCCCGAGATCCACCGAGGTGACCTTGAACGGCACCGGAGTCGGGACGGCCGTCGGGACCGGAACGGGCGTGGGAAGCGGCGGAGGAGGCTCCTTCTTCGCGCACGCGCCGAGCGAGACCGCGGCCACGAATACGAGCGTGGGCAAGACGAAACGGTTTTTCATCGTTCTCTCCTTTTTCGGATTCAGGCGCCCGGAATCTTGAGTTCCTGGCCGGGGTGAATGAGGTCGGGATTTTTCACTGTGTCCTTGTTGGCCTCCCAGATCTCTTTCCACCGGCTGGCGTCGCCGTAGATCTTCTTCGCGATCTTCGAAAGGCTGTCGCCCGCGACTACCGTGTACGTTCGCGTCACGGTCTCCCCCGCGGGAGCACCCGCGGTCGACGAGCTGCCACTCGTCACGTCGGAAAAATCAGGATCCTTTTCTTCGTCTGGAAAGCTCATGTGGTCCTCCGGCTCGTGCCGTCCCTTTCATATCACGGCCCCTGCTAACCTTCTCCGCAAACCATGAAACTCGTCATCCAGATCCCGGCCTGGGACGAGGCGGAACAGATCGGTGCCGCGCTCGCCGACCTTCCTTCGACGCTTCCCGGTTTCGACGCGATCGAGACGCTCGTCGTGGACGACGGCTCGACGGACGGCACCGCCGAAGCCGCCCGCCGCGCCGGCGCGACACACGTCGTCCGCCTTCCGATCCATCGCGGGCTCGCGTTCGCGTGGAGGGCGGGTCTCGACGCGGCCCTCCGCGCGGGCGCCGACGTGATCGTCTCCACCGACGCGGACCGGCAGTACGCCGCCCAGGACGTGGCAACGCTCGTCGCGCCGATCCTGAGCGGCGAGGCCGAGATCGTCGTCGGCGACCGCGGCGTCGCGACGAAGAGGGACTTCTCTCCGGGCAAACGGCTCACGCAGCGGCTCGGGTCGTGGGTCGTGAGGCGCGCCTCGGGAACGGACGTACCGGACGCGACGTCCGGATTTCGCGCGTTGACGCGCGAGGCCGCGATGCAGCTCAACGTCTTCTCGAGAATGACGTACACGATCGAGACGCTCATCCAGGCGGGCAACAAGGAGATGGCCGTCGTCTCCGTCCCGGTGCGGACGAACCCTCCCGTGAGGCCGTCGCGCCTGATCCGGAGGACCTCGAACTACGTCCTCGTTCAAGGCGCGAACATCCTGCGGATCACTGCCCTCTACAAGCCGTTGCCGGTTTTTTTCGGCTTCGCGGCCCTGCTCGCGCTCCTCGGCCTCTCGCTCGTCGGCCGATACGGGTGGCTCATCGTCACGAGCCGGAACCCGGCCGGCCACATCCAGTCGCTCCTCCTCGCGGCCGTTCTCTTCGTCGCCGCGGTCGTCTGCTTCCTCTCCGGCCTTCTCGCCGACCTCATCTCCATCAACCGGACCCTGCTCGAGGAGCTCGTCGTGGAAAAGAGGCGGAGGAGTTCGGAGAAAAACCAAGAGCCGGGGATCTCCTAGAAGGTGAATGAAGGTCCGCGCGCCGCGGAACAGGCGCAGCAAGAAACGGACGCGCGCTCCCCGCGCCGGGCCCCTCTTACCCTTTCCAGGAAAGTCTTCTCTCTTGCCTGCACCGCGGCGCTGCTCGCGTTGTTCGCTTTCGCGTTCCGCCACTCTTCAGCAGACCTTTTTTCCAGCCTCTCCTCCGCGAACCCGTGGCTCGTCGCGGCCGGGTTCGGACTGAACGTTCTCGCGTTCTCCCTGCGTGCGTTCCGCCTCAACCTGCTCCTGCCTCCGGGGGACCGCATCCCGTTCGCGGACGCGTGGTCGCTCTCGGGCGCAACGACGTTCCTCCTTCAGGTGATGCCGTTCAGGAGCGGCGAGATCGGCTCCTGGACGTCGATCAAGACCGCCCTCGGCGCGAGCTGGGCGCGCTCGGCTGCGGTCCTCGCGCTCGTGAAGGTGCTCGACACGGCGACGCTCCTTCTCGCGGGCCTCGCCGGAGCGGCGTGGCTGCTTTTCACGCGCGGGGGGACGCCCGTGCTCGGAGCCGGCGTCGTCGGGATCGTCCTTCTCGGCGCGTGCGCGCTCCTCACCCTGCCGCTCGCGGGCGGCAGGATCCTCGTGGCCCTCGTGCCGCGCCTCCCGGGGGACAGCCGCCGCCAAGAGCTCGCGCGCGAAGTGGCCGAGGGCCTCTCGGTCGCGCGGCGGTCTCCGGGCTCGTATGCCCTGGCCGCGGGCGCGGCGGCGGCCTTTCTCGCGCTTCACGTTCCCGCGCTGTGGCTGACCGCGCGCGGATTCGGCCTTCCGATCCACCCGGCGGCCCTCCTGATCGCTCTTTTTTCGTCGATCGCGACCGCGGCCGTTCTCCCCTCGCCGGCGGGCACCTTCGGACCCTTCGAATCGGGCTTCGCCGCGGCGGCAGCGCTGGACGGCTTTCCGCTCGCGTCCGGGGCCGCCCTCGGGGGCCTCCTGCACCTTCTCACCACGGCCGCGGCGGCCCTCACCGGACTTCCGTTCTTCCTGAGGCGCCTGCGAGAGAATCGCCTCTCGAGGAGGCGCGAGGCGTGAAGTCCTTCGCCGAATTCTGGCCTTTCTACTGCCGCGAGCATCGCAACCCGGTCACGCGGAAGCTGCACTTCGCCGGCTCGATCCTCGGCCCGGCCGCGTCCACGGCGCTCTACCTCGTCACGGGCAGCGGGCACGCGTTCTGGCTCTGGCCCGCCTGCGGCTACGGCTTCGCGTGGTTCGCGCATTTCTTCGTCGAGAAGAACCGTCCCGCGACCTTCACGCATCCTCTCTATTCGCTCGCGTCCGACTACGTGATGGTGTGGAAGATGCTGACCGGGAAGATGGATCAGGACGTGGCGCGCGCTCTTCGCAACGTCTCCGCCCTCGGCGCCGACTCTCGGAGGCCCTGAGCTACGCCGTGAAGCGCGCTCAGGCGGTTTCGCGCGGCCCGCGGTCCAGAACGCGCCTTACGGTCCGGGCGAGCGTATCGGGATTGAAGGGCTTCTGGATGAACTCGCTGCGCGGTCCGAGGATTCCGCGCTCGTCGAAGTAGCCCGATGCGAAAACGACGAGCATCTTTGGCCGTTCGGCCGCGAGGATGTCCGCGAGCTTTCGCCCGTTCATTCCGGGAAGGACGACGTCCGTCAGGAGGAGATGGATCTCATCCTCGAAGCCGCGAGAGAGATCGAGAGCGTCTTCGGCGCTCGCGGCGACAAGAACTCGGTAGCCGCTCCTCTTGAGCAAAAGCACGGCGAGACGGCGGACCGACTCCTCGTCCTCGACGAGCAGGACGGTCTCCGAGCCGCCGCGTGGAAGCGCGCGCGGGCTGACGTTCGAAGGCGAGTCAGCCGCGCCGTGGACCCGCTTCAGGTAGACGAGGACGCGCGTGCCGGAGCCGACCACGCTCTCGATATGTACGTACCCCTCGCTCTGCTTGACGATGCCGTAGACCGTCGCGAGCCCGAGGCCCGTTCCTTTTCCGCGCTCTTTCGTCGTGAAGAAGGGCTCGAACGCTCGGTTGAGGACCTCCGCGTTCATTCCGTGCCCAGAATCGGAGACCTCGAGAAGAACGTGATCTCCCTCGAGCACGACCGGGGCGTCGGGAACGTGGTCGGCCGTGAGCGACACGTTGCGTGTCGCGATGCGCACGCGCCCTCCGTCGGGCATCGCGTCCCGCGCGTTCACGACGAGATTCATGAGGACCTGCTGGATCTGGACGGGATCCGCCTGGACGCGCCAGAGATGAGGCTCGCGTTCGGTTTCCAGCTTGACGTCCTCCCCCACGAGACGACGCAGCATCCCGTCCGTCTCCGCGAGAATTTCGTTCAGGTCGAGGATGCGGGGCTGAAGGACCTGTTTCCGGCTGAACGCGAGCAGCTGCTTCGTGAGGGACGCCGCGCGGTCTCCGGCCTTGCGGATCTCCTCCGCGCACTTGTGGACGTCCTCCGAAGCCTCCGTATCGAGGAGAAGATCCGCATAGCCGAGGATCGCAGTCAGAAGATTGTTGAAGTCGTGCGCGACGCCTCCGGCAAGGCGTCCGATCGCCTCCATCTTCTGGGCCTGCTGGAGCTGAGCCTCGAGATGACGCGTCTCGCTGAGGTTGTGGATGATCGCCAGGACGAGCTGGCGCCGGTCCTCCTCGACGAGAACCGCGTCGACCGCGACGGCGATCTCGCGACCGCCCTTGGCGCGGTACTTCCGCTCCGCGAGCGAAATCGACCTCGCCTCGACGAGCTGGTGCACGTTCTCGTCGATCGACGCGCGGTCTTCCGGTCCGATGTCGTAGAACGACCGGGTCGAAAACTCCTCCGCGGTGTACCCGAGCATGCGTTGCAGCGCCGGATTCGTCTCGAGGATGCGCCTCGTCGCGAGGTCGAAGAACATCAACCCGTCCCGCGACGTTTCGATCACGCTTCGATAGCGTTCCCGCGACTGACGCAGCCCCTCCTCGGCTTCCTTGCGCATCGTGATGTCGATGACCGTGCCTTCGATCGTCTCCTCGGACCCGGGGACGAGCGTGGCGTGCTCGAGCGTCCAGAAGAGAGTTCCGTCCTTGCGGCGCGAACGGGACTCGTACGCGACGAGTGTTCCGTTCCGCCGCAGCTCGAGAAGGAACCGTGCGCGCGCTTCCGGGTTCTCGTAGAACGAGAATGCCGACTGGTCGAGGAGCTCCTGTCTCGAGTCGTAACCGAAGAGCCGGGCGAAAGCCTCGTTGCACTCGAGGATCCGCCCGTCTGGTCTGGTCCGGAAGATGCCCGCGAGACTCTGCTCGAAGAGCTGTTCGTAGCGCTGCTCGGAGTCCCTCAGGGACGTCGTCATCGCGCCCGCGAGAGCGTCGGCTCGAGACCTTGTCGCCGAGATCGACCAGAGGATTCCGAACAGGAGCCCCGTGACGAGAAGCCCCGAAACGAGGATGCCGGGAGGCACTCGGCGGCTCGGTCCGTCCACGAATTCGGGCCGCGCGACGAACACCGTCGTGAACCGGCAGCCGCCGAGGACGAGGGTCGATCGGACGTGACGCGCGCCGGGACCGGGCTCGGCTCCGGGAGCCTCGTAGAGGAGGACCGGCGCCGGCTCGCCCGCTCCCTCGAGGAGCGAGATCGCGAGGCCGGGCTCCTCGACGGAAACGGCCGCCGCCATGAGCGGATTCACCGCGACGACCATCGAGACCCAGCCGAGGAGCTGCTGCCTCCGCTCGTCGGTCGAGACCGACATCGTCCGGTTCCTGTAGATCGGGTAGACGACCGCGAACGCGGGGCCCGGCGCGTGCTCCCTCGGGCTGACCGGAATCACGACACGCGAGGCGGCCGAGTCGCGGGCCGCGTCGAGCGCCGCGCGGAACCGCGCGTCGGTCCCGGCGTCGAATCCGACTCCTTCGTCCGACGCCTGGCGTCCCTCACGGTACTGCACGAGATAGAGATCTTCGGGAGTCTCCGCCCCCGCTGCGACCTTCAGCTCGGAGCCCGCCGCACGCCGGCGTTCGAGATAGGTCGGAAGATCGGCGCGCCGCACCGGCACGAGATAGGAGAGCGAGAGGACGCTCGGATTTCGCGACAGGAATCCGAGCTCGTCCCAGTAGCGGCGGAATTCGGCCTCCGTCACGTCCTCGCTCGCGACGAAGAGACCGGCCGCGGATCGAAGCGTGTCCTCGAACCCCTCGAAGCGGGCCGTCAGGCTCGTCTGCACCCGCACGACGGCCTGGTGCATCCGCGCCTCCTCGCGCTGGCCCGCGACCTCGCGGGCCAGGCGGGCGGCCAGGACCGAGGCCACGAGGCCGAGCGCCAGTGCCGTCCAGGCAGCGGCGCCCGGACGAACAGAGCGCGGTAAAGCCACGATCTTGGGACTCACGGTCCCGGTGATGATAGTCCCGGCCGAAAAGACTCAGTGAGCGGCGACGGTCAGCACCGCCCCGGCCGAGTAGGCGTTGAACTCGGGCGCGTACATCGACTGCACCGTCGCGGGCCCGACGCGGAACGTCCCCGCCATATTCGCCCTCAGACGGTACTTGAAAGCGTACTCGCCGACCGGAAGCCGCTCGAAGAAGAAATTCGTCGCCGAATCGCGCGTTTCCTCGTACCAGGCGATCCCGAGGTCCCACTTCCACTTCGAGACGACGTTTTCCGGCTCGAGCCCCGCCGCGCGCGGGTCACGCAGATGCACGTATTCGGCGTCGTGCTTCGTCCGGAGAGAGATCTGGACCTCGATCTCGTCGCCGGGCCGGATCGTCGCGCCCTCGACGAGAGGCGTCAGCGTGAAGCCCGCGCCCTTGTTCTCGCGGCGGAAGTACCTCCGGGAGACCGCGAAGAAATCACCGCGGCCCTCGGTGGGCAGCTTCTCTGTCGAGAAGTGCCACGCGGCCGACGCGAAGACGAACCCCTTGCCCTCCTTCTCGACGACGACGGTCGAGGTGGTCTTCGCGTCGATCTTCTCGCCCGGGATCACGATCCGGTTGCTCTTGCCGGTGTATTTCTCGGGATCGAACGTGAACGCGACCCGTTGCATCCCCACGGTCACGGTCGCGTCCTCCGGCACGCCGAGCGCGCCCTCCTTCTTCAGATAGTGGATGAGCGAGTAGATGACCTCGGCCGTCGCCCGTGTGGACTTCCACTGGTTCAGCTTCTTGTTGAGGAGGAGCCACTGGACGAGGCCGTCCTTCTTCGCGTTCGAAGGGTCCATCTCGAGGAGCGTCCGGAGCGCGAACGCGTGCGTCTCGATCGTGTCGTTGTACCAAAGCCAGGAGCGGTCCTCGGGCGCCCAGAACGTGCCCTGCTCCTCGTTCGACCTCGCCGAGTCCATGACGGAGTCCCAGACGAGCTTCGCATCGGCGGGTCGCCCCATGCGTTTGAGCGTGAGCGCCAGGTATCCCTTCAGGTACGGCGAATGCAGCTTCCAGTGCTTGAAGGAGAAGTCGAGCATCTCCGTGCGCTCGGCGTCCGTGAAGACGCCGCCCGACCACGAGGCGTCCGGATAGGTCGAGAGGACGTAGTTCAGGAACGTGATCGACTCCCAGCAGCCGTCCCGCGCCATGCACGCGCGCCAGTCGCTCCGGAAGTGCTGCGCGACGTAGCCCCATGCGCGCGACGTCACGTCCTTCGGAACGTCCACGCCGAACTCGAGGCCCTTCGCGAATCCGTGCAGGATGTAGAGCGTCATGTACGGCGACGGGGGTCCGCCCGGGAACCAGGGGAACGCGCCGAGGGACGTCTGGGCCTTCCGGAGGCGTGCGAGGGCGGAATCCTGGTTCGCGCGCGCGACGCGCGGGTCGAGAACGTTGATCGACCCCGTGTCGTCCCGCCCGCCCTGCGCGGTCACGAGCCACGGCGTCTCCTCGAGGGCCATCTTTCGATTTGGATCGGCCGCGTCCCACGACTCGAGGGGCGTCGTCCGCTTCGACATCTCGGCCGCCATCCTCGCGACCGCGGGATAGTCGCGGTAAACGCTCGAGACGATGCCGGTCGAGAGGAAGCGGTTCAGCGTCTGCTCGGTGCACTCGTACGGGTAATTGACGAGGTACGGCAACGCCTGAAGCACGGTGTAGAAGAGCTGGGCGTCGACCGTGACGACCATCTGCTCGTTCACGAGCGTCGGGTCGTCGTTCTTCGCGAGATCGTCGAAGCGGAGCGTCTTCCGATCCTTGTTCTTCAGCGTCACGAAGCGCGACTGAACGAGGTGCATCCGGCCCGGGAGCACGGGCACGGGCCGGACCTCGCCGTCCGAGAGCTCCCCGGCCGTCGCCACCGCCTTGAAGGCGACCGTCGCGAGGCCCTTCGGCGCCGTGACGGCGAACGTGAGGTTCGTGCCGCCGCCCGCGGGGGCCGTGAACGTCTTCGACGCGGCGGCTTCGGGAAGAGAGAACGCGGAAAGGAGGCTCTTGCCCGTCGCGGGGTCCGAGATCTCGAACGCGAGCGTTCCGGTGAGAGGCATCGCGGACGCGTTGTTCACGACGACTTTGATCTCGGCCCTGTCGCCCTCGCGGAGGAAGCGCGGGACGTACGGGCGGACCATGAGGTCCTTGACCGTCTTCGTCTCGGCGTCCACGGAGCCCCCGCGCAGATCCTTCGTGATCGCGTGCACGTAGACCTTCCACGACGTGACCGAGTCCGGTACGGTGAACTCGATCGAGGCCGAGCCGTCGGCGTTCGTCAGGAGCTGCGGCGTCCAGAAGGCGGTCTCGGAGAAGTTGCTTCGGAGGGAAACACCGGCCTCGTCTCCTGACGCCTTATCGCCCGCCATTCCGGCTTCTTTCTTCTTGGAAAGTGAATCGACCTCTTTGGACCGTGCGTCCTTTGCACCGGCCAGCTTGCCTTCCGCGACGATATTAAGAGCGCTGTCCTGTCTCTCCGCCGACTTCATCGCCATCGGCGCGGAGGCCGGCATCGCCTGATTCGACAACGCGCCGCCCATGGCCCGGCCCATCAGTTCGCCCCTTCGGCCCGGACCGCCGATCCCGTAGCCGCTCTCGAATTTGAGACGGTCGGAGTGAAGATACGGCGGCGAGGGCGGCGGAGGAAACCCGCTGCTTGTGAGCCAGAGCTGCGGGGCGGCCCCGAGCGTCGCACGCGTCACGACGGGTGTTGCACGGTTCGGAAGGAGAGAGAGCGGGCTCTGCGGACGGTGCGGCGTGAAAGAGTCGAGGCTCCGGTCGTACATGTACGCGAGAAGCTCGGCCGCCTCCTTGAGAGGGTGCTCCGGCGTCGCCCCCTTGACCGTCACGCGCCACGTCTCCTTCTGCCCGGGCCGGAGGCGGTCGCGGAACGTCGCGAACGAAACCTTCAGCTCACGGTCGTCCCACGGGACGAGGACGCTCCGGGTCTGCTGGAGGAACTGGTGGTCCCGGACGGCCGAGACCGTCACCGCGAACCCGCCGCGGTCTTCCTCTCCGACCGGACGCTCGATCAGAGTTGCGTCGCTCCCCGCCTTGAGGATGCGGCGTTCGATCACCCGTCCCGCCCGCGCGACGTCGAGGTAGAGCGCCTGGTCCCTGAGACCGGACGCCACGAAGAAGCGCGCGATCCCGCCCACCTTCACGGAGGCCGACTCCGCGAGGACGACGAGCGGCAGCGCGGGAGCCGCCTTCGCGCCCGCGACGAGGAAGTCCTGCTCCGTGTCGTACTTCGCGCCGAAGTCGTCGACCGTCCTGTAACGCAGGCGGTACGCGCCCGGCGAAAGAGCGGGCAGGTCGAGCTTCGCTTCCCCCTTCGCATCGTGCGTCAGGGCTCCGGTCGCCTCCTCGGCGCCGTCCTTCCATGCGTGCAGCCACTCCTCGACGGAGTAACCGGTCGACCAGCGCGGACGCAGGAGGTCGCCGGGGGTCGTCAGGTCCAGCGCGGCTTGCTTCTCGCTGTCCGCAGCGCCGGATGAAGATTTCTTTGAAGGTAATTCGGCAGGGAGGAGAGTCTTCTCCGGCTGGACGAGCCGCAACAACCGCCAGGTCCCCTTGCCGGCCCGGGGCGCACCGTCCAGGTCGGAGCGCACGATGGTCGCCTCGCCTCTCCTACCCTCTAAGAAGAAATTCTTCTCTGTCTCCATCCTCGCCTTGACGCTCACGAAGCCGAGGCGGAAGGAGCGTTCCGCCGAGCGCGTCTCCCCGCCCTCGTCCGTGACGTCCGCCGAGAACCGGTAGCGATACGTGATCTCGCGGGCCGCCCGTTCGTCGGCCTTCGGCGTGAACGTGACCGCGAACGCGCCGTCCGTTCCGAGCGCCGTATGGCCCGTCGCGACTGTCTCGGTGCCCGAGGCCCGCCCGCCGCCGAGCCAGCCCCACCACCACCAGTTCGGGTACTCGGGCTCGCGGGTCACGCGCCACGCGACCGCGCCATCCGCGACGGGAAGACCGAAGTAGTAGCGCGCCTCGCCTCGTATCGTCGCGGGCTTGTTGAGGCGCAGCGCGTCCTTGGATTCCGCGAGCGTCGCCTCGAAGGTCGGGCGCTTGTATTCCTCGACACGGATCGCCGCCGCGCCGCCCCAGTCGCACCGCACGTTCCAGCCTCCGAGCGCCCGACCTGCCGGAATCGTGAACTCGCCCGCGGCAGAGCCGTAGGCGTTCGTCGTGACGGTCTTCGACTCGGCGGCCTGCCCGTTCGCGTCGATGAGAGAGATCGTGACGGTAGACGCCGGTGCGACACGGAACCGCGCCTCGGCCGCGCGGCCCCGGTAGACGACCGCCTTGAAGAGCACCTTCTGGAGGGGGCGGTAGATGCTGCGGTCCGTGAAGACGAGGGCCGAGGCGGTCTCGGCCTGTGGCGGCCGCTTCCAGAGTGACATGTAGCTCGCGTCGAGCGCGATGTCGTCGCCACGGCGTGCGAAAAGGAAGAGCGTGTTCCGGTGGGACGCGGGCTCGAACGACGCGAGGCCGTCGTTTCCGGAGGATGTCTCCGCGAGCCTGCGATGCCCCTTCTGCCAGTCGTACTGCCAGAGCGCGACCTTCGCGCCGCCCACGGGGCGCCCGGTGGTTCCGGAGACGGCGCGCGCCTCGACGCCTCCCGCTTCCGTCTGCCGGAGCGTGACGACGAGGTCCGTCTCGATGGTTCCCACGGCACGAAGGGGCCCTTTCGAAGGGGCGAACCCCCGGTCCGCCGAGGCGACGACGACGTGCAGCCCGCGCCCGAGCGGCGGCGGCGTCACGAACGTGCGGTGGGATCGGTAGTCGGGCGTCGCGGCAAGGGCGGCGTCGAAGGTGGCCGCCGGCGCTTGCCTCGCGACGAGGGAGTCGAGCTCCGCGCCCTGAGGGAGGAGGTTGTAGTCCTTCGCCTGGGAGAGACGCGCCTCGAGGTCCACCGCGTAGGCGCGGAAGTAGAGCCTCGACAGGTTGCGGTGCGTGATCTCGATCGAGCGGCGGCCCGCGCCGTCCGCGGCCATGGCGGCCATCGAAAAGTCCGGCGCCTCGATCTGTCCGGCGATCGACCGCGCTCGCTCGGCTCCGAGCGACTTCGGGTGCGCCCGGATCGCCTCGAGGGATAGGGCGCGGGCGCGCACGAGCGCGCCGGGCTTGTCGTCGGACCGCGTGAAGTCCGCGAGCTGAGCCTTGCCCATCGAGAACCATGGGAGATCCGCGTACGCGGGAAGCCTGGCGGCAAGGTCCTTGCGGATCGCGCCTTTGTCCCCCGCGTCCGTGAAGGCGGCGTCCAGGCGGCGCAGCCTTTCGAGCCGGGCCTCGAGCGCGGCTTCCTTCTCGCCCGCCGCCGCGTGCCACGCTTCGAGGTCGTCCAGCACGGCTCCGAGCTTGAGGAGCGGATGCGCGGCGGGATCGTCGAGCTTCACCAGCTTCGACACGGAGGCGTCACCCGAAATCAGCGACCGGGAGTCCAGTGCGAAGACGCCGTTCGACTGCTCCGGCCTCCAGCCCGAGGTGTCCGCGAGCAGCGCCACGAAGAGATACGACGCCGCGTCGCGGAGCGACCCACGGATCTCCTTCGGGTAGTCGTTCGGCTCGACGAACTCCGCGATCGCGTTCACGGCGACACGGCCCAGCGCGTCGCGGTCTTTCCAGACTTCCGCGTACGCGCGCACGGCCTCGGCCTGGATCTCGTCGCGCGTCCAGGCCTTCAGGTCGACCGCGTTCTTCGAGTCGACTTTCTCGCGCTGCCCGATCTCCCACGAGTAGGCCTGCGCGTACGTCACGAGGGACTGTGCGTAAAAGAGCCGCAGCGTCGTGCGCGGCAGCAGTCCATGCGGCCACGGCTGGTCCTTGAGGAACCGGACAGAGGTCTCGTATCCGTGGAGAGCGGTGCGGAGCTGGACCTCGCGGATGAGCGCCTTCGCCTCGTTCGCCTCGTCCCGGGTCGCGCGCGCCGACTCCCGGATCCTCCCGACCCGGGCCGCCGCCTCCTCGAACTTCTGCTCCCCGACGAGCTTTTCGACCTCTTTCCAGGGGTCTGTGTCCGCCACGCGCGCCCCCGCGAACGTGAAGGCCACGCGGGCGGTTCCGGCGGCGAGAATAAAAACGGCGGCGACGAGGAGCTTGCGTGTGAATCTCATGGCTTCTCCGGAAGTCTAAGACCCACGGGATGCGGAAAGGTTCCCGCCTCAGCGCACGAGCCGGAACGCGGCGAGGGCCTCGAGCTTCCGGCCCCTGCGCTCCGAGAGGGTGCGGCGCGCGAGGCGGCGAACGAGCGACGCCCAGTCGGGGGTGCGCCCGCCCGCGGCCTTCCTCAGGATCTCGAGCCAGTTCTCGGGCCGGACGCCCCGGACCGCCGCTCCGCGCTCGACGATCAGCTCCGCCCATTCGGGCCGGGGCGATCCGTCGAACGCCGTCGCGACGACTTCCACACTGCTGCCTCGCCGCAGGACGTAGAGGAGGCCGGCGCCCGAGACGCCCGCCTTCTCGAGGAGGAGGAGTCCGGTCCTTCCGCGCGCGCCGTCCTCGAGCTCGCGGAAGAGCCCCTCCACGAGGGCGTGCCCGGACGCGAAAAAGTCGAGATCCTCCTTCCGGACCGCCTCGACCCGGTCGAATGTCCCGAGCCATCGCGTGCCTCCCGCGACGCCGGGCAGGTGCTCGACGAGCGCGTCCGCGCCGAATTCCACGTACCACGTGCGTTTCCCGGCGCGCTCGGCTGTCTCGAAACCGTGAAGGTCCGACGCGTCGAGAACGAAACGCTGCATGCGTTCATCGAGGTCCGCCGGGACCCTCGCGAGGATCCGGGCGGCCTTTTCAGGCCGGAAGCTGTCGTGGTGGAGATGGTGGTAGACGGCTCTCTGCCGCGCGTCGGCGGCCCGCCGGACCTCGTCGGCGAGCGCTTCGATCGGAAGCGTGCGCCCCACTTTCGCGAACCGCTCGGCCTTGAGGATCGCCGCCTCGACGTCGGCGAGAGACCGCTCGAGCCCGCCGAGCGGAGACGTGAAGAGGCCGATTCGCTCGTAGAGGTCCGCGACCTCGCGCTCGAAACCGTCGGGCGGCCGGAAGAAGACGATCTCGACGGGCATCGAGCGGTTGATCCGGTCCAGGCGGCCGATCCTCTGTTCGACCGCCGCGGGATCGCGCGGCAGATCGAACAGGACGAGACGCCTGCAGAATTCGAAATTCCGGCCTTCCCCGCCCGCCTCGGTCGAGATCAGGATCGACGGGCCGTCCGGGCGCCGGAATTCCGCGACCTCGACGTCCCCCCTCTCGGGCGTGAGCTCTTCGTGAAAGATCGCGACGCGCTTGCGGGTCGCGGACTCGAGCCGCTCCTTCAAGGCCGAAAGTGTCGTGCGCGCATGGACGAAAACGAGAGTTTTCGCGGTACCGGCGGCCCGCCAGACCTCGTCCTGCCGGGAGATCCACGCGACGCGGGGATCCGCCGCGTCCTCCTTCTCGTCGCCGGTCAGGCCGGCGGAGACCGGTGTCGACTCGAGGTCCACGGGAAGAGGGACTCGCGGCTGGAGGCCCCCGATATCGACGCGCCGGGTCGCGCTCGTGCACGGAGGCAGCGGCTCGCCGCGCTCGAGCGACGCGAGAAACGTCTCTTCCGAGGTGTAGGCGTCGGGCCGGAGCAGCTCGAGGAGCCGGAAGAACCCATGTGCGTCCGCTTCGAGCGGCGTCGCGGACAGCAGGAGGACGTGCCGCGCGACCCGCGTCAGGGGCGCGATCGCACGGTAAGCGTCGCTTCCCGCGTCGCCCTTCGCGCGCTCCAGCCGGTGCGCCTCGTCCACGACGAGAAGGTCGAACCCCGCGGCCCCTGCGAGCTTGGAGAGCGCTTCATCCTCGATGAAGTCCTCGAGCGCCACGATCGAGTGCCGGTGTGCCTCGAAAGGATTGAAGCCCTCCCCGTGGTCCTTCACGACATCCTCGCGCCTCATGCGGTCGAGGAGGACGAATGTCTGGTGGAACTTCCGGTACAGCTCACCGAGCCATTGCACGGTCAGCGTCGCGGGCGCCACGATGAGTGCGCGGTCGGCGCGGTCGGTACGCAGGAGCCTCGAGAGCACGAGACATGCCTCGATCGTCTTGCCGAGGCCGACCTCGTCCGCGAGGAGCCAACGCACGGGATCGGCCTCCGCGGCCCGTTCGGCGACGTCGAGCTGGTGCGGGAACAGCGCGATGCGGCCGCCGAGGAACGAGCCGAGGCCCGCTGCCTGGCGGATCTCCGCGAGGCGAAGCCCGTCGAGACGGTTCCGAAACGCGGCCGCGCGGTCGGTCTGGAGGGCGGCGAGGCGCTCGACAGGGTCGTCGGGAAGGGTGAGAGGCCAGAGGAGGACGGGATCCACCGTGCGTCCGTCCGCAAGACGCACGCCGGCGGGGCCGATCGCGTCCACGACGACTTCGCCGTCCTCGCCCTCGATCCGGGCCTTCTGGCCCTCGCCGAGGGGCAATGGGCGAAGGGCCTTGTCGTCGGCCGCGAGCGTGAGCCGGGTCTCCGTGGCGGGGAAGAACACGACGATGCGACGGCCGTCCACCTTTTCGACGCGACCCGGTCCGAGGTCGGAGTTGAATTTGTGGAAGAGCTTGTCGTTTTCGCGGAAGGCGGGCACGAGGGTCTCCCCTCTCTCTAGCCGAGCGCCTGCATCAGGTCCGCGATCAGGTCGTCCGGGTGCTCGAGTCCGATCGAGAGGCGGATGAGATCCTGCGGCGTCGTCGAGCCCGCACCCTCGCTCGTGGCGCGATGCTCGATGAGGCTTTCGACGGCGCCGAGGGACGTCGCGCGCACGAAGAGCTTCGCCTTCGCGACGGCGGCGAGCGCCGCCTCCCGGCCCCCCTTCACGTGAAACGACATCATTCCGGAGAACCCGGACATCTGCCGGGCGGCGACGGCGTGCCCGGGGTGGGACGCCAGGCCCGGATAGTTCACGCGGGAAACGGCCGAATGGCGCTCGAGCGTGCGGGCGACGGCGAGCGCGTTCGAGCTGTGCGCGGCGACGCGCACCGCGAGGGAGCGCAGGCCACGGAGGACGAGCCACGCGTTGAACGGAGCGAGGACGGCGCCGAGGATGTGGCGGACGTGCATCGCATTCTCGAATGTCTCGTCGCGCCGCGCGAAGACGAGCGCCCCTCCCTGAACGTCGCTGTGGCCACCGAAGTACTTCGTGACCGAGTGAATCACAACGTCCGCGCCGAGATCGAGCGGGCGCTGCAGGGCTGGCGTCGCGAACGTGTTGTCCACGGCGACCCACGCCCCCGACGCCCGCGCGATTCCGACGATCGCCGCGATGTCCGAGACCCTCAGGAGCGGGTTCGAGGGCGTCTCGACGAATACGAACTTCGTCGCGGGGCTGACGGCCCGCCTCACGGCGTCGAGATCGTCCATCGCGCAAAAACTCGCCGTGAGGCCCCACCGCGGGAGAAACTCCCGTGCGACGACTCGCCAGCCGTAATAGGCGTCGTCGGGCAGGAGGACGTGGGCCCCCGCGGGAAGCGTCTGGAGAAGAGACACGCCCGCGGCCATCCCGGACGCGAACACGAGGGCGCCCGTTCCGCCCTCGAGAGGAAAGAGCGCGTCCTCGAGCAGCGACGTCATGGGATTCGACTCGCGGATGTACGTATGTCCGCCGAGCGGCAGCATGTCGACGTCCCGCTCGAACGTCGTCGAGAGGTAGAGCGGCGGCGCCACGGACCCGGAAACCGCGTCCGGCCTCCGCCCCGCGTGCACGGAGAGCGTTTCGAACCTCATCCCGCCGTGCGGAGCGTCGGTCTGTGGCACGATTCCCTCCGTGAAACTCCGGATGCTTTTCTTCGCCGCCGTTACTCTGACCGCTTTCCCGCTCGCGGCGCAAGCCCCCGCGCCGTCCAAACCGGATCTCGGGAAGGGACTGAAGGTCGAGCGCGAGCGCCTCGCCGCCTACCAGTGGAGGCTCAAGACGGAGATGAAGGTGGACGGCGTCCTGCGCGTCGCGCGCACCGAGAACGTTCACCTCGGCCCGAACGGCGAGCTCGTGAAGAAGATCGTCAAGTTCGACAAGTCCGTCGCGCCTACGCCCTTCCCCGAGAACGATCCCCGCTCGCGCCTCTCCCCGCCCACGTCGAACACCGAGGAGGACAATCTCTTCGAGCAGGCACAATCGCTCATGCAGTTCTACGCACGTCTCTCCCCGGAGCGCGTCGCGGCCTGGGCCGAAAGGGCCGAGTTGATGCCCGAGGACCCGGACCGCGCCGGGAAGCTCCGCATTCACGGCCGCGGGCTCGGCCGGATTCAGGACGACGCCGTTCTGTACCTCGACCCGAAGACGAAGATCGCGAGCGAAATCGAGGTCAAGACGACCGTCGACCCCCGGATCGTCGACATCGCGTTCCTGCGCGCGACGTTCGAGGCGCTGCCGAAGGTGAGGGACGACGTTCCGGCGGTGTGGGTCCCGAAGAAGATCTTCCTCAACATGAACCGCGGCAAGCGCGCGGTCACGCTCGAGATGGAGACGTCGGACTGGCGATCCTGGTCCGGCTCCTAGCCGGGGCGACTCAGAGCGCCGCGACGCCTTCCGGGTTGTTCCTCAGGAGAACCGTCAGTCCGACGAGGACGAGAAGCGCCCCGTTCCCGACGAGGACCCACGGCGCCGGCATGAGCGTGGCGAGGAAGCCCGCTGTCAGGTTTCCGAGCGGCATCGCGCCCCGGAACGCAAGCGTGTAGACGCTCACGACGCGTCCCCGCATCGCGTCGTCGACGTTCTGCTGGACGAGCGTCATGAACATCGCGAAGACGATGACGATCGCCGCCCCCGCCAGGAAGAGGATCCCGTAAGAGATCCACGCGACGCGCGAAAGCGCGAAGGCGATGGAGAGCCCGCCGAACGTCATCTGCATCACCACTGCGAGCGCGCCGCGACGCTTGACGTGGCCGAATCCCGCCGTCCCGAGCGCGCCGCACACGGCTCCGCATCCAAACGCGGCGAGAAGCGCGCTGTAACCCTTCGCATCCTGCCCGAAGACGTCCTTCGCAAAGACGGGGAGGAATGTGACGAGCGGAAACGCGCACAGGCTTCCGACGAACGAGAGGCCGATGAGTCCCCGGAGCCCGCGCGCGTCGCGCACCGCGACGAGCCCCGCCTTCAGGTTCTCGAGGACGCTCCCGCTCGCGGCGCCGGTCGGGGCCCCGCGCTTCAGGAGGAGGAGGGCGACGATGACCGCGAAGAACGAGAGCCCGTTCAGGCCGAAGCACGCGGCCGCGCCCAGCTTGTAGAACGCGATGCCCGCGAGGACGGGACCGATGACCCTCGCGAGGTTGAACTGGATCGAGTTCAAGACGACCGCGTTCGGAAGGTCTTCCCTGTCGACGAGCGTCGGGACGAGCGCCTGGTAGGCCGGCCCCCCGAACGACTGCGCGAAGCCGACGACGACGGCGAGCACGAGAATCATCCAGACCTGGATGTGATTCGTGAAGATGAGCCCCGCGAGAAGGAAGGCCGACGAGAGCTGGACCACCTGCGAGAGGAGGAGGATTCGCCGGCGATCCCGGCGGTCCGCGAGAACGCCTCCGAAGAGCGAGAAGAGAAGGAACGGAGTCTCCTGCAGGAAGGCGGTGAAGCCCAGCCACGACGCCGACCCCGTCATCGTGAGGACGAGCCAGTTCTGCGCGACCGTCTGCATCCACGTGCCGACGCTCGAGGTGAAGGCGCCTGCCCAGAGCAGCCGGAAATCCGGGTACGTGAACGCCTTGAAGACCCGCGTCAGCCGCTCGCGCACGGCGGGAAGTCTCGCACGAACCACCGGGCGGCACGCACGGTGCTACATTGTTTCCGCATCCTCGAATCCCGGAGGGCCCCATGGACGACGAGCACACGAGACCCCTTCCCCGCACGCCCCTGGGCGAGGACCTTCCGGCTCAGCACGAGGAGCGTGTGAAGGCCGCATTCGACGACCTCGACGCGAGGCTGGGAGACCGCGCGACGCCGGAGGCGCGCGCGTCCATGGAGAGCCTGCGAGCCGCGGCGCTCGACAAGGACGCCGAACGCCTGCGGGCGCACCTCGACGACGTCAAGGCGAAGCACGGCTGGCTGTGGGACGAGCTCGCGGCGCACCCGCGCGTGACCGCCCTCGTGAACGAGCTCGCCCTGATGGGCCTCTGAAGACTCCCCGCTCGTCCTCGATCCTCCTGCATGGGGAGCGATACGGCTATCAGAGAGTCGGGCGCGGACCGCTGCTCGTCCTCCTCCACGGGATCGCGGGCACCTCCTCCACGTGGGACGCCGTCCTTCCGGTCCTCGGGCGGCGATTCGACGTCCTCGCCCCGGATCTCCTCGGCCACGGCGAGTCCGCCAAGCCGAACGGCGACTACTCGCTCTCGGCTTACGCGAACGCGCTGCGCGATCTTCTCGAAGCGCTCCACCTGGACCGCGCGACCCTGGTCGGACACTCGCTCGGGGGCGGCATCGCGATGCAGTTCGCCTACCAGTTTCCCGAGCGTGTCGAGCGACTCGTCCTCGTCGACAGCGGCGGGCTCGGCCGGGAGGTGCATCCGCTTCTGCGCGCGGCCTCGCTGCCGGGAGCCGGATTCGTCCTGCCCTGGCTGAGCACGACCGCCGCCCGGGGCGTCGGTGCGCTCGTCCGCGGCATGAGCCTCTTCGGCGTCCGCGCGGGACCCGATCTCGACGAAACGTGGCGCAGTTTCGTCTCTCTCGGCGATCCCGCGGCCCGCCGGGCCTTCATCCACACGGTGCGCGGCGTGATGGACCTCTCCGGCCAGCGCTTGAGCGCACACGGGCGCCTCTACCTCGTCGAGGGTCTCCCGACGCTCATCGTCTGGGGCGAACACGATCCGCTCATCCCGGTCGGGCACGCCCGCGTTGCCCACGCGCGGATGCCCGGAAGCCGCCTCGAAATCTTCGAGGACGCGGGCCACTTCCCGCATCGCGACGACCCCGGGAGATTCGCCGCCGTCCTTCACGACTTCGTGCGGACGACGAGGCCGCTTCCGAAGAGCGCACGCCGCCTCGGCGACCGGCTGCGCGCGGGTCCCGGTGTTCCTGCCTAGAGCGCCCCTCGCCTGCTAGGACTTCTTCGGCTCGCGTTTCCGGAAAACCCATGCCATCGCGACCCCCAGGAGATACAGGGCGCACATGGGCAGCGCGAACGCGCACTGCGTCGGAATGTCAGGAGTCGGAGTGATGAGCGCCGCGATGATGAAGATGATGAGGACCGCATAGCGGAACTTCGCGAGGAGCCACCTCTCCGTTACGACGCCCATTCGTGCCAGGAAGAAGATGATGATCGGGGTCTCGAAGACGAGCCCCATGCCGAGGAGCAGCTTCGACGTGATGTCGAGGTAGTCGTCGATCTTGAGCACGGGCATGAAGTCCTCGCCCGTCGCCACGAGGAACTTCGCCACCATCGGAAAGCCGACCGCGTAACCGAAGTAGCCGCCCCCGACGAAAAACAGGACGGACAGGATCACGAAGGGCCACACCCACCGCCGCTCGTGGCGGTAGAGGCCTGGCGCGATGAAGAGCCAGACCTGGTAGAGGATCACCGGGCTCGCCACGAACACGCCCGCGAGGAGGGCGATGTTGATGTAGAGCATGAACGGCTCGGTGAGCTGCGTGTACGCGAGCTTCGTCCCGGCCGGGAGCGCCGAGAGGACGGGCCGTTCGAGCCACTGGAAGATCTCCTTGGATTTCCACCAGCACAGGAGGAAGCCGCCCGCGATCGCGAGGGCCGAGACGAAAAGCCGCTTGCGGAGATCCTCGAGGTGCTCGAGGAACGACATCCGGGGGAGTTCGTCCTCCGGGCTCTTCCTTCCTTCTTCGGTCACGAGGGTTTGTTCGCCTCGGCGGGTTTTTCCAGATTGACCTTCTCCTGGGAGACGGAGCCCTCAGCTGCCTGGGAAACGGAACCCTTAGCCGCTTGAGAAACCGAGCCCTCGGCGAGGACGGGCATGGGCGTCACGGGCTTCTCTCCCTGCTTCGGCGGATCGTCCTTCAGGACGTCGGCGCTGATGTTCGCCTTCTCTATCTCATCCTCGATCGAGCGCTTCAGATCGTTGGACGCCCGCTTGAACTCGCCGAGAGCCTTTCCGATCTGCTTGCCGATTTCCGGCAGCTTCTTGGGGCCGAAGAGAAGAAGCGCCAGAAACATGATCATCATAAGTTCCGGCATTCCAAGGTTGCCCATCGACGCGCCTCCTGAGCGCGCCCGATGCTCCGACGCGACCCCCTCGAAGTCAAGGAACGCTTCCCTCGCGTGCTACGCTCGAAGCGTCCTGGGAGGGCCCCCAACGTGACCGAATCCCCCGTTTCCAAGAGACAGTCCCGGCGGCGCTTTCTCGTCGCCGCCGTCTTTCTCCTCACCGTCACCGTTGCGGGCGGAATCGCGGGCGGCCGCCTCGGCGCGGCGTCCGACGCGACGAACCCCGGCTTCAAGGAATACTCCGACATCCTCGCGACGGCGCGCTCCTGGTACGCCGACGACGTGCCCGCAAACAAGCTCGTCTACGCGTCGATCCACGGCATGCTCGGCACGCTAGACCCGCACACGAACTTCCTCGAGCCCGAGGAGTACTCCTCGATGGTCGAGAAACAGCGCGGGTCGTTCTACGGGCTCGGCATCATCATCAGCAAGCGCAACGGCAAGGTCACGGTCATCACGCCCGTCGAGGGCTCGCCAGCCGCCCGCCTCGGGATCCGGGCCGGCGACATCATCGACCGCGTCGAGGGACAGAGCATCGACGACCTTCCCGTCGACGCCGTCGTGAAGAAGCTCAAGGGCCCGAAGGGCACGAAGGTCTCGATCACGATCCTCCGTCCCGGCCTCGACGCGCCCCTTCAGATGACCGTCACGCGCGCCGAGATCCCGACGAACTCCGTCTCGTTCGCCTACATGCTCGAGCCCGGAGTCGGCTATATCCGCCTCAAGGACTTCACCCATACGTCGGCCCCCGAGCTCCAGGACACATGGGAAAAGCTCGAGAAGCAGGGAATGAAGAAGCTCGTGTTCGACTTGCGCGGTAATCCCGGCGGCCTCCTCGATCAGGCGATCGCCGTGTCCGATTTCTTCCTCGGGAAGAACGAGAAGGTCGTCGTGACGCGCGGCCGGAACGGCGCGCAGGAGCAGAGCTTCTCGTCCCCCGGCAGGAACAACCATGCGAGGATCCCGGTCGTCGTTCTCGTCAACAAGGGTTCCGCGTCGGCCTCGGAGATCGTGGCGGGCGCCCTCCAGGACCACGATCGCGCCGTCATCGTCGGACAGACGACGTGGGGCAAGGGCCTCGTCCAGTCGGTCTACAACCTCTCGGACGGCGCGGGCCTCGCCCTGACGACCGCGAAGTACTACACCCCCTCCGGGCGGTGCATCCAGCGCGACTACAAGGACGTGCTCGAGTACCTCTCGCCCGAGGACGAGGAGGGAGGCGACAGCGAAGAGACGGGCCCCGCGCGCGACGCGGCCTCCTCCCAGAAAAAGGAAGCGTTTCGCACCGACGCCGGGCGCATCGTCTTCGGGGGTGGCGGCATCACGCCCGACGTTTTCGTGAAGTCGCCGAACCTCTCGCGCTTCGCGGCCACCCTGTACGCGCGCGGGCTGTTCTTCGAGTTCGCCGTCGACTACCGGGCGAAGCATCCGAACGTGCCGCGGGACTTCCAGGTTACGCCCGCCGTACGCGAGGAGTTCTATGCGTTCGTCGACGCCCGGCCGAATCTCGGGCTCGAGACGAAGACGCGGACTTCGTACGAGGCGGAGGCGGATCCGTCGATCCTCGACCGCGCGATCCGCGAGGAGCTCATGACAGCCGCGTACGGCCGGGAAGCCGGTTACCGCGTGAGCCAGGAAGGCGACGTCCAGCTCAAGAAAGCCCTCACCCTCTTCCCCGAGGCCGAAAAGCTCGCGCTCGCCCACCAGCAGATGCAGCTCGCGAAGAACTCCGACGTGAAGGGTCCGCTCAAGCCCTGACGGAGGAGTCCGTCGCGTTGGCCTCGAGGGAGAGGTCCAGCTGATCGAAGTGCTCAGGCGCCTTTCCGGCGTCGCGCGCCTGGCCGCGGCGTACGAGGAACGGGTCCGGTCGCGGATTCCGGAGGCCGAATGAGCAGCCACCAGAGCAGGAACGGCGCCGCGTAGCAACCCACGAACCGCCAGAAGTGCACGGCGGTGGCCCAGACGTTCCGGCTGACGGCGCCGTAGTGCGCCTCGCTCCACGCGCCGAGGCGCGTCGCGTAGAACGCCTCGACGCTCACGACGACGGCGGCTGTGTGGAGCACGAAGAGCGCAAGCATCCCGAAAGCGAGCCCCCGGACGGCGCGGTCGCGGAAGAGTCCCTTCGTCGTGGCCGCGAGAGACAGGAAGAGGATGACGTCGAACGTCAGATCGTCCAAAGGCAGGGACGGCCGGTCTGACGTGGACGGAAAGTCCGCCCGGTCGATCACGAGACGCCGCTCGTCGGCGTAAAGGCGCGTCGCCCGGGGGCGCTCGAGCAGGCGCACCGCGCCCTCGGCGACGCCCGCGAGAAGACGGTCGTACGCGGGCGTGAGGAACCACCAGAGTGCGAGGCCGAGGAGGAAGCCGAGGGCGACCCTAAGAGCGAGCTTCAACCCGACCCCCGCTCCCCGCGGAACGGCTCCAGGCGAGGAAGATCCCGACGGCCAGGAGGATGAGCGCCGTCTGCCAGACCGCCGCGTGAAACAGCTCGAACACGTTCCGGTGGTGCACGCCCAGCCAGAAGAGCGACACGATGCGGAAGAGATTCACGACCTGGATCGCCGCGAGGCCCGCGGCGATGCCCTTCACACGCTGCGCCGGCGTCGCGGGGAAGGCGAGCATCGCGGCCACGAGGAGGAGCGCCGCCTCGATCCCGTTGCATCCGTTCTTCACGTCCACCGCGAAGGCGGGTGCCTGGATGAGCGTGCCGACCGCCTGCGTCCTCTCCCCGATCGCCGCGAGGATGGAGGTCGACGCGCGCACGAGAAGCTCCGTGAAGGGAACGACGATGCGGTCGTTGACGGGCTGGATCGAGACCAGCAGATAGAACGCGCCGAGGGCGAGGACGAAACGGATCAGGAACTTCTTCTGGGCGGGCTGCATCAGGGAAGACGAGGATAAGAGATTTTGCTTCGGAGCGCGCCCGCCCTCCCAGAAACGCGAAGGCCCGGCAACCGCCGGGCCCTCTCTTCGTCTTCTTCTCTTCCTTCTCAGCGCACCAGCGTGTTGTTGTCCACGATGAAGCGGCGCGTACCCGCGGAGCGCACGTTGCCGCGCGCGTCCGTCACCTCGATGAGGAGGTCGTGTTCGCTATTGGAGATCTGGGTCGTGTCGAGGAAGAAGCGGAAGCGGGACGCTTCCCTCTGGGGATAGCTCGGGTACTGGAGCGCGATGTCCGGACTCGCGAAGCCGTAGTCGGCGAAGTCGACGCCGCGGACCGCGTCGATCTGCGCGACGCCGTCGATCAGAATGCGGATCTTGACCACACTGTCGAGGTCGAGCGCCCAGCCGACGACCGGGAACACGCCGCCGATGAACTTGTAGTTCGTGGGATCGTCGATCGAGCCGATCGGCGGCGGATCGAGATTCCCCGTGGCGCACTCCATGACGATCGGGACTTCCTTCAGGAGGGTCGCGGAATCTTCCTTGTCGATCGCCTTGATCTGCAGCATGTGGGCACCTTCCTTGAAGCCCCGCTGCGTGATGAGGAATCCCGCGTCCACGAAGAACTGGAAGCCGACGTTCGGGGCCTGTTGGAAGCCGGGGTAGAGGACCTCGATGTCCGGCCGGTAGTAGCCGTAACAGTCGACGAGCGCGTTCGCGAGCAGGAACTCCCGGTGGCAGTCGATGCGGCTGTCCTTGATCGTCACGCCGTCCATTTCGAGGACAACGTGCGCGACGCCTCCGCGCTCTTGCGCGACGGACGTGTCCATCGCCCAGCCCGTCACGAACATGAGGTACCTCGGGTCGATGATCGTCCCGACGCCGGAGGGCGTTCCGTGGCCGACCGCGAAGCAGTTCCCGAACCACGTGGAGTTCAGGAGCGGGAACTCGACCTCACCGAACGGCGCGAGGTTCGGCGAGTTGTTGAAGATCTGCACGCGGCGTGTTCCGAGGAGGCCCTGCTGGCCCTGATCGTCGACGGCCTTCACGGTGACGGTGTGGACGCCGTTCGCGTAGCGCGTCGAGTCGACGTTCAGGACGAAGCCCGCGACGATCGCCTGCGTGTTGCCGGGGAAGTTCGCGGCGACGTCGGCGCGATAGATCCCCGTCACGGCCTGGCGCTCGATGAGGCCGTCCACGAAGACGTCGACGTGATCGACTTTCCGGTCGTCGAGGGCCCAACCCGCCACGGTGAGGACGCCGTTCGCGCTCACGCCGCTGTCAGGAAGCGGGAAGTCGACACCGCCGAAGGGCGGCTGGTTCCGGGTGTTGTCGACCCGGACGGCGCGCGGCGTCAGGAAATACGAGCAGCCGTTCACGTCGGTCGCGCGCACGTAGATCGTGTGGGAGCCGTTCGAGAAGAGGGACGCCTTGAAGGACGCCTGGTAGCCGGGGTTCTTGCCGGCGGTTCCGCCATATTGCGGGAAGAACTGGATGACGTCCGGCCGCGGGAGGTTTATGTTCGCGCCGCCGGCCTCGGAGACGCGATTCGCCTCGTCAGTGCCGTCCACGAAGACATCGACGTTGGACACCAGGTTCCCGTCGAGGGCGAAGCCGATGACCTGCACGTAACCCGAAACCGTGGCGCCGTCGACCGGAACGTCAATGGCTCCCAGCATTTGCGACTGGCAGGCAAGGGCCGGTCCGTCAACGCGACGAGCCGCCGCCGGCAGGGCCGCGAAGAGAGCCGCGCCCGCGGCGATCACTGGGAGGATGAGGGCCTTCCGCTTCATCACGAGCCTCCGTGCATCGAGAAATTCCAGAGAGACGCCAGGTCAAGACCGACGAATAGAGAGATTGACGCAGATAGAGTTTATCCTTCGCGAAAGGTCCTGTCAAATAGGGGGTTACGGCCGGAACCTCAGATGAGGCCGTCGGTGCCCGTGAGAACGCGCACGTGCTCCACGGCTGCCTGAGCTGTGGCCGAAGGGTCGTAGCCGCCCTCGAGGAGCGAAACGACCCGCCCCCCCGCGAACGTGGCGGCGACGTCCTCGATCGTGCGGGTCATCCACGCGAACCCCTCGTTCGTGACCCGCATTCCGCCGAGCGGGTCCAGGCGGTGGGCGTCGAATCCCGCGCTCACGAGAATGAACTCGGGGCGGAATTTCTCGGCGAGAGACTCGAGCGCTGACGAAAATCCGCCTGCGTACGCGGCATCCCCGCCGCCCTGCGGCATCGGCACGTTCCGGGTCGCGCCGCGGCCGCGGCCTTCCCCGGTTTCGTCGGCGGCGCCCGTACCCGGGTAGAAGGGGTAGCGATGCACCGAGAGGTACGCGACGCGGCCGTCGTCCCAGAAGAGGTCCTGCGTGCCGTTTCCGTGGTGCACGTCGAAATCCGCGACGAGGACGCGCGAAACGCGGTGGTGCTCGAGAAGATCCCGCGCGGCGATCGCGATCGTGTTCAGGAAGCAGAAGCCCATGGCGCGCGCCGCCAGCGCGTGATGGCCGGGCGGGCGGGTCGCGACGAAGATCGAGGACGCGCGGCCGCAAGCCACCGCATCCGTGGCGGCGAGCGTGAGGGACGCCGCGCGCAGAGCGGCCGCGAAGGTCCCTTTGGAGATCGGGTTGTCGGGACAGTCGAACAGCGAGAACGGACCGCCGTCGCCCTCCGGTGCCCACCGGCAGAGGTCCTCGAGACGCTTGATGTAGGCGGGGTCGTGGACGCGCTCCACGGCTTTCATCGTGCGTTCGGGTGCCGCCGGCGCCTCGATGCGCCGGCCGTCCTGACGTAGCGCGTCGACGACGGCCTCGATCCGGTGCGCCGTCTCCGGGTGATACGGCCCCGTGTCGTGGCGAAGGACCACGGGATCGAAAAACACCGGAACGGCGCGCACGACCCGAATCTACTCTAACCGGTGGGCTACCATCGCCACGTGGCGTCCCGAAAGAGAGCGTTCCGTGTCGCGATCTCGCTCGGGCTCGCCGCGCTGCTTCTCGTCCTGTTCCTCAGGACACTCGACTTCGCCGCCGTCGGACGGGCGATCGGCGCCGCCCACGTGCCATGGCTCGCCGCCGCGATCGTCGCGGGTCTCCTCGGAACACCGCTCCTGAGATCGTGGCGGTGGGGTCTGCTCCTGAAGAAAGCCGGGCACCCGACGCCCCTGGAGCTGAACTCGGCGACGGCCATCGGATTCGCGGCGTCGACCCTCCTCCCCGCGCGCGCCGGCGAGATCGTGCGCCCCGTCGCGCTCGCGAAGAACGCCGGCCTTCCTGTCGCGCCCTGCATCGCTTCCATCGCCCTCGAGCGTCTCATCGACCTCGTGACGGTCATCGGGCTCTTCGTGACCTATGCGATCGGATGGGCACCGGCCGGGATGGGGGGCGAGGAGACCGGCCGGTTCGAGCTCCTCCGGCGCTCCGCGCTCGCCCTCGGGATCGGGACGCTCTTCGGCCTCGCCCTCCTGGGCTTTCTCGCGGCGAAACCCTCCCGCGTCGACCGCCTCGTGAAGCCGATGCTGCGGCCCCTTCCGGAACGGTTCGGTGCGAAGGTCGAATCGATCCTCCATTCGTTTCTCGACGGCCTCGGTGCACTAGGCACCGTTCGCGACGTTCTCGTGGTGGGCGCGGCGTCCCTCGCCCTCTGGCTCCTCATCGCGTTTCAGATCACGTGCACGCTCCACGCTTTCGATCTCGTCTTCCCGTTCCCCGTCGCGTTCTTCGTGCTGACGTGGGCCGTCCTCGGTCTCGCGATCCCGACGCCGGGGGGCGTGGGGGGATACCACGCGGCCGTCGCTTATTCCCTCACCGGGTTCTACGGCGTCTCGAAGAACACGTCGGCCGCGTTCGCGCTCGTCTCCCACGCGCTCTCGTTCGTGCCGATCACGCTCGTCGGCCTCGCGTTCCTCGTGGCCGGCGGGCTCAGCCTGAAGAAGCTCGCGGAAGGAGCCCCCCTGCCGGAACCTCCTGCGCCCGGACCTCCCGCCCTTTGAGGCCGCCTCAGCCGGGCGGGGCGGCGAGGCGCGCGAGAGCCATCGAGTAGTCCGAGCCCCACATCTGGGGGTTCGCCTCGAGCATCTCGACGCCGAGCTTGAAAAATCCGGTCTGATCGAGCCCGGCCTGCCACACCACGCGGCAGTGCGTGTGAACGCGCGTCCGCATGTTCTCGAGCTCACAGATGTCGCCCACCGTTACGTTCCGCTGCGCGTACAGGAGGGCGCCGTGGTTGTTCACGATCAGCGTCGATCCCGTGAACCGCTGGCCCTCCCACCGGAGGCCGATCGGAATCCGCAGCGCGACGCGCGGGCTCCGCCGCAGCTCATGGTACGCAGCAGGTTCGAGCACGGGCGGGGACCTCCGGGCACTCATTATCCCGGACGAGCCGGGATCGCTACGACGAGCCCTTCGCTTCCTTATTCGTTGGAGCGGTTTCGTTGATGCGGTCGTGACACTTCTTGCAGACGAAGGTGTTCAGGGAGGCGACGAAATTCCACTCGTCCGACTTGTCGACGTCGCAGAAGAAGCACCGGCGCCGGCGCCGCGGCGCGACGGTCTCATCGAAGGGTTCCACCGGGTCGGACACGACGGCGCAAGTCTGTGCGAAGAGGGGCCCGGAATCAAGCGGAGTGCGATTTGATACATCTGCATCGGGGCCACCCCCCGATGTCCTGGGACACGATGCTTCCGTGAGCGCCGTCCCGAGGGAGTTCCAGGATTTCCTCCTTACGACCCCCCGCCTGCGGCGGGAACAGCGCACGATCGAAGCGATGCTCGAGCTCTGGTGCGAGGCGCATCGCCTCCACGTCCGCGCGCGGGGAGGGCGTCTGTGCATGGGCTGTGAAGCGCTTTTCGAGTACGCGAGCTACCGGCTCCTCAAGTGCCCGTACGGAGAGCAAAAACCCACGTGCCGGAACTGCCCGGTCCACTGTTACACGAAGGACATGCGCGAGCAGATGCACGAGGTCATGCGCTTCGCCGGCTCCCGGATGCTCCTCCGGCACCCGGTCCTCGCCTTCCATCACCTCCGCGACGCCAAGCGCACCGCCCCGCACCTGAAGAAGAAGCAGAGGGTTCTGGGGTCGGAGTAGAAGCGCCGCCTCCGAAAGTGGGACGTCGGGTTCCCAGAGCGGAGATTTTCAACTGATGGACGGCGACCGCCAGCGGCATGCCCTTTTCGGCTCTGACGTCGAGGCATTCACGGATCGCCCCTTCGAGGGTCCTCAGAGCCTCTTTCTCGGTCGCACCCTGGCTGACACAGCCGGGGACGGCCGGGCACCCGGCCGAAGACGCCGTATTCGTCACGATCGACGGTCACGACAACCTTCATAGCCTGAATTCTATGGCTCCTCGAGCCCTTCATCCCCTGCTTGCCGCGGCCTAAGGCGCATGAGCTCGCTTCGTCTGATTCCGGTCGAGTAGTAAGGTCTCGAGGATCGCCCGGTCGCGGATGCTGATGGGAGAGGTGAGGTCAGCCTGTGCGAGCACCTTCTCGGCCCCTCCGGCCGTCAGGATCTGCCGCGGGAGATGCCGGCCGAGGAGCTAAAGCTGCACCGGACACCGCCCGCCTCTTGCGCGCGCTTGGCGCGGGCTTCTAAAGGAAAAACGGCCGCGCGCCCCGCATGCCAGACGTTGCTGTGCACGGGCTTGAGCCCGGTCGGGGGGGTCGGCCGCTCTCTCAATCTAGGGCCCGCTTCCAGAATCGACCACCCTTAGCCGCGCCTCCGGCGCGGCCGCGCGCAGCGCGGCTGCGCGCTCTCGTGCCCTCGTCGTTCTCGGCGCTGGCGGGAGCGTGTCCGCGAAGGTGGCCGAGCACACGAGCGAAGCGAGGCGCGCAGGCGACCGGAGCGGAAGAGACGCACGCGCACTGCCAGCGCCTTACCGCCCGAGCGGCCCGCGGAGGCGAAGCCGAAGCGGCTCATGCCCGCGAGCACCGATAGCCACGTGGCCTTGCGCGGTGCGCACGTTCGTGGTGCGTGGTTCGAGCACGCGACCCGCGCAGCGAAGCGAAGCGGCACATGGGAGCGCGCGCAGCCGCGCGCGCCCTTCAGAGGCGCGCCGCGCAAGGCCGTTAGCCGCTCGCGCCCGCGCTCGGGCGCGCTCCTTACGGCCCACGGCGTTTAACAGAGCCTTGGTTCTGTAAAAGGTCGCGGCGCAGCGTAGCGAGCACGCGACCCGGAGGCGGAAGGGGTGCCCCCGCGAAGCGAAGCGCAGCGGGAAATGAAAAGCCCCGGGTACGGTAATGGTCCATTACCGGACAGCGACCACGCGCCAGAGCGCGTGGATGCGGCGCGCGTGACCGGGATGGGGAAATTGGGGCCCCGCCCGGCGCGCGCGCCGCAGAGCGCCCGGCTCCCTCACCCCTTCCGCCGGAGCGCCGCGGGGCGCCGATCGCGGTCTCTTCGGACGAGTCAGTATGACGCTGTGATCTCAGTTCGAATCCAAGCCCCGGCCTTTGAAGATCTTTCGGCTTCAAAGCCCTCGGACAGGTCTAGGACCTCTCTCAGGGACCCATCCCTGTCCAGCAGATGATTCAGCCCTACCAGGTGATATTCCTCATCGCTTTCATGCTCCTCGCCGCACATGAACATCCAATCGCCCTCTTCGCGGATCACGAGAAGCACGTCACGTTGCGCCGAGAAAACGTGAGAGCACGTGAAAGAGGCAAGCTCGGTCATTCGTTCGGAGGCTTAGTGGGATCGGGAGGTTGCGGACGCGAGTCCATGAATTCTTCGACCGTCTTTACGCCCTTTCCTCGATTGCATGTCCGGCACGACGAAGCCAGGTTGTCGTCAGTCGTAGGGCCACCCTTTGCCCAAGCTGTTCGATGATCACTCTCATACGTGGTCGGCTGGCGAGGTTCACGCGTTATCTCATCTCCGCAGTATTCGCATCGAGGCGTTCCGGCTGCATCTTTGCCGCGCTCGAACACTCTGTCCCTCTGTGCGCGCGTTGGACGTCGCGCCCCGCGAGATGCAGGGGTCGTCGCCGCCTCGAACTGGGTACCCTCGGCCGAGATCTTCTCTGCGGTGACAGCCTCTCTCTCAACCCACCTGACGTTGGCGCCCATTTCCCGCGCACCAACCTGGGCCTCTCGGAGACTGTTGAAAGTTCGGCGGATTACAACGCCTCCTACCTCGCCAACAAGCTCGATGGCCTTGCCGGAGCCGTAGTAAATGACTACTTCCCTGCCGATCACCGCAGCGCCCGCGGTCATCGTCGACGCAATATCCGTGGTCTCTCTGCGGAAGGAATTGCTGAAGCCACTCGGCGGCTGGTAGCTGAATCTGTCGCTCGGCCAGATGACATCAGGGGCCTGGCGTCGCGCCTGCTCCACAGCCTGGCGCGTAGGTGAGTTGCTCCCGTCGCGCAGCCCGAGCTTCCGGAGGGCCGCGTCATAGAGCGTTGTGGTCTTCTCCTTCACCCAGCCGAATGTGTCATCGAGGATTCCCAGTCCCAACGGATCGGTCTTCTCGTGCGGCCTTGCTCCGACGAATCCGTAGAGGTTGACGGAGTCGCGGTCGCCGAGAGGGTCTTGGGAGAGCCA